>QXCQ01000174.1:879-31191 GCA_003576535.1 Nakamurella silvestris | reverse complement strand
GATGTCGGCGATGTACACGGTCTGTGCGGCGTCGTTGATGTTCTCGTGCCCTGCCACCTCGGCATCACCCTGATAGAGGATCTCGAAGGCGACCAGGGTGTGTCCGGCCCAGGCATCGCTGATGGTGAACGGCACCTCGACGGCTCCTGCGCCGGTGGCGGAGGAGGTGAAGGTGGTGCTGCCGGTGATTCCGGTGGGGGTACCGGTGGCCTTGTCGACCAGTTCGCCGGTAACGGTGTACTCGCTGTTGGGGTCGAGGTAGTCGTAATCCACGGTGTCGGTCACCGTGCCGCCGGCCTGAGCGATGTTCTTGTCCCCGTCCACGTCGTCCACCAGGGTGGTGGCGATCATCGGCGGCTTGCGGATGCCGAAGTTGATGGCAGCGGAGGTCACCAGGTCGGCGGGCTGCCGGGTGTTGTAGAGGGCGAAGATCTGGCAGAGGTTCTCAGTGGGGCTGGTGCGGCTCTGGGCGAAACCTGCCGCCTGCACGATCGGGGGAGCGCCGGTGAGCGTGACCGACAGTACGCCGGGGCTCGGGCGAGTGACACACAGGTCGAACGTCACCGGGGCAACGGCCGTACCCGCGATGGTGACGGTGGATCCGGTTGCGGTCACCGTTGCCGGTGCGTCAGGACAGAGTGACCAGGTGCCGGCGCTGGCGGTCACGTCGAGCGGGGTGCCGAGCAGGGTCGTGGTGACGGTGACTCGACCTTCGGTGCCTGGCGACACCCCGGTGCCCGGGGTGGTCGCGTCCAGCTCTGCGGCAAGTGCGCCGTTGACAACCGCCAGGATGCTCTCCCGCCGTTCTTGACTCATGTTGACCTGGCAGAACTCCCAGGTGTTCGGGAAGCCGGCCTGGTACGGGTTGGTCCCGGTCCTGTCGGGATTGTCGATGCAGTGGATGAGCCATTGACGAACGCTACGGGAGTCGTAGGAGTCGTTGGAGGAATCCACCGGTGTGCCGTCGACACGCTGGAGGACCATGTCGTTGTTGACGATGTACGCCTGCAATTTCTCCCGGTCCGCGGCTGACACCTCCGGGTACGGGCCCCATGCCGGAATCGGCTCGTCGTACGGGGGTACCCAGGCCAGTGGCGGTCGGATCTGTCCGTCGCGCACGATGTTGCCGTCCGCATCCTGGGTGGCACAGATCAGTGCCGCGTCCTGGGTGCAGTAGGCCCAGTCGGAGACCGGCCCACCCGTTGCGGCCTCGTAGCGCACCATGCAGAGGGGATTGCTGTTGCCGTTCTGCCCTTGGCTGTTGTACAGCACGACGGGAGAGCCGTTGTTGTAGTTGACCAGCCGCTGGCCGAACACCCGGAGAAGGTTCGGGATCGGGCCCGTCGCATTCGTGGGGTCGTCATTGGTGGTGCCCTCGCAACTCGGCGCGATGAACTCCGCCACCGGTGCGGGAGGAGGGTCCGCCTGGGCGGTCCGACTCACGATCGGCAGCACGATCGCCGATGAAAGTCCCACGAGCAGTGCGGCAACCCCCGCTGACCACCGCCGTGTCACGTGCCGGTGCAGACCGGTCTTTACCTTTGCCACTGTGGCTCCTTCGCTTTCTGTGACGTGTGCTCGCCCGCGACGAGCAGAAACAATTCAAATACTGTGCGCACAACAAACATCTCGACCGGCGGTCGAGCGCATCCGAGGATCCACCCCATTGGTCATCCTGCCAGCTACCGTGATTAAAAGCTCGTTGCGATCCGGTGGCGAAATCCATTGCACGAAGAGGTGATTCGGAGTCGGAAGAAGGGAGGATCAGTGCCCTGAGCGGCAGTTTTGTCGGCCGGCGGCGAGTCTGGCGGGTCGGCGGGGATATGTGTGTTCCTGTCAATGCACTTCGGATGAGAAAATGTTCAACCCGTTCGCGGGAAATTATGTGACGTTAAACTGCAGTTATATACCCTGATCGAGTGATGACGTTCGTGGTGGTGTGAATACGGGTGATTTCGCGGGAAATGAATGGGGTCGGTCAGGGGTGTGGGAGACGTCGACCCCCGAACCCGGGATGGAATTGACCCCCGAACCGGGGTCATCGGGACCCGCCCGGGCAGCAGCGTGGCAGGTGTTGCGTGTGGATCCGAGGCCGATCCACATCCGGACCTGGCCGGCTCAGGTCCTCGACCGTGTCGTTGTCCGCCACCATGACCGGTACCACCATGGTGGTAGTCGGACCACATCCACAGCCGGCCCGAGCGGTGAGCACCGTCGACGCGAGATCCGCACTCGCCCTGGCGCTCGCCACCGTCGGCGGTCGGGACCTCATCGGGCCACACCGGCACGTCCGCGGCCGGACACCGTTCCCGCCATGGCAGGGTGAGGGCATGCACGAAGAAGACGCCGCCGGCGGCACGGAGTCGAAGACGGAGTCCTCCCAACCCTGGCGTATCGCTGTTGTCGAAGATCATCTGCTCCAACGCAGGCGGACGGAGCAGATTCTCGGCAGCCAGGTCGGGATGCAGATCGTCCGTAGCTGCGAGACCTTTCCGGAGTTCCTGCGCTGGTGGAAGGTCGCCGACGTTCGGCAACGTCCGCATCTGCTCATTCTCGATCTGATGGTCGAACGTGGGCCTTCGGTGGACCCGGACCTGCTCGAACCACTCATCGCCTCGGGGCTGAAGGTGCTCGTACTGTCCGCGATGGCTTCGCCGACGCTGGTGCGGCAGGTGCTCCATGCCGGCGTGAGCGGCATCGTCGGGAAGAGGGACTCCGAAGACACGGTGCTGGCTGCGGTCAGAGCAGTGTTGCGCAGCGGCGAGTGGATGACATCCGAGCTCGCCGGGATCATTGCCAACGACCGGGAGCGGCCGACCCTGAGTGGGCAGGAGGAACGTGCCCTGGTGCTGTACGCCTCCGGGTTGACCCTGCAGGCCGTCGCCACGGCGATGAACATCAAACCCGATACGGCGAAACAGTACCTGGCCAGGGTCAAAGCCAAGTATGCGGCGGCCGGTCGTCCGATCGCACGCAAGGTCGACCTGGCGCGGGTTGCCTGGACCGACGGTTATCTCGACCCGGAGGACGGCCGTACAACTCCCGACCCCTCCCTTCCCGCGGCGGACTCCCTCTGGAGGTCGAAACCTGGCGGCCGGTGAGTGTCCACGGACCCCTCATCGCACCAACCCGCCCCGGATGAGCTGCGTTCTCAGCGTTTGAGGTGAAACGTCGAGCAGTACGCTCAACTGATCGATCTGTTCGGGATCGAGTGTGACGGTGGCGGCGTCGACAGGCAGAGCCACCCGAAAATACGCGCTCAGTCGGCTGTAGACGGGGAGCGCGGCCAACGCGGCCAGGTCCACCAGCAAGGCACTGCCGGGCGGGGTGGCACCGCTCGATCGCGCTGCGGGGTCCTGACAGGTCCGGCCGTGCAGAACCCTTCCGGCAGCGGCGATAGGAGTACCGGATCGATCGTGGTGATGTGTGAGATGACCGCTCACCGTCCCGGTGATCAACACCTCGCTGCCCGGTGGGTTGTGCACGTAGCCCTCGACCAGGCCCTCCACCCGGGCGAACGAGCCCGGTGTCAACTCGAGATTGCCTGCCTTGCCGCGAATTTCGACAGCCGCGCCGGCGAGCAGATGAACAGTGCCGGTGACGGTGGAAGCCCGGCCGATGAGCAGGTTCCCTCCGCCGGCGACCCGGACGTTGCCGCGAACCCGGCCGCGTATCTCGATGCGTCCGGAGGGCAGGTAGAGGTCGCCCTGATGGTTGGTCACCACACGATCGGAGCCGACGGCCGGTACGGGCCCTCCTGCACCTGACGGACCTGTCCCCGGTCGACGGCCCGATGGCGTCACACGCCCCGCAGCGGGGCCTGCTCGACCCGCCGCAGATAGAGATCCATGATCTTCACCGGTATCCGCCCGTTCCGCGCGACTCCCAGATTGTTCGCCTTGGCCCACGCACGCACCACCGACACGTCCACAGGTTCCCGGTCCGACCTCATGCGCCCTCCCGACCACCGACGACACCCGAAATGGCATTGTTGAATGCAATCATCCTGATGCAGATCCCCTTGGCTTCGACGGACGCCATCAATGGATGAATGGCGGGACAAGGATCGCGGAATGGTGAAATCACGCATTCCGTGAACAACTTGAGTCGCACCGTAACAGTGGGAGCGCGGGCGTGGTGAACCCCGTTCAGGGGTCAACTCGGACACACCTGATCGGTGGTGACTCCTTGGTTCGATCACCCAGGAAGATGCCCGGGAATTCGAACGGCCTTTCAGGACCACGCGAAGGCAGGGCTCAGCTGTCGAGCCACTCGGCCAGGTTCGGAAGGTACTCCAGGGCAGGGGGCCGGGGAGACCCGCCGTCCGGTTCCAGGAGGTCGAAACCGGCGGCAGTCAAACGACGGCGCAGCTGCACGGCGTATTCAGGAACAAGGAACGATCGGTCTGCCAGCAGTGCCTTCATCCCCTGTGAGCCGTACATCCGGAACAGGGCCCGGAACAGATGATGGCGGACAACGGGGGAGGGGTGGTCCAGCAAGGGGAAGACCGCTGCGGCCTCCTCCGGTTCGAACAACGGTGCCAACGATTCCGCTGCCCTGTTCGCAGTCACTCCGTCGCTCCCGCCGATTGCTGCCGCCAACGCGGCGACCAGTTGTTCCCGCTCCTGCTCGGCCCAATCGTCGGCCTGCGCGAGGCCCGTTGCTGCGGCGAGCCGGAGATAACCGTCGTTGCCGCCGAGTGCCCGGAGCATGGCGGGGGCCCGTTCCGATACCGGGATGAGCGACGGGTGGAACAGCAGGTTGGCCACGGCCTGCCGGTTGGCCCAGGCGTGCAGCACCCCGACAACGACCGACCGGACGGCGGGATCCTCGGGGTCCACGCGCTCGGCGGAGTCCGCAGCGAAGTCCAGGTCGCCGGTGCCCAAGAAATCACCGACCGCGGCACCGCTCACAGATCGGCCCGTTTGCCGTCGCTGTTCACGAAGTAGGCCTCGCCGTCACCGGTCGCATAACCGTGGTTCCCGTCGCCGTCCTGGAAGACCTTCACCGGCGAGCCCTGCTTGAAATCCTCTTCGGAGTCCTCGTCCTCGTAGTTCAGCGTGTACTTGTTCTGGTCGTCGATGTGCGGGCCGGAGTTGTCGTCGTCCTGGTCGAGCACGCGGTCCTGGTCGTCGATCTGCACCGTGTACTTGTTCTGCTCATCGCCTTGCGGGTACACGGTGTCGTCCTGCACGCGGTCCTGGTCGTCGGTCTGCACCGTGTACCTGGCCTGGTCCTCACCCTGCGGATAGACGCTGTCGTCGTTGTTCGTCGTGTACTTGTCCAGCTCGTCCCGGGATCCGGTGTGCGGCAACGACTTCTGTTCCGAGGGAGGGAGGATCCCGGTCTTCTCCGGAATGATCAGCCCGTTGGAATCCCGATAGGTGCGTGTCCGCGGCTGTTGGGGTCCGGTGCCGCGGGGACCTGAGACCGTGGACCCTGTGCCCTTCTGCCCCTGCTGTTCTTCCTTCTTCTTCTTCAGGTTGGCGAGGGCTTGGCGCTTGGTCTTCAGGATGGCCCGGCCGATCTTGGGAGACACCGGGTTGTGGTCGTCGTCGACGAGTACATCGCCGTCCCAGTGCCAATCGAGGTCGAGCAGGATGTCGTTCGCCTTGTTCTTGCCGAAGGTGTCCTTGATCTCGCTCCACAGCGCGCCGATCTTCAAGAACTCGTACCCCTGGGTCTTGGCCTCCTGCCCCTTGCCGTCGATGCCGTCCATCAGGTTCTGCGCCGTGGTCACCACGGTGGGGGTGAAACCGACCCGACACTCGAAGTTCAAGGGGACACCGTCCTTCTCCAGCCACCGCAGGAACTGGACGAAATTCTCCCTGGTGGGCAGGTAGTGGCCGCTCTTGTTGGACATCCAGTTGATGGAGCCGTTGGTCACCTTGAGTTCGCCGGCCATGGCGACGTCCCCACCGGCGAGGAAACTCGAGTGGTGGAACAGGCTCACCTTGTGGCTGCCCATGTAGATCCGGCCGGACTTGTCGACCACGAAGATCTCGGCCCCGGCCCCGGCGAAGTGGGTGACCCCGTCCTTGGTGTCCACCATCTTCTTGTCATTGCGGACAAGCTTTCCACCGCTGACCACCACGGCGGCCTTCTCCTGTTCCTCCTGCGTCTCGTTGTACTTGACGAACCGATCTTTCAGGTCCCCCTCGTTCAATACGCCGTCCTTGGTGACCGGGACGTCCTCGCGCTTGAGTTTTTCGTAAATTCCCTCGTAGGTCTTCTGGAGCAGTTCGATCTTCTGGTCCTTGGTCTTGCCGAGGCAGAGTTTCGCAGTGTTCGACCCCACCTGGTTACGCACCAGATCCATCTGGCCCTGGTCGTCGTCGGCCTCGATGTCCTTGAGGGTCTTGAGCACCTCCAGGATGTTGCGCATGGCCCAGGCGTCATCGCCCAAAGAGGCCAGCAGATCCTCACGCTGGTTCGTCCGCTCGCTGCGGTATTTGCTGCCGAGAGACTTGACGGCCCAGGCCTTGCGGTTCTTGGGTTTTTCGCCGGTCCGCCGGCCGGTCTCCTCGCCGGTGTCGTCGATGTCCTTCTTGTCGCCCAGATCGCCGCTTTCAGATGACAGCTCGCCGGAGAACTCCCGGCGGGAATCGTCGACCTTCCCGACCTTCTCGTCGACGGGGTTGTCGACCGCGCCACCGTACGGCTGGTACGGGCTGCCGGATTCGAAGGTGTAGGAACTCCCGCCGCCTTCCGGAGCGCGACGGTCCTTCGAGTCGTCGTTCTCCGAACCGGGATCGCCCTGCTCGTCGACGTTCTCCCGGATTCCGTAGCGGTTCCAGTCCAGGTCGTCCTCGGTGACGTGGCCGGTGGGGTGCTTCTCCTTGACCTCTCCCGTGTCCGGAGTGCTGTCCACCCCGGTCGAGTAGGCGTCCGAATCCAGCAGGTAGTGATGGGGTGCGTCGCCGTTCTCGGGGGTGTCCGAGAGATCCTCCTTCTCCTCCGACAGGTTGTTCTCCAGCGGCGCCGGAGGGAGTTTCCCCTCGGGTTCTCGGCGTGGTCTGGATCCGATGACGATCTGGCCGGGGGAGGTGGTCTTGCCGCCGGTGACCCAGCTCTTCGGCCGTTCCGGTCCGGCGGTCTGCGGCGGTAGACCGCGTGGCGGCCGGGAACCCATCAGGAGGGTAAGTTGTTGTCCGGGATTCCGGTCGCGTCCGGGTCGGACCCACTGTCGGCCTTCGCTCTGCCCGATCGGTGGGTTCTGAATATGCTCCCCAGGCTGTTGTTGCGGCACGTCGACCGGCGGTTGTTGTTCCGGGGTCTGATTCTTCGTGATGGACTGTTTCTTGCCCTTGCCGATGAACTTCTTCAGTTTCTTGCCGACCTTGCGCTCCTTGCCCTCTTCGCCCTCCTTGAGCCGGCGAACCGTACCGACCTCAGAGGTGGCCAACCGACGAACCGCAGCCCGGTCGGCTCCGCCGGGTGCCCGCTCGGCAGGCGGCCCCGTCTGCGATCGGAGGTGGCCCATGACCTGGTCGGCGGATCTGTCGGCTTCCCTCTCGGCCGGGTCGTCCGCCCTTCCGATGATCCCGCCACCGGGTGCCGTTTCCCCCTGGACCACATGCGAGAGCTCGTGGGCCAGCAATCTTTTGCCACCGGTCGACCCGGTATCGAACTTGCCCTGCCCGAAGTAGATGTCCCTGCCGTGGGTGAACGCCTCGGCCTGCACCGACCGGGAGATGCCGGCCGCTTCGGCGTCGTGATGGATGCGCACGTCCGACAGATCACGGCCGAGGGCCTCGCCCATGGAGTCGGCGATCGCCGTGGGTAGCTTGGCACCGGTACCCGAACGGCGTTCCAAGGCACTGCGGACATCCTCGGGAATGACGCTGCCGCCCAACGGATCGTCCCCGTGGGAGGCCCGGTGCAGGTCCCCGAAGGCCAGGCCCGCAATGACCGGGGGCCTCAGGACGGGCGCAGGGGGCTCGGGACGTACGTCCGGTCGGGTGCTGCCGTCGGCGATGTCGATACCCCGGGCTCTGCCCGTGCGGGCATGCTGATCACGACGACCCATCGGTGACTCCTCGACAAGGGCAACAGCTTGCGGATGGATCGACGCCACGAGGACACGGCCCGAGGTCTGACATCCCCGCCGTTGAAAACGATCACAGAACTTTAACCACAGGATGTGGGACGGGTCATTGCCCTGATCGGGGCGGCTTTCGGGATGGTCTTCCCACTTGAACGCTCATATACCCACATTCGGCTCAGTCGGCGGTTGACACCTGTCGACCTCGGACCTGCCAGGGTTGACAACCCGCCCCTCTCGTCGGCAACATATGCACAGATGTGCAGATGTCCCGTCAGAATCCGACCAGCAGTGAGGACCACCTTCGATGACCGCAGCCGGCAGTACCGCTCTCGATGCCTGCGCCGTCCCCCTGGTGCATCCGGACAAGGTCGCCATCGCACGCTCCGCGGCACCGAGCCTGGCCGAATCGGTGGACCTCGCCGCGATGTTCCGACTGCTGGGCGACCCGGCCCGCACCCGGATCCTGTATGCCCTGCTGGAGGTCGGCGAACTGTGCGTCTGCGATATCGCGGCTGCCGTGGACATCACCGAAACCTCGGCCTCCCAAGCACTTCGCCTGCTCCGCACCGCGCGGGTGGTGGCCGGCCGCCGGGCCGGCCGGATGGTGTTCTACCGACTCGCCGACTCCCATGTGCGGATGCTGCTCGACCTGTCACGGGAACACGCCCAGCATGATGCGGAGGGCTCCGCCTGATGTCCCACTCCCATGGCATCGGTGGTCATTCCCATTCCGCCCCCGCCGGTGGCTCGCAGAGTTCGGCCGGACGTTTCCGCGGGCAACTGGCCATCGCTTTCGGGCTGACCGCCGGTTTCTTCGTGGTCGAGCTGATCGTCGGCCTCATCTCCGGTTCCCTGGCCCTGGTCGCCGACGCCGGCCACATGGCCACCGATGTCGTCGCGCTCGGGGCCTCCTTGATCGCCACCCGGATCGCCGGGAAACCTGATTCGACCGGACGGCGGACCTACGGGCGGTATCGGGCCGAGGTATTCGCCGCCGGCCTTGCCTGCCTGCTCATGTTCGGCGTCGGTGCCTTCGTCCTCATCGAGTCCCTGTCCCGCAGCGGAGGGGACCATGTGGTCAGCAGTTCGATGCTGGTGGTCGGCATCCTGGGACTTCTGGTCAATCTGGTGTCGCTGCTGTTGCTGCGCAAGGGTTCCACCGAGTCGATCAACATGCGTGGCGCCTATCTCGAGGTCCTCGGTGATGCGGCCGGTTCGGTCGGGGTCATCGTCGCGGCCATCCTGATCTCGGTGACCGGCAACTCGATCTGGGATGTCATCGTCGCCCTGGCCATCGGCCTGTTCGTGATCATCCGCGCGGTCGGACTCGCCCGGTCGGTGCTCCGCGTGCTCGGCCAGCACACCCCGGTCGGCCTGGACCTGGAGGCGATGGAACATGATCTGCTCGATGTGGCCGGAGTGGCTGCGGTGCACGACATCCACGTCTGGGAGCTCACCTCGGGGATGAACGTGGCCACCGCCCACCTGGTGGTCACCGGATCCGGCCGGGGCAAGGACGAGGGGGCCGCGCCGCTCGCCGCCGACTTCCACTCGGTCCTGGACGCGGCCCAGAAGGTGTTGGCCGACCGGTACGGGATCGAACACGCGACCCTTCAGGTGGAGCCGGCCGACCACGACGGGTGCGGCAACCTCAGTTGGTGACCGCGCGGCGTCCGGCCCTGTCCGGATGCGGGCCGACCCGGATCCGGTGACCGCCGCACACCTCCTCCTGGTGCGGTGGCGTGGCATGATCTTCCTGAGGACGACTGTCGGGCGGGTGTCCGCCCGAGTACGGTGGCCTCCTCGGCGGGTTGTCCCCGCCGCGACATCGAGTTCGGTCCGGGACCTGTCAGAGATCTGGAGCCAGCACATGCGTCGGAGTCTGCTGCCCGCAGGCATCGCCTTGTGTCTGCTGCTGTCCGGGTGCAGCTGGGTCAAGGGTGTGTTCGGCGACGAGGAAACCGTGGCCACCGACATCTCCGTGTTCGACATCAAACCCGGCCAGTGCTTCAATCCGCCGAGCGAGGTCAAGGCGGAGGTGGCCACACTCTCCGAGGTGCCCTGCACCACCGAGCATCTGCAGGAGGCCTACGCCCGGGTGGACTACGTGCCCCCGGACGGTGCCGAGGTCGGGGCCTTCCCCGGTGGCCCTGCCCTCACCACCTTCGCCCACAAGGCCTGCCAGGCCCAGTTCCAGGACTACGTCGGCGTGATCTACCAGAACTCCAAGCTCTACTACACGTTCCTGCTGCCCTCGGCCCGTGGTTGGGAGTCCGATGGTGATCGAACGGTGGTCTGCTTCATCACCAGCACGGGGGAGAAGCGGACGGAATCGGTGAAGGGATCGAAGCTGTGACGCCGGAAACCCCTTCGGCCTGACAGCCTTTCGGACAACAAGGAGATGATCGGCCATGGGTAAACCGCCGGTGTGCATGGGTGCGATGTTGATGTGTTCCTTCGGTATGGCCCCGTCGTCCCTGATGCCGACGCCGGGAACCACCCTGGCCGAGTCCAAGATGGTGGCCACCATCATGGACATCGCTCCGGGGACGAACATCATGCCGTTCGCGATGTGCCAGTCCCTGGCGAACCCTACCGTGGCGGCGGCCACCGCCACCGCCCTCGGGGTGTTGACCCCGATGCCCTGTGTGCCGGTGGTCCCGGCTCCGTGGGCACCTGGTTCGCCGACGGTCCTGGTCGGCAAGAAGCCGGCCCTGGTCATGGGGAGCCAGGCCATGTGCGCCTGGGGTGGGGTCATCTCGATCACCAACCCGAACTCGACCAAGGAAATGATGTAGGCGGTCCGGTCGCACCTCGTCCCTCTCCGGGGCTGAGGAACGGTTTTCCACCCCGATACTCAAACGGGCCAATCCCTGTCAAGCTCGACCGCCCATTGGGGGGTCGCATCCATCGATAGTGAGGTGGAAGGGCTACGCAAAGGTGTGACGTCACCCTGTTTTTGAGATTTTTTTGGTGAATGGATGAATACTGTATCCGCCGAACCAGCGCGCTGCGATAGTTGTCCCCGACGCGCCGATGTTCATCCCTGCGGACTCCCTCGCGTCACCTCCACAACTTTTGCAGTCCCCGTGTGCCACTCGTAGAACTGGCACGGACAGGAGCCCCGTATGCCAACCTATGCCGCCCCGGGCGTCTACGTCGAAGAGGTGCCTTCCTCGCAGAAGGTGCTGACCGCCGGCCCCACCGCCATCGCCGCTTTCGTCGGTTTCACCGAGAAGGCCCCGACCGACGATCCCCGTGATCCCGAGGGCCTCGCGCCCCGGCTCGTCACCAGCTGGTCGCAGTTCGAAGCCCTGTACGGCGGCTTCACCCCCGGTGCGGTGCTGCCGCTCTCGGTCTACGGGTACTTCGCCAACGGGGGGGCCATCGCCTACATCGTGCGTGTTCCCAACACCTCTCCCTCCGGTGAGCCCTCGCGCCGGGAGCTCCCGGCCGCCGACCGCGCCCTGGGACTGCCGCTCGTCGTCGAGAGCATCGAGCCGGACGACGACATCAGCCTTCAGGTGACGACGGTCGACGAGGAGACGGAGGAAGAGGGCCCGAGCCCGTTCAACCTGTCCGTCATCGCCAACGGCGTCGAGGTCGAGTCCTTCGAGAACCTCACCCTGGACAAGGGTCCGCGCAACGTCGCCACGGTTGTCAACGCGACCTCCACCAAGGTCAAGGTCGAGGTCGCCCTCGACGCGAAGGCCGATCTCTCCAGCCAGATCGAGCTGCTCAAGCCCGGCACCTACGCCCTGGAGAAGGCAAGCCCGGTCGCGGTTCCGGTCAACGGCCGTAAGTTCACCGGCTCCGAGGCCGCCCGCTCGGGCATCAACGGCCTCGCCGTCGCCGAGGACGTCACCATCGTGATCGTCCCCGATCTGATCACCGCTGCCACCAAGGAGGACGGGTCGGTCGACCTCGGACTCTGGAAGGCCGTGCAGACCTCGCTGATCAGCCACTGCGAGCAGAACGGCAACCGGATGGCGTTGCTCGACGCCCCTCCCGGCATGAGCCCGCAGCAGATCAAGGAATGGCGCAGCGAGGTCGCCATGTACGACTCGGCCTACGCCGCCCTGTACTACCCCTGGATCAAGGTCGAGAACCCGATCGGCACCAACGGCGACGCCGAGGTGCTGATCCCGCCGAGCGGACACATTGCCGGTGTCTGGGCCCGGACCGACGAGACCCGCGGTGTGTGGAAGGCTCCGGCCAACGACACCATTCGGGGGGTCCTCGACATCGAGTACGCCGTGACCCAGAACGAACAGTCACTGCTGAACCCCATTGGTATCAACTGCATTCGCCCGTTCGGCACCCGTGGCATCCGCATCTGGGGGGCCCGGACCCTGGCGAGCGACACCGACTGGCGCTACATCAACGTCCGTCGTCTGTTCAACATGGTCGAGGCCACCATCGCCGACGGCACCCAGTGGGCGGTCTTCGAGCCCAACGACGTCGCCCTCTGGGAAGGCATCAAGCGGACCCTCTCCTCCTTCCTTCGTGGACTGTGGTCCGCGGGCGCTCTCTTCGGTGCTTCCGCTGATCAGGCTTTCTACGTAAAGTGTGATGCAGACACCAACCCGCCCGAGTCCATCGACCAGGGCCTGTTGATCGTCGAGGTCGGTATCGCTCCGGTGAAGCCCGCCGAGTTCGTCGTCTTCCGTATCGCGCAGCACAAGCCCGGCAGCTGATCCCCAGGGCGGAAAAGGTTCTCGCCTGGCTCCCGACACGGAGCCAGGCGGACCGCCGCCCACCCGAATGATCTAAGGAGCAATATCAATGCCAAACGACCTGATCAACAATGATCCGCTGGTTTCCCAGAACTTCTTCCTGGAGATCGACGGCGAAGTCATCACCATGCTCTCCGGCGTCTCCGGACTCGACGTCGAGGTCGACGTCGCGTCCATCCAGCAGGTCGGCAAGAACGGTATGAGCCAGACCGTCAAGACCGTCGCCTCCCGTAACAAGGCCGGCGATCTGAGCCTGACCCGGATGGCGCCGCTGGACGCGACCGCCGACGAGATCTGGAAGTGGTTCAAGACCATCCGTGACGGCGGCCTCAAAGTCACCGACCGCGCTGCCGGCCGGAAGAACGGCTCCGTCGTGGTCTACGACTCCACCCGCACCGAGGTCGCCCGTTTCAACTTCTTCAACGGCTGGCCGAGTAAGATCGCCACCGATGGACTGTCGGCCGACTCCAATGACCCGGTCAAGGAGACGATCACGTTGGTAATCGAGCGACTTGAGCGAGCTAAGTGACTCTGAAGACACGTTACGAATTCACCTTGCCGCGGGGATACGTCGATCCCCGCGGCGAGGTGCACTCGTCCGGAACCATGCGCCTTGCCACCGCCCGGGACGAACTGGAACCGCTGCGGGACCCCACGATCAACGGCCCCGATGATCCCCGACTGACCGTGCTGATCCTGGCGCGGGTCGTGGAGACCTTGGGATCCCTGGAAATGGTCACCGCGCACGAGATCGAGAATCTCTTCGCGGCGGACCTGGCTTTCCTGCAGGACTTCTACGGTGTCATCAATTTCGGCAACCAGGCCGAGTACGAAGCACTGCTGGCCTCGCAGTCCCAGGCCCTGCCGTTGGCCGGCACCCAGACCCCTGCGGCCGCACCGGTTGCCGAGACGGAACCTCGTCCCGAGGACCTGGTGAGCCCGGAGGTCCTGAGCGCTTTCACCAGTTCCGCCGATTCCGACGTTGCGCGCCCGCGCACCCGTGTTGAAGAAGTGCCCCGCCCCCGCGGGTGATGTGTCGTGCTGCGCTATCCGACGGATGCCCTGTGGCAGGAGATCGCCTACCTGGCGTACCACCTGCACTGGTCGCTCTCCGACCTGATGGACCTGGAACACATGGATCGGGTCCGGATGGTCCGGGCGGTCGCCGGTCTGAACGAACGAGCTTGGGAGGCTGTCCGTGAGTACGCCTAATGCCGCCAAGCCGTTCAGCCCCTCCCAGGGGCAGTACCTGGGCGGGGAACCGACCGTCGCCTCGCGTTTCCTCTTCGAGGTCGACGGCATCGAGATCGGGTTGTTCGCCTCGGTACGCGGTCTGGAGATGACGGCCTCCACCGAGGACGTGGTCGAGGGCGGCGAGAACGGGTTCGTGCACAAGCTGCCCGGTCGGTTCACCTGGCCCAACATCGTTTTCAGTCGCGGGATCACCCAGACCGATGCGCTGTTCGAATGGGTGCAGAAGACCTCCGGTGAGGGATTCGCCGCCAACAAGAGCAAATTGGTGCGCAGTACCGGTGCCATCACCTCGATCTCGGCCACCAACGAGCGACTGCGGACCTGGTCGCTAGAAGCGGTGTTCCCGGTGCGTTGGAAGGGACCGGACTTCGACGTCTCCAGCGATTCGCCGTTGGTGGAGGAGCTCGAGGTCACCCATCACGGTTTCAAGGCCAGCACCGTGCCCGGCGGGCCCCCGGGGCAGGCCCGGTGACCACACCCGGCGAGAGCCAAGGATTCAGCCGCTCGTCCCTCGGTCGAGCTGCCGTTCGACGCTGGGCCCGCCCCGGCCCCCCCGGTCGTTCGAGGCCGGCCCCGCTGGGCAGTGTGGCCGCAGCGGCCACCCGGTTCACCGCCGGGATCGCCCGTGCCCCGCAGATCAGGCGACAGCTCGCCGGACCCGGTGAGATCCGGCCGGCGGGAGCCCAACAGACCACCCGTCCGCCGCGCTGGTGGAGTCCTGCCCCGGAACCGATTCTGGAAGCGGGATGGAGCGGGAACGGCAACATCCCCGCCCCGCAGCTGGGGGACCGTGGACTGCGCCGGGCCGCGAGTTCGATCCCGACCGAAGGCAGTTACGTCCCCGGTGGTTTCGCCAACCGGATGACCGGCACCGCCGTGCCGGTCCGATCCATCTCCGAGGTGCGTGCCGCCGGGCCGATGGCCACCGGCGCCGCCCGCTTGACGACCCCCAAACCGCAGATCTCCACCGCGCCGGCCGGCCAGAACGCCGTGCGCCGCAGCGAGACCGGCCGACAGACCTCACGACCCTCCGCCGGCGCGCCCCCGGGGGCGCCCGCGGGGGACGGCGGCGCGCACCAGCCCCTGGCTGGCGCCCTCCCCCCAGCGGCGCAGCAGGCTTCGGCCCACACCCGGACCAGGGACAGCAGACCCGGCTGGCAGCAACGACTTGCACCGATCCGGCGTCGGGCGGCCGCTGCGGCCGACTCGGCTGCTGCCGCGCAGGCGGCAGCCTCGGCCGACACCGCCCTCCGGCGTAGGTCTGCACCCGCGCCGGCGGCAGTCCCCGCGCCCCCGGTGACGAACCCCGCGGCAGCAGCATCTGCGGTCGGCGTTCCTGCGGCTGCGCCGGCGGGCACCAGGCCGACAGACGCCAGGCCGGCGACGCCCGGTTGGGGCAGTGGCACCTCAACGGCCCCTGCGTCCTCGACAGTCCCCGGTAACGATGCAGGCACACAGGTTTCGGCCGGTTCGCCGGTTACCGGCCCGGGCGCTGCCCCGACGGCCGGCCCGGGCGCTGTCGGGAACGGCGGGGGACCGGTGTCGCCGTCGCAGGCAGGACAGCCGGTGTCCCCGGCGGTGGCCGCCGCCGGGCAGACCCCGCTGCGCCGGTCCGCGACCGGCGTTCCGGCAACCAACAGCGCAAACCCGAGCGGAGATGCGGCATCCCCGGCGTCGGCATTCCACGGGATGCCGGCTTCGGCGGATCAGCACGACCGTGGTCCGGTCGCCGGTGCCGCGTCATCCGTCCACGCGCTGGCGAACACTGCGCCCCCTGCGGCCCAGACCGGGTACCAGCGGCGGGTTCCCGGTCACACCCTCGGGGTAGGACGACCCGCACGAGCCTCCGCCCTGGTGCGTCGTCGGCTGTCCGGCGGGCTGCCGATGGGGCTGAATGCTCTGCCCGGCCCGGACCCGGTGGCCTCGGCCATCCAACCGTCCACCGGTATCCGGGTGTCCACCTCCCCCCGGGCCAGTCGGCCACCCCTGCTGGTCTCGGCGGCGACGGGTACTGCGGCGACTGGTACTGCGGCCGCGGGTGGCTCGACCGGCCCGATCGGAGCCGGTGCGGTTCCCGGTTCCGGCAGGCAGGCCGCCGCAGGGCAGGTCGCCCGCACCGTCAGCGCAGCCGGGACTCTACGACGCAGCGCGGCAACGGAGCAGGTGGTGGCACGCCCGACCGCTCCCACCCCGACCGCCGGACGTGCCGGTGGAACCTCCGGCACGACAACCCCGGTCGCGGGGACGGGTACTGCCGGCGCGGCTCCGGCCGACTCCGCCCGGCCGCGGGCCTCCTGGGTGGCACCCCTGCGCCGATCGACCGCGGTGCCCGGCGCTGCCCCTGGTGCCCCGAGCCCGGCGGCCCCTGCTGCGGTGGTCCCCTCTGCGGTCACCGGCTCAGGCACGACACCGTCCTCCCCTCCCGCCTCGGTGCCCACCACTTCGACGGCCACTTCGGCCGGTGTCACTCCGGCCGGATCCGTTGCCCCGAGCGCACAGTCGGCCGGATTCGTGGGCCGCGAACAGGGTGCTCCGGCCGCGCCGGGCCCGGCCTCCCTCACGTCCGCCGGTCGTGCCTGGCGCCGGGGACCGGTGGTTCTACGGTCCCTCGACCACCGCAGCAACGCCCTCGGCCGCAACTCCCTCGGGCTGACCTTCGGCACCGACCTGCGTGATCGGGCCAACCCCCTCACACCACACGGATCTCGGCCTCCCTCCGGCGGTGCTCCCGGCGCCGGATCGCTCCTGAACGGCCCCACCGAGATCTCGGTGTCCCGTACCCCGGGCACCGTACGTCCGGGAGGGCAGTTGCCCGCCATCCGCCGGCAGGTCGCCGAGGACTCCCCGGCCGGTTCCGGATCACCCTCCCGGTCCGCGGCGGCCCAGTCCCGGCCGGTCGCACCCGCACCCGCCACCACCACCCGGAACGGTTCGGCGACAGGCACTTCGGCACCGATCACCCACCAGGGCGGTGCACCGGCCGGCCGGCCGTCCGACCCCGCGGCGGCAGCCGGATCCCGCACCCGCGCGACGGCCTCCACGGGCGCGCCTGCTGCGGCCGTGAGTGCTGCACCCCCGGCCGGTGCGATCCATTTCCCGTCCCAGGACGGGTATGCCGCCCCCGCCGGTCCGGTCGCCATCGCCCGCTCCCATCTGTCCCTGCGCCGATCCAGTCTTCCGGTCTCAGGCTCAGGTGCCGCCTCGTCCGGTTCCTCCACCTCGCACCGATCCACCGCCGCGGCCGGGTCGTGGACCTGGGGGCAGACCGCGGATGACCACCCGGCGCCGACGTCCGGCCGCCGGGTCCCGAGTTTCCCGATCGCGTCCTCCTTCGCCCTGCCGTCCCTGGGCACCTCCACCGGACCGTTGCGCCGCAGTGCGGTGGGCACCGGCAGCATCTCCCCCCGTCGCGCCGACTACTCGGTCCGGCCGCTCGCCGCGGTCGGTGTCGCCGGTGGTTACGGCGGCGGTGCGGCCCACGCCGGTTCCCCGTCGACCGGTGGAACCACGACCCCTCGGACGGCGCCGGGAGCCGGACCCGCGTCCCGGACGAGCGCACCCGGAACCGGCCCGGCCACCGGTACCACTGCGGCCGCTGGAACGATGGCGAACACCGGAACGTCTGCTCCCGGATCACCGCCGGTGCCCGGGTCAGCGTGGATGTCGGTCACACCGGCTGCCGCACCCGGGGGGCCGGGCCGTTTCGGCACCGCCCCTGGCGCGGCCGAGGGGCAGATCCGGCGCACCGTCAGCACCTCCGTCACCCGCCCTCCGGTCGGTGCGCCGGTCGGTGCGCCGGTCGGTGCGTCGGCCACCGTGGACCCTGGCAGCGATGCCCGCGGTACGTCGACCGCACCCGCCGGACATGACGCAGGCTGGGCCGGCCCGGCCGGTCGCGTGCCCGCCGGTTTCACCCCGGCCGGCCGGTTCGCCGCTCTGGCGGCCCCACGACCCGGCGAGAACCGATCCGCCCCACAGGGGTCCGCGGGTGTGCCGACCCGGTCCGGGCCGCCGGTGCCCGATGCGGCGGTACGGCGTCAGGTCGTGCCCGCCACCACCGCCCTGATGCAACGCGCCGGGGTCGCGCCTCCGCGCGGCACCCCCGGTCGCCCGACGGTCGAGGACAGCCCGGCGGCTCCGGCCAGCGCCGCCGGTGCCCACACCCCGACCACCCGGTCGGCCGCCTCGGGGGCCTCCGTCGTCCGTCGTTCGTCCAGCCTGCTCGATCAGGTACCGGCCTCGGCCTTCAGCCGTCAGCCGGGCGGCGGCGGGTCGGCCCCGGGCCAGGCCCTCGCCGTCCCGCCCAGCGGGGCGGTCAGTCGGCTCGGACAATCGAACGGGCTCGAGCCCGACATCCGTCGCAGCACCGGTCAGGTCCTCAGGAGAAACATGACACAGCAACCGGTGGGCAACGGTTCCGGGAACATCACCGACGAGTTCACCCCGGACGACTGGGACCGGATCATCGAGCGTGTGGTGCAGAAGGTCGAGGAACGGGTGACCGACGAGCAGACCCGCCGCGGTCGTATTTTCGACAGCAACATCTTCTGATGGGCCGGGACATGATGGGCCGACAACCGATGGGCCGACAAGTGATCACACGCAGGACTGACCGAGAAATGGGACGGAGGGCCGACTCGTGGCGTTGACGAACAAAGCGTTCCTGGAGATCGAGGGCAAGTCCGAGACGGTGCCGTGCATGTTCAACCCCTCGGAGCTGTCGGTCAGCCGGTCCAACTCCTGGGACGGGGAGATGATGCCCGGCAAAGGAGTTCCGCAGGTGCACTACCGCGGTGCCAGCTCGGCCACCATGGGTCTCAAGCTGACCTTCGACACCACCGACACGGGTCAGCCGGTGACCGTGCACACCGGCAAGGTGCTGAAACTGATGGAGGTGGACCCGGCGCTGCCCGGCACCGACGAGGAGACGAACAACGCCCGGCCGCCCTATGTCGTTTTCCACTGGGGCGACCTGTACTCCTTCAAATCGGTGGTCACCTCGCTGAGCCTGACCTTCACCTACTTCTCCTCCACCGGTGTTCCCCTGCGGGCCACCACCGATCTGACCCTGACCCAGTTCCAGGAATCGGACGCCTTCGGCCCGCAGAACCCGACCTCGGGCACACCCGACCCGCACCGGGTCCACCGGGTTCAGCCGGGTGAGACCCTCGACCGCATCTCCGCCAAGTACTACGGCGACTCGACCCGGTGGCGGCAGATCGCCTCGGCGAACTCGATCGTCGACCCGCTCGCCCTGCGGCCGGGGGCGCTCCTGTCCATCCCGAGGCAGCAGCAATGACCGCCCCGTCCCTGCTCTCCCCGTCGATCTCCGTCGACGGCGCCGAGCTGAGCATGGACCAGCTCGGCCGGCTCACCGGAGCCAACGTCGAGGCGGGCCTGCGGATCCCGGCCCGCGCCGTGCTGAAGTTCAACGACTCCGGATACGTGCTCAGCAGCACCGGCAGTTTCAGCGTCGGCAAGGCGATCAAGATCAAGGTCGGCTCCGGGGTCGTGCTCTTCGACGGGATCATCACCGGCGTCGGACTGGAACAGACCGTCGGCCGGCTCCAGCTGAGCATCGTCGCCGACGACCCTTCGGTGAAGCTGACCATGGGCAACCGCATCGAAGCCTATGTGTCCATGAGCGTTTCCGACATCGTGACCAAGATCGCCCAGCGCCGGGGCCTCACGGCAGACGTCGACAGCACCCCGGGCCTGCAGCCGTACACGCTCCAGTCGGACAGCGATTTCGATTTCCTGAACCAGCTGGCCGACCGGGTCGGGTACGACTGGTGGGCGGTCGGCAAATCCTTGAAGTTCAAGAAGCCGACCACGCCGACGCCGGTGAAGCTGACACTGACCGAGGACCTGACCGAATTCACCGTCAAGGCCACCGGGCTGCACCCGAGCGAAACCACGGTCTCCGGCTGGGACCCGGCCCAGAAACGGTCGATCACCGGCCAGGCCACGGCGTCCTCTGCCGCCCTCAAACCGGATGCCGCCCTGGTCACCGGGTACGTCAGCGCCACCCAGATCGCCGCCACCTCACCGGTCGTCGTCGCCTCCGAGAGCCCGAACACCGCCAACGAGGCCCAGGCGATGGCGGCCGGCATGTCCCAACGCTGGACCACGGGGGCCGTCACCGCACGGGGGATCGGCCAGGTCAACGGGACGATCCTGCCCGGTGGGTCGGTGAAGGTGGACCAGGCCGGTCCGGCCTCGGGTACCTACTTCGTCACCTTCGTGGAGCACGTGTACACCCGGTACGGTTTCCAGACCCGGTTCACCGCCGGTGAACGGCGGCCCACTTCACTGGTCGACACCCTCAGCCAGGCACCGAATTCGAGTTTCAACCACCTGGGGCTGCTGATCGGTGTCGTCACCCAGAACGACAACACCACCCCGGGCGAGGTCATCGGCCGCAAGGGCGATGTGAAGGTCAAGTTCGTGACGGCCGGGGACCAGGTCGAGAGCCAATGGGCCCGGGTCGCCACCATCGGTGGTGGCAAAACCCGCGGGATCACCTTCATGCCGGAGATCGACGACGAGGTGATCGTCGGTTTCGAGGGCGGGGACCCGCGTCGTCCGATCGTGCTCGGCGGGGTCTACAACGGCAAGGACAGTGCCACCGAGTACGGGGTCAACGGGGGCAAGGTCGCCAGCCGCCGACTCACCTCGCGCAAGGGCCACGTCATCGAGATGAAGGACGGCGACAGCGATGCCGATGACATGGTCAAGATCGACCTCAAGGGTGGTGGCAGCCACATGATCACCCTGGGGACCGATGCCTTCGATGTCGTGATCCCCTCCGGCAAGGAGTTCTCGATCATGGCGGGGGACAAGGGGATCAGCCTCAAGGCCGACGGCACGTTGACCCTCAAAGCCACCAAGATCGTGCTCGACGCGCAGAGCGACGTCGAGATCAACGGTGCGAACGTCAAGGCCAAGGCGAAGGCGGCCTTCGAGGCCTCCGGCGCCCAGGTATCCGTGAAGGGCAGTGGCACCGGCGAGGTCTCGGCCTCCGGACCGCTCACCCTCAAAGGCGCGATTGTGCAGATCAACTGATGGACGAAGTGGTACTCCCCGCCTCCAACGGTCGCGAGCCGGTGCACTACGACGCCTCCTTCATCGGCCGTGGCTTCTACTGGCCGATGCAGGTCGACCACACCGGATCGATCCGGTTGACCGACGGCCCCGCCGATCTGGACCGGTCGATGTCGGTGGTGCTGGCCACCGCGCCCGGAGAACGTGTCATGCGCCCCCAGTTCGGTTGCCGGATCTGGGACCTGCTGTTCGAGCCGGTGACGGCGAACCTGATCGGGCTGATGGCCCAGGCGGTCCGGGAGGCGTTGGCCCAGTGGGAGCCGAGGGTGATCGTCGAGAACGTCGACCCGGCCCCGAGCGAGAACGACCCGGCCCTGATCGACATCCACATCACCTACCGCGTCAAAGCGACCAACGATCGGCGGAACCTCGTGTACCCCTTCTACGTGATCCCCCATGAGGAGGGCTGATGGCACTTCCCACACCGAACCTGGACGACCGTTCGTTCCAGGACATCGTCGACGAAGCGAAACGGCTCATTCCGAGGTACACCCCGGAATGGACCAACCACAACCTCTCCGATCCGGGTGTCGCGCTCATCGAGCTGTTCGCCTGGATGAGCGAGATGGTGATGTTCCGGCTGAACCAGGTGCCGGACCGGTTGTACGTCCATTTCCTCAACATGGTGGGCATCGAGCCGTTCCCGCCGTCGGTGTCCACCGCGAACCTGACCTTCTGGCTCGCGGCCGCGCAGGACGCACCGGTGATCGTGCCGGCCGGGGTCGAGGTCACCACCACGGTCGATGCGGGCAGCCTGAGCAACACCACACCGATCGTGTTCACCACCAACAGCGAACTGTCGATCAGCCCGCCGGAGCTGCGCACCGTCGTCACCACCGACGCGCGGGCCGAACGTCTGACCTCGGTGTCGGAGGACCTGAAGTACGTCGGTTCCTCGGCGACGTGTTTCAGCACCGTGGACTCCGCCGGGAAACTGGTGCCCGGGGATGCCGTCATGTTCGGCTTCGCCGCCTCCCTCGCCGGGATGGTCCTGCGGCTGTCCATCGACGCCTTCGCCCAGGGCATCGGTGTCGATCCGCGGTATCCGCCGTTGGCCTGGGAGGTCTGGCAGGGTGAGGGCTGGATCGCCGCCGAGGTCTACTCCGACACCACCGGCGGTCTCAACCGGGCCGGCGAGATCCTGCTGCTGATCCCCAACGAGCACGAGATGCTGACGCTGGGGGACAAGGCCCACTACTGGCTGCGGGTGCGGCTGACCGTGCCGTTGCCCGGACAGCCGACCTACCAGGAGTCCCCGAAGCTGAACTCGGTCGAGGTGGCCGCCCTCGGCGGCACCGTGCAAGGAGAGCACTCCTCGACCGCCCCGGGCGAGGTGCTCGGCCGTTCGGACGGAAGTCCCGGCCAGGCCTTCCAGGTCGCCAGCCCACCGGTGCTGCCCCGACGCCTCGGCGAAACCGTGAAGGTGACCGACAGCGGCGGCAGCGTCGACTGGGTGGAGGTCGAGGACTTCTCCCGGTCCGGGGCCACCGACCCGCACTTCGTCTGGGACTCGGCGACCGGCATCGTCCGGTTCGGTCCACGTATCCGGTACGCCGACGGTTCGGTCCGGCAACACGGCCGGATCCCGCGGGACGGTGCCGAGATCGCCGTGGCCTCCTACCGGCACGGTGGCGGGGCGATCGGCAACGTCGGTGCGCGCACCCTGACGATCATGCGCTCGGCCGTTCCGTACATCTCCAACGTGGTCAACCTGTCCGCCGCCACCGGCGGGGTCGACGCCGAGTCGGTCGCCGAGGCGAAGGTCCGTGGTCCGCTGACCTTGCGCACCGGTCAACGTGCCGTCACCGCCGGGGATTTCGAGCGGCTGACCCTGGAGTCCTCGATCGAGGTCGCCCGGGCCCGGTGCCTGCCGTCCTCCGACGGCCACGGACCGGTCCGGCTGTTGGTGGTACCGCAGGTGCGGACCGACTCTCGGATCCAGCAGCTCGACGATTTCGCGATCAGCGCCCCGCTGATGCGCCGGATCACCGACCACCTCGACGCCCATCGACTGGTCGGCACCGCAGTGGAGGTCGGAACACCGTACTACCAAGGTGTTTCGGTCGCCGCCCTGGTTCACACCCCGGCCGGCCGGCCGCCGGCCCTGGTTCGTCAGCGTGCCCTGGACGCACTCTCGGTCTACATCCATCCGCTGACCGGCGGGGCGGACGGATCGGGCTGGTTGTTCGACGCCGACCTCAACGCGGCGGCGATCGCCCAGTTGCTGGAGAGCGTCGAGGGTATCGACCGCGTCGACGAGGTGCTGCTCTTCGAGTTCGACCTCCGTACCGGGCAACGGGTCGGTGCCGGGCGTGACGTCATCCGGTTGGACAACCACTCCCTGTTCCTCTCCGGCAACCACCGGGTGGTGGTGCGATGAGCGAGGAGGACACCACCTCCGTGCCGCCGGCGCCTGGCGGCGGTGAGATCCCGAGCACCGAGCTGATGGAACTGCAGCCCGGTGCCGGTCTGCTGCCGCGCCCGGAAACCGGCGTGATGCCGCCGGTGGAACGGGTGCAGCCGCTCCGGCCGCCGGCCAAGTCGGTCCGCCGGGACAAGCGGGTCGGCACCGCGCCGCGGCACCCGCAGTGGTTGCTCAACCAACTGCCGGTCGGCATGTTGGAGAGCGATTTCTTCGTACGTTTCGTCGCCCTCTTCCAGGACCTGGGCGGAACCCTGCTGGACGACGCCGACACCATCGAGCATGTCCCCGACGTCTCCGTCACCCCGGTGTCGATGCTCAGCTACCTCGCCGGCTGGATCGGGGTCGACGTCGTCGACGAGTCCCTGCCGGAGGAGGTGCAGCGTGTCATCGTCGCGAGTTCGGCGAAGGCCCTGGCGCACCGTGGCACCATCGCCGGCCTGCGCGGGTACCTGGAGATGCTCTCCGGCGGCCAGGCCGAGGTCGTCGACGGCGGCGGAATCTGGCGCGAGGGGGAGGCACCGACCGATGTCGCCTGGGTCCGGATGACGGTCGAGGGCACCGGCCACCTGCCCGAGGACGAGTTCGTCTCCCTGGTGCGCGACGAGATCCCGGCCCATGTGCGGGCCGAGCTGTGGGTCGGCGAACGGCGGGTCTTCTCCACGGTCGAGGGGGTCGCGGTCGGATGAACCTCGTTGATCAGAACGGCCGGTCCGCCGGGAACTGCCATGCCAGGAAATACCCAGTGACAGCGAAGGTGCGTGTGCCGTGAAGGATTCGAACAGGCCCGATGACGCCGACAGCGATGCCGCGTACTTCCGTTCACTGGCAGACGGCCGGCGTCGGGTCGAGACCCGGCGGGCTGCTGCCTTCGAGGTGCGCCCGCCGGTGGAACCGGCGACCGGTGGCCCGGAACCGCTGGTGGTGCCCACGGGTGCAGGCCCGGTTTCCGAGCCGGCCGTAGCCCTGCCGGTCGCGGAAGCACCTGCGGTCGCGGCGGCCGACGTGGTCGGCTCTGCTGATTCCGCACCTGCTGGTCCTGCGCCCGCCGGTCCTGCGCCCGCCGGTCCTGCGCCCGCTGGTCCCGCCCCTGCTGGTCCGGCCCTCGTTGCAACGACTCCCGTGGTGGATCCCGGACCGGCCGCTACCGGTCCAGGGCTGCCGCTCCTGTCGCCTGCCGCCCTGCCTGCCCCGCGAGTTGCTCCGACGTATGCGGCCCCACCAGGGCAGACGGACCTTGCCGGTGGTGGCGCGGGCGAGCCGCTCGCCGATCCGATCCCGGCTGCTGCGACCGTGAAGGGGGTCGGGGTGCGCGCGGCGGCAGAGGAGCAGACCGCCTCCTCGATGGGCACCGCTCCTGCTGCAGCCGGCGAGACCGGCACCAGCTTCACCCCGGTCCTCACCCGGACCGAGCCCGCCCCTGCCCGTCGGTACGGACGTGCGCGCCGCAGTGATCGCAACCCGATCCCGGCACCGACCCCGCCGGTGGAGTACCGGGCTCCGACTGCCGGTACCGGACCCTCGTCGGCACCGGATTCGGCTCCCACCGTGGGGCTGACGAAACTGCCGTCCGCACCTGCTGCGGCGGATCATCCTGCGGCCCCGGATCTCTCGTCATCGCGCCGTGCTCCGGCCGCCCCGAGGCTGGGTGAGCAACTGACCGAGTTCATCCCGGTCGTCGGCAGTCAGGCTCCGGTGATGCAGGGCACCGCCGAGACCGTCACCTGTCCCGAGTGCGGTCTCAAGGCGCAGATCGACACCTCCAAGCGTCAGTCGGACGACTTCTGTCGGGCCTGCGACTTCCCGTTGTTCTGGGCCCGCTCGACGGTGATCGCGCCGTCGGGGGCAGAAACCGGAGCGTCCTTGCGCCGACTTCCCGGCACCGTGGGGCGGGCTGCCACCGCCGGCGTGCCCTGCCCGTTCTGTGCCGAGCCGAATTCACTGTCCGCACAGACCTGTGTCCGATGCGGGCGCAGCATGCACCCGGTGGCGGAACCGGTACCGGTGTACGTGGCACCGCCACCGGTGGTCGAGCCGGAGCCGGAACCCGTTGACAGGACCTGGATCTGGATCCTGGTGCTGTGTGTGTCGGTGTTGGCCATCGCCGTCATCCTGGCGTGGGTGCTGATCGTCTGAGCGTCGGATTCGCGTGACTTCTGTGCGGGCCGGGAACCATCCCCGGCCCGCACAGGTGTGTTTGGGGGGTGACGGATGATCCTGCTCATTTGAGCCCCCACGAAGGTATTAGTCGTCCGATCCTCTGCGCTGGGTGAGAATGACCTGGTCAGCGCAATAATGTGGCCCTGTGTAATCGCGGGTCATTAATTGGGGTGATATGAAGCTGTTTGCCGGATTCCGGTCGTAGGCTTGCGGGTGGACAGGTGGTCTTTTGCGTACCTGTTCGGAGCGATCGCAGTAGGCAGGGCGTGTCCCGCAGCAGGTGCGGATGGGCCGATACGAGCGAAGCGAGCGGGGAGGTGTTCGATGACGAACCTCGAACTCCCTGCTGTGTGCCCATCGCCCCTGCGTCGCTGGGTGTTTCGGGTCGGCGTGGTCGCCGGCCTCTCCTTCGGTGCCTGGCTCGGCGTGACGGCGACCGCCTCCGCGGCCTCCGCCGAGTCCGCGTCGGCCGGTCATTCCGCCGACGGGGGCGGACTTCTCGGCGGGACGGGCATCGACCTTTCCGATACCGGTGTGGACGATCTGCTCGCCCCGGTCGGTGCCGCGATCAAGCCGGTGACCGATGTCGTCGCCCCCGTGCTTGACCCGGTCAAAACCGTGGTGGAGCCGGTGGTGAAACCAGTTGCCGACGCGGCACAACCGGTCGTCGACGCGGTCGCCCCGGTGACCAAGGCCCTCAGTCCGGTTGCCAAGGTCGTCCAGCCGGTGACGGAAGCCGCCACCCCGGTGGTCGAAGCGGCCGCACCGGTGGTCGAGGCGGCGAAACCTGTTGTTGCAGCGGCTGTTCCGGTCGTCAAGACGGCCGTCCAGCCGGTCGCCGAGGTGGCCGCCCCGGTGGTCCGACCGGTCGCGGAATCGGTGGTCGAGCCCGTGGTGGCAGCGGTCGCCGAACCGGTGGCCGAGGTGGCCGAGGCCGTGGCGACACCGGTCACGCCGGTCGTCAAAGCCGTGGCCGATCCGGCCCGGCACACCGTGAAGGTGGTCGCCAAGCCGATCACCAAAGCTGTTGCGGTGGTTGCCGAACCGATCACCAAGATCACCGAAAAGGCCACCGCAGGGGTCGATCTCAGCGGGGTGGTCGCCTCGGTCAAGCAGATCGATCACATCGTGTCCGAGCAGGTCACGCCGGTGGTCGACGATCTTGTGACGGGAGTGAAGGAGATCATCTCCGGCGTCGTCCGGCCCGTGGTCGATCCCGTCGTCGACACGGTCGATCCGATCCTGCCGGGAGTGGACCTTCCGGTGATCGTCCCGACGCTGCCGGAGAATCCGATCCTGCTCGATCCGGGTGCTGTGGACCCGGTGGTCGTCCCCGGGACGCAGCCGGGTGTCGACCCGTCCGCGAGGCCCGGCGAAGACGGTCGGGTCGGCACGGAGTCCGAAGTTCTCGGCTCCGAAACAGGTCTGGGGAATACGCGCGGTGCACCCGTCTTCGATCCCTTCGGTACCCGGATCGGCCGGGTACTGACGGCAGGCCTGGTGCCTGTCGGGAACGGCGCGAGCGGTCTCTCCGGGACCGGGATCGCTGCGGCAGAACGGACCGTCCTCGTGGGATCGTCCTTCCCGAGCTCCGACGTTCCGACCCGGATCAGCGTCGGTAACGGAGCCTCGGCGGGCCATGGGATCTCGGTGGGACACGGGATCTCGGTGGGCCAGGCGCACAGCCGGGGCGACGCCGCCACCGGTTCGGGATCGTCCCGGCCGAGCTCACCCCGGCCGTCGGCACCCGCGCCGACCGGTTCGCCGGCTCCCTCGGGATCCGCGTCGGACAGCGGTATCAGCAAGTTCTTTGCGGGCCTGGCACCTCACCAGGACCCCCGCGGCGCGATCACCAGCGCCGCCTTCGACACCTCCGAGCGTGCGGCCCTGACGGCCCGCGCGGAGGAATCGACCTTCTCTCCCGATTAGTTCCCACCCCCAGAGATCGGTCCCTGGTGGCTTTCGGCCACTGCGGAACGGTTCAACGTGGTCTGTCCGTCAACGGATTCGGACCTGTCAGAAGCGGTAGAAACCTCTTTCTTTGACAATTCTGGGAGTAAAAGTCATGAACACATGGATCAGGAGAGGGCTGCAGATCGCGGTCTTCAGCGGGGGGATGATCGCCCTCGGGGCGGGCGTCGCCGCCGCGGAAAGCACCTCGCAGAGCGCTGCGTACGCGTCGAGCGCTGGGCACGGGTCGAGCGCTGGGCACGGGTCGGGGAACATCACCCACGGCCAGGACAACGACCTCATCTCGGTGCCGGTCGACATCGTCGGGAATGCCACCGGGGTGTTGGCGGATGCCACGTCGACCGGGGATTCGGGGACCGGAACCAGCGCCGGGGACAAGGGTCTCCTGTCGGTGCCGGTGAAGATCGCACGGAACGCCACCGCGGTCCTGGGGGACGCCAAGACCTCGGAGGCGGCTGCTGCTCCTGCGGCCGACGCCCCTGCTGCGGCGCAGGGTGATGGTGATGCGGTGGTGAAGGCCCCGGTGAGGGCGGCGGGCAATGCCACTGCGGTGTTGGGTGATGCCGATACCTCGTCGGGTGGTGCGTCGACCGCACCGGCCGAACCCCCGGCCGATGCGGTCGTGAACGCACCGGTGAAGGTGGTGGGCAATGCCACCGCGGTCCTCGGTGATGCTGCTGCTTCGTCGGGCGACGAGGCGGCGACCCCGCCCGAGGGCGGTGCGGATGCGGTGGTCAAGGCTCCGGTGAAGGTCGTCGGAAATGCCACCGCGGTGTTGGGTGATGCCGTCACCTCAGGTCCCGCAGCACCGGAGGAGAGCGCACCGGCTGGTCCCGCGAAGGGGGATGGTGACGCGGTGGTCGAGGCCCCGGTGGACGTGGTCGGCAATGTCACGGCGGTGCTCGGTGATGCCGTCACCTCCGGTTCGGACGCGCCGGCCCCGGGCAGTTCGACCCCGGTGGAACACGGGGGAGACGCTGTCGTGCAGGCCCCGGTGAAGGTGGTGGGCAATGCCACCGCGGTACTGGGTGACGCGGATGCGGGGTCGACAGGCTCGGGCTCGAGTTCGGGCGGTGGCGGTTCCGCTGCCGGATCCGGAGATCACTCGCTGCTGGATGCTCCGGTGCTGCTGTGCGGGAATGCCCAGGGCATCCTGGGTGATGCCCTGGGCAGCTGTAGCAACGCCGGTGCCGGTGCCGGTGCCGGTGCCGGTGCCGGTTCGGGTTCGGGTTCGGCTGGCGGCTCGACCGGGCTGATCAACGTGCCGATCACTGTGTGCGGGAATGCCGTCGGTGAGGCCGAGGCCGATTGTGTGACGGCCGGGGACACCGGTCAGGACAGCCTGATCGAGATCCCGGTGACCGTCTGCGGGAATTCACTGGGTCTGTTGGGTGATTCCGCAGCCGGGTGCGGGCAGGCGGGTTCCAACCAGCCTGCTGCCGGTGATGACGACAACACGGTGATCGCCGTGCCGGTGACCGTCTGCGGGAATGCGCTCGGCATCCTCGGTGAGGGGGGTGCGGACTGCGAGGTCCCTGCCACCGGCGGCGGTGCCATCTCGGTTCCGGTGACGGTCTGCGGGAATGCCATTGGTGACGCGGATGCGGAATGCGCCGGCGCTGGTTCTGGCCCTGGCCCTGGCACAGGCAGTGGTTCTGATGTTCCGGTGGTGAGTGTGCCGGTGAGCGTGTGTGGGAATGCTCTGGGTCTGCTGGGTGACGGTTCGGCTGAGTGCACCGGTACTACCGGGGGTACTGCCACCGATCCTGAGAATGGTGGTGGTCTGGTCGACGTTCCCGTGACTGTGTGTGGGAATGCTCTTGGTCTGCTGGGTGATGGTTCGGCCGATTGTGTTGTTCCCGGTGGTAACGGCGGCGGTGGCGTGGTTGATGTTCCCGTGACCGTGTGCGGTAATGCCCTGGGTTTGTTGGGTGATTCCGAGAGCAACTGTGTTGTTACCCCGGGCGGTGGTGGTGGCGGTCTGGTCGACGTTCCCGTGACCGTGTGCGGTAATGCCCTGGGTCTGCTGGGTGATGCGGACAGCAACTGTGTTGTTCCTCCGGGTGGTGGCGGTGGCGTGATCGATATCCCGATCGACGTCTGCGGCAACGCCATCGGGTTGCTCGGAAACGCTTCGGGCAACTGCGTGACACCGACCGATCCGACTGATCCGGTCACTCCCGTGGATCCCACGGACCCGACGGATCCTGTCACCCCGGTTGACCCGACGGACCCGGTGACACCGGTGGATCCGACCGATCCGACCACCCCGGTCAACCCGACAGATCCGACGACCCCCACCGAGCCGGTCGTCCCGGTCACTCCGGTGACCCCGTCGAATCCGGCCCAGCCGGGTAGCCCTGCCCAGCCCGGGACACCGGCGAATCCGGGATCCCCGGCCGACCCGGGTACTCCGCAGCCCGTTCCGGTCCCGCAGGCTGCTCCGTTGCTGCCGTTGGCACCCGTTGTTCCCGGCACCGGATTGGCCTACACCGGTGTGGATGTGAGTGCCCTGCTGGGTCTGGGATTCCTGTTGATCCTGCTGGGTGGCCTTGCCTCCGTCAGGCGTCGTCGGCCGGCGGGGACCCGTATCGGCTGATCGCACGGCGCCTGCCCTC
>QXCQ01000174.1:0-708 GCA_003576535.1 Nakamurella silvestris | reverse complement strand
AGCATCGCGGGTTGGTGGCAGCCGGGCCACCGGCAGGTCCGATCCCGAGCGCACACATAGTCGATGAGAGCCTGCGTTGGTCGGTATCTGGTCCTGCCCAGATCCAGGAGCACCCCGGTGTGCGGGTCGGTGATCATCCGATACCAATCCCCACCCAACGAGATCGCCCTGGCTTGGAAGGCAGTGATCGGCCCGTACCGGTCCAACGAACCGGGTTGATCGTCCAACCCAATGAGGGTGGTGGCGGCTACGGTGACGTTGATCCGGGGTGTGGTGCCGTTTTGCAACGGGAACGGGTCTGGGCGGCCCAGGGCACCCGGGACCCCATCGGGGATGGGCCACACATCATCCGGGTGGGCCTCATCGGCGGCAGCACCGGCAAACTGGTCGACGAGTTCCGACACGGAACCTGTCCCCGGGCAGGTGATGTCGGACCCAGCCGATGAGCCACACTCGGCATCCGGCGGCGCGCTATCTGACACTTCCTCGGCGTGTTCTGTCAGGAAAGGCACCGCCGGTTCCGAGGTGGCAGACGTGGAATTGCTTGCCGGGCAGGTGACGTGGTCGCGCTCGCTACCGGAACTCGGGGCACCCCCGGCGCGACCGGCAGGGGCGAGCCGCTCGGCCTGATCGACACCCGGCGGCGCGTCTTCTGACACTTCCACGCCGTGTCCCGTCAGAAAAGGCACCGCCGGTTCGACGGTCTCG
>QXCQ01000047.1:205-84876 GCA_003576535.1 Nakamurella silvestris | reverse complement strand
AGGACGCCAACGACGAGAAAAGTTACGAGCGGGAGTACGCATCCGGGACCTTCGGTCCTGGATCCTCCTGATAGTTGAACCGTACAGCACGCGAACCGGATGCGGGGGACGAAACGGACACAACACCCTCGATTCCTGCTAACGGGTGGTGCGGTCCCACCATCGAGTCGATGCTGGTCGCGAGCCCTGCGGAACGCCTGGCATGATCACAGCGGAGTCAGATCGGCTTCACATGTGGAAGGCGAACGATGACGAGCAATTTCCGGGTCCTCATGGTGTGCACGGCCAACCACTGCCGTTCCCCGCTCGCCGAACTGATCCTGCGGCAACGACTGACGGGCCTCGACGTCCCTGGCACCCGCTGGGAGGTCACCTCGGCCGGCACCCACGCGCTGGTGGGTCGACCGATGCACGACCACGTGCAGCAGGTCCTGGGCGAGCGTGGGGTCCCCACCACCGATTTCACCGGTCGCCAGCTGACCGAGGAGATCGCCCGGGCAGCCGATCTCATCCTTGTCGCCTCACGCGAACACCGGTCCTACGTGGTGTCGCTGGTCCCTGCGGTGATCAACCGGGTGTTCACCCTGAAGCAGTTCGCCCGGCTCTGTTCCGCAGTTCCCGAACGGACCACCACGAGCTGGGACACCCTGGGGGCCGAACTCATCGTCGAGGCGCGCTACGCCCGTTCCGCCCTGCAGCCCATCGCACCGGAACTGGATGATCTGGACGATCCGATCGGCCTGCCGATCGAGGCCTATCGCCGTTGCGCGGACGAGATCACCGAGGCCGTTTCGGCGATGCTGGGGCCGGTCGACCGCCCCTTGCCCCGCCCGGAACCCGATGCCCGGCCGGAGATCTCACACCACTCGAGCAACTGAGCGGCCGGCATCGGCACACCGATGTGGAAACCCTGCAGGAGGTCGACCCCCATTCCGGTCAGGATCGTGGCCGTCTCCTCGTCCTCGACGCCCTCGGCCACCAGACGCAGGCCCAGTGCCCGTCCCAGCCTGCTCGTGGAGTCCACCAGCAGCCTGCTGCGTCGCTCGGTACGCACACCTTCGGTGAACGTCCGGTCCAGTTTGAGCTCCTGCACCGGCAGATCCCTGAGGTAGGACAGGGAGGAGAAGCCGGCGCCGTAATCGTCGATGGACACCTGGATCTCGTACCCACGCAGGTTCTCGATCACCCGTCGGGCCGCGTCGAGGTCGTTGAAGAAGGTCTCCTCGGTGACCTCGATCAGGATCGCCGAACCCGGTAGCCCGGAGGCGGCGAGCTCGTCCAGCAGCATCGTCTGGAAGTCGTCGGAGAGCAGTTCCTCGGGATCGCAGTTCAGGCAGACGTGGCTGATCAGACCGCTCTCCACCCAGGCCTTGCCGTCGGCGATGGTCATCTGCAACATCCGGCGGGTGATCAACGGCATCAGCCCGAGTTTGCGGGCGATCGGCAGGAAGGCCGCAGGCAGCAGGACATCTCCGTTGGGCCGCCGCCACCGGACCAGGCTCTCCACCGCCACCAGCTCGCGGCTGCCTGCCGAAACCTGCGGCTGGTAGTAGGCCGTCAGCTCGCCGCCGTCCACCGCCCTGATCAGATCCTGGCCGAGTTGGAGCTGACCTTGCAGATCGCGGTCGTGCCAGGCGGTGTACGGCACCGCGCCCCCGCCCGCTGCCTTGGCCTCGTACATCGCCACGTCGGCCCGCCGCAGCAGCTCCGTGGAGTCGGGAACCGGCAGCTCCGCGGACGCCGGCCCCCGCCCGGTTCCCAGCGACACCCCTGGCCCGGCGAACCGCCCGGCGGAGGCGATGCCGATCGAGACGTCGACGGAGAATTCCAGCTCGTCGAACTGCAGCGGAACCTGGATGGCACGGCGAATCGCCCCGGCGAGCTGTTTCGGATCCACCCGGCGGGTGTCCCGCACCAGGACGGCGAACTCGTCACCGCCGAGGCGGCCCACCAGTACGCCGTCCGGGCAGATGCCCTGGAGCCGGTCGGCCACCGTCATCAGGACGGCATCCCCCGCGCTGTGCCCGAGGCTGTCGTTGACGTCCTTGAACTTGTCCAGGTCCAGCAGCAGCAGGGCCGAGAACTCCGAACGCGCCAGCAGCCGGTCGATCTCCAGGACGATGGCCCGCCGGTTGAGCAGACCGGTCAGGTCGTCGGTCCGGGACAGCCGGATCGCCTCCGTCGCGAGCTGCGCATCCTTGAGCCCCACCATCATCCGCATCCCGACCAGCGACAGGGTCACCACCGCAGGCAGGATCGTGAAATCCCCGGACTCCCCGATCGAGGCCATGGCCAGCACCAGGGTGGCCGCGGTGGCCGCTGCCACGAGCGGCCACATCGACGGACGGAACTCGGTGAACCTGCCGACCACCGGCCGGACGGCCGTGGAGACGATCAGCCCGAGGCCGAGGGAGTAGCCCAGGGCGGCCGACGAGATCTGCTGGTGCGCCCCACCGATGAGGTCGACGGCGTACCAGAGGTCGGTGACGGCGAAGATGCCGAACCCCAGGGCCAGCAGGTAGGAGGACGGGGTGTTGGCCCGGTGTCGACGTCGGATCTGGCTCAGCACCACGCCCGCGAGCAGCATGTCGAGGGTGGAGTGGACCAGGGCGAGCCAGTTCGTCACCTCGACCGGCCTGCCCTGGATCCGGAAAGCCAGCATGACGATCAGCGACACGGCGCACATGGCACCCCCGGCGGTCGCGGCGGTCTCGATCCACCGGATGCTCAGCCGACGCCGGCCGACGTCGAAGTAGACGAACACGGTGAGCGAGAGGTAGGCGAGCGCCAGCAGTACCTGCTCGGTCAACTTGAGCGGACTCACCGTGCTGACCACCGCGGATCCGGCCGCCGCCAGCACCCAGCAGACGATCCCGAAGCCCAGTGCCGTCAGGGACGCCCGCCGTCGCCGGTGCACCACCGCGGCCACGGCGAGGCTTCCGACCAGGGGGATCGCGGCCAGGATCGCGACCACACCCCACCACTCGCTGGACACCCCCAGGGAGTTCGGCAGGGCGCGGAGCCCTGCCACCAGCACCAGTGCGGCAGTCGCCGCGATCGCCACCCACTGGACCGGACGCGCGGCCGCCGACCAGCGACCTGCCGGCATCTCCTGGTCCGTGGCGATCTCCGGAAGATGCTCGTCGGCATGTCCGGCGGACTCACCGGTGTGGTGACGGATCATCGGACCGACGATCCGTCGACGGCGTGGCGTCGTGCCGCCGATCCGGCACCGACCTGCCGGGCCCAGCGGCCGAACTCCACGGCAGACAGGGGGGCGGCGATCGCGTCCCCCTGGAGCACCTCGACCCCGAGGGAGGTCAGCAGCTCGATCTGTGCGTCGTCGCGCACCCCCGGGGCCACCAGCCGAATACCCAGTGAGCGGGCCAGCGCCGAGGACGAGGCCACGATCGCCTGCCGTCGTTGGTCCTGCCCGATGAGTTCCACGAAGGAGGCGTCGATCCGCAGCTCCTGGATCGGCAGGTCCTTGAGCAGGGAGAGGGAGGAGAAACCGACACCGTAGTTGTCGATGGACACCTGTACCCCGCGGGTGCGCAGCTCCCGGATGGCACGACCGACCTTGTCCTCGCCCGCAAGGAAGGACTCCTCGGTGATCTGGACCATCAACGAATCACGCGCCGTCGGGTCGAACTCGATGGACTCGAACAGGGTCCGTCGGATCGGGGCCGACAGCAACTCCCTGGTCTCGCAGGCGAAGGAGATCCGGGTGATCATCCCCGACCGCAACCAGGCGGCACTCTCCGAACGGGCGCGGGTGATCACCGTCTCGATCAGTTTCGGCAGCAGGCCGGCCTGCCGGGCCAGGCGCAACAACCGGGCCTCGCTCCAGACCTCACCCGAGGGGTGCCGCCACCCCGCGAGCGCCTGGGCACCGACCAGAGCACCTGTCGTGGAGTCGATCTGGCCCTGGTACCGCATCTCCACCCGGCCGTGCCGCAGATCCTCGCGGAGGAGCTGGCTCAACTGCAGCGCGGTCCGGGCGTGTTCGTCCCTGGTGTCGCTGTAGAAGGCCGATCCGGAACGGGTGGTCTTCGCCCGGTACATGGCCACATCCGCCTCGCGCAGGAGCTCGCTGGCCGTACGGTCGGCACCCCGGCTCATCGAGACACCGATCGAGACGTCCACCGACATCAGCTGCCCGGCCAGTTCCATCGGCGGGGCCAACCGGGCACGGATGGAGTCCGCGAGCCGGACCAGCCGCGGTTCCTCGTTCTCTGCGATCAGGACGGCGAACTCGTCCCCGCCCAGACGGGCGAGGTGACCGTCGGGACCGAGGACGTCGGCGAGGCGGCCGGAGATCTCGATCAGCGCCGCGTCCCCGGCCACGTGCCCGAGGGTGTCGTTGATCTCCTTGAACTTGTCCAGATCCATCAGGAGCAGCGCGAACGGCGTCCCCCGGGAGGTCATCTCGTCCAGGTGGAACAACAGGGCACGTCGGTTCAGCAGCCCGGTCAGCTCGTCGGTCCTGGACAGATGCAGGGCGCCTGCGGCCAGCCGGGCCTGCCGGAGGGCGAGGATCATCCGGATCAGCACGGCGGCCAGGGTGACGATCCCCGCCACGGTGGTCAGCGTGCCGGGTCCCGGAGGGTCGCTGAGGGCCAGCACCACCACGGCGACCACCCCGACGAGCACCATCGGGATCGCGGGCTCCACGCCGCTGCGCAGCTCCGGGTAGGTCGTCATCGCACAGGCTCCCGTGACGAGAACTGCGAAGATGGCGAAATAGACCAGGAGGAACACGAGTCCGTCCGGGTGCCGACCCGCCTGCACCAGGTACAGGTAGATCAGGTCCGTCGTCGCCAGTCCGACGCAGGCGAGGAGGATCAGCCGTGTCGGCAGGGTCGGCGTCCGCATGCCCTTGCGGATCTGCAGCACGATCACACCGCAGATCACCAGGTCGATGACGCTGTAGAGCACGGCGATCACCACCGGGGAGGCGCCACCGCTCGGCAGGATCAGGCTGACCAGCAACGGCATGGCCGCCAGGCACAGGCCCCCGCCCACGATGGCGCCCATCTCCACGACCAGCGCCCAGACCTGGCGGTTCGGCAGCTGGATGTCGAACACCACGAAACCCAGCAGCGCGGACACCGAGAGCTGGAACAGGATCCGGCTGTCCTGCGGGGTGGCCCCGTCACCTGCGGCCAGCTGGAGCACGCCGGCGCCGAAGGTGAGGATGCACACCGCCAGGCAGCTCAGGCACCGGGCCCGCCACGGTTGACGTTGGGCGGCGAGCAGCACCCGCCCTGCCGCGGCGGTCGTGGCGAGCAGCAGGGCCACGGTGAAGGCCGCCCGTGCCGCGGGCGACTCCTTCGTCCCGGGCACACCCGCCAGCACCAGCGCGGCCAGGGCGGTGACGAGGACCACGGCGGTGGTGGCGGATTCGAGAAGGCGTCCCAGACCGATCCGGGTCGAAGGCAGGAGCACCCTGATCCGTGACATCGCCATGGTCCTCCCCTCCCTGCTTCCCTGTCACCTGCGCCGGCGATCCGGGGCGGGATCATCTCTCGGCCCGGCAGGCGAAATCGACAAAACGTACATACTCGATTACGGAGCGTAGGTGATTATGCCCAATTTCCCCAGGACGACGGGATCACAATCGACACACAGTTGTCGACGGCGACGATCCCCGGGGATGCCGATCGGCTCCGGGACTACGCTCGGGCGCATGGCGACGATGAGGTTCGGACTGTTCATTCCGCAGGGCTGGCGGCTGGACCTGGCCGGGATCGACCCGGTCGCCCAGTGGCCGACGATGAAAAGACTCGCCCAACGGGCCGACGCCGGCCCGTGGGAGTCCATCTGGGTGTACGACCACTTCCACACGGTTCCCGAACCCACCGACGAAGCCACCCACGAGGCCTGGTCGTTGATGTCCGCCTTCGGTGCCGTGACCGACCGGGTCCGGCTCGGCCAGATGTGCACCTGCATGGCCTACCGCAACCCGATGTACCTGGCGAAGGTCGCGGCCACCACCGACATCATCTCGGGCGGACGGGTCGAGATGGGAATCGGTGCCGGCTGGTACGAGCACGAGTGGCGCGCCTACGGATACGGGTTCCCGGCCGCACCGGAGCGCCTGCGCATGTTGGACGAGGGCGTCCAGATCATGCGTGAGGCCTGGACCGCGGGGAAGGTCACCTTCAGCGGGCGGCAGTACGAGATCGACGGAGCCATCTGTCGGCCACTTCCGTTGCAGCCGGGCGGGATCCCGCTGTGGATCGCCGGAGGTGGCGAGAAGGTGACCCTCAAGATCGCCGCGAAGTACGCCTCGTACACCAACTTCGACGGCACCTTGACGGGCTTCACCCACAAATCGGCGCTGCTACGCGACCACTGTTCCGCCGTGGGAACCGATTTCGAGGCCATCACCCGCAGCTCCAACTACAACGTGGTGATCGGTGCCAGCGAGTCCGAGGTGGAGGACCGACTGCGGCAGCTGCGTGAGCGAGCCGTTCCGCGTATCGGCGAGGCACGGGCCGATACGCTCGCCGACTCCCTGCGCGGTATGCCGGCCTTCGGCACCCCCGAACAGGTCATCGAGAATCTGCTGGCCCTCAAGGCGGCCGGAATGACTTATGCCATCACGTATTTCGCTGAGGCGGCCTACGACACCTCGGGTATCGAGATGTTCGAGAAGGAGGTCATACCCGCCCTGTCCGATTGACCTGCTGCCGATGGACCTTGGTGGCCGCCCCTCCGATCTCGGCGACCAGCCTTGCGGACAGGTCGAGCAGGGTCCGTTCGGCGGCGAGTGCCTCGGCCGAGCCCGGGGTCGGTTGCACGGTGCTCAGGTTGAGCAGCTGGCGGTCGATCCGCAGGCTCACCTCCGAATCCGGCACCGAGAACGCCAGCAGGTCGTTCAGATCCTTCGGTGACCCGATCGGAAGGGGGATCGACACCTCGACCAGAGTGGTGTTGTCCTGCATCGTCATGGCATACGGCGTGTCGGAGAGCCTGACCAGCAACTGGCCCGCATCGGCGATCACCTGGTGGCGTCCTTGGACCACCCGGCACACACCGTCGAGGACCAGCGTGATGATCGCCGAGCCCATCGGGTGACGGTTGATGTGCGCCTTGGTCCTGCTGATCGTCAGCTCGGTGGAAGTGACGACACTCAGTCCCACCGCCCCCAGCTGGGTGAAGGTGAGCCGGCCGAGGAAACCGTAGGTCTCCGGGGCACTGAAGTCGGCGAAGATCGACAACTGCTCAAGACCGGCAGATCCGATGAAGGTGTTTCCCTCCTCGCCGGGTGCAACCCCGGCCGCTGCGGTGATCACCCTCCCAACCGCCCTGCATGTACGGCCCGTCGGGCTGCCCCGCGTCCCCTCGGATCGGTACCGAAAACAGCCATGAACATCCATCCCCCTCTGCCGGGCGCGACCCCCATGGTCGACACCGCACATCCGCTCGCGCTGTCCGACGATCCCCGTCAGCCCTTGGTCACCATCAACCGCGAACCGCACTCGTTATGGCGATATATGTAGCACCGGGAGCGCGACATATGGAACACATTCCGGTACAAATGCACCCGAACAGGAACATTGATCACACTAAAGGCTGGGCCAAACGCGCCCATTGTCAGCCCCCCGTTCGGCCCACGCACCATCCGTCTGCTAGGAACTCCCGTCCGGCACGTCACACCTTCCGAGAACGACCGCAGGGCAGGACCTTCACCGGAGGGCGATCACCGCGCCACGCCCCTGCCGCTGCGCCATTTCTGCACCTCACACCGGGGAAATGAAAAGATTCCTGCTGTATCGACCGGGTAGTACTCACCCGTTGGTGAGTACTACCGGGCACGCCATCGGTCTGCTGTACTGGCTGACGGCGCAGGAATTGCACCGACGGCGACGGACGGACATTCGCCGATGTCCCGCGGAAGGACCCTCATCGTGACGGACCGACCATCACCCGATCTGGCGATCACCGGCGTCACCGGCTCGGTGGGCGGCCTGGTCGCCGGAGCCCTCGCCGGATCGGGGCTCGGCCTGCGGCTGCTCGCGCGGAACCCGGCGAAAGCACCTGCCCTGCCTGGATCGGTGGTCCGGGAGTCCTCCTACGACGACTTCGACCGTTCCGTTGCCGCACTCACCGGCACCCGGACCCTGCTGATGGTCTCGGCGGCCGAGAGCAGCACCCGGATCGACGACCACCGGACCTTCGTGGACGCGGCCGCGACGGCAGGAGTCCGGCACATCGTCTACACCTCCTTCCTGGGAGCGTCCCCGGACGCCGTCTTCACCCTCGCCCGCGACCACTACCGGACCGAGGAACACATCCGGTCGTCCGGGATGGACCACACCTTCCTGCGGGATGCCCTCTACCTGGATTTCATGACCGCACTGGTGGGTGAGGACGGGGTTGTCCGGGGGCCGGCCGGCGACGGTCGAACCGCTGCCGTCAGCAGGGCCGACGTCGCGCGTTCGGCCGTGGCGGTGCTCCGCGACCCGTCGGCCCACCGTGGCCGAACCTACCAACTGACCGGGCCCGAATCCCTGACCATGTCCGAGATCGCGGAGATCATCGGCCGTTCACGGGGTTCGGAGGTCGTCTTCCACAACGAGACGGTGTCCGAGGCGTATCTGTCCCGACGCAGATGGCGCGCACCCGAGTGGCAGAACGACGCCTGGGTCAGTACCTACACCGCTATTGCGGCGGGCGAGATGGACCTGGCCAGCAAGGATGTCGAGATGCTCACCGGGATCCGTCCGATCTCGCTGGCCGAATTCCTCGCCCGTACCTCCGGCCCGGCCCGCTCACCGGACGTGGGCATGCCTGACCGCCTCGGCCACGGCCCCGAGCAGACCCGCGCGTGCACCGAGGGTTCCGGCCACGACCGCGAGCTGGGATGAGACATAGGGCTGGGTGTACCGGCGCACCGCCGTCGAGATCCCCTCCAGCAGAGGACCTTCCGCGTCCACCATCTTGCCGCCGACCACGATCACCTGTGGGTCCAGGTTCGAGCAGACGGCCGCGACGACCTTCCCGATCGCCATGCCCATGTCGTTGAAGAGGCGCACCGCGCCCGGATCGGCCGACCGGACGATGGCCATCGCGTCGTCGAAGGTCAGACCTTCCCCGTGTGCCTGACGCAGGAACCCCAACGCGGAATCGGCCGAGGACAGCGTCTCCAGGCACCCTCGGCTCCCACACCGGCACAGGGCTCCGTCATCCCGGACCTGGACATGACCGATCTCCCCGGCGGTGCCGCGTGATCCACGGTAGATCCGGCCGTCGACCACCACACCGGCCCCGATACCCGAGGAGACCTTGACGTACAGGAAGTCCCGAACTCCCTGGGCCGCACCGTAGGCCATCTCGCCGAGGGCTCCCAGGTTGGCGTCGTTCTCCACCCAGACCCGCTGGCCGACCAGACGGCCGAGCTCCTCGGCCGGGTTGCTGCCCACCCATCCCGGCAGCAGGGTGCCGCTGCGCAGGCGGCCGGACTCGATGTCGATGGGACCCGGCACCCCCATCACCACCGCGGCAGGCCGCCCCTGACAGGTCGGGAGTGCGGCGGCGTTCCGGCGGATGGTGTCCACCGCGGTCTGAAGCACCTCGGTGGACGATCCGTCGACATCGAGCACCTGGTTCTCCTCGTGCAGGAGCACCCCTGCCCGGTCCGCGATCGCCACGGCCAGATGGGCGTGCCCGAAATCGATGGCGACGACGTAACCGGCGGCCGTGCCCAGGCTGAGCAGGCGCGGCGGCCGCCCACGGCCGACGGTCTCGGGCCCGGCGGACAGCACCAGCCGCCCCTCGGTCACCAGGTCGGTCACCACGGACGCCACGGTCGCCCGGGAGAGGCCGGTGACCCTCACCAGATCGGATTGACTGACCGACCCGGAGGCGGCGACCTCGTCGACGATGAGCTGCACGCTCATCTCCCGCAGGCGCGACGGACGGTGCCCCACCCCACCGCTCGCATCGAGCTCCTGCGGATGTTGGTTCGCCATACCGGACACACTCCTCCACCCGAACGGGTCAATCACTTTTAATGAGTATACGTACACAAAAATCCCGCAACCCAGACGGCCTGATTGTTTTCTGTTGACATATTTGCTCGTCACTGACCCGGATCGGTCACAATCTCAGCAGTTCACAGGGTTACCGGTCGGTAGTTATGGCTAAACCCAGAGTAAAACAATCTGATAACGACGGTCCGACCTACCCATTTCCGGCATGCTCAGCCATAGCATTGGGCATCCGCCGTGGCACGAGTCACCGGCCCGCCGAGCCTGCGCCCAGACCGCCTCAGGAGGAGGAAGCAACGATGCGCCGCACCCTGCCCGCCGACCGCGCGCCGGCCGTGGAGGCAGGAAACCGGCCCCACCCGCTCCACGAACCCGGTGGAAGATGCCGGCAATCCCTCGACAGCTCCTCCTGCGGAGCACGCCGACCGACGTCACCACCTGTCCGCCCCACCTGATTCATCGCACCGGCCGCAACGCCGGCGCGTCATGACACAAGTACCGTCACATAAGGCACGCCATGACCACAGCTTCAGCACACACCGCAGTTCTCGTCGCACCACCGACCGGTCATCGTCTGGTCGCCGACATCGGTGGCACCAACGCCAGATTCGCCTTCTCCGATCCGGACTCCGGTGCGCTGCACCACATCAGGAACCTCGAGTGCGCCGGGCGCGGCAACCTGACCGAGCTGGTCCAGGACTACCTGCGGCAGGTCGGTTTCACCGCACCGAGCCGGATGTGCGTCGCCCTCGCCGGACCGATCAACGGCGACCTCTGCGGGCTGACGAACACACCGCTGCGGTTCTCCATCACCCGGACCCGGGCGGAACTGGGCCTGGAACACCTCGACGTGATCAACGATTTCGCCGCCATCGCCCTCGCCGTTCCCACCCTGACCGCATCGGACACCGCCCCACTGGGCACGGTCCCGCCCAGGGACGGTCTGACCAAGGCGGTACTCGGACCGGGCACAGGTCTGGGGATGGCCGGCCTGCTGCCGACCGCCACCGGCTGGCAGGTGGTCACCGGCGAAGGAGGGCACATCCCTGCCGCTCCCTTCGACGACTACGACAGCGAGGTCATCGGCGTCCTCCGGCGCGCCCACGGCTCGGTGAGTGCCGAAACCATGGTCTCCGGGCCAGGCCTGGTCCGAACCCACGCGGCCGTGTGCCTCCTGTCCGGTCACCCGGCAGAACCGCTGACCGCGGCGCAGATCAGTGACCGCGGCCAACGGGGCACCGACCCCGACTGCGTCACCACCCTCACGCTGTTCTGTCAGCAGCTGGCCACGGTCGCCGCCACCGCCGCCCTGACCTACGGCGCCCTCGGTGGTGTCTACCTCGCCGGCGGCATCCCCGGACGGATCGCAGATTTCCTGCACAGCAGCAGTTTTCGGCAGCGGTTCGAGCACCATCCACAGATGGGCGGCTACCTCTCCCAGATCGCCACCGTTCGGATCACCGTGGACAACCCCGGTCTTCGTGGGGCCGGCAGGCACCTCGACCGGTGACCCACGCGGTCAGCCGAAATCCGGTGCCTCGTGCTCGACATGCTGATGGATCGCACCGTCCAGGTCGGTGAGCGGCCGACCGCCACCACTCCACTGCCGGGCGATGATCTCGGCGGCGATCGAGATCGCCGTCTCCTCAGGTGTTCTCGCACCGAGATCGAGTCCGATGGGTGAGGACAACCGACCGAGGTCGGACTCGGAGACCCCCGCACGCCGGAGTGCCTCCAGCCGATCCTGATGTGTCCGGCGCGATCCCATGGCCCCGATGTAGGACACCGGGAGGGTCAACGCCAGTTCCAGCAGGGGCACGTCGAACTTCGGGTCGTGGGTCAGCACACACACCACGGTCCGCTGGTCGATCGCCCCGGCTGCGGCCTGCCGGTGCAGGTAACGGTGCGGCCAGTCCACCACCACCTCGTCGGCCAGCGGAAACCTCTTGGCAGTGGCGAACACCGGCCTCGCGTCGCACACGGTGACCCGGTACCCGAGGAAGCTGCCGATCCTGGCCAGCGCGGCGGCGAAGTCGATCGCCCCGAAAACCAGCATCCGGGGGGCGGGGGCGAAGCTGGAGATGAACACCCGCAGCCCCGCCCCGCGACGTTGACCGTCCGGCCCGTAGGTGAGCACCCCGGTGCGCCCGGCGGCGAGGAACCCCCGTGCGTCATCGGTCACCGCGTCGTCAAGGCGCATACTGCCCAGGGAACCGGTCGGCCCCGAACCGTCCTGGGCCCAGACGAGAAGATGCCGCCCGACCCGATCCGCGGCTCCGTCGATCACCGTGGCCACGGCCACCGGGGTACCGTCCAGGACCGCAGCGGCGAACACCCCGAACTCGGGAAAGGTGCCCCGGGACAACGGTTCGACGAAGATGTCGATGATGCCGCCGCAGGTCAGTCCGACGCTGAAGGCGTCGTCGTCGCTCACCCCGAACCGTTGCAGCACGGCCGCCCCGCCCGAACGGATCCCGGTGCCGAGCTCGTACACCGCACCTTCCACACAACCACCCGAGACGGACCCCACGGCCGACCCGTCGGCGCCGACCGCCATGGCCGCCCCGGCCGCTCGCGGGGCCGACCGGAAGGTGCCGACAACGGTTCCGACGGCGGCGGTTTCCCCGTTCTCCCACCACTTCAGCAGGTCGGTGAGGATGTCACGCACGTTCCATCACCACCAGCAGTTCCTCCAGGGTGCGATAACTGTGGCCGGCCAGGAAGTGATCGACGTGGGGCAGCGCGGCCACCATCCCCGACTGGACCGGCAGGTACCCCACCTTGCCCTGGTGCGGGTTGACCCAGATCACGGTCCGGGCAAGCAGGTGCAGGGCGGCGAGTTCGGTCGCGAGCCTGTCCGCGCTCCCCCGTTCCCATCCGTCGGAGAAGATCACCACCACCGCCCCGCGGGCCACCCCCCGCCGCCCGTGGCGGCCGACGAAGGCCCCGAGGGTCTCGCCGAGCCGTGTCCCCCCGGACCAGTCCGGGATGGCGGCCGCTGCGGCCACCAGGGCCGTCTGCGCCACCGGGTGGGCCAGCGCCCCGGTGACCCGGGTCAGCCTCGTCCCCATGGTGAAGGTCTCGACCGAGCCGGGAAACCTGCGCTGCAGCATCCGGGCGAATTTCAGCAACGAATCGGCGTACGGTGCCATCGATCCGGAGATGTCCACCAGGGCCACGATCCGGCGGGGTCGCAGCCGCCGCTCCCGACGGTGCAGTCGAACGGGCTCACCGCCGCTGCGCATCATCGCCGCGACCGTGCGTCGCGGGTCCGGCCGACCCCGATCCGCCGGCCGACGCCGCGGAACCCTGCGGACGGGCGGGCTCGGTCGCATCCGGTCGAAGAGCCGCTGCAGCGCCACCTGTTCGGCCTGGTCCAGGTCCTGGAAGTCCCGGTCCCGCAACAGCTCCAGATCCGAGGTGGCCCCGGGCACCGGGGTCGGTTCGTCCTCGCCCGGCGTCGGGTGCCCGGTGTCTCCACGAAGGGGATGCGCGGCCGCCCCGGCCGACCGCGGCCCGCCCGGCCCGTGTCCCAGACCGGTGAAGCTCTCCCCGAAATAGGCGAGAAAGGCGGTGTCGTAACGGAACAGATCCGCCGGTCCGGCACACAGGGTCAGCCGCCCGGCCCAATAGGTCTGCCGCGGATCGGCGACGTCCAGGGCATCGGCCGCCTCCAGGAACGCGGCGCACCGTGGGGTGTTGACCGGCAGACCGGCCGCGGCCACGACCCGGGTGAACCCCAGCAGGATCTCCACCGCCGGACGGGCCGCCGTCATCGCAACCCGAGCAGCCCGGCGAGGCCCACCTGCGCCACCCGGTCGAGGTCCTCGCGGTACTTCAGGACCGCCCCGAGGGAGGCGGTGGCCCGCTCCAGGTCGATCCGGTCACCGCCCAGGATGTGCAGCGCACGCGCCCAGTCCAGGCTCTCGGCCACACCCGGTGGTTTGACGAGTTCGGCCGACCGCAGCGCCGCGACGGCGCGGCCGACGTCCTGGGCGAGCCGGTCGCTGATCTCGGGCAGCCGGCTGCGCAGGATGGCCACCTCGCGATCCAGACCAGGGTGATCGAGCCAGTGGTACAGGCAGCGGCGTTTGAGGGCGTCGTGCAGATCGCGGGTGCGGTTGGAGGTCAGGACCACCAGGGGTGGTTCCTCGGCGGCGACCCGGCCGATCTCCGGGATGGTGACGGCGAAATCGGTGAGGACCTCCAGCAGGAAGGCCTCGAACTCGTCATCGGCCCGGTCGATCTCGTCGATCAACAGCACCGCGGGCGGCTGCCGCAGGGCACGCAGGATCGGTCGCTCGATCAGGAAACGCTCACCGTAGAGCTGCGACTCGACCGTGGCCGGATCGGCATCGACCGCCGTCGCCTCCACGGCGCGCAGATGCAGCACCTGACGTGGGAAGTCCCAGTCGTACAGGGCCTGAGCGGCATCGATGCCCTCGAAACACTGCAGCCTGATCAGCTGCGCCCCCGTGGCACGGGCCAACGCCGCCGCCAAGGCGGTCTTGCCCGCCCCCGGCTCACCCTCCAGCAGCAGCGGCCGATGCAGCCGCAGGGCAAGGAAGGCCGCCGTCGACAGGCCGGTGTCGGGCAGGTACCCGACCTCGGCCAGGGCCGAGGACACCGCTGCCGGATCAACGAACGTTCTCATCGCACCACTATTCACCACCGGAGCCGGTCCACCCCGGATCCACGCCCGGTTCGCCTGCTCCGCCGACCGGCTACTCCACCGGGGTGGGGTTGTCCGCGTCGAACTTGCGCAGCATCGTCACCGTGGCGGCCTCACGCCAGGCCTGCACCAGCAGTTCGCCGATCTGGTCCCAGTTCGGGTGGTGCTCGGGGTCCAGATGCGCGCCGACCCAGCCGTGGGCACCGTCGTAGGAAGGCACGAAGTACCTTTCCGGGTCCTCCTCGATCAGCGCCTGCTGGTCCCCGGGTGCGGCCTTGCAGCTCAGAGCGAGGCGACCGTCGCCGTGGTGGTTCACCAGAACTGAGGCAAATCGCTTGCCCTGCAGCTGGAGTCGGAAGTTGGAGTGCCATTGGCCGGCTTCGACCTCGGGGAGATGGGCAACCATCTTTGTCACACGAGCAAAACAATCGTCTACGTCGGCAGTTGTCCACATACCAATGACGCTAGTGCCAATCGGAGCCGCCGCGCGCCACGAAGTGTCCTGATCGTTCTCCGCGGACCGTTCGGCACCGCCTCGGCGGCTGCGACGGCGGGTCCGCACCGCCCGTACCGCGCACGGTTACGCTGAGGAGCATGGCAGGCATCGCGTTGGGACTTCCGACGTTCGGTGCTGCCCCGGGCGGACCGGCGACGACGGCCTGTTCCCCCGCTCCCGGCCTGCCTGCGGGGATGCCGCACACGGCAGACCGACCGGACGCCCCGGGCCTGATCGACCGGTACGGTCGCACGGCCACCGACCTGCGCATCTCGTTGACCGACCGGTGCAACCTGCGCTGCACCTACTGCATGCCCGCCGAGGGGTTGGACTGGCTCCCCGGCACCGAGGTCCTCGACGACGCGGAGCTGCTCCGGCTGATCACGATCGGGGTGGAGCACCTCGGTATCACCGAACTGCGCTTCACCGGTGGGGAGCCGCTGCTGCGCAAGGGGGTGGAGTCGATCATCGCGGGCGCCGCCGCCCTCTCCCCTCGTCCGCAGATGTCGATGACCACCAACGGCCTCGGACTCACCCGGCGGGCCGAGGGGCTGGCCGCCGCGGGACTGGACCGACTCAACGTGTCGCTGGACACCATGACCCCTGACACCTTCACCCGGCTGACCCGTCGGCCCCGTCACGCCGATGTGATCAACGGCCTGGCCGCTGCCGCCGCGGCCGGGCTGACCCCGGTCAAGGTCAACGCGGTGCTGATGCGCGGGGTCAACGACCACGAGGCGGTCGATCTGCTGACCTTCTGTCTGGAACACGGCTACGAGCTGCGGTTCATCGAACAGATGCCGCTGGATGCGCAGCACGGCTGGGCCCGCAGCGAGATGATCACGGCAGAGGAGATCCTGGAGCACCTGGGAGCCCGCTACCGGCTCAGTCCGCACACCGCCCCGCGGGGCGGAGCCCCCGCCGAACTGTTCGACGTCGACGGCGGGCCGGCGACGGTCGGGGTGATCGGCTCGGTGACGAGGCCCTTCTGCGGTGACTGCGATCGGACCAGGCTCACCGCGGACGGGCAGATCCGCAGCTGCCTCTTCGCCACCACCGAGACCGATCTGCGGGTCCTGCTGCGCACCGGGGTGCCCGACGAGGAGATCGCACAGGCCTGGCGCGGGGCGATGTGGGAGAAGCTGCCCGGCCACGGCATCAACGATCCGGCCTTCCTGCAGCCGGACCGCCCGATGAGCTCGATCGGCGGCTGAGGGTGTCCGATCGCGCCTCCACGGCAACAACCAGCGGCACGGCGGTCCTCGTCCGCTACTTCGCGGCGGCCCGGGCCGCCACCGGTATCGATGAGGAAACGGTCACCGTGCCCGCCCCGGCCAGTGTCGCCACGGTCCTGGCGGCCCTGGGAGCACGCCACGGCAGCGGCCTCGCCCAGGTGCTCGACCGGTGCAGTTTCCTGCTGAACGAGGTCGTGGTGGGAGATCCGTCCCGCGCCGTCGGCGCAGGTGATGCCATCGACGTGCTCCCACCCTTCGCCGGGGGCTGAGCCACCTCTGAAGGGCGACGGAGCCCCAGTTCGGAGATGGGATGCATCAAACGGCCGATCCCGGGCACCTTCTTGTGACGATACGGAAAAATCTGAGGGTGATCGCTCGCGTTTTGCTACCTAATTCGGTGGTGGAGCATTAGCGTCGACTCAGCAACGATCAACACCCGACACGGGGGCCAACCCGAGCTCTCGGTTCAACCGGAGGTACCTGTGACTCAACCACCACCCGGCCAGTTCCCTCCACAGGGACAGCCCGGACAGAACCCCGCCGGTGGTTACCCGCCGCCGGGGGCAGTCCCCCCGCCGCCGCCCGGCTACCCCCAGCCCGGTGCCGTTCCTCCTCCCCCGCCCGGTTACCAGCAGCCGGCCCCCGGATACCAGCAGCCCGCTCCCGGTTTCCCGCCGGCCGGTGCCGTTCCGCCCGGTCAGGGCTACCCGCCGGCCGGTGCCGTGCCCCCGCCCGGGTACCAGCCGCAGCCCGGCTACGGTGCTCCCGGACCTGCCACCCCCGCCTTCGATCCGAGCAAGGTCAGTCCGCTGGGCTGGGCCGTGGTCGGTGCCTCCCTGTTGACCCTGATCGCCAGCTTCTTCAACTTCTGGAGCGTCTCGGTCAAGACCGTCTACTCCAGCGGCAGCACCGGCTACAGCGGTTGGTCGCTGTGGTGGTGGATCCCGGTCCTGATCGCCCTGGCCGTCGGTGTCGTGTACCTGCTCGGGCTGATCGGTGTCGTCAAGCCGGGCCAGGTCAAGTCCGAGTGGCTGTTCTACGGGGCCGCCATCTCCTTCGTCCTGATGATCCTGGTCCTGATCCACACCTTCGCCTATGACGGTCCTGGTGGCCTCTTCGGTGGCATCGGCAGCCTCGACGACACCGGACTGTCCGTCGGCCCGGGCTTCGGCGTCTGGTTCGCCCTCGTCACCACTCTCGCCCTGACCTACGTCACCCTGCTGAACGCAGAAGTCAGCGGCGGCAAGGTGCCGTTCAAGCTCCCGGTCCCCGGCTTCCTCGCCAAGCCGGCTCCCGGCAGCGGACGGTAGTACCGCCCAGCCCGAATTGATCCACCCTGTGGCCGTGACCTCCTGGAGGTCACGGCCACAGGTCGTTCCAGGACGCTGATCAGGCCTGACAGGGTTTCACGGCGGGCCGTCCCTACACTGGACGACAAATGCAGCACGATGTCACCCCCGCCCCGCGCAGCACCGACCTGCGCCCCTGGACGGCCCCGTCCGCCGCCGAACTCGACTCCCCGAACGCACGATCGGAGCACCGACGCACCACGGCGGTCCGCCGGACGCGGTTCCGCTCCCGCCCGTGGTACCCGCTGTACCTGCTGCTGGTGTTCCTCACCTCCGTGTGGCTGTTCCTCCGGGGCGACCAGTGGCTGGCCGACAAGTTGATCTGGCCGGCGAACGGCGCCGAATTCGTCCCGGTCTCGCAGAAGACGACCCAGGCGCGCCCGGACCACCGCTACCTGACCGTGGTGATCGGCGGGCTCAACCGCAAGAGCGGCAGCTACATCGCCCAGGCCCTGCGGCCGAGCCTGTCCCGTGCGGACACCGACATCTACTCCCTGGTCTACGGGACCAGCATCGTCGATGTCGACCTCACCGCGAAGTTCATCGACCTGCTGGAGTCGACCCATCCCGACGTGGTCAACTTCTACGGATCGAGCATGGGGGGTGACGTCGCTCTGAACCTGGCCTCACAGCTCGGCCGGATGCAGGGCCAGCCGATGGGTGATGAGGGCTACCTGTTCCCGAGTGTGGGCACGATCTTCCTGGACTGCACCCCGCTGTCCACCGCCGATGTCCGCCAGTCGAGCCGGACCAAGGCGGACCTGCTGTCGGCGATCACGGAGGCGATCGGCACCGAGGGCGGGGCGATCTCCCGGGTCGCCGTGGAGATGCTGGCCCAGCGCCACCAGTGGGCGTCCGGGGTGTTCCCGTTCCCCGGTGGGTCCTTCCGCTTCGACGACTTCAAGTACAAACTCTCCGAGATCGTGCGGGACAAGATCAGCGGCACCGGAATCTCCACCCAGCTGGTCACGGACCAGTACGGCGTCATCCGCCGGTTCCGCGCCGACGACGTCCTGTCCGAGCTGCCGCCCGGGGCCAGGCTCGTCTACTTCCGTCCGGAGATCGGCACCGACGACAACACGATCAACGTCGCCCGGGTGCAGCAGCAGCTCGAGGATGCCGCCGCTACCTACGACCTGGATCTGACGGTCTTCCTCATCACCGACGGCGAGCACGCCAGCGCCGAGAAGAACGCCACCCAGTACAACCAGTCGATCCGGGTCGTGTACGGCCTCGAGCCCTGATTCCCCTGTTCCCGCGCGCGTTCTTGGTCCTCGCGCGCGTTGTTACGTGCGCGAGGAGCAACACCGTGCGCGAGAACGGTGAGGTGGTGCGGGGTTTCAGGCGGAGCCGACCCATTCGTCGGTGCCGTCGACGAAGATCTGCCGCTTCCAGATCGGGATCCGCTTCTTCACCTCGTCGATCAGGTCCCCGCAGGCCAGGAAGGCCGTGCCACGATGCGCACTCGACACCGCGGCCACCACGGCCAGGTCGCCGATCTCCAGCAGGCCGACCCGGTGGGTGACGGCAACCGCGATGACCCCTGGGCGGGCGGCGATCTCGGCCGCAACCTCGGCAACGATCCGGCCGCTCGTCGGGTGCCCGTGGTATTCCAACGCGCGCACCGAACGTCCGCCGTCGTGGTCCCGGACCATCCCGCTGAAGGCGACGGTCGCTCCGGCTGCCGCGTCGGCCACGGCCGCGACATGGTCGTCCAGGTTCAACATCTCGTCCACCACGGCAGCGGTGACCACCCGCCCCGCCGTCATGGACCGGCCGGGCGCGGATGGTCCCCGCCCCGCAGCTGGTCGAGGGCGTGGACCAGCACGGTGTCCAGCACGGCGAGCCCGTCCTTGACCCCACCGGTGGAGCCGGGCAGGTTCACCACCAGGGTCCGGCCGACCACACCGGCGAGCCCGCGGGACAGGATCGCGGTGGGCACCTTCGCCGCCCCCTGCCTGCGGATCTCCTCGGCGATCCCGGGGATCTCGTAGTCCAGCAGCTCGGCCGTCAGGGTGGCCGTCACATCGGTCGGGCTGATGCCGGTCCCGCCGGTGGTGATCACCAGATCGACCGGGTCGGGCTGCCCCACCGCCTGTGCGAGGGCGGTGCCGAAGGGGGTGCCGTCGGCCACCACCACCGGCTCGCCGACCTCGAAACCCCGTGCTGCCAGCCAGGAGACGATCCGGGGGCCGGACTCGTCGGAGTACACACCTGCGGCAGCCCGGGTGGAGGAGACGATCACGACGGCGCGCTGGGTCATCATCGACCCTCGGGCCGGTTCCAGAGGCCGGTCTTCCCGCCCTCCTTCACATCCACCCGGACGGCGTCGAGCACCGCGGCGGGATCGACGGCCTTGACCATGTCGTGCAGGGTCAGCCCGGCCACCGCCACAGCGGTCAGCGCCTCCATCTCCACCCCGGTCCGATCGGCGGTCCGCACGGTCGCGGTGATCCGGATCGAATCGGTGTCCAGGACCAGATCCACGGTGACCCCGGAGATCGCGATCGGGTGGCACAACGGGATGAGGTCCGGGGTGCGTTTGGCGGCCATGATCCCGGCGATCCGGGCGGTCGCGAGTGCGTCGCCCTTGGGCAGCGCACCGTCCCTGAGCAGGTCCACCACGGCGGCCGTGGTGGAAAGGACCCCCGAGGCGACCGCCCGGCGGACCGTCGTCTCCTTCGCCGAGACGTCGACCATCCGTGCGGCCCCGGTGGTGTCGACATGCGTCAGGGCCGGCTCGGTCATCCGAAGGCGTCTTCCAGGTCGTCGAACTCGGCCGGGGTGCCGCCGAAGGCGCCGACATCACCGCCGCTGACACTGTGACTGTCCGGGGAGTCCACCCGGGCGTCGGCGGCCGCGTTCACCACGGCCTGGGCGACGGCCTTGGCCACCTTCTCATCGAACACACTCGGCACGATGAACGAGGCATTGAGCTGCTCCGGCGACACCACGTCGGCGATCGCGGAGGCGGCGGCCAGCAGCATGGTGTCGGTGATCGTCCGGGCACCGGCGTCCAGCAGACCGCGGAACACACCCGGGAAGGCCAGGACGTTGTTGATCTGGTTCGGGAAATCGGAGCGACCGGTGGCCACCACCGCGGCGAAACGCTGGGCCTCGATCGGGTCGATCTCCGGGTCCGGGTTCGCCAGGGCGAAAACGATGGCATCGGAGTTCATCGTCTCGATATCGCTGCCCACCAACAGGTTCGGCGCGGACACCCCGATGAAGACGTCGGCCCCGACGAGGGCCTCCTTCAGCGTCCCCTGCTGATTGGCCTTGTTGGTCTGCTCGGCCACGTCTGCCAGGTTGGGGTCCATGCCCTCCCGGCCGCGGTGGACGATGCCCTGGATGTCGGAGGCGATGATGTCGGCCGGCCCCTGCAGGAGCAGCAGCCGGATGATGGCATTGCCGGCCGCACCGACCCCGGAGATGACGATCTTGCAGTCGGCGATCTGCTTGCCGACCACCCGGAGGGCGTTCCGCAGGGCGGCGACCACACAGATCGCGGTCCCGTGCTGGTCGTCGTGGAAGACCGGGATGTCCAACAGATCCCGGAGCCGGCGCTCGATCTCGAAACACCGTGGGGCGGCGATGTCCTCGAGGTTGATCCCGCCGTACACCGGGGCGATCAGCTGCACGGTGCGGATGATCTCCTCGGTGTCGGTGGTGTCCAGGCACACCGGCCAGGCATCGACCCCGGCGAACTTCTTGAACAGGGCCGCCTTGCCCTCCATCACCGGCAGTGCGGCCGCCGGACCGATGTTGCCCAGCCCCAGGACCGCGGTGCCGTCGGTGACGACGGCGACCGTGTTGCGTTTGATGGTCAGGCGGCGCGCGTCGTCCGGGTTCTCGTGGATCGCCATGCAGACCCGGGCAACCCCGGGGGTGTAGGCGCGGGAGAGGTCGTCACGGTTGCGCAGCGGCACCTTGGAGGTGACCTCGATCTTCCCACCGAGGTGGACGAGGAAGGTCCGATCGGAGATCTTGCGGACCTCCACACCTTCCAACTCGTTGACGGCGGCCTTGATCTCGTCGGCGTGCTCGGCCGAGAGCGCGTTGCAGGAGAGGTCGACCACCATCAGACCGGCGGCGGACTCGACCACGTCGAAGGCCGTGATCACCCCACCGGCGCGGCCGACGGCCGAGGTGAGGTCACCGGCGGCGGAGGCAGAAGGCGGTGCCGCGATCCGCATGGTGATCGAATATCCGGGACCGGGCACAGCCATGCGTCGAACTCCTTTGTCGGCACTTCAAGTTTCAGGCCGCGCGGACCGGATTCCCACCCGCTCCATCGCGCCCGACGATCCTAAACCGGCATCGGTGACGGTTCGGGTACTTGTGTCCATTGTGGTCCCCGCGAGCGCTGACGGCCACCGCCGTCAGTCGCGGGTGTTCAGCGGTGTGTCGCGGTCCGTCCCGCCGGCGAGATCGGCGACCTCGACGAGCTGTGCGGGATGGGTGGACAGGTAGCCACGGGCACCGTTGTCGCCGGTAGCGGAGGCAGCGGCCCCCGCCCAGTGATTCCGTCCCAGCAGCACCGGATGTCCGGGGACGCCGTCGAAGGAGGCCTGGAACAGGGCGTTGCGGAGGCCGTCGGACCCGGCGGCGACCATGACGCGTTTCACTGCACCCGCCGTCATCTCCGGCAGGTCGACGAGCATCAGCACGGCCGCCTCGACCGACGACGGCCCTCGCTCGAGGGCCTCGATCGCGCAGCGGAGGGAGGAGGCCATCCCGGTCGCCCAGTCGGGGTTGTCGATCAACCGGGCGGTGGTTCCGTCGAACAGCATCCGCGCGGCCGCGGCCTCGGCACCGAGCACCACCAGCACCGGTTCACAGCCTGCCTCGCTCAGCAGAGCCGCGGTGCGTGGACCCCACGGCCCGTCACCCTCGTCGACCAACACCTTGGCCCGGCCGTAACGACGGCCGGCACCGGCGGCGAGGACCACACCGGCGATCCCGCCGGGGTCGGCACCGGCGTCGGTGTCACGCGGCGCGGCCATCCCCGGTCGGATCGATGTCAGCGGTTGATGACCGTGGTCGGGTGGATGTACGGCAGCTCTTCGGCATCGACCGGGAAGGTCACGTCACCGAAGGGCGACGGTGCCCCCTGGGTCTCGGAGTTCAGCTCGGTGATCGGGTGGGCTCCGTCGGGCAGCTGCGGCCAGGTCGGATCGATCCGGTTGGACTTCTTACCCGACATGACGCATTCCCTCTTTCCAGGTGGACCCGATGTTCCCCCACAGCATCCCACATCGACCCGCGCGAGGGTGTCGGGCACAGGCGGCATCCGTGACGTCCTTGTCCACCCTTCCCGCCCACTGCCCGCTGACCACCTGAAAGCGGCGCGAAACTAGTGGCCGGGGTGCGGTCGGCAGGGATTTTTCCAGGGCCGGTGACGGCGAACCACTATCGTGGGAAGGATGTCCGCCCCCGAGGTCCCGCTCGTCGACACCCAGGCGTGCCCGGCCGTCGGCGGCCACCGGCAACAACCGGCGGTGGCTGGATGACGCCGGTCCCCACCCTGAGCTGGTTGCGCGGGTTGAAGGATCCGGCGCTGATCGAACTCCTGCAGGCACGGCCTGATCTGGTGGTTCCCGCGCCGAGCAGCCTGGACGCGCTCGCCCATCGGTTGGACACACCCCCGTCGGTGTGGCGGGTCCTGGAGATGATCGACCAGTTCACCCTGCAGATCCTGCAGGCCCTGGTGGTGCTCGGGGCCGACCACGAGGCTGTGTCCCCCGCCGAGGTCAGCACCTTCCTGGGCAAGGGGGCGACCAAAAAAGCGGTGACCGCGGCGACAACCCGGTTGGAGTCCCTCGGCATCGTCCGCGGCGGCAAGGAACTGCGGGTCCCGCGTTCGGTCGCGGCGGCGCTGGGCCCTTACCCCGGCGGCCTCGGTCCGGCCACCGGGATGACGACCGAATCGGTGGGCGAGCGACTCGCCGAATGTCCCGAACGCGGCCGGTTGGTGCTCGAGAAGCTCGCCGAGGGTTCACCTCTGGGTTCGGTCGCCGCCGATGCCCCCATCGCACCGGTGATCAGCGATCTGATCGGACGAGGACTGTTGCTGCGCCGGGACTCCGGCACGGTGGAGCTGCCGCGGGAGGTCGGCCTGGCCCTGCGCGGGAACTCCCCGCTCGGACCCCTGCAGATCCAGCCGGTGACCCCGGAACCGAGCCGTCGGGAGCCCGACCTGATCGACCGCACGGCGGCGGGACAGTCGATGGCGGTGCTGCGGATCTGGCGGCAGATGCTCGACGATTTCGGCAACCATGCCGCCACCGTCCTGAAATCGGGTGGGATCGGGGTCCGCGACCTGCGTCGGCTGGCCAAGACCCTCCAACTGACGGAGGCGGTCACGGGCCTGCACCTGGAACTGCTCGCTGCAGCCGGGCTGATCGCCCCGAACGATCCGCGCGGCACCCGGAAGGTCAATCTCTGGACCCCGACCTCATTGGCCGACGAGTGGATCGACCTGCCGGACGGTGCTGCCTGGGCCGCGGTGGCCCTGGTCTGGCTGGATCTGCGCCGGGACCCGTCCCGGGCGGGCCAACGCGACATCTCCGACAAACTGCTCAACATCCTGTCCGCCGAACTCGCCTGGCCCCGCGGTCCTGCCGACCGGCGCTGGGTGCTCGGGGTGCTCGCCGCCCTGCCGGCCGGCTCGGGCTTGACCGACCAGCAGGTGACGGAGGTCCTCACCTGGCAGGCACCACTGCGCGGCGCGGACCGCCGGGACCGGGTCATCGGACAGGTGCTCGCCGATGCCACCGAACTCGGGGTGGTGGCCTTCGGCACCCTGTCGACCACCGGTCGGGCGCTGCTCGGCGGCGAGGATGAGCAGGTAACCCGGGCCTTGGAATCCGCACTGCCCGAACCGAGCGATCGCATCCTGGTCCAGGCCGACCTGACCGTTGTCGGCTCCGGGCGACTCGTCCCCTCTCTCGCCGGAAGGCTGCAGCTCGCCGCCGAGGTCGAGTCGGCCGGCTCGGCGACCGTCTACCGGGTCACCCCGGAGAGCCTGCGGCGGGCGCTGGACGCCGGGATGACGACCGCGGAACTGCACAGCCTGTTCGCCGACCACTCGACCACGCCGATCCCCCAGTCGTTGACGTACCTGATCGACGACATCGGCCGACGGCACGGGGTGCTGCGCGCGGGCACCGCCCACGCCTACGTCCGGTGCGACGACCCGGTTCTCATCGACACCGCCATCGCCCAGGCGGCTTCGGCCGGGATCATCCTGCGCCGGCTCGCCCCGACGGTCGCGGTGACCGGCTCATCCCTCGACGACGTCATCGCCGAGCTCCGGCGGGCCGGGCTCGCCCCCTCCGCGGAGGATCATCTCGGCGGGATCATCGACCTGGCCAGGTCGCCGTTGCGGACGAAGGCTTCGCTGATCACCCATCAACGATGGCGCGAGCCGGCGGTGCCGGATGCCGAGCAGCTCGGTGTGCTCGTCGCCCGGATGCGGTCGGCGGACCAGGCCACCATCGTGACCGGCCAGTCGGCCGGGGACGCGCTGGCCGAGCTCCGATCGGCAGCTGCAGCCGGCGGAGCGGTGTGGATCGAGTACGTGAACACCGAGGGTGCGGCCACCCGCAGGCTGATCGAACCGCTGGCCATCTCCGGCGGGACGGTCGCGGCCTTCGACCGCCTGAGCGGGCAGATGAGAACCTTTGCCCTGCATCGGATCAGCGGGATCCGTCAGGCCGAGTAGGTCCTTTTCAGCTCGCCAACGTCCCGGGGTGGGTGCGGGTGGTGCGGCGACGGTCGTACATGTCCAGATCCGCTGCCCGCAGCAGATCCTCAACCGTGTCGTGCTCGGCCGGTCGGGCACCGCCCAGGGTGAGGGTGACCGTCACCTCGGGGGAATGCTCGGCGAGCCTCCGGTTGACCTCGGCGGTGAGTGTCTCCACCGACTCCGCGGCGTCGGCAGTGCTGCCGAGCAGCACGACGAACTCGTCGCCGCCCCAGCGGGCGGCCACCCCGCGGCCGAGGGCGAGCACCCGCAAGGTCTCCGCAACGGTCACCAGGACCTGGTCGCCCATGTCGTGCCCGTGCCGGTCGTTGATCTGTTTGAAGTGGTCGATGTCGACCACCAACAGGATCGGCCCCGCGCCGTCGGTGTGTCCACGGTCCAGGGCCGCTTTCAGGTACTCCTGGAAGTACCGTCGGTTCGGCAGCCCGGTGAGTGCGTCGTGCAAGGCCGAGTGTTCGAACTCGGCGGCCTTGCGGCGCAGTTCGAGCACCCGCACCACGAACTTCGCCATCTTCGCCAGGGTCCGGCGCTGGGTGTCGTCGAGGTTGCGGTGCTCGTCCGACCACACACAGACCGTGCCCAGCGGAGTGCCCTCCTCGGCAATCAGCGGGGCCGAGGCGTAGAACCGCAAGGCGGCGAGTTCCCCGTTCACCCAAGGACTGTCGGCCAGCAGCGGGACCAGGTCCGCCCGATCGGTGACGTACAGCTCCTCGGGCAACCACATGACCCGGGAGCACAGGGAGGCCGATCGCGGGGTGATGTCCCGCGGGGCACCGGCGGCAGCGATCCGCACCTGGACGGCCTGCTGGATGATGTGCACCGCCGCGCTCGGCGCTCCGGTCATCGACTGGACGAGGTCGACGACCAGGTCCAGATCGGGATCGGTGAAATCCAGACCGATGTCGGCCACACCGTAGCGTGCCAGCTCCGCCATCCGGGCGGCCTCGGCGGCGACAGACGGGCCGAAGGCGGTGGCAGGGCTGTCAGGGTCCATGATCAGATCATGCCAGTTCACCGGCGGCCGCTCGGTCCTCGGCACCCGCACGGTGCCATCGGGAATGTGCGGCGCAGGCCGATCCGGCTCGCCGCCGGCGGTCGCGACCGGCCGCCCCCATTTCCTGCGGTTGGGGCTTGCCTGCAACTTCGGTATCACTGGAGAGATCAGCGGAGGCGAAAACTACTCCGGACGACAGGAGTTGGCCGCGACGCTGCACTCGGCCGCATTCGGTGGAGTCAGCTACGAAACGGTTCGATCCGTCGCGTAGTGCGGAGTCGCTTGCTCTGTTCGCTCGCAGCAGCCCTGCTGACTACCCCGATGACCAGTACCCGGAGCCCGCCTTGGACGCCGCTGTCGCAGGTGGAATCGTGCCGACCAATACCGCACCACCTGCCTCGCTCACCGTCATGGTCCCACCCGGCGGCTGACGCCACCGGTCGTCGACCTGGCGCGCAGGGCGGCCGGTCGGAGTGTGGTGTCGATGAGGCGGCCGAACGTCACGGCGAGCAGCGACCGCGACCCAGGACACATCTCGCCGCCTGCGGGCCGGGTCGGTCGGACCCGGCCCGCAGGCACGGATCAGCCCGCGAAGATGCGGTACAGGAAGGCCGCGGAGGCCGCGCGGGTCACCGGCCCAGCGGGACGGAAGGTCCCGTCGGTGTTGCCCGTGGTGATGCCGGCCGTTTTCGCCCAGTTGATCACGCCGCAGAATTCACTGGGCACCGTCACATCGTCGAACGGCTTCTGGGTGCAGCTCGGCAAGGTCGTCACACCGGCGTGGGAGAGCCGGTACAGGAAGGCCATCGATGCACCGCGCTGGATCAGCGCTCCGGGCTGGAACGTCCCGTCGGCGAAGCCGACACTGATGCCGGAGGACTTCGCCCAGGCGATCTCGCCGCAGAAGGCGTTGGTCACCGGGACATCGGTGAACGGGGCCACCGTGCAGGTGGGGCGCACCCCACCGGGATGCTTCAACCGGTAGGCGAAGGCGATGAAGGCCTGGCGACTGACGTTCTCGTTCGGTCGGAAGCTGCCGTCGGTGTACCCGGTGGTCGCCCCCGAGGTGGAGAGCCAGGCGATCTCGTCGAAGAACGCGCCGGTCGTCGGGACGTCAGGGAAGGTCTGGACCGGGGCGGCACCGAAACGGTAGGTGTTCCCGCCGAACCTGATCGAACGCACCCAACCGTCCGGGTCGGACCCGACGGAGCGGGAGCCGACCGAGACACCCAGGGAGACCACCGAGTAGCTGGCCATCTCACCGAGGTACTGGGTCAGGGTGAAGCCCTGCTGGGCCCCCGGAGCCGGGTACTTGCCCACCCGCTTGGTGTTCATCCAGCCGCCGGCGGTCTGGGTGAGCGGCAGATCCTGGCTCAGGTCGACGTCGGTCCAGGCATTGGCGCTGAAGGCCAACGGTTCCCATTTGATGACGGCATAACAGGTGTTCGGGATCGCCTGGCTGTTGTCCTTGGCCTGGGCGCACGGGGAACTGCCGGTGGGGCCGTACTGGGCGTCCTTCGGAACGAAGTACACCAGCGACTGGAAGTTGACGTTGATCTTCCCGGAGTAGCTGTACGAGGCGCCGGCCAACAGGGCCGGCAGATTCGTCGGCCGGGCGTTCACCGGGAACGCGCGGGCGACGGTGGAGACGTTCGCGGCGGTCGGGATCGAGAGTTTGAGGGCGGAGGTGCCGTCGAAGGAATCCGCGGCGACCGTCTGCGCCCCCGTTCCCGAACCGTCGAAGTACCAGTACGGATCGGAGGGGCCGGTCGGCGGGGCGGTGATCGCCGCGGCTCCCACGTAGACGTTCGGGGCGACCGGTGCCGCACCGGCCGAACCCGACAGGGCCAGGCCCGATCCGATGAGGGCCACCCCGCACAGCCCTGCCACTACGGAGGTGAATCTCTTTTTCGATCTGCCGGTTCTCAGGGCGTGTTTCACGTACAGCTCCACCTTCTCGAGATATCACTTCGCCGGAAAACTCCGCCTGGATATCCGCGGAGTTGTACGCGCCTATCAGCGCCAGCGAGACGGTAACACGCAGGTGGGAGGCCATTCGAAATGGATCGTCAATTGAACGGGGCAATATGTCTGGTTTGTCCGTAATATTACCCGCGCCTATCCGGGTACCCGGACAGCGCGCGGTCCAACAATCACCAATTCGACCCGGTCGGGTGATTATCGCAATCAATCAAGTGGATGAATTCGGGAGGGCAAATCCACATCAGCAGCTCCGGCGCGGGTGAAATCCCGTCAGTAACCGGCGACCTGGAGCGCGTTCGGGTCGTTGACCCGCACGATCGTCTTGCCCAGGGGCGCGAGCGAGATCGGGATCAACTTGAAATCCGCCAACGCCAACGGGATGCCGACGATCGTCACCATGAGGAGCAGTCCGGTGACCAGGTGCCCCAGCGCCAGCCAGAAACCGGCCACGATGAACCAGATGACATTGCCGATGAACGACGGAGCCCCGGAACCGGCGGTGCTCACGATCGTGCGGCCGAACGGCCAGAGCGCGAAACTCGCGATCCGGAAGGAGGCGATCCCGAACGGAATGGTGATGATGAATATGCACGCGATCACCCCGGTGATCACATAGGCCACCGACATCCAGAACCCGCACAGGACCAGCCAGATGATGTTCAGCAGGGTTCGCATCCTGCGATGTTAACCCTGCCGGACATCAGCGGATTCAGCGGTTGCGACGCGACCGGATCATCAGGGCGATGACGGTTCCGAAGGTCATCGCGACCATGGCTGCCAGGAAGGCCGACTGCGCCCCGTTGAATTCGGCCAGACGTCCGCCGGTGAACGATCCGATGGAGTAGCCGATCACCAACCCGGAGGCGAGCAGGGTCATCACGGCGCTCAACCGCCCGACCGGCGCCACCTTCTCGCCGAGGGTGTACATCGTGATGATGTACGGGCCGACCGCAGCGCCCAACGGCAGGATGAAGATCATCAGTGCCAGGATGGAGTTCACGAACAGCAGCGGGGTGATGAGGACGGCGATCGCGGCCGCGAACACCCACAGCCGGTTCGTCAGGCTGAACCCGGCCGGCAGCGCGGTAGTGGACAGGGCGGCGATCGCCGATCCGATCCCCATGACCGCGTACACCGCGCCGGCCGCACCCGCGGCACCGCCTTCGGTGGCCACGGCCGTCACCGCCGTCTGCATCGCACCGAAGAAACAACCGATCGCCGTACCGGCCAGGGCCAGGGCGATCACCTTGGGGTTGGTCCAGATGGACTCCCCCGCGACCGGAGCGGCCTGCGGGGCGAAGGAGGCGGTCGGGTGGATGGCGACCAGGACACCGAAGACACCGACGAGCACTGCGGCGGCCACCATGGCGGCGGACGGCGAGGCGATCGCGGCAAGCACACTGACCACGGCCGGCCCGAAGATGTAGGCGGTCTCGTCCGCGGCGCCCTCGTAGGACATCGCGGTGCTCAGGGTCGGACCGCCGCGGGTCATCGCGACCCACCGGGTCCGGACCAACGGGCCGATCTGCGGGGTCGAGGCGCCCGCCACCGCTGCGGCGGCCAGGACGGCGGCCATCGGGGCCAACGAGGTCACCAGAAACACCAGGCTCAGGGTGGCCACGGCGTTGATCAGGGAGGCGGCCAACACGATCGGACGTTGTCCGACCCGGTCGGCCAGGGTGCCGATCACGGGACCGCCGACAGCGGAGCCGATCGCGAGCCCGGCTGCGGCGAGACCGCCGGCCGCGACACTGCCGAAGGTGGTCGACACCAGGACGACGGTGCCGATCTGGACCATCGAGGAGGGCAGCCGGGCCAGGAAGGCGATGGGAAGGAAACTCGAGCCTGCCAGGGCCGGCAGTGCTCGGTAGGTGGAGACGAACGAGACCACAAGAACCTCAAGGTGCTCTTGACGCCGTCCCACCCCCGGCGTCTGGACCCTGTGCTTTTTCGGTTGTTTTCCCACGTGGACTGCTCGTGGGCAACGGGTGTTGCTTCGATCGTGCTGCGTTCAGGTTACCAACGTATTACCGGCCCAACAAGGCCCGGACCGTCGATCCGGCGGTGACCCTGGGCACCATGACCCGCCCGCCGGGTCCCGGACCGGTGCCCCGACGAGCAGCCGAGGTGCTCCTGGGGTGTGCTGCCAGCAACATCGGGCACCACCACGGGCACAAAACAGGCACACTAGGTGGTTGGCATTCACACGTGGCCGGTTGGCGGCCACAGCTGCCGTACCGCTTGCTCGAAGGGATCGTATGACCGACGGACCGATGATCGTTCAATCCGACAAGACCGTTCTGCTGGAGATCTCGCACCCCGACGCACCCGCGGCCCGTGCGTCCCTCGCGCCTTTCGCCGAACTCGAACGATCACCCGAACACATGCACACCTACCGGATCACCCCGTTGGCCCTGTGGAACGCCCGCGCCGCCGGCCACGACGCCGAACAGGTCGTGGACGCCCTGGTCCGCTGGTCCCGCTTCCCGGTGCCGCAGAACCTGCTGGTGGACATCGTCGACACGATGAGCCGCTACGGGCGGATCGTGCTGCGTTCGGATCCTGCCCACGGGCTGGTGATGGTCTCCCGGGACCGGATGGTCCTCGAGGAGATCCTGCGGCACAAAAAGGTCGCCCCCATGCTCGGGGCGCGGATCGACACCGACACCGTCATCGTTCATCCCTCCGAGCGCGGCAACCTCAAACAGGTGCTGCTCAAGGTCGGCTGGCCGGCCGAGGACGAGGCCGGGTACGTCAACGGCGAGGCCCACGCGATCTCCCTGGCCGAGGACGGGTGGAAGCTGCGCGACTACCAGGCGATGGCCGTCGACGGCTTCTTCGCCGCCGGATCCGGCGTCGTGGTCCTGCCCTGCGGCGCGGGGAAGACCCTCGTCGGCGCGGCCGCGATGGCCAAGGCCGGTGCCACCACCCTGATCCTGGTCACCAACACCGTCTCCGGGCGGCAGTGGCGTCGTGAGCTCATCGCCCGCACCTCGCTGACCGAGGACGAGATCGGCGAGTACTCCGGTGAGCGCAAGGAGATCCGGCCCGTCACCATCGCGACCTACCAGGTGATGACCCGCAAGTCCGGCGGCCAGTACCGCCACCTCGACCTGTTCGACTCCCGGGACTGGGGCCTGATCATCTACGACGAGGTGCACCTGCTCCCCGCCCCGGTGTTCCGGATGACGGCCGACCTGCAGTCCCGTCGCCGGCTCGGGCTGACGGCAACCCTGGTACGCGAAGACGGGCGTGAGGGTGATGTCTTCTCCCTCATCGGGCCCAAACGGTACGACGCCCCCTGGAAGGACATCGAGTCCCAGGGCTGGATCGCGCCGGCCGAGTGCACCGAGGTCCGGGTCACCCTGACCGATGCCGAACGGCTCAGCTACGCCACCGCCGAACCGGAGGAGCGCTACCGCCTCGCCGCGACCGCGCGCACCAAAATGCCGGTGGTCAAGGCGATCCTGGATCGCCACGTGGGTGAGCAGACCCTGGTCATCGGGGCCTACCTCGACCAGCTCGAGGAACTCGGGGTGGCCCTGGACGCCCCGGTGATCCAGGGATCCACCAAGAACCTGGAACGCGAGCGGCTCTTCGACGCCTTCCGGTCCGGTGAGATCAAGACCCTGGTCGTGTCCAAGGTGGCGAACTTCTCCATCGATCTGCCGGACGCGACCATCGCCATCCAGGTGTCGGGGACCTTCGGTTCCCGGCAGGAGGAGGCCCAGCGCCTCGGCCGACTCCTCCGGCCGAAATCCGATGGGCGACAGGCGCATTTCTACTCCGTCGTCTCCCGGGACACCCTGGACACCGAGTACGCGGCCCACCGGCAGCGTTTCCTGGCCGAGCAGGGGTACGCCTACCACATCGTCGACGCCGACGACCTGCTCGGACCGGAGATCCCGCGTCAGGGCTGAGGTGATTCGCGGCGGACGGTAGGTTGGCATCCGTGACCAAGCGCAGAGGGTGGGGGGTTGCGGCCGCGGTCGCCTGTTGTCTCGTGACCGGCTGCACCCCCGACCCGGTGCCGGTCCCCGAGGGCACGTCGACCTCGGCCGTCACCAGCGGCACGACCGTCGCCCCGAGCGCCCGGCCGACGGTCATCGCGCCGACCATCACCACCCCGAGCGACCCGGTCCCGGTGGTGCAGACCGGTGTGTTGACCGGGCCCGGGGTCACCGACATCGACATCACCCTGGGTGTTCTCGTCGACAGGTCGGTCGACCGCGGGTTCGCCCAGGGCCTGGCACTGTGGCAGCAGACCGTCAACGCGGCCGGCGGCATCTGCCAGCGGCTGGTGCAGTTCGCCGGCGCCGGCTCGGCCGGGGTGCCCAGCTCCCTGCAGCTCGCCTACTCCGAACTCGGACCGCGGGTCCTGGGGTTCGCCACGCTGTCCACCCGGGCGCACGCACCGGAGCTGGCGGCCGCCCTGAGCGCCGACCAGATCCCGGCCGTCACCCCCTCCGGCATCTCCGGCGACCTGCAGTACCGCAGCCCGCTGGTCGTCGGGCCCACCGATGACCTGCTGGCGATCAACGCCCTGTCCAACCTGATCCGGACGGCCGGGCTGGAACCGGGTGCGACCGTGGGGGTGCTCGCGGACAACACCGCCGAAGCCCAGGATGCGCTGCTCGGAGTGACCTGGGAGGCGGCCCGGCGAGGGGTGGTCATCGAACTCGCCGATGCCTCCGGCGGGGTACCGGCCGACTGGAGCGGACTTCCTGCGGTCCTGATGCTCTCGACCCCGCAGCTGACGACCGAGGCCGCCCGGGAACTGCCGGCGGGCATCCCGATCATGACGGTCACCAGCGGATACGACCCGGCGGTCACCACCCCGGCAGAGGCCGCCCGGATCCAGGTGACCACGGCGACACCGGCGTTCACCTCCGACCACCCCGGGGCCGTGGCCGTCGCCGCCGCCTTCGCCGAGGCCAACCTGGCCGACCCCGGCCCGTTGACCTTCGAGGGCTACGCCACCGGCGCGGCCTGGCAACGCATCCTCAATACCGCCTGCAGCGCCGGTTCCCTGACCCGGGCGGGCATCGACGCGGCCACCGCGTCGGTCGGACCGGCCCCGATCGACAGTCTTTTCGGTGCCTCGGATCCCGGTGCTGCCCTGCGGCATCTGCCGGCCAGCCGATCGGCCGCGCTGTCCCAGGCCGACCCGTCGGCGCCCGGCGGGTTGACCCCCGTCAGCGGCCTGGAGAGCGCCGACGGGATCGCGGACTACTCCCCCGCCAACTGATCCAACCCCCGCTCACCGCACCCCCACCACTCACCGCGCTCCCTCCCGACAACCGCGCTCGCTGCATGCAGCGCGGACGTCAACACCAAGCGCGGTCCGGCAGGAACCCGAGTCCGGCCAGGCGGCTCCGCCACACCCCCACCGCCAACCGCGCTCCCTCCCGACAACCGCGCTCCCTGCATGCAGCGCGGACGTCAACACCAAGCGCGGTCGGGCGGGAACCCGAGTCCGGCCAGACGGCTCCGCCACACCCCCACCACTCACCACACCCCCACAGCCCACCGCGCTCCCTCCCGACAACCGCGCTCGCTGCAACCAGCGCGGACGTCAACACCAAGCGCGGTCCGGCAGGAACCCCAGCCCGGCCCCCGGAACAGCAACCCTGGAACAGCAACCCGGAAACACCAACGAGGGCGGCCCCACCGGAGTGGGACCGCCCTCGTGTCAACAGCTGGTTACCGCAAGGGGAAAGGACTTAGAAGTCCATTCCTCCGCCGTCGCCACCCGGCATGGCCGGGGTCTTCTCCGGCTTGTCGGCGACAACAACCTCGGTGGTCAGGAACAGCGCCGCGATGGAGGCTGCGTTCTGCAGCGCCGAGCGGGTGACCTTGGCCGGGTCGATGATGCCGGCCTCGACCAGGTCCTTGTACTCGCCGGTGGCGGCGTCAAGGCCCTGGCCCGAGGGCAGGTGCTTGACCTTGTCGGCGACAACTCCGCCTTCGAGGCCGGCGTTGATGGCGATCTGCTTCAGCGGGGCCTCGACCGCGACGCGAACGATGTTCGCACCGGTGGCCTCGTCACCGACGAGGTCGGTCAGCGTGGCCAGAGCGGTGGTCGCGGCCTGCAGGAGTCCGACACCACCTCCGGCGACGATGCCCTCTTCGACGGCAGCCTTGGCGTTGCGCACTGCATCTTCGATGCGGTGCTTGCGCTCCTTGAGCTCCACCTCGGTGGCAGCTCCGGCCTTGATGACGGCAACGCCACCGGCCAGCTTGGCCAGGCGCTCCTGCAGCTTCTCGCGGTCGTAATCCGAATCGGACTTCTCGATCTCGGAACGGATCTGCGAGACGCGGCCGGCGATCTGCTCGGCATCGCCGGCACCGTCGACGATGGTGGTCTCGTCCTTGGTGACGACGACCTTGCGGGCGACACCCAGGTAGGTCAGGTCCGCGGTCTCGAGCTTGAGGCCCAGATCCTCGGTGATGACCTGGCCGCCGGTCAGGATCGCGATGTCCTGCAGCATGGCCTTGCGACGGTCACCGAAGCCCGGGGCCTTGACGGCGACGGACTTGAAGGTGCCACGGATCTTGTTGACGACCAGGGTCGCGAGGGCTTCGCCTTCGACGTCCTCGGCGATGATCAGCAGCGGCTTGCCGGACTGGATGACCTTCTCCAGCAGCGGCAGCAGGTCCTTGACGTTGGTGATCTTGCCGCCGAAGAGCAGGACGTAGGCGTCTTCGAGGACGGCTTCCTGGCGCTCCTGGTCGGTGGCGAAGTACAGGGAGATGTATCCCTTGTCGAAGCGCATGCCCTCGGTGAGCTCGAGCTCGAGTCCGAAGGTGTTGCTCTCCTCGACGGTGATGACACCTTCCTTGCCGACCTTGTCCATGGCTTCGGCGATGAGCTCACCGATGGAGGCGTCGGCGGCGGAGATCGAGGCGGTGGCCGCGATCTGCTCCTTGGTTTCAACCGGCTTGGCATCCTTGAGCAGCTGGTCGGAGATGGCCGCGACGGCCTTCTCGATACCGCGCTTCAGGCCGAGCGGGTTGGCACCGGCCGCGACGTTGCGCAGGCCTTCGCGAACCAGGGCCTGGGCCAGGACGGTGGCCGTCGTGGTGCCGTCACCGGCAACATCGTCGGTCTTCTTGGCAACTTCCTTGACGAGTTCCGCGCCGATCTTCTCGTACGGGTCCTCGAGTTCGATTTCCTTGGCGATCGACACACCATCGTTGGTGATGGTCGGCGCGCCCCACTTCTTTTCCAGAACAACGTTACGTCCACGCGGCCCAAGGGTGACCTTGACGGCGTCGGCGAGGGTGTTCATACCCCGCTCGAGTCCGCGGCGCGCTTCCTCGTTGAAGGCAATGAGTTTTGCCATGAGGTGTTAGTCCTCCAAGTTCGCCTGACCGCTTCCGGCGATCGGCCGAAACGGAAAAGCACCAATTCGAAGTAGTCGGTTCCAATGCCCGCGACGGACGATGTCGACTCCCGCGAACTCCTATCGCCGCGGACCCCGACACCTCATTGCACCGACCTGGCACTCGAGGGTCCCGAGTGCCAGTTGCAAGTCTGGCACTCGTAGCCGTCGAGTGCAAGGTGCGATGTCCCCAACAGCACCGACACCCCCGGCAACCCTGCCGCGAGTGGACCTCCGCGCCCCGGTTCGCGGGGTGTCGCGGTCCACTCGGCGGCAGGATCTAGCCTGGACGCAGGGCGGCCACCCCCGGCGACCGCCACCGGCAGCAACGACGCTGCCACCCGTCACGCTCGGAAAGGCATCACCATGGGATCCAGCTCCGCCCCGGCCTTCGACCCCCGTGACCCGCTGGGTCTGGACCATGCCCTCACCGAGGACCAGCGGGCGATCCGCGCCTCGGTCCGTCAGTTCTGCGACCGGCGGATCGAACCCCACATCGCCGGGTGGTTCGAGCGTGGGGAGATCGACGACATCCGCGGGCTGACCAAGGAGCTCGGCAGCCTCGGTGTGCTCGGGATGCACCTGCAGGGCTACGGCTGCGCGGGGATGAGCGCCACCGACTACGGACTGGCCTGCCTGGAGCTGGAGGCGACCGACTCCGGGATCCGCTCGTTGGTGTCGGTACAGGGGTCGCTGGCGATGTATGCGATCCACGCCTTCGGCAGCGAGGAGCAGAAGACCCGCTGGCTGCCGTCCATGGCCGCCGGCGAGGCGATCGGCTGTTTCGGTCTGACCGAACCCGATCACGGGTCCGACCCGGCCGACATGCGCACCCGCGCCCGCCGGGACGGCACCGACTGGGTGATCGACGGCCGGAAGATGTGGATCACCAACGGGTCCGTGGCCGACGTCGCCGTGGTCTGGGCGCAGACCGAGGGCGGGATCCGCGGCTTCGTGGTGCCCACGGACAGCCCCGGGTTCAGTGCGCCCCTGATCCACCACAAGATGTCCCTGCGGGCCTCCGTCACCAGTGAGCTGGTGCTCGACGGTGTGCGGCTGCCCGGGTCGGCCGTGCTCCCCGACGTCACCGGACTGCGCGGGCCCCTGTCCTGTCTGAGCGAGGCGCGGTACGGCATCATCTGGGGCGCGCTGGGCGCGGCCCGCTCCTCCTTGGAGTGCGCGCTGGAGTACGCCGGCAGCCGGGTGCAGTTCGGCCGGCCGATCGCGGGTTTCCAGCTCACCCAGCAGAAGATCGCCGACATGGTCCTGGAGTACACGAAGGGTCTGCTGCTGGCCACCCAGCTCGGGGTGCTCAAGGACGCCGGCCGGCTGCGGCCCGAGCAGGTCAGTTTCGGCAAGCTCAACAACGTCCGTGAGGCGCTGGAGATCTGTCGCACTGCCAGGACCGTCCTCGGTGCCAACGGCATCTCACTGGAGTACCCGGTGATCCGGCACATGAACAACCTGGAGTCGGTCCTGACCTACGAGGGGACCAGTGAGATGCACACGCTGGTGATCGGTCAGGCGATGACGGGCCTGGCCGCCTTCCGCTGAGTCGCTTTCGATCCCGCCGTTGCCATCCCGCGGTGGGACATGCGCAGTTGTGCACGTTCACAGCTGCGCATATCCCGCCGCAGGATGCAGGGACGCGGGGGTGCCGGGTGTTACGGCTCAGGCTGTTGCGGCGCCGGTCAGGGTACCCGGGCCAACCATTCCGGGTCGACGTACTTGGTCTCGGCCAACTCGTTCGCGGCCGCGAGAGTCGCTTCGTCCACGGCATTCTCGGTCAGCCCGTAACTACGCCGGAAGTGGTCCAGCATCGCCTCGACCACCTTCTCCCGGGACAACCCGGTCTGGCTGCGGATCGGGTCGACGCGTTTGGCGGCGCTGACGATGCCCTTGTCCGACAGCTTCTCCCGGCCGATCCGGATGATGTCGAGCATCTTGGCCGAGTCCATGTCGTAGGACATCGTCACATGGTGCAGGACCGCCCCGGAGGCCAGTCGCTTCTGGGCGGCCCCACCGATCTTGCCCTGCGGGGAGGCGATGTCGTTCACCGGCACGTACGTGGCCTCGACCCCCAGTTCCCGTAGCGCCCGGATCACCCAGGCGTCGAGGAAGGCATAGGAATCCACGAAACTCATCCCCTCGACCAGGGTTCCGGGGACGTACAGGGAGTAGGTGATGGTGTTGCCGGGTTCGACGAACATGGCACCACCGCCGGAGATCCGACGGACGACCGTGGCCTCGTGGCGGGCCGCGGCCTCCAGGTCGATCTCGTTCGAGAGTGATTGGTAGGAACCGATGATCACCGCATTCGAGGCCCACTCCCACACCCGCAGTGCGGGCTTGCGGGTTCCCTCCCCCACCTGACGGGCGATGACCTCGTCCAGGGCCATCTGCATGGGCGGGTGCAGGGGGCCGCTGGTCAGCAGATCGAACTCGTGGTCATGCCAGGAGGTGGAACGGCCGAGGGCCCGCAGCACGGTGATGGCCACTGCCCTGGCATCGAAACCGACCAGCACCGCCCCCGCCGAGGCGGCCTGGACCGCGTCGGTCAGGGTCGACAGGCCGGCGTCGGCGGGCAGGACCTTCGGCGGATAACCGGCGGCCAACGCGCCCCCCAGCAGTTTGCGGCTCAACTGGGACGCCGTCCGACGCTCATCCGTGCCGGCCGAAACCGCAGCCGCCTGAGCATTTTTCAGCAGCAGCGTGATCGCCGGCGGGAGTGTCTCGCGCATCTCGTCCCGTCAACCCCCGTGCCGTCGTCTGTTCCGTCAGTTGATCTCCGGTTCGAATTCTTCCGCCTCGGATCGGTCGACGACAGGCGCACGACGGATTGTCACCCCGCGGTTCACCCCACGGCGCTACTTCCTGAACTGCGACGGATCCAGCAGGTCGAGTTCCAGCGCTCGTTGGATCGCTTCCGCCCGCGAGCTCACCCCGAGTTTCCGGTAGATCCGACGCAGCTGGGTCTTCAACGTATTCGTCGATACGAAAAGGGCTGCTGCGGCGTCGTTCTGGGTCCGATTACCGACGAAGGAATGCAGCACCTCACGTTCCCGCTCGGTGAGCCCGAGCACCTGACCGGCGGTCGTCAACGGCGAGAGGACCGGCTGCTCCAGGTATCCGATCGAGCTGGAGTTCCCGCTGCCGTCGGCCAGGGCCCGCAACGACCGGAGGTCCTCTGCCGGAACGTAGGCCAGGTGCACCCGTGCCCCGCCCGCGGAGTACAGGGCGGCCGCCCGCTCCAGCAGGCTGGACGCCGTCTCCCGGTTGCCCTCCCGCAGGGACGCGACCGCACCGAAGGTGAAGAGCGAGGCACGCGACCTGATGGTGTGCCCGCGCAGCCCTGTCAACCGCGGCAGCAGGTGGAGGGCGGTCGAGGAGTCACCCGCCACGAGCAACTTGAGCATCCTGGCCGGCGCGAGCTGGCCGGGGCAATCGGCGGCCGATTCCAGCACTGCGGCGGCCTTGGGCGATCGACCGACCGCCAGCCACGAGATGGCGAGCATGTTCTGCAGGGCCGCCGTCCCCAGGTTCGCCCCCACGCCGGGCGGGATGGGGGTGGAACCCAGTGCGTCCTCGATCCGGGCGGCCTCGGTACCTGCCTCGTCGAGCAGCAGCCGGGCGTTCATCAGCGCCCAGTTGATGTAGGGCCAGAACTCCGAGGTGTGCAGGAAGGACTCCGAGTTCGTGAACTCCTGCACCGCTCCGGCCGGGTCGAAGTCGTCCAACTTCAAGACAGCCGCGCCGACCCGTCCCATCGCGTTCAGATAGCTGCGCTCGTGGTCCCGCGGCCAGGCCTGGGGATCGACCAGGTCCAGGGTGCTCCTGGCCAACAACCCGCGACCGTCGATGGCGTTGATCCCGACCCCGTAGACCAGGGTGTAGTTCCGCGACCAGGCGGCGGTCGCCGAGGCCACTGCCCGGGTGACGACCGACCGGGCCCGCTCCACCTGCCCGGCCTGGAAGAACGAGTAGGCCAGTTGCCGCATGGCCAGGGCGGTGAACTCCGAGAGCTCGTCCCGCTGGGCCGCCGACAGCGAATCGAAGTAGTCCAGGGCCAGGTCGGCGGCAGTTCCGGAATCGGCGAAACGGCCGATGAACCGCAGACTCAGAGCCCGCATCCCGTGATGGAAGAAGATCTCCGCCGGGGTCAGGCCACCGAGGTCTGACACCGCATGCAGGGACACCGTACGGAAGTGCTCACCCGCCGAACCACGGGTGGCCGGGTGGGAGAGGTAGGCGAGTCCCAGCGCGAAGGCCAGGGCGGGGAACCGGGGCAGCACGGACGCGGGCACCTGACGGAGATGGGTTCCCAGCCGGTCGCTGGTGTAGCTCTCCGGGCTGGTGATGATCAGACTGCGGGTGATCCGCGAGGCGAGGGCGTACTGCCTCGCCCCGATGGCCAGACCCAGAGCGAGCTCGTGATCGGCGTTGTGGTGCAACCACTTCGCCGCGACTGCAGCGGTACGGGTATAGGTCTCGTCGCGGCGCAGATCGTTCAGGAACACCTCGCGGACCGAGTCGACGTACTGGAAGGCGGGTCGGTGCCGGGCGTAAGGGATCCAGCGCCCGAACCCGTTCCACTCCAGGTCGGCGAGGAGGGCCTCGGCGTCCTCCCCGCCGGCCAGCGTGCGGGCCAGGTCCAGGTCGAAGTACGGCGGCACGCAGGTCGCGCGGATGAATTCGATCGTCCTCGGGTCGGCCAGTTGCGATTTGAGGTCCTCGGTGACCAGTTCCCGCCATTCGGCACTGCCGGGCACCGGTGTGGTGGGCCGGTCGGCGAGAGCCAGGGCGACCGCCCTGATGCCCAGCGGGTACCCCCGGGTGTCCCGATGGATGCGCCGCGCGACATCCGCCCCGGACCTGCGCAGATGAACCCCCAGGAGGTCCCCGGTTTCCTCCGGTGTGAACCGCAGCTCGTCCTCGGTGATGAAACGCACCCGACCACGCAGGTGCAGGGCCGAGGACCGCAACCGGGAACCGGCCCGGGTGGTCACCATGAAGCACAGCTGCGGCAGGCGATCGGTCAGCCGGAGCAGATCGGCGTCGATCACCGGTGTGAGGTCCCGGAGGTGCTCGTAGGCGTCAAGGACGATGGTGACAGGACCGGCCTCGTCCAGGAAGGTCTCGATCGGCACCAACGGGTCCTCGGCAGCCTCGACCGCGTCGTTCAGCGCCGCACGCGTCTGCGGCTGGAGATGGCCGTGCCTGCCCGCGCCGACGACGACGGACTGCCAGAATCCCAGCCGCGACGACACCTCGGCGCTCAGAGCCACCCACACCACCGGCCCTGACAAATCATCCGACCGGGTGAAATCGGCCCAATTCCGCAGCAATGTTGTTTTACCGAAGCCACTCGGCGCACTGATCACGCACACACCGAAGTCCCGTCGATCCAGGATGTCGAGGAGACGTCGGCGCGCGAGTACGCCTTTCACCATCGGATTGCTCCAGATCATCGATTGCCCAACAGGTCTCGACCCGAACCCGCCCGACGGATCACACAGTGGGAGAGCCCGGGAAACACCGGGAACACGGCCCCACCGACAACCCGATTCCCTCAGTCGTCCATTTTACGACCATTCAACAGACCGGGAGAACCGACACCGGCCGATAATCCTCCTTTCGGTGGCTCCGTCACCGAAAGAAAACAGCGAGAAATATCAGCGGTACCAGCGGGCCGTCCGGTGTTCGGCGATGACGGCGGTCGGGGTGACGGTCACATCCGAGCGCCCCGGCCCGAGGATGCACCCGCGAACCGAGCCCCCGATGCGGGCCGCTGCCTGGGACTGCACATGGATGTCCCCCACCACCTGGCCGTGCAGGTTCAACCGACCGCCGGCGCGGACCCCGATACTGCCGTCCACCCAGCCGTGGATGTCGGCGCGGCCGGCGATCTCCACCCGTCCGGTCACCCCGGCGGTGGCAGCCAGCACCAGCAACGCCCCTTCCGGCACCTCCACATCGCCACGGACCACGCCGTGGACGATCGTCGTGCCCGCCGTCAGCAGTGGTCCGGTGTGATCCGCCACCTCGAACAGGGGCGCATCGCCCCGGCGCGAGGAGCCCGGACCCCAGGGCCCCCCGGATGACGACCGGGGTCGGTGCTCGCTCCCGACCGCCCCCACCTGCTCCTGCCGATCTCTCCCCAGCTCTGCTGCCGGATGTCCGTCACGCATCGAACCCCACCTCGTCCTCACGTCCTGATCCCAACCCCGGATCCCCACCGCGACGTTGCGGCTACCTTCCGTAACGTCGGCCGACGCGCTCCTGTTGACTCCATCTCCCGCAGATGCCCCCCCTTTTTTCCCGCGAGTGGACCCCCACACCCCAAATCCTGGGGTGTGGGGGTCCACTCGACGGGGAGGTCCACCCGCGCGGCGACACGCCCTGCGGCAGGATGAACCCATGCGCACCGTCGAGGAACACGCCAGCATCGTCTCCGCCCTGCTCCGGCCGACCCCGGTGATCGAGGTGCCGCTGCGGGAGGCCGTCGGTCTGGTCCTCGCCGAGGACCTTCGAGCCGGGCTCGACCTGCCGCCGTTCCGGAACTCCGCCATGGACGGATATGCCGTCCGGGCGGTCGATCTCACAGGTTTCCCGATCGAACTGCCTGTCTCCCAGGACATTCCCGCCGGGCGTAAGGATGTCACGGATCTGACGCCGGGCACTGCGGCGAGGATCATGACCGGGGCACCACTGCCGGACAATGCGGACACCATCGTCCAGGTCGAGAAGACCGACGGCGGAGAGCATGTGGTCGTCATCAGTGACGCCCCGCCGGCGGGGATCCACATCCGCACCAGAGGTGAGGACATCACGGTCGGCACCGTCGCGCTTCCGGCCGGAACCGTCGTCGGTGCCACCCAGATCGGCGTCGCCGCCGCCCTCGGACGGGCGACCCTGCGGGTCCGCAGGCCGCTGCATGTGCTGATCCTGTCCACCGGGACCGAACTCGTCGCCCCCGGCCAGGACCTGGAGCCCGGCCAGATCTACGAATCGAACTCGGCCATGTTGGCCGCGGCCGTCGAGGAGGCCGGCGGCAGCGCATCCGTCGCCCATTTCGTCACCGACGACGTCACGGAGTTCAACAGTGCGCTGGCCGCCGTGGACGCCGACCTGATCATCACCTCCGGCGGTGTGTCCGCCGGCGCGTACGAGGTCGTCAAGGACGCCCTGACCGGACAGGGGGTGGAATTCGCCAAGGTAGCCATGCAGCCCGGCATGCCGCAGGGTGCCGGTCACGTCGGGCAGATCCCGATCGTCACCCTCCCGGGCAACCCGGTCAGCTCCTACGTCTCCTTCGAGGTTTTCCTGCGGCCGGCCGTCCGGGCCGCGATGGGGTTGCCGAACATCACCCGCCCCGCACTGCGCCTGCCGTTGGCCACCGCGCTGGACTCCCCACCCGGCAAGCGGCAGTTCCGTCGCGGCACGGTCGACACCCAGCTCGGAACCGTGGCCCCCTGGGGCGGTCCGGGGTCCCATCTGCTGGCCTGGCTGGCCGGCGCGGACGCCATCATCGTGGTGCCCGAGGCCACCACACGGCTGGAGTCCGGGGAACTCGTGGAGGTCTGGGTGCTCGACTGACCAGCAGGCTGCGGTTCCCTGACAGGGGATCTCCTGTCGCCACAGACGTAGAGTCGCCCCATGAGCACCCTGGACAGCTGGATCGCCGACACCGAGGCCGCGTTGAACCTGCAGGCCGGGTCAATCCCCCTGGATCTGCGCAACGAACTCCTGGACCTGACGCGGGAGGTGGCCCACGGTGTGGCCCGGGTCGCCGGGCCGTTGACCTGCTACCTCGTCGGTCAGGCCGTCGCCCGTGGGGTGACCCCGGCCGCGGCACTGGCCGCCGTCCGAGAGAACCTGCCCGAAGTCCCACCGACCGCCGCGGATTGAGCCTGGCCAGACCCCATTGGTTGCGCTAGAGTAACCGTTACTCATGAGCAACCTATCGTCCGACGCGATGTTCGACGCCCTGGGAGACCCGGTGCGCCGGTTGATCCTGCGCGAGCTGCGGCACGGCCCTCTCCCCGTGGGTCGGCTCGCCGACCAGCTGCCGGTCGGCCGCCCCGCCGCCTCCAAACATCTCAAGGTGCTGCAGGGGGCGGGTCTGGTCGAGCACCGGAGCAGTGGCACCAAGAACCTGTACTCCCTCGCCCCCGCCGGCCTGGTCCCGTTGCAGCAGTGGCTGGTCGAGACCTGGGACGACACGCTCACCCGTTTCGCCGACTTCGTCAACAGCGAGGGCGCGGCGGACGTTCCCCGACCGGACCGGGTGCCACGCGGCACACCGTCGGCAGCGGAAGGACACCAACCATGACCGCCGAAGACCCCACCCCAGCCCTGCCACCCATCCGCCGGCAGATCGTCGTCGCCGCACCGCCGACCACGGCCTTCCAGCTGTGGACCGCCCACATCAACCGATGGTGGCCGGTCGCCAGCCACAGTGTTTTCGGCGAAACCGCCACCGTGGCCTTCACCGACGGGGAGATCGTCGAAACCGCCCCCGACGGCCGACGCAGCACCTGGGGCACCGTCCTGAGCTGGGAACCGGGCAGCCGGCTCGTCACCACCTGGCACCCGGGCGGGGACCCGGCTCTGGCGACCGAGGTCGAGGTCATCTTCGAACCGGTCGCGGTCGGCGGCTCGGCCGTGCCCCACACACTGGTGACCCTGATCCACCGCGGCTGGCAGAACCGCCCGGGAGCCGCCGAGGTCCACACGGAGTACGGCTCCGGCTGGCAGCAGGTGCTCGCCGGCTACGGCGCGAGCCGGCCCGACGAGGTGGAGTACCTGATCCTGCTACACGGCCCCGGCCCGAACGCCCCGGCCGACGGCACGCTCCCGGCCCACCCCGATTTCCGGCACCACCCGGCCTTCCTCGAGCGACTGGACCAGCAGGGCGTCCTGCTGGCCGCCGGCCCCACCGCCCCCGTCGGCCAGGCACCGACCGGGACCACCGGGATGACGGTGCTCAGAATTCCGGCAGGCACCTCTGCCGAGTACCTGCGGCAGGCCACCGAAGAGGATCTGTCGGTGACCCACGGCCTCCTCTCCGTCCAGCCGCAGGTCTGGCGGGTGGCACTGGGTGGATGAACCACCCGGCCGGGTGTATCGAGGGAGTGGGGTCACCTCCTTCGAGGGAGGATTCTCACCTCCACGGGCGGGTTCGGCCCGGGAACACTCCTGATCGGTCCCGCTCTCGGATACCGTGAGGTAACCAGTTCCACGACCGGAAGGACCGCCGGACCTCCATGGCCGACGACCAAGCACCCAGCACCCTTGCTCATACCCTGACCCTCATCCGCGAGGCGGTACCGCCGATGCACCGAGGCGGACGCCCGATCGTCTTCGGCGTGGCCGGTGCCACCCTGGCCGGCCGGTTCCTCCTCCGCCGGGTGGGCCTGCGCCGCCTGAGCAGTGGTTTCACCCGCTTCGGGGGGCTGGCCACCGCGGCCTGCGCACTGTTCTTCCGCTCTCCCGCCCGGGTCACCCCGGTCCGGCCGGGCCTCGTCGTCGCACCCGCCGACGGCCTGGTCTCGCTGATCGAGGATGCCGTCCCGCCGGCCGAACTCGGCCTCGGCGACGTCCCACGGCCCCGGGTCTCGATCTTCCTGTCGGTCCTGGACGTCCACGTCCAGCGGATCCCGGTGCCGGGCGTCGTCACCGCCGTGGCCTACCACCCCGGCAAGTTCCTCTCCGCAGACCTGGACAAGGCCTCCGAGGACAACGAACGCAACTCCCTGGTGATCCGCACCGCCTCGACCGAGCCCACCCTGGCCGGCCACGAGATCGTGGTGACCCAGATCGCCGGACTGCTCGCCCGGCGCATCGTGTGCGAGGTGAAGACCGGGGACCCGGTGACGGCCGGATTCACCTACGGCCTGATCCGGTTCGGCTCACGGGTCGACACCTACCTCCCGGTGGGAACCGTGCCGGACGTCCAGGTCGGACAGCGGACGATCGGCGGCGAAACCGTGCTCGCGCATCTGGGCGTCAGCGGTGCAGCCACCGGTGAGTAGCGTCCCCGGCGTTCGGTTCCTGCCGAACGCCATCACCGTTCTCGCGCTCTCCACGGGCCTGACCAGCGTCGTGTTCGCGACCCAGGGCCGTTGGATGGCGGCGATGATCGCCATCGGCGCGGCGGCCGTCCTGGATTCCCTGGACGGACCGGCGGCCCGGCTGCTCAACTCGACCAGCCGGATCGGTGCGGAGCTGGATTCCCTGGCGGATCTGTCCTCCTTCGGCATCTGCCCGGCGATCATGCTCTACCTGTGGAAACTCGACGAGTACGACACCCAGACGGCGTGGTTCGGCTGGGCGGTGTGTCTGACCTACGCGGTCTGCACGGCTCTGCGACTGGCCAGGTTCAACTCCCTGCTGGAGGACGACACGCCGAAGCCCTTCGCCAAGGGTTTCTTCACCGGCATCCCCTCCCCTCCCGGTGCCCTGCTGGTCATGGTGCCGATCCTGGTCACCGAGCAGTTCGGCTCCGGTTGGTGGTCGCAGATCTGGCCGGTGTCACTGTGGACCCTGTTCGTCGGGATCCTGATGGTCTCGCAGCTGCCGACCATCGCACTGAAGTCGGTGCGGATCTCCACCAAGTTCATCGTGCCGATGCTGATCATCACCGTGCTCGGGGTGGCCGCCCTGTTCTTCCAGCCGCGGATCACCGCCCTCGTCGGGCTGACGGTCTACTTCCTGCACCTGCCCTACGCGTTCTTCCGCTACCGCTACCTGGCCAAGCACCCGGAGCTGTGGGAGGGGGACGGGGACGAGGAGTCCGAACACCAACCGATCCGCAGGTCCGGTCGCCGGGTCCGGCTCACGGTGCGGATGCCGCGCCGTCGCCGGGTCGCCGGCCGCACCCCTGACGGCACGGCTCTGCCGCCGTCGGCCCGGACGTCACGGTCCCGGATCACCGGCCGGCGTCGTCTGCCCCGCTGACTGTCTCTGTTCTCTTGATCCCTCCGCGGGCTCTGTCCATGGATCCCTCCTCAGGATGTGCGCAGCTTTCCGACCTCGGAACAGCGCATATCCCACCTGGAGGATGACAAGGGCCCGCAACGACGAAGAGCGCCGCCACAACCAGGTTGTGGCGGCGCTCTTCATGTTCTGCCGAAGTAGGGATGCTGCCCAGGAGGGCAATCGGTCAGACGTCGATACCGAGCCGTCGGGCCGAACGGGTCTTCTGCCGGCTCGCCCGCAACCGGCGCAGCCGACGGACCAGGAGCGGGTCCTCCGCGAGCGAGGCGGGGTTGTCGATCAAGGCATTGAGCACCTGGTAGTAGCGGGTCGGCGAGAGACTGAACATCTCACGGATGGCCTTCTCCTTGGTACCGGGGAACTGCCACCACTGGCGTTCGAAGGCCAGGATCTCGCGTTCTTCACGGGTCAGACCCGAGGTGGGGTCCGCGTCATCCTTGTCGAGGGGTGCTGCGTTTTCCATCTGATTCCTTCCGCAGCGAGCCGGGCTCGCTCCAGCGGGCCGTTCCGAGCACAGGAGCACTCACATCACCGAGCCGTACACCCGATGGCGCGACCCCTGTGCCGGTGAACTCGTGTGCACTGACCTGGGAATCACAAGCATGTGATTCCCAGGTTCCATCAGACCACGCCAGCGCCCCGCCGTCCAGCAGCGAGCGGGGTGTCGCGCGCGTCGCCCGTGCTCGGCGCGCCGTACCGCACCTGCGCGGGCGCTCAGTTCCCGGCGGTCGACCCGGCGGCCGTGGCACCGGCCTGTCCGGTTTCTGCGGCGGTGCCCGCGGTGCCCTCGGCGGTGCCGGTGCTCGAGGACTCCGGTTCGGTGGAGGTGGACCCCGAGGACGTGGGTGCGGTGCTCCCGTTCGTCGGCGCGGTGGGCCCGGTGGTCGGGGTGCTGGAAGGTTCAGTGGTGGACGGTGCGGTGGTCGACGGCGCAGTGGGATCGGTCGTCGCACCGGTACTGCCGGTGGTCGGCGTCCCGGTGGGTACCGGTTCCTGGGTCACCGTGCTGGTGACGGTGGTGGTCGTCGGGTCGCCCTCCGTGGTCGGGCTGCCTCCGGTGGTCTCCGGATCGGAGGAGGGCACCGGGGCATCGGAGGTGCTCGGCGCGAGGGAGGTCGGATCGGTCGGCGCGATGGTCTCGCCCACCTGCGGGGCGGGGCTGGTGTCGGTGGGCTCGTCGGCGTCGGCCACCGGCCCCCGAGCTCCGCCCAGGACGGACAGGCCACCGGAGTTGCCGCCGGACAGCGGCGTGCCCTTGACGGTCTCGATCCCCGTCACCATGACGAGGGTGACGGCGAACACCGCGACGGTGGCCACGGCACCGAGGGCCATCGCACGCAGACCCTTGCGGCGCGGTGCGGGAGCCGGCGTGACCACCCGGACGGTCCCGGTCGAGGGAGCAGCGGTCAGGTCCGGGACGTCCAGGGGCCCGGTGACGGATCCGACCGGCACCGTCACCGGCATGGTCTCCTCCAACGCGGCGAACGACGGTGTGAAGGCCGCCGTCGGCGGTCCGGTGAGTTGTTCCTGGTTGTGCAGGGCGAGTTTCACCCGGTGCCGGGCGGCCCTGATGGAATGGCTGTAGACGGCCCCGGCCACCACCGAGATCAGGGAGGCGACAGCCGCCCCGAGGATCGTGCCGGCCACGCCCAGACGGGAGCCGAGCAGGGCGGCGGTCGTCGCTGCGGCGGCACTCGCCACGATCTGGGTGAGCGAGAGTTCGAAGGCCGGACGGTCCTGGTCGCTGTCGAGCGAGGTGGTCTCCGGCAGGAGGGGACGGGAGTCCGAGGTGGCCGATGGAGCGGTGTGGGAGGTGTTTCTGCGGGACATGGAGTGCGTATTCCTTGTGCAAGTTGCTGGATCTGCATGGGTCTGCTTGTGCATGTGACTGGTTGCCGGTGTGTGGTTTCGTATGGAGGTGGGCGGCCGGTCCTGCTGGTCGTCCCTGAGTAGACGCCTCACCCCCACCCGGGTTGAGCCCTCATGTCCTCGATCACATTTTGGTAACGGACCGTGCCGTCACCGCTCCTCGGTGTGTCCACTTCCTCCTCGGCCGCACACCCGAACCCGGGCGGTGCCGATGCGCCCCCCGCTGCGCGCATCAGCACCGCCACGGGCGGCTCAGCAGAGTTCCAGGCCGTCCGTGATCGCCGCCTCGACGATCGCGGCCGGGTCGTCGGCCTCTTCGGCGTGCAACATGGTCCCGCTCCGACGGGCGGCACCCGGATCCTTCTCGACCACCCGGAAGACGTCCCCGTGCCGGTTGACCATCCACACCACCCCGTCCGGGCCGGTGACGTACCGGACCGGAGTCCGATGCGGGTCGAGGTGTCGCTGCACTCCGTACACGAGGTGCCCGATCCGGATCTGGCGCAGCGGCCCCACCTGGTCGGTGTCATGCACCGAGGGCAGATCACGCAGACCTGCCCCGGACAGGCGCGACGCACCCAACACTGTCGTCATGGTCGATTCCTTCCGGTGTGTTTTGGCCACCCCCGTTCCTATGTGTGGTGGACACCCCCCGTTCTCGCGCGCGTTGTTGCTCCTCGCGCACGTAATTTCGTGCGCGAGGAGCAACAACCTGCGCGGGAACATCAAGGGGTTACTCAGTTCAGCAACTGTTCCTGGGCCCGCCGCAGACGATGGGTCTCCTCCACCGTCAGCTGGACCCAGCCGACCTGGTAGGAGGCCGGAACACGCGGCGCGGTCAGCAGTCTCATGCCCGCCTCGGCCGGGGTCCGGTCCGCCTTACGGGAGTTGCAGGGTCGACAGGCGGCCACCAGGTTGAGCCACCCGGAGTGCCCGCCACGGCTCCTGGGCAGCACGTGGTCGATGGTGTCCGCCCCGCTCCGGCCGCAGAAGGCACAGCGGAAACCGTCGCGGCGCAGCACACCCTTCCTGGTGCACCGGACCGGCCGCCGGGTGACCTGCACCCGGACGTAGCGAACCAGTCGGACGATAGTGGGTACCGGCCAATGTGTTCCGGCCGCACGGATGGTCCGCCCGGGCACCCGGTCTACGATCTCCGCACGCTCGCCCACCAGGTAGGTCAGGGCGCGATGCAGGGAGACCCGATTGAGCGACTCCCAACTCGCGTTCAGTACCAGCACTTCTCGTTGTCGGGGCATCACCGCCACCGCCTCGTTTCCAGGATCGATCCCATCGGATCGCACACCACAGGGGGATACAACACAGTTCAGGACAGTGTCCTGAACGACAAAAAGACCACCCGCCACGCCGCAGCAGTGGTGGATGGTCCACGAAATACGATCCTCATCGGATCAGTACCGAACTCCTACCACCGTAAATGCTCCTGACGGTTGTGCCCGTCGACACCGATCCCGGGATTCCCGAGCAGTGGGACCAGAACATCTGCGCGCACCTGTTCCAGGGCAACCTTTTTCAGCGATTCCCACCCGCCGGCGAGTGCGTTGCCCAAGGACATCGGGCGCAATGACGCAACCATGGAATGTCCTCTCCTGCCGTTGATGGTGACCGGCCGCTGTACGGCCGCGGGCAGAACGGTAACACCGGAGCAGTCCAGCAGGACAGGGATTATTCGCCTCTCACCGCCGCCCGTTCCCCCCATGCCACATCCTGCGGTGGGATATGCGCAGCCTCGCCGCCGGAAAGCTGCGCATATCCCACCGCAGGACGTATGGTTCGGTGCGGCCGTCAGCCCAGCTCCGGCCGTTTCCGGGCGTAGCCCGTCACCGCCTCGAATCCCTTGGCGATCCCGAGCAGTTCCCGCTCACCGCGATGCCGACCGACGAACTGAACTCCGGCCGGGGTTCCGTTGATGAAACCGGCCGGCATCGCCACCGACGGATGGCCCGTGACGGTGACATGGCAGACCGCGCGCATCCAGCCGAGGTAGTCCGGCTGGGTTTCCCCGGCCACCTCGGCCGGATACTGCAGGCCGCCGTCGAAAGCGGCCAGCGGAGCAACCGGCAGCAGCAAGGAGTCGTAGAGCTGAAGGAACTCGCGCATCCGGTGGAACAGGGTGGTCCGCAGCACCACGGCCCGCCCGACCTCGGGCCCGCTCAACGCACGCCCCTGCAACATGTTCGTGTACAGGCTCGGGCGCATCAGGTCGCGATGCTCGTCCAGGACCGCCCCCAGGGTCGCCTCGAACTGCCAGGCCCGCAGGGTGCGGAAACACTCGTCGGCTCCGGAGAAGTCCGGACTGATCTCCACCACCTCGGCTCCGGCGAGGGCGCAGGACCGCGCCGCGGCCCGCACGAGCTCGGCCACCGCAGGCTCCACCACGACCGCGCCGCCCAGGTCGACGGAGAAGGCGATCCGGCGACCGGCCATCCCCCCTTCGGGCACGACGGCGAAGTGGTCGCCTGGCTCCTCCAACGAGATCGGTGACCGCCGGTCCGGTCCGGCCATCACCCCCAGCAGCAGGGCGAGATCGTCGACGCTGCGCGCCATCGGCCCCTGTACCGACAGGCCGACGAAGGCATCGGCGGCCGGATGGACCGGTACCCGTCCGGCGCTCGGGCGCAGGCCCGCCACGTTGCAGTACCCCGCCGGCAGCCGCAGGGAGCCGCCCATGTCGTTGCCGTCGGCGAGCGGATGCATCCCGGCCGCCAGAGCTGCTGCCGCACCCCCGGACGAGCCACCGGCGGTCCGGCTCAGGTCGTACGGGTTCCAGGTGGTTCCGAAGACCTCGTTGAAGGTGTGGCCCCCGGCGGCGAACTCCGGGATGTTCGTCTTGCCGAGGGTGATCACCCCGGCGGCCTTCATCCGCTCGATCACGAGATCGTCGGTCTCCGGCACGAAGTCGGCCCGGGACCGGGAGCCGAAGGTGGTCCGGATCCCGGCTGTGAGGTGATTGTCCTTGTGTGCCACTGGGATGCCGTGCAAAGGCCCCTGCAGTCGACCGGCCGCGAAATCCTGGTCGGCCTGAAAGGCCTGGGCGGCAGCCAGTTCCGGAGTGTGTGTGACGACGGCATTGACCGCGGGGTTGACCGCCTCGATCCGCGCCAAGTGGGCTGCCACCACCTCCCGGGCGGAGACCTCGCCGGCGTGCAGCATCGCCGCCAGTTCCGTCGCGGACCGGTAGTACAACTCCTCGGCCATACCGCACCTTCCGTGAGCAACCCCCGGCTCCTGCCGGGGCTTCTCCAGCATGGTCCCCACCGGATGCCAGAGCGATGGCAGATCCTGCCAAGGTCTCGCGGCCCACCACACCCCGGAGGCGCGACGAAGCTACCGGAGTCCCTCCGCAGGCTCGACGACCGCGGTTTCCGTCGCAGGCCGCACACTCCGGACGAACAGCACGGCGACCGCGGCAGCCAGGATCACCACCACCGGCACCACCATCGTCGGTTTCATGGCATCGGTGAACCCTGCGGCGAAGGTGTGTTCGGCCGCGGCCCTGATCTGCTCCGCGACCGTGGCGGGGACATCGGCCGGGAGCGTGAACTCCCCCGCCTGCCCTGCGCCCACCTGGATCCCCCCGGATCCCGCCTGGGCCATCCCGTCGAGGAAGGCCGAACGCGCACCATCGGGCAAGCCGGCGGCCGCGACCGCCGCCTGCGAGACCAGCGCATCGGTCAGCCGGTTGGCCAGCACCGCCCCCAGGACCGCGGTGGCCAGCACCGATCCGAACTCCTGCAGGGTGTCGAGGACTCCGGCAGCGACACCCGCGCGGGACGGGTCCATGTCCCTGGTCGCCAGGCCGAACAGCGGGGTCCAGACGCAGCCCAGACCCAGTCCACTGGCCACCAGCCCGGGGACGAAGGTCCAGCGGGAGCTGTCCGGACCCGCCACCACGATCACGTAGACCACCCCGGCGGCGAACAGCAGCAGTCCGCCGAAGAGCACCCATTTCATGTTGATCCGGCCCGAACCCGCTGCGCCGCCCACGATCCCGGAGGTCACCATCATCGCCAGCGACTGGGTCCCGATCACCACCCCGGCCGCCACCGCCGTCAGACCGAGCACCGACTGGTAGTAGATCGTCATGGGCAGGAAGATCCCGACCATCGCAAATCCCATGGCCAGCAGGACCAGCGTCATCACGGTGAAGGTCCGGTCCCGGAAGATCTGGAAGGGCAGGAGCGGCTCAGCCGACTGGAGTCGCACCTGACGCCACAGGAAGAGACCGAGGAACACCGCACCGAGGACGATCACCAGCGGGATCCAGATCGGGCCGGCGATGGTGCCCCAGTCGTAACGCTGCCCCTCGATCAGGCCGAACACCACACCCAGCAGCCCGAGGCTCATCAGGCCGACCCCGGGCAGGTCCAGCCGATGCCGCAGACCGGGCCGGATGTCGGGCATGTAGGCCAGGGCGAGCGCCACCGTCAGGATGCCGATCGGGATGTTGAGGAAGAAGATCCACCGCCACCCGAAGTGGGTGACGATGAACCCGCCGAGGGTGGGACCCAGCAGCACCCCGAGACCGGACATGATGCCGGTGGCAGCGAAGGCGGGTCCGCGTTTCTCCGGCGGCAGGGTCGACGTGATGATCGGCAGACCCTGCGGGGCCAGCATCGCCGCGCCCAGCCCTTGGAGGGCGCGGAAGGCGATCAGCTGCGACGGGGACTGCGACAGCCCCGAGGCCAGGCTGGCGATGGTGAACAGCGCCATCCCGGCCAGGAACATCTGCCGCGGCCCGACGATGTCCCCGAGCCGACCGGCGGTGATCAGGACGACCGCGTAGACCAGCGAGTACGCCGAGCCGACCCACAGGACGGTCTCCAGGGTTGCGTCGAGCTCGGTCACCAGGTCCGGGATCGCGATGTTGACGATGGTGATGTCGAGCAGCGTCATGAACAGCCCGAGGCAGAACACGGTGATGATCAGCGCGGGTCTGACGGGTCGGCTGCCCTTGATCGGCACCCCCATGGCCGTGACGGGCCCGGTGGTGCTCTCGGGTGCGGGTGACGATGATCCTGTCATCGGATCTCCTCGGTTCCTCGGGTGGAGCGTTCGACAGCGGTGGGTCCTACAGCAGTGGGTCGTACAGCGGTGGGTCCAACGGCGGTGGGTCCAACGGCGGTGGGTCCAACAGGGCCGGACAGGGGCGGCGGATCAGCGGGCAGGTGGACTCGCCCCGGAACCGCCGATACCGGCGGCGGCGAGCTGTTCCACCCACTCCTGGATGGTCTCGGCGTCCCAGTACAGGCCACGGGAACGCAGGTCGGCCGCCAGGGCGCGGGTCCAGACCAGCTCGGCGGTCATCATGGCCCGTTGGTACTCGGTTTCGATCAGGAAGAGCCGGGGGAAGTCCGGCGGCAGCTCGCCCAGGCCAGCGTCGAGCCCGGCAAGGTTCGACGTCAGCTGCCGGATCCGCATCTCCAGGCTCGACAGGACCTCCTCCACCGCCAGGGTCGGCAGAAAGGCCAGTGCCACCGGGAACTCGGGGTACTCGTCCTTGGGGATCCGCAGCATCGAGGTGAGCCAGTCGCGCAGGGTGTCCTCGCCGCCGACGGTCAGCCGGTAGCTGGTCCGTTCGGGTCGTCGGCCGTCCCGACTGGTCTCGGCCGGCTCGACCAGACCGGCGGCAACGAGTCGCTCCACCGCCGGGTAGAGGGATCCGCGCTGCACCTTGATCACCTTGTCCTTGGCCCGTTCGAGCATCAGTCGCTGCATCTCATAGGGATGCATGGGTCGTTCGGCGAGCAGGCCCAGGATCATCAGGCCGAGCGGGGTGGACCTGGCCCGACCGGGTCGAGGGGGGGTCGGCCGCTGTTCGACGGCGGCGTACCGACCCGCCGCAGTCGCTCTACCGGGGCGATCCGATCTAGTCGGGTCCGTACTAGTCATTAGATGACTATCTGACTCGATCGTCGGGCTGTCAACCCCTCGGAAGAAGGAGGATCTATCCTGGAAGAGGGACACCACCGCCACACCACAGGGACGAGATTCGATGACCAACGCAACGGCACCGGCCTTTCCGACGTTGCAGCGCGATTCGACCACCCCGATGCACCAACTCATCGAACGGTGGTTCATCGAGGCGATCTCCAGCGGCGAGATCGCAGCCGGCGACAAGTTGCCGAGCGAGCCCGAACTGGCCGTCTCCTTCGGTGTCAGCCGGATGACCCTGCGCCAGGCCCTGACCACCCTGCAGACCCGCGGCCTGCTGGAACGTGTTCCAGGCCGGTCGGGTGGCACCTTCATCCTGGAACCCAAGGTCGAATGTGATCTGACCGGTCTGGCGGGTTTCACCGAGCAGATGCAGCGGGCCCAGCGCAAGGCCACGGCCAAAGTGGTGTCGGCGCAGACCCTACCGGCCTCCCGTATGGTCGCCGAGGCTCTGAACATCCCGCGCGAGGCTCCCGTGTTCGAGGTCGTCCGGGTGCGTTCGGCCAACCGACAGGTGCTCGCCCTGGAACGTTCCTGGTTCCCGGCGGATCAGCTTCCCGGCTTCCTGGAGCACCGGCTCACCGGCTCCCTCTACCGCCTGTTGACGCGCAAGTACGGACACACTCCGACCACTGCGATCGAATACCTGGAGCCCGCCACCGTGGCTGCTGCGGACTCGGCACTGCTGGACATGCCCGAGGGCTCGGCCGTGATGCTCATCGAGCGGACCGCCTCGACCAGTGCCGGGATGCCGATCGAGTTCGCCCGGGACCTGTTCCGCCCGGACCGGATCCGGATCTCGGTGCGCAGCGGCCTGAGCTGACCTCAGCCCTTGGTGCGCAGGCCCTTCGGGTCGAACAGCGGTTCGGCCCGAACCGCGCCGGTCACCCACTCGCCGAAGATCCCGATCTCCAGTTTCTGTCCGGCCGCGGCGAGTTCGATCGGCAGATAGGCGTAGGCGATCGAACTGCCGACGGTGTAGCCGAATCCGCCGGAGGTGACCCGTCCCTGCACGGCCCCGTCGATCCGGACCGGTTCGCTGCCCAGGACGACCGACCGCGGATCGTCCAGGGTGATGCAGCACAGCTTCCGGGTGAGCCCGGCCTCCTTGGCGGCCAGCAGGGCCTCCCGGCCGAGGAACCCGCCGGGTTTGTTCATCTTCACGCAGAACCCCAGGCCGGCCTCGTAGGGGTTCGTCACCGAGCTGATGTCGGTACCCCAAGCCCGGTAGCCCTTCTCCAACCGCAGACTGTCGATCGCCCGGTATCCCGCACCGACCAGACCGTGTTCGACGCCTGCCGCCCACAGGGCTTCCCAGAGCCCGGCCGCGTACTCGGCCGGGACGTAGAGCTCCCACCCCAGTTCGCCGACGTAGGTCACCCGCAGGGCACGCACCGGCACATCGCCTACCGTGATCTCCCGGCTGCTGAAGAACGGGAAGTGTTCGCTGTCGAGATCGGTCGGGGTCAGCGGTTGGAGGATCTCCCTTGCTCTCGGCCCCCAGAGGGCGAAACAGCCGTACTGTCCAGTGATGTCGGTCAACCGGACGTCGCGGGCACCGGCGCGCGCCTGTCGCCGCAACCAGGCGAGGTCGTGAGAGCCGAAAGCCGTGCCGGTGATGATCCAGAACTCGTCCTCGCCGATCCGGGTCACGGTGAAATCGCATTCGATACCACCGCGGGAGTTGAGCGCCTGGGTGTAGGTGATCTCGCCGATACCCCGCGCCACCCGGTTCGCGCAGACCCATTCCAGGAACACCGCCGCGTCCGGCCCGGTGACGCTGATCTTCGCGAAGGAGGATTCGTCGAAGAGCCCGGCGGCCTCCCGGGTGGCCGCGTGCTCGGCCCCGATCGCCGCCGACCAGTTCTGCCCGGCCCATCCACGTGGACGTAGGGACTCGTCACCGGCCTCGGCGTGGGTGCGGTAGTAATTGACCCGCTCCCAGCCGCTCTTCTCGCCGAAGAAGGCGTCGTTGGCGCTGTGCCAGTGGTAGGCCGGGGAGATGCGCAGGGGCCGACCCGCACCGCGTTCGTGGTTGGGATACTTGATGTCGTAATAGGTCCGGTAGTTCTCCAGCACCCGGGCAAGGGTGAAGGACGGCGACCGGTACTGCCGACCGAAGCGGCTGATGTCCATGTGCCAGACATCCATCGGCGGTTCACCGTCGAGGATCCAGTCCGCCATCAGCCGCCCCACCCCGCCGGCGCCGGCGATCCCGTGGGCACAGAAGCCGGCGGAGACGAACAGCCCGTCGACCTCGGTCTCACCCAGGCAGAACTCGTTGTCCGGGGTGAAGGCCTCGGGTCCGTTGATGATCCGGCGCAGACCTGCCTCGGCCATGCCGGGAACCCTGATCTGGCTGTTGTGGGTGATCTCCTCGAACCGTGACCAGTTCTCCGGCAACAACTTCCCGTTGAAATCCGACGGGACCGCGTCGAAGCCGACCCGGCCGCCGGCGGGCAACGACCACGGCTCGGGATCGCGTTCGTACCCGCCCATCAACAGGCCCTGGCCCTCCGGTCGGTAGTACACCAGCAGATCCGGGTCCCGCAGGCTCGGCAGCGGGGTGCCCTGGACCGTCCCGCCGTGCTCACCCAGGAAGCCGTCGGTGACGACATACTGGTGGGACATCGGCACGATCGGGATCCGCACACCGGCGAGCCGGCCGATCTCGGCGGCGTACAGACCGCCGCAGTTGACGACGATCTCGCACTCGATGGTGCCGCGGTCGGTGACGACACGGCGTACGCGTCCCCCCTCGGTGTCGATGGCCAGCACGCGGGTGCGGGTGAAGATCCGTGCGCCCTGGGCGCGAGCACCGGCCGCCAGCGAGTAACACAACTGGGAAGGGTCGAGGAAACCGTCCGTCGGGGTGAAGATCCCGCCGAGCACCCCGGCCGTGTCCATCGGTGGGAACAACTGCTGGGCCTCGGCCGCGCTGATCTCCTCCATCGGCAGGCCGAAGGTGGTCGCCCAGCTCATCTGCCGCCGCAGCTCCTCCAACCGTTCGGGGCTGGAGGCGAGGCGGATGCCGCCGCTCTCCACCCAGCTCGGCGGGTTCTCCCCCGCCTGGAGCTTCCGGTAGAGGTCCACGGAGTACATGTTCATCTCGGTCAGGGTCGGATCCGAGCGGAGCTGGCCGACCAGGCCAGCGGAGTGGAAGGTGGACCCGCTGGTGAGCTCGGCCCGGTCCACCAGCACGACGTCGCGTTCCCCACGTTCGGCCAGGTGGTAGGCGATACTGGCACCGCCCACACCGCCGCCGATGATGACGATCCGGGCGGAGGCCGGGAGGTCCCCGGAAGACGACCCCGCGGAAGACGAGGCCTCCGTCTTCGGGTCCGCTGCGGGGCCGGCCCCCGCGATGGAGGCGACTGAACCTGAACTGTCTGTCATCGAAGTTCCTGTTGCTCTCGGCGGGGCGGTCAGGGCTGGCCGGGGTGTCGGCAGGTCCGATCGACCCTGCCTGCGGTACTGTCCCCACCCTAGGCGAGGACCTCGTTCTCGTCTAGACAGTTGCCCGGGCGGTCGCCGGTGAACGGCGCAGGCTTTCCGTCTCGACCTGATTGCATTGTCCCTAAAGTCTAGACCGTACGCCCGACAGGCCCTAGCATCTGCTCCTTGGAAGCCTTCAGCGGCGGACGACAGCAGGCAGGAGCCACATCATGGTGGTCGCGGATCAGGCACGATCGTGCTGACGGCTGACCTGACCGCCCTCCTCGACCGGGTCCCCGCCCTGGGCGGAACCGAGCGTGAGGTCTCCCCGCTCCCCGGCGGGCTGACCAATCGGAACTACAAGGTGACCGCACCGGGCGGGTGCTACGTCGTCCGGATCTCCAGCAGGACCAGCGATCTGCTGGCCATCGACCGGGAGGCCGAGTACCGCAACTCCGTCGCCGCCGCCGTGTCCGGGGTCGCGCCGAAGGTGGTGGACTACCTGCCCGGGCTCGGGGTGCTCGTCATCGACTGGGTCGACGGCCACACCCTCACCAACGCCGACATGAACGGGCCGCAGAACCTGGCCAGGATCGCCAGGGCCTGTCGACGCCTCCACGCCGGTCCGCGGTTCGTCAACGACTTCGACATGTGCCGGATCCAGCGACAGTACCTCGCCACGGTGACCAGGCAGGGTTTCCGCCTGCCCGATCGCTACCTGGACTTCATGCCGGCGGCGGACCGCATCCGGCAGGCGTTGGCCGTTCACCCGTTGCCGACGGTGCCGTGCCACAACGACCTCCTCGCCGCCAACTTCATCGCCGGATCCCACCAGCTGTGGCTGATCGACTACGAGTACGCGGGGAACAACGACCCCTGTTTCGAACTCGGCAACATCTGGAGCGAGGCGGCGATGGAGGTGGACGCCTTGGAAGAACTGGTCGCCGACTACTTCGGCGCCGCCCGCCCCGACATGGTCGCCCGGGCCCGCCTGCAGGGACTGATGTCGAAGTACGGCTGGATGCTCTGGGCCGCCATCCAGGACGGCATCAGCACCTTGGACTTCGATTTCTGGACCTGGGGGATGGAGAAGTACGACAGGGCGGTCGCCGAATTCCGCGCCCCGGGGTTCGACTCCCTCCTCGACGCGATCGCCTCACCAGGATGAACGCCGCCACGAAGTCCGCGCGCCATCCGCCTTTCCCGCCGTCACGAGCACATCATTGAGCCCAGGTTCCACCGCAGTCCCCCGCACTTCCCATCGTGCTAAGGAGCTTGACGTGTCTGCTGTCGAAGAACTCAACGATGACGAGAAACACCTGGCCTCGCTCGGATACACCCAGGAACTCTCCAGATCGTGGTCCGGCTTCTCCAACTTCGCCATCTCGTTCTCGATCATCTCGATCCTCGCGGGCTGTTTCACCAGCTTCGGACTCGGCTGGAACAACGGTGGACCCGCGGCGATCGCCTGGGGTTGGCCGATCGTGTCGGCCTTCATCCTGATCATCGGATTCTGCATGTCCGAGCTGGTGTCCGCCTACCCCACATCGGGCGGGATCTATTGGTGGGCAGCAAAACTCGGCGGTCCGAAGGCCGGGTACTACACCGGCTGGTTGAACCTGATCGGACTGATCGCCATCGTCGCCTCGGTCGCCTACGGCTGCGCGACCTTCCTGGACCTGACACTGCAGACGTTCAGCAAGTCCTGGATGGACAGCTACAGCCTGCAACGAGTGTTCCTGCTGTTCCTCGGGATCCTTGCCGTCGCGGCCCTGGTGAACATCTTCTCCAGCCACCTGCTGGCCGTCATCAACAACATCTCGGTCTGGTGGCATGTCTTCGGTGCCGCTGCAGTGGTGCTGATCCTGATCGTGGTGCCGGACCACCACGCCACCTTCGGCGAGGTGTTCGCCCGCACCATCAACAACAGCGGCCTGTTCGGCACCGCCACCCACGGTGCAGGTTTCCTGATCTTCGTCCTGCCGATCGCGGCAATCCTGACCCAGTACACGATTACCGGGTACGACGCCTCGGCCCACCTGTCCGAGGAGACCAAGAGTGCGGCCAACGCCGCTGCCAAGGGAATCTGGCAGTCGATCTTCTACTCGGCCATCGGCGGCTGGATCCTGCTGCTCACCTTCCTGTTCGCCGTCAAGGACGCCGACGCGGTGTCCGCCGGGGGCGGGGCCGTCTACGGGATCTTCACCCAGGCCCTGAACTCCCCCTGGGTCGGGATCGTCCTGCTGATCTCCACCGCCGGGCAGTTCTTCTGCTCGATGGCCTGTATGACCTCCTCCTCCCGGATGCTCTTCGCCTTCAGCCGGGACCGCGCGGTGCCCGGCTGGCAGGCGTGGTCGAAACTCAACAAGAACCGGGTCCCGGCGAACGGTGTCGTCCTCTCGGCCGTCATCGCCGCCCTGATCACGGCCCCCGCACTGGTGGAGGTGAAGATCCCGATCAACGGCGTGGATACCCCCACCCCCGTCGCTTTCTTCGCCGTGGTCTCGATCGGGGTGGTCGGGCTCTACCTGGCCTTCTCGGTGCCGATCTACTACCGGTGGAAGGCCGGGGCCTCCTTCAAGGTGGGCTCCTGGAACCTGGGCGGGAAGTACAGATGGATGAATCCGGTGGCAATCATCGAGATCATCCTGACCTCGATCGTCGCCCTCTTCCCGACCAGCCCCGGTGGTGTTCCCTGGAACGACGGGTTCGAGTGGAAGTACGTCAACTACACCCCGCTGCTGGTGGGTGGGGTGCTGATCCTGCTCTGGGTCTACTGGCACGCCTCGGTCAAGAAGTGGTTCACCGGCCCGATCAATCAGGTCCAAGCCGCCGCATCGGTCGTACCGTAGGACGGGAACGGCAACAGCATCAGAGCACAGCAGCACCAAGGTAGAACGCCAGCGAACCCGAGGATGCCCATGAGTGATCACCCGCGTAGCCCCCGCATGTTGACCGTCGAGCAGCTCCGCGCGCACATCGCCGCCGGCGAGATCGACACCGTGGTGGTCGCCTTCACCGACATGCAGGGCAGATTACAGGGCAAACGACTGCACGCGCCCTTCTTCCTCGACGAGGTCCTCAGCCATGGCACCGAGGGCTGCAACTACCTGCTGGCGGTGGACGTCGACATGAACACGGTGGACGGCTACACCATCTCGTCCTGGGAAAAGGGTTACGGTGACATGCTTTTCGCTCTGGACCTGGACACCATCCGGCTGATTCCCTGGGTGCCGGGAACCGTCATGATCCAGTGCGATCTCACCGGACACAACGGAACCCCGGTCGCCCCGTCGCCCCGGTCGGTCCTGAAGAAACAGGTCGACCGGGCGGCGGCGGCGGGTTTCCGCGCCTTCGCCGGCACCGAGCTCGAGTTCATCGTTTTCAACGACACCTACGAACAGGCCTGGGATTCCGACTACCGCGGCCTCACCCCGGCGAACCAGTACAACGTCGATTACTCGATCCTGGGCACCACCCGGGTGGAACCACTGCTGCGTGACATCCGCAACGGCATGTACGCGGCCGGGCTGACGGTGGAATCGGCCAAGGGGGAATGCAATTTCGGGCAGCACGAGATCGCCTTCCGTTTCGCCGAGGTGATGACCACCGCCGACGATCATTCGGTGTACAAGACCGGTGCGAAGGAGATCGCCGCCGCCCACGGCAAATCCCTCACCTTCATGGCCAAGTTCAACGAGCGCGAGGGCAATTCCTGCCATGTCCACCTGTCCCTGCGCGGGCTGGACGGGGAACTCGTCTTCGAGGACGCCGACACCGGCCACCGCAGCGCGCTGTATGAGCACTTCATCGCCGGCATCCTCACCACCATGCGCGAGTTCACCCTGCTGTACGCCCCGAACATCAACTCCTACAAGCGTTTCGCCGCCGGTTCCTTCGCCCCGACGACGGTCGCCTGGGGCACCGACAACCGCACCTGTTCGGTACGACTGGTCGGCCACGGCCCCGGTTCCAGACTGGAGAACCGGCTGCCCGGCGGCGACGTGAACCCCTACCTCGCCATCGCCGCAATGCTCGCGGCCGGCCTGCACGGGATCGAGGCCGGACTGGAACTGGAACCGGAACTGATCGGCAACGCCTACTCCTCCGACAAACCGACCGTGCCGCGGACCCTGCGCGCTGCCCGCGATCTCTTCGCTGCCTCTACGATCGCCAGAGCGGCCTTCGGCGACGAGGTCGTCGACCACTACGTCAACGCCGCCGATGTGGAGCTGGCGGCCTTCGAGGCCGCCGTCACCAACTGGGAGCTGCGGCGCGGATTCGAAAGGCTGTAAATGGCTGTCAACCCGAGTGTGTCCCTGCCTGCCCACTCCGGATTCTCCGAGGGCGGCAGCTACACGGTGATCTCCCCCGTCACCGGCAGGCCCGTCACCGAGGTCGGCCTGGCCTCGGCGGCCGAGACGGACGCGGCGATCGAGCGGGCGGCGGCGGCCTTCCCCTCCTGGCGCGCGGTGAACCCGGGTGACCGGGCCCGGTTGCTCCGCCGCTTCGCCACCGTGGTCGAGGAGCACATCGACGAACTCGCCGAGCTCGAGGTGGCCAACGCGGGCCACACCATCGGCAACGCCCGGTGGGAGGCCGGCAACGTCCGGGACGTGCTGAACTACTACTCGGCCGCACCGGAACGCCTCTTCGGCCGGCAGATCCCGGTCCCCGGCGGGCTGGACGTCACCTTCCTGGAACCCATCGGGGTCGTCGGGATCATCGTCCCCTGGAACTTCCCGATGCCGATCGCCGGCTGGGGTTTCGGACCGGCCCTGGCCGCCGGCAACACCGTTGTCCTCAAACCGGCCGAGGTCACCCCGCTCACCGCCCTGCGGTTGGGAGAACTCGCGCTGGAGGCCGGCCTGCCCGAGGGGGTCTTCACCGTCATCCCGGGCAAGGGGTCGGTGGTGGGCCAGCGGTTCGTCGACCACCCGGCGGTCCGGAAGGTCTGCTTCACCGGGTCCACCGCGGTGGGCAAGAACCTGATGGCCGGGGCTGCGACCCAGGTCAAACGGGTGACGCTGGAGCTGGGCGGGAAGAACGCCAACATCATCTTCGCCGACAGCGACCTGGAGAAGGCTGCGCTGGCCGCACCCGGGGCGGCCTTCGACAACAGCGGCCAGGACTGCTGCGCGCGGTCGCGGGTCCTGGTCGAAGCCTCCGTGTACGAGAAGTTCCTCTCCCTGCTGGAACCGGCCGTGACCGGGATGTCGGTGGGCGACCCGGCCGACCCGGCCACCGACATGGGTCCGCTCATCTCGGCCGGTCACCTCGACTCGGTGATCGGGTATTCGGCCTCCGCGCAGATCGCCTTCAGCGCGGCCAACGGCGGTGGCACCGCCGAGACGGCGGGCGGCTTCTGGCATCCGCCGATGGTGGCCCTGCCCCGTGGCGCGAACGATCCGATCTGGACCGAGGAGGTGTTCGGACCGGTGCTGGCCGTGATGCCCTTCCGCGACGAGGCCGAGGCCATCGCCCTGGCCAACGACACCGAGTACGGCCTGTCCGGATCCATCTACACCCGCGACATCGGCCGGGCCCTCCGGGTGGCCCGCGCCGTCGACTCGGGCAACCTGTCCGTGAACTCGCACTCCTCGGTCCGCTACTGGACCCCGTTCGGCGGATTCAAACAGTCCGGCCTCGGCCGCGAGTTGGGACCGGAGGCGCCGAACTCCTTCACCGAGGTGAAGAACGTCTTCATCTCCCACGACTAGCCGGTCCGCCGGGCACCCCGAACTCCCAGATCCACCGAGTACTGTTCCCGTGCATCAGCTCTGAAAGGACCCCTCTCTGCCATGTCAGCACGACTGAGCGGTAAGACCGCCGTCATCACCGGCGGCTGTTCCGGTATCGGGCTCGCCACCGCCCGGCGGTTCGCCGAGGAGGGGGCCAAGGTCGTCATCGGCGACCTCGACGACGCCAAGGGCCCTGGGATCGCCGAGGAGATCGGCGGGTCCTACCTGCACACCGACGTCACGAACCCCGAACAGGTCACGGCCCTGTTCGCCCACGCCAAGGACGCCTTCGGCAGTGTGGACATCGCCTTCAACAACGCAGGCATCTCCCCGCCGGACGACGACTCGATCCTCACCACCAGCCTCGAGGCCTGGAAACGGGTCCAGGAGGTCAACCTGACAAGTGTGTACCTGTGCTGCCAGGCAGCGCTGCCGTACATGATCGAGCAGGGCAAGGGGTCGATCATCAACACCGCCTCCTTCGTCGCCGTCATGGGCGCGGCCACCTCGCAGATCTCCTACACCGCCTCGAAGGGCGGCGTGCTGTCGATGAGCCGCGAACTCGGGGTCCAGTTCGCCCGCCAGGGGATCCGGGTCAACGCCCTGTGCCCCGGCCCGGTCAACACCCCGCTGCTGCAGGAACTCTTCGCCAAGGACCCCGAGCGCGCCGCACGTCGGCTGGTCCACATCCCGGTCGGCCGGTTCGCCGAACCGATCGAGATCGCCAACGCCGTCCTGTTCCTCGCCTCCGACGAGTCCTCCTTCATCACCGCCTCCCAGTTCCTGGTGGACGGCGGGATCGCCGGCGCCTACGTCACCCCCCTGGACTGAACCGACATGTCACGACCCGTCATCGGAATCTCCACCTACCGCGAACCCGTCAGCTGGGGGGAATGGACCGACCTCCCGGCCGCCGTGGTGCCGGCCGCCTACCTCGATTCGGTCTCCGCCGCCGGCGGAACCCCTGTGCTGCTACCGCCTTTCGGACCCCGCGATGATGTCGCCGGGGTCGTCGGCCGGCTCGACGGACTGGTCCTGGCCGGTGGCACCGACGTCAATCCGTCCAGGTACAGCGCCGAACCCCATGAACGGACGGTGGTCTGGCGGGACGACCGCGACGTCTCGGAGATGGCGCTCCTGCACGCCGCCGCGGACCACGGTCTGCCGGTCCTGGGCATCTGCCGCGGGATGCAGATGATGGCCGTGGTGGCCGGCGGGTCCCTGCACCAGCACGTCCCGGATCTCGTCGGTCACACCGGGCACAGCCCCGGGCCGCGTCTGTACGGGGATGTGAAGGTCACCGCGGTCGAGGGCTCGAAGGTGGCATCGATCCTGGGTTCGGCACCGTTCATGGTCCGCTCGCACCACCACCAGGCGGTCGCCACCCACCCCGGGCTGGTCGCCGCCGCGGTCGACACCGACGGGTTGATCCAGGCCATCGAGATCCCCGGGCACACCTTCTGGATCGGTGTGCAATGGCACCCGGAGGTGGGCGAGGACCTGAGTCTGTTCGAAGGCCTGGTCAAGGCCACCCGGGCGGCCGATTCCTCCTGACGGATGCATCGGGTGCACACCGCGCCCACCATCGGTCCAGGTGCTTCGGCGTGTTGAGGAGGGGCCAGTCACCCTGACGGATCAGTCCGGGGTCATAATTCCCCCATGACAACGATCATCAAGGGAATCGCCGGGCGTTACTGGTGGGTCGTGGCCCTCCGTGGGTTCTTGCTGCTGCTGTTCGGCATCCTGGCGCTGGTCTGGCCGGGTGTCACCATCCTGGTGATCGCCACCCTCTTCGGCATCTTCTCCATCATGGACGGGGTCGCCGAGATCGCCCACGCGATGGCCATCCGGTCGGAGGGGCACAAGCCGACCTGGCCGATCGTGCAGGGCGTGTTCGCGATCATCGCCGGTGTCATCGCGCTGATCTGGCCGGGTGTGACGGCCCTGGCCATCCTGCTGATCATCGCCGTCTGGGCGCTGATCGGTGGTATCGCCGGCATCGTCGGTTCACTGGCCTCCCGGCGCGCGGGCGGCAGCAACTGGGGCTGGCACCTGGTCTTCAGCATCCTGGTGCTGATGTTCGGCATCTCGTTGATCGTCAACCCCGGCGCCGGCCTGGTGACCCTCGCGGCGGTCGTCGGCATCTGGGGAATCATCACCGGGATCGCCCTGCTGGTCGCCGGTTTCGGTGCCCGTCGCTTCTCCCGGTCCCCCGACGTCCTCCTCTGACACACCGGCTCCACCGCTGACCCGCAGGCCCGTTCATCGCGAACGGGCCTGCGGTCGTTGGTGCCACCACCGGGGGCAGTTGTCCTGACTCAGAGCGGCCCGAACACCTCGGGCACCGACGCCCGGAGTTCCAGACCCTCCAGAACCGTGAGCAGTTGCCGTTCCTCGTAGCGAAAATGGTTCTCCATGATCGCGGATACACCCTCCAGATGACGGTCGAGATCTACGGGTGAGGCAGAGCGGTCGACGGCCGCGCTCAGCTCACCGAGGAGGTGGGCGATCATCGAATGGTCCTGTTCCAGGGCGCGGAGCACGGGGGCCAGGTCGGGGTGGGCCCGCTCGATCGCCGGGAACAGGGTGCGATCCTCGCCCCGATGGTGACCGTCGAGTGCCGCGCAGAAGCCACGGCAGTACAGCAGCAGATCACGTCCGGCCTGCTCCGCCGAGAGCCCGTCCTTGACGGACTCCTGCGTGATCTGCAGCGCGTCGCGGATGCGTTGGTGTACCCGGCGTAGTTCGGTGCTCCAGGCGATGAGCCTGGTCGTCTCGCGCTCAGTCACACGAGGACGAAGGGGGCGATGTGGGCATCGGCTGTCCTTCGGGTTCGACGCCTCCATGCCTGACACGGACTGTCATCGGCACGCGACGTTGGCAACAGTCTAGGGGCTCCGTCCGCCGTCCGCGGTGTTCATTCCGGAGGCAAGGACCCCTGCGGTACTGCGGCCGATTTCTTCTGGAGATACATCGCGTGGTCGGCATCACGCAGGATCTGAGCGGCATCCCGGCCATCGGAACCGATCTCGGCGATCCCCACACTGACCGTCACCGAAAGTACGATCGACCGGCTGAGGTACGGGGCTGACACCATCGCCTGAATCCGTTCGGCGAGAGCGCGGGCCTCGACGTGGGACAGGTCGTCGGCGATGACGACGAACTCGTCCCCGCCCAGGCGGCCGACGAGATCATCGGCACGGACGGCTGTCCGGATCCGATCGGCCAGCATCACCAACACCTGGTCCCCGGTGGCGTGACCGAACCGATCATTGATCAACTTGAAATCGTCGACGTCCAGGAACATCACCGCACCCGGACGACCGGTCGCGCGCGACTGGCCCACCGAGGCGGTGAGCCTGGCGATCACGGCCGACCGGTGCGGTAGCTGGGTCAACGCGTCGTGGCTGGCCAGGAAATGCAAGGCCTCCATCTCCATCCTCGTGGCCGAGATGTCCTCGATCTGGCTGACGCCGGTCCGGGGCGACCCGTCGCGGTTCCGGGTGATCGTCGATGTCACTGCCACCCACACGTGACCTCCGTTGTGATGCCGCAGGCGTTTCTCCCGCCGGTAGCTGTCGATCCGTCCTGCCATCAGATCACCGACCAGGGCATCCTCGTCGGCCTGGTCGTCGACATGGGTCAGCTCCTGATCGGTCATTGTCAGCAGGAACTCCGCTTCGAATCCGAGCACGGCACACAGCGCGGGGTTGACCCGGGTGAATCGACCGAACCGACCGTCCTCGATGGCCATCAGCGCCATCCCGCTGCCCGAACCGTCGAACGCCTGCCGGAAGATCGATTCACTTTCTCGGAGCTGGTCGGACAACATACCGTTGTGGAGTGCGACGGCCGCCTCGGTCGCCAGCACCTCCAACAACCCCCGTTGCTGCACGGAGGGACGTCGTCCGTCCCTCGGCATGTCGACGGAGAGGACGCCGATCAGTACGCCGTCCGAGCTGTGCAGCGGTGCCAGCAACGCGTCCAAGGGGTGCCAGGCATCGGCGGCCTCCACCGGCTCGATTTCCGGATCCCAGAACCAGGCCTGTGGGCTGGACGCCCTGTCATGGGGTATGAATCGCAGTCGACCCCAGGCCTGCGAGGCTGCGAACTCCTCGTCGAAGGTCGAGGCCGGTATGACCACACCGAGCAGATCCTCACGCGCCTGGACGCTCCCGGCGACGGCGACCACCTCGAAATCGCCTGTGGGACGTACCGTGTTGAGTGCGGCCAGGGCGAATCCCGCGGAGTCGACCACCGCGTCGACAACGGCCTGCATCTTGTTGGTCAGATCCTGCTCGGCGTGAATCCCGCTCAGCAGCCGGTACACCTGCAGGAGCGCGGCCGATCGACTCCCCGCTCCCGGCTCCGTCATTGCTCAGTCGCCTCTCCTGGCCGCACCTGCTATCGCCAAACCTAGTTGATGATGAGGCAAACTCCTGCAGGGCGACCAGCGGAAAGGGCCAGCCGCCTGGGACCGTTCGCACGATTGGGGACCCAGGCAGTGATGTCTCAACCACTCAGGTCCCACATCGCACGTCCGGACGACCGACGACGAGGCGAAGGGAACCGTTGTATTCGCTCTGGCTGCGCAGGTGCCCGTGCCGGGCGTCCCAGGTGCCCGAATCCAGGTCCGCGCGAAGATTCTCCTCGAAGCGCCGGGCCACGTCCGGCCCGACGAAGCTCCAGGCGGAGTTCGCCCGACGCGCGCCGGCGTCGAGCAGCATCTCGGGGCGCCCGTAGTAGGCCTCGGAAAATCCGTCGGTGCAGTTCAGCGGGATAGGCAGGGCGGTCACCGTCACCTCACCACCCAAACCCGCTGCGATGTCCTCCACACTCGGGTACCGGGACGCCTCGGTCTCGATCACCTCCGGGGCGTACTCCGCGAGCCACGAATGGTGAAGCTCGGCAGGGTCGCAGGTGAGAACGACAACCGGCCCCCGGGTCACCCGCCGGGCCTCGCCCAGTCCCGCAGCAAGATCACTCCACTGGTGGACCGTGAACGAGGCCAAAGCCGCATCGAAGCTCCGGTCGACGAACGGGAGATCCTCCGCAGCGGCATTCACCGCAGGTACCACGGGGTTCGGGCGCTGGGCCCGCATCGACACGCTCGGCTCGACCGCTGTGACGACGAGAGTGGTCGGCTCGTACGAGCCCGCTCCGGCACCGATGTTCACCAACGTCCGCGCATCGCCGACAGCATCGAGGATCGCCCGAAGGAACACCGGTTCAGGCCTGCGGTACTCGGCATAACCGAGCCCGATCGTTCCGTAGTCGGCGTCACCGGCACTTCCGTCTGCCGTTCGACTCACCCTGTTCTCCTCACGTCTGACCTGTTACCAGCCAATCGCATCGGAGGAACGTGCCACCAGTGGCTGTCACGCCATCTGTCGCAACCTTCCCGCCACTGGGCGGGATGATCCTGTCGATGACCGGTGCAATCTGCCCCGCAGCCAGTAAGTCAGTCAGACCTGTTGTGGCACAGACAGTTCCGTCCACCCCGACGAACAAGGCCTCGTGGTCGGCCAACCAGTTCCCGGCGGGGATCGAATCGGGCCCCCCGACTGTCGCCGCGGTCGCGAGAATGTCGGCCCAGAGCAGGGTCGGCCCGATCACCGACACCTGGCGGACCCGGGTCTGCGGCAGACCGCTGGCCGGGTCGATGATGTGATCACCGCGATGATTGGACCCTGAGGTGGCCAGGGCACCGTTGCCCAGGGACACCACGGCCAGCAAGGCTCCTGCCACCGTCGGATGTTCGATTCCCAGGACCCATGGCCGGGCCGGATCCGTTGCCGCGGCGAGGATGTCGCCCCCGGCATTCAGGTAGAAGTCGCATCCCAGGTTCAGGAGGTGGTCTGCCGCGCGTTCGGCCGCCCACCCCTTGACCACACCGGAAGGATCGAGGAGGCCGCTGAACCGGACGTCGAAGGCACCACCGGTCAGCAGGCGGGCGTGTTCGGCGAGATCGAGGACCACCGATACCTCCGGGTGGGCCCCATCGGGGGTGAGCCGGCCGGCGTTGATCAGGCTGATGTCGGAATCCTCCCGGTAGGTGCTGAAGATCCGATCAACCTCCTCGAGCTCCCGCCAGACCTCCGCCACGGCAGCCTCCGCCGCAGCCTGCTCGAATTGCCCCCGCAGGTGGATCGAGAACGGCAGGCCCATCACCATCCGGTTGCGGGCCCAACGCCGTTCCATCGGCTTGATCACCTCAACCACCGAAGTTCGCCGCGTCGAGCGCGGACTGCAACGACTGGACGAATCCCTCGCTGGTGTAGGTCGCGCCGCTGACGCCGTCGATCTTCGCGCTCTGCGCCGACACCGCCTGCGACTCCAGCTGAGGCACCGCGTAACTGTTGATCTGCGCATCCCGGCCGTTGCCGTTCGGGTAGTCGATCGCCTGCACCGACGTGATCTTTCCGCCCGTGATCGTGACCTCCACCTGCACGGGCCCGTACTGGGTGTTGACGGCGGAACCGTCGACGACGACGGGGGCCGTGGACGCCGGTGCCTGGCTGGTGCCGGGGGTAGAGGACGTGGGTGACTTCGCTCTCGTGGTGCCCTTCGCCGACGATGTGCTGGCCGCCGGATCCGGTGGCGCGGCCGCGGTGGTCCCACTGCTCGGCGTGGCGGACGATGTGGTTCCGCTCTGCGATGCGCCGGCGGATGGGCCCGAAACGATGTGGGCGACGGACGAGCTCTCGGCCGTCGCCGTGCCCGGCCCGCTGGTCTTGTAGGAGAACAGCAGGACGAGGGCAGCGAGTGTGCTGACGATGGCGAAGCTGATTCTTCTCATGGCATTTCAGATCCATCTGCTCGGAGGTTGCTCGAACGGGCGATGACGGCAATGCGGACGACGGTCACCAGCCGAATTCCTCGGCATGGATGTTCGCCGGATCCACCCCGGCGGCACCGAGCGTGGTGCGCACCTGCGTCATGAACGGCCTGGGTCCGCAGAGGTAGACCTCACGATCGGCCACGTCGGGGACGAGGGAGGTCAGAGCCCAGACCGGGTCCACCCGTTCCGGCCCCGGGAAGAAGGAGCCACCCGGGACCCGATGGCCGACCAGGGGAACCACCCGCAGGTTCGACCACGCCGACAGTTGGTTGAACTCCTCGGCGAAGGTTCCGTCGGCCCAGTTCGGAATGCGGTGCAGTACGGTCACTTGAGGAGGTCTGCGGGTTCCGAGGTCCTCGCTGGGCTCCTCCCGGACGATCCGCTCGGCCAGGGCACGCATCGGGGTGATCCCGATCCCCGCCCCGATCATCAGCACGTCACGCCGGTTCCGCCGATCGGCGGTCATCACACCGTACGGCCCCTCGATGACGACCCTCGTGCCCACGGGCAGCGACGGCGCGACGGCGCTGCCGTCACCGAGAACCTTGATGGTGATGCGGATCCGGTCGGCCGTGGGGTCGGCCGAGACCGAGTACGGATGCGCCCGCGTCCACCCCTTTCCCGAGAGGAATCGCCACTGGCAGAACTGACCCGCCTGCAGACCCAGCCGGTCCAGGCGGCGGCCGGTCATCACCACCGACCACACCCCGGGGCTCTCCGGGACGACGGCGCTGACGACGATGCGGTGCCGCAGGCTCCGCACGATCGGCAGGCCGACCCGGAAGATCAGGATCGCGCCGGCCGCGGCGGCCCACAGGGTCCACCAGAAGACCGTGGCGAAGGTCGAGGACAGGAAGTCCTTCCCGGTCCACAACTGATGCGGCAGAGCCAGTCCCACCCCCACGTAGGCGTAGAGGTGCAGCAGGTGCCAGGACTCGTACCGCAACTTCCGCCGGGCCCGTTTCATGGAGGAGAACGCGACAAGGAGGATGGCAACCGTACCGGCAGTGGCCAACAGCATCCCGGGATAGTTGATCACGAGATCCCAGGCCTGGCCGAGGATGTTCACACCGGCAGCCTGCGCGTAGCCGATGGTGATCAGCACGATGTGGGCGATCATCAGGTTGAAGGAGCCGAACCCGATCCAACGATGCCGCCGGGCCAGCTGGTCCTGCCCCCAGACCCGCTCGACCCACGGGATCCGTGCCATCATCAGGACCTGCAACAGGAGCATGGCCGAGGCCACCAGGCCGGTGAGGCGTCCCAACGACGTCGCCACCCCGCCCAGGGCCGCCATGGTGTGGATCCCGCCGCCGTTGGTCCACAGGGCGATCGAGCCCACCACGACGGCCGTACCCGCGGTGCCGAGCAGGTCGCCCTGGAACTTCAGTCGGCGACGGACCGATGCCGAACGTCCGACGGTTCCGGTCCGGCCCCGAGCCGATGGGCGCATCGCAGTCGTGGTCACGTTGTCTCCTCGTGTCGGTCGCCGGTTCGTCCGGCTCGACACAGCGTGGTCTCGCGACCTCTGAGAACCCTCTCAACGTGCTGGACCACATCGGCGACCTCCGCCTCCTCCTCGGCGTTTGCCCTGGTCCGGGTCATGAGCGGGTACCGCCCACCGCCCGGAGGCGGGGAGTTTCAGAGGAAGTTCAGAGGAAAACCACGCCGTTTCAGGGCGCTGCCGGGCCCGGGCGGGGGCATTGTTGAGAGGTGAACGACCCACCCGCCCCCACGCAGCCCGACGACGATCTCGCAGCAGCGCCGATCCGGGTGCTGATCGTCGACGACGAGAACGACCTCGTTTCCGTTCTTGGCAAGGTGATCACCCGGCAGGGGTGGGAGGCGATCACCGCGACCACCGGTCTTGCCGCCGTGAGGCAGTTCCGTCGACACCAACCGGACCTGGTGGTCCTGGACATGATGCTGCCCGATTTCGACGGCCTGGAGGTGCTCCGGCGGATCAGGGCGATCAACCCGGCGGCCCTCGTCCTTTTCCTGACCGCCCGCGATTCGGTGGACGAACGGATCGCCGGCATCACCGCCGGTGGGGACGACTACGTCGCGAAACCGTTCAGCATCGAAGAGGTGGTCGCCCGGCTGCGTGGACTGTTGCGACGCACCAGTCGGTTGCCGGATCCGGGATCAACCGACACCACTCGATCCCCGGAGATCTCCTATGCCGACCTGACGATCGACGAGGATTCCCGCACCGTGCACCGGGACGGTACACCGATCGCCCTGACCACCACCGAATTCGAGCTCCTGCGGTACCTGACCCGCAATCCCGAGCGTGTCCTGTCCAAAGCTCAGATCCTGGACCATGTCTGGCAGTACGACTTCGGCGGCCAGGCTCACGTGGTGGAGCTGTACATCAGCTACCTGCGCAAAAAGATCGATGCCGGTCGGGAGCCGCTCATCCAGACCGTCCGCGGTCTGGGGTACATGCTGCGGTCCCAGGCATGACCCCGACGGTCACGCCCGGTGTCGCCCCGGTCGGCTCCTGGTGGGACCGGCGGACCTTACGATTCCGGCTGACCGCCGGCGTGGTCACCCTGCTGTTCGTCGCCTGCGTCGTGGTCGGGATCGCCACCACCCTCTCCCTGCGGTCCTTCCTCACCGATCGCCTGGACCAGCAGATCGACGACGCCGGTGGGCGCTACGCGATCAGTCTGGAGCACGGCCGGAACAACCCTGGTGGACAGGACGGGGACGCCGACAACCAACCGGCAGGACAGTCGGTCGGGACCCTCGGCGTCCGACTGGTGAACGGTAAGGTTCAACAGGGGGCCGTGCTCGAAAGCGACGGCACCAACAGGATCCTCACCTTCGACGATGCCGACCAGGCCGTGCTCGCCGGTGTCCCGGTCAACGGCGGGCCGGTGTCGATCACCCTGTCGGCGCTGGGGAGCTACCGGGTGCAGGCCATCGCCGGCCGGGACGGAGACGTTCAACTGACCGGGCTGCCGCTCCATCCGGTCGAGGACACCCTGGAGCGGCTGCTCATCATCGAGATCATCGTCTTCCTCGGTGTTCTGGCGGTCGGAGCGCTGGTGGCAGCGCTCTCGGTCCGGTTGACCTTGCGTCCGTTGAACAGGGTGGCCGATTCGGCATTGCATGTTGCGGCCATGCCGCTGTCGAGCGGACACATGAACGTCCCGGTACACCTGCCCACCGCCCCACCGTCGACCGAGATCGGCCAGGTGACCGCTGCTTTCGAGAAGATGATCCAGCACTTGGGGGTGTCGATCGCCGCCCGGAACCACACGGAGGCCCAACTCCGCCAGTTCGTCGCCGATGCCAGCCACGAACTCCGCACCCCCCTGTCGGTGATCCGCAGCCACACCGACCTCGCCCTCGACCGGCCGGACACGGACCTTCCGTCCGAGGTGCGTGATTCCCTGGAACGAATCGCCGTCCACACCGCACGGATGTCGGTACTCGTCGAAGATCTTCTGCTGTTGGCCCGCCTCGACACCGGCACACCGGCGGAACTGGCAGCGGTCGATCTGTCCAGGCTCACGGTCGAAGCGGTGTCCGATGCAGCCGTCGCCGGACCGGACCACCACTGGCATCTTGATCTGCCCGAGGATCCCGTCACAGTGACGGGCAACGAACAGCATCTGCACCAGGTGCTGGCCAACCTGCTCGCCAATGCCCGCCTGCACACGCCGAGTGGAACGAAGGTCCGGATCCACCTGCCCCCACCGGAACACGGCGAGGCCGTGCTCGAGGTGATCGACGACGGGCCCGGGATCCCCGATGAGATCCGCCGAACGGTCTTCGACCGTTTCAGCCGCGGGGACAGCGCGCGCGCCAGCACCGGCGGAACCGGTCTCGGGTTGGCGATCGCCCATGCCCTGGTCACCGCGGACGACGGCACCATCACCGTCCAGAGCGAACCCGGTCGCACGGCCTTCCGCGTGGTCCTGCCGCTCGGCACCACGTCACCGGGCTCACCCGAGGCGGCGGGACCTTCCCGATGACCTTGCCGACGGACGGGTGACCGATCGCCGGAAACCCCTTCGGGCCGGCAACGGCTAGAACGGATCCGGTGTGCAATGGGTGACCAGGACTTCGGCCACACCGGGTACCGATTCGGCGAGACGCTTGGCGACGACCCGGTCCGCCGGGTTGTCGACATAGTCCTCGATTTTCACCACCCCGGCGCGAACGTACACGGTCCAGCGGTTCGAGTCGGCGAAGGCGGCCAACTGTTTCTGCACCGCGTCCGCCAGGAGAGCGTCCTGGCGCGTGAGACCGACCCTGAGCAGATCCCTGCGGGTCACGATGCCGACGATCGAACGTCCATCGACGACGGGCAGGCAACGGATTCTTTCGTCGAGCATCATCCGTGCCGCGTCCACAGCGGCCGCCCCAGGCGTCAGCGACTCCACGGGGGTGGTCATGACCTGTCCGACGGTCTTCGCCGGTCCAGCCCTGTGCCGGTGCTCGGACCCGGCCCGTGGGCCTGCGAGTGTGTCGGTGAGCAGGTCTGCTTCGGTGACGATGCCGATGAGACTCCCGTCGTCGTCGGTCACCGGGAGGGCGGTGAACCCGTTGCGCACCAAGCTCTGTGCAGCCTCTCCGACCGGGGCGTCGGCGCGGACGGTGACGACCGGATGAACCATGGCGTCTCGGATGTGCATGTCTGCTCCTCGGTCGTGTTCGATCCGCACCGGTCGGCGATCACCCCCGGCGGTTCCGCAAACGGTGCATCTGGCACCCACTGTGCTCTCCAGGTGCCGACCGGGGAAGTGCCATAGGTCCCGAGCGAAGAAGACATCGTCGATGGTCCCTGCAGAAGGGGAACTGCGACACCTGTGCCGGTTTGCGCAGGTCTTGCCCCCCGGAGGCCGCAAGACTCTCCGAGTGGACCGCGACCGACCGCCGAACCACGGGCCCGGAGTCCACGAGAGCGACGAGCGGGACGGTGCCGAGCTGATGATTGATGACCAAAGGCCCTGTTCGATCGTTTCCGACCGGCGCACAGTGAACCTGCGGACGGGTCTCGACGCTGTCCCGGCCTTCGGTTCCGGAGCCCGATCGTCCCGTCCGCTCCGAGGAGGGCACGTCATGAACAGCTCGCAGCAGGACCCGACCGTCAGGGACGTGTTCGATTCGGAGCTGGATCGGGCCCACTCGCTCGCCGCGACCGGTGAGGGGCTATCGGTGACCGACGAGATCACGGTCCGCCCCACCCGCCGGGCCGCACACCAACAGAGATCAGGCCGACCGCACCAGAACCAGGAGTTCGTCATGTCGCCCCACGCGTTCGGTCTGACCCCGGCGCAGACAGCCACCGTGCTCGGCGCGGCGTGCCGTGCGCCCTCCCTCCTCAACACACAGCCTTGGCGGTTCGAAATCGGATCGGACCACATCTCGGTGCACCTCGACGACGACCGAGTCCTTCCCGGAACCGACCCCGACGGTCGCGAGGCCCGGATCAGTTGCGGTGCCGCACTCTTCAACCTCAAGGCCGCACTGGTGGATCTCGGCCTCTCGGTCCGTGTGCGGGTCCACACCCACGTCGAGGCAGGTCCATTGGCCAGGATCGAGGTCACCGGTCGACGAGCACCGCTGAGGCAGGATCGCGAACTCGCACAGGCGATCTGGCGGCGGGCAACGAACAGGAGGCCGTTCTCCGACATCTCGATCCCCCTCGATGCGCTGCACGACCTGCGGGCCGCTGCCTCGACCGAGGGCGCCACGTTGACCTTCGCGGGTGCCCCCAGCCTGCACAGCAGGATCAGGTACCTCTCCAACAGCGCAGCGCGGACCCAACTGGAAGACGCGCGATGGTTGGGCGAGTGGACGGCATGGACCGGCCGGGATCACACCCTGGACGGTGTGCCGAGCACCGCCGCGGGCCTGCCGCCGGCAGCCGAAGACCTCTGGGACCTCAAAGATTTCGGACTGCCCGACCGGCGCCCGCGTATGCCCGGAAAAGAATACGAGCACACGCCGCTGATCGCGGTGCTCGGCACCTGGGACGACCACGCCAGCAGCCGGCTCCGGGCCGGCCAGGCGCTCCAGCGTGTCCTGCTCACCGCAACGGTCCACGGGATCTCGGCGTCCTTCCTCTCCCAGCTCATCGAAGTTCCCACCGCCCGGGATGCACTGCGGGACATGTTGAAGGGCCCCCCGGAACCACAGGTTGTGCTCCGGATCGGTTACGGGACACCCGTACCGCCGACCCCTCGGCGACCGTTCACCGACTGCCTCCACATCCCCGCGGGTGACGCCCGCGACACTGCCCAGGACGAGCCGGGTCACCCGCCGTCGTCACCACAACCGTTCGACAGGGCACCACGCCGATGAGCCAGGCCGTCACCGTCAGATCCACATCCGTGCGCCCGGTCGATCTGATCACGAGCGCGGATCTGTCCGAAGCAGATCTGCTCCGGGCGCTGGGTACCTCAGCCGGACACGGTTTGAGCCGCGACGAGGCAGCGTCACGATCGGCCAGGTACGGGCCGAATGCCGTGGCCACACACCGGGCGCGGTGGGGTCTGGTGCTCTGGCACCAGCTGCGCTCCCCGTTGCTCGGGCTTCTTGTGGTGGCCGCGCTGGCATCGTATTTCGTGGGTGAACGCAGTGACGCGATCATCATCGGGGTCATCGTCGCGCTGACGGTCGGCCTTGGATTCGGCAACGAGTACCGCGCCGAAAAGGCCGCCGAGGCACTGCATTCCCGGATCCACCACCTCACCGTGGTGATCCGCGACGGTGATCCGTCGAAGATCGACGTCGCCGGATTGGTCCCCGGAGACGTCATCGACCTGCAGTTGGGTGACATCGTGCCGGCCGATCTGAGACTTCTCACCGTGGCAGGCCTTTCCTGCGACGAGGCAGTCATGACCGGCGAGTCGATGCCGGTGGACAAGATTGTCGGCCCGACTCCGACCGGCACCGCCCTCGCCGAACTCACCGGTTGCGCCCTGATGGGAAGCATCGTGCATGCCGGGAGCGCTCGCGGTGTGGTGGTGGCCACGGGGGCCCGGACGGAGTTCGGCAAGATCGCCGCCGGTCTGAGCACCCACCAGCTGGAGACCAGCTTTCAGACGGGCCTGCGACAGTTCTCGCTGCTGCTGGTCTACGTCGCCGGCGGGTTGACCACCTCGATCTTCATCATCAACATCAGTCTGCACAAGCCGATCATGGACGCACTGCTGTTCTCACTTGCGATCGCGGTCGGCATCACGCCGCAGCTGCTTCCCGCGGTCGTCTCCAGCAGCCTCGCCGCCGGGTCGGCCCGGATGGCCAAGCGGAAGGTGCTGGTCAAACGGCTGGTCTGCATCGAGGATCTGGGCGATATCGATGTGCTCTTCACCGACAAGACCGGCACGCTGACCCTGGGGCGGCTGGACTACATGCGCAGCATCCCGACCGCGGGCTGCGACACCACCACCGTCGTCACCTGGGGCCTGCTGTGCACCGAGAACCTGGTGCACGAAGGAGAAGCGGTGGGTGGAAACCCACTGGACCAGGCTCTGTGGGACTCCCCGGCGACACTGGCCGGCCGCAGCAGCGCAACGGCATTCACCACCATCGCGGCCCTGCCCTTCGACCACGAACGGCAGATGGTCTCGGTCGTGGTCGCCGATGGACAGGGCAGCCAGACCCTCGTGACCAAGGGAGCACCGGAGAAGGTCCTGGCCAACTGCTCGACGGTGTCACCGGAGCTCCGTGACCTGTTGCTCGCGGAGTTCGCCGCCGGCAACCGGGTGGTCGCCGTGGCGAGCAGGGCATTCAGCCCCCGAACCGTCGGCGGGTCAGGTCTGACACCGAAGGACGAGACCGATCTGAATCTCTTGGGGCTGTTGGTCTTTCGCGATCCACCCAAGCCTGACGCGTCGGCAGCACTGACGCGCCTGGCCGGGCTGGGTGTCACGGTCAAGGTGGTCACGGGCGACAACGCCGCGGTGGCGGTCAAGGTGTGCAACGACATCGGCCTGGGTGTGGACGGGACGGGTGTGATGACCGGCAGCGACATCGATGCCCTCGACGACGCGGAACTGGCGACCGCCATCGGCCGGACCACGGTGTTCGCCAGGGTCAGCCCGGCCCACAAGGCGAGGATCGTTCGGGTCCAACGGATCAGCGGCGGCGGTGTGGCCTTCCTGGGCGACGGTGTCAACGACGCCCTGGCTCTGCACGCCGCCGATGTGGGTATCTCGGTCGACTCCGCCACCGATGTCGCCAAGGACAGCGCTGACGTCATCCTGTTGGAGAAGAACCTCGACGTACTGGCCGACGGGGTCGTCGAGGGCCGCCGGATCTTCGCCAACACCATCAAATACGTGCTCATGGGCACGTCGAGCAACTTCGGCAACATGTTCTCCGCCGCCGGGGCGTCGATCTTCCTCACCTTCCTGCCGATGTTGCCCTCGCAGATCCTGCTGAACAACCTTCTCTACGACTCCAGCCAGCTGGCCATCCCCACCGACAACGTGGACGAGGAACAGCTACGAAGGCCCTCCCACTGGGACATCGCCTTCATCCGCCGGTTCATGATGACGTTCGGACCGTTGAGCTCGATCTTCGACTTTCTCACCTTCGGGGTGATGCTGTGGGTGTTCCATTCCGGTCCCGCCCAGTTCCGCTCCGGTTGGTTCGTCGAATCCCTCGCCACGCAGACCCTGGTGATCTTCGCCATCCGCACCCGCCGGATCCCGTTCTTCCGCAGCCATCCGAGCCTTCCGCTGACCCTCGCCGCACTCGGCGCAGTGCTGGTGGGAGCCCTGCTTCCGGCGTCGCCCCTGGCCGGCGCACTGGGTTTCAGTCCACTGCCGCCGGCGTTCTTCGCCACCCTGGCGGGCATGGTCCTGGGTTACCTCGTTCTCATCGAGCTGGCCAAGCGCTGGTTCTACCGGGCACAGGCGTCCCCACCCGATGTCCGGCCGGTCCGACGTCCGGAATCGACCGAGCGGCATCGGCGAAGACGCGCCGCCCAGTTCAGCACGGCCCAACGTTGAACAGCACCTCCTGGCGGCCACGGCGTTCCCCTTGGAAACTGACGGGCCTTTCGCCGCCCCCGGAGTGAGACACAGGTGGTGAGGGCGGTCTTTCAGTCGCTGTGCCGATTCAGTTCCCAGGAGCAGGAACAGGGCCGGACGAGGGGGCGAAGGCCCGTCGGACGAGGCGCGTGAGTATCTCGCGCCGCCGCTGATGCACGTCCTCCCCCTCCGCCGCGGTGGCGGCGTAGGTGGTGCTCGCGGGGGACCAGGTCATCGAGAGCGCAATGACCGTGGTCAGGATCTCGAACGGATCGAGTTCAGGATCGACCAACCCGGCTTCCTGGGCGCTGGCGATGTTGGCGAGCTTGCCCTCGTCCAGGCGATCGGCATGACCGACCAGGTGCCCGGCGGGGGTGCGTTCCAACCTCGCCCAGGTGGCCAACCGGACGAGGTCCGGATGGACCAGGTACTCGTTGTACAGCCGGACCGCGTAATCGGGCAGATCAGTGGCGTCGATGGGGACGGCGTTCATGATCCCGTCGAGGAAGGCAGCGAAGACGACCTCGAACAGGTTCTCCTTGCTTCCGAAGTAGGCATAGAGCTGTGCCTTGTTCGCCTGCGCGTTGGCCGCGATCCGGTCGACCCGCGATCCGGCGATGCCGTAGGCGGCGAACTCCTCGGCGGCGGCCCGCAGCAGTCTGGCCCGTGTGGCCTCGCCCTTACCCATGCCTCCGATAATAACCGACCAGTTTGTTTGACAGCTGTTCCTGGTGGAGCTACCGTCGAAAACTAACCAACTGGTTTGTTCTTTCTCGCCCAGCCCACTGAGCCCACAGGAGTTCCCATGAGAACCACCACCGCCTATCTGGCCGAGTCCAGCGGCGCGCCGTTGCGCCTGCAGGAGATACAGCGTCGAGAGCTCCGGCCGGAGGACGTCGCCATCGACATCACCTTCTGCGGGGTCTGTTTCTCGGACGTCCACGCACTGCAGGGCCAGGGGCCGTTTCCCCTCGTCCCCGGGCACGAGTTCGTCGGAGTCGTCACGGAGATCGGTTCCGCCGTCACCCGATTCGCCGTGGGGTCGGCAGTTGCCGTCGGCAACATCGTGGATTCGTGCGGGACCTGCACGATGTGTGCCGCCGGACAACAGAACTACTGTGCCAAGTTCCCGACCCTCACCTACGGCGGACACGACCGGCAGGACGGCACCCCCACCTTCGGCGGGTACGCGAAGGAATACGTGGCCGCAGAGGCCTTTGTGTACCACCTGCCCGAGCGGCTGGACCCTGCCTCGGTCGCTCCACTGATGTGCGCCGGCGTCACCGTGTGGGAACCGTTGCGACAGTGGCAGATCGGCCCGGGTATGACGGTAGGGGTTGTCGGACTGGGCGGACTGGGACACCTGGCGATCAAGTTCGCCCATGCACTCGGAGCCCACGTGACGCTGTTCACCACCTCTGCGGGCAAGGCCGACGGAGCTCTCGAGCTCGGGGCGGACCAGGTGGTCGTGTCCGGTGATCCTGCGGCGATGTCCGCGCAGGCCAACACCTTCGACTTCATCATCGACACCGCCTCCGCACCGCACGACCTGACTCCCTATCTGCGCGCACTGGCCCTCGATGGGACCCTGTGCGCGCTCGGCGCACTCGGCTCGATGGAGTTCGACCCGTACGCACTGCTGATCGGGCGCAAGAGGTTGGCCTCGGCGGGCAGCGGTGGCGTTCCGGCCACCCAGGAGATGCTCGACTTCTGTCAGCTGCACGGCATCACCGCCGACGTCGAGGTACTCCCCGCCCACGAGGTGAACACGGCGATCGCCAGGCTCGAACGCAATGACGTCCGCTACCGCTTCGCCCTGGACATGGGACAGATGAGCGCGCCCTGAGCAGGCTGTCGACATGGCTGACCGGACCGCGGTCGATTCCGCGAGCCGGGGCGGCCGATACCCGCCGGATGTGCCAGGCTGAGCCGGTGAAGATGCAGTTCTCCTCCGGGCCCGATCCCACCGACCTGCTGACCCTGCCGTGGTCCACACCGTTGGAGGACTGGCCGCACGAACTGCTCGTCACCCTCCCCCGCGGTATCTCCCGACACGTGGTCCGGTTCGTCCGCATCGGCGGCATCGTCTACGCCATCAAGGAGATCTTCCCGGCCTTGGCCGAGCGCGAGTACGAGCTGCTCCGGGCCTTGGCCCGCACCGGCACCCCGGTGGTGGAGGCGGTGGGCGTCGTCTCGAACCGGGTGACCCCGGACGGCGTCGAACTCGATGCCGCCCTGGTCACCAAACATCTGCGGTTCTCCCTGCCCTACCGTGCCCTGTTCTCCCGCCGGCTCGACCCGGATCTGGAGACCAAACTTCTCGATGCCCTGGCCGAGCTGCTGGTCCGCCTGCACCTGGTCGGATTCACGTGGAACGACTGTTCCCTGTCGAACACCCTGTTCCGGCGTGATGCCGGGGCCCTGTCGGCGTATCTGGTCGACGCCGAGACCGGCGACCTGCGCACCGTGCTGTCGTCCGGCCAACGGATGAACGACCTCGACATCGCCGAGACGAACCTCGCCGGGGAACTGCTGGACCTGCAGATGGCCGGAATGCTGCCGGAGGGGGTCGATCCGCTGGCCACGGCCCAATCGGTGCTGGAGCGCTACGAGCGGCTCTGGGCCGAGCTCACCCAGCCGCAGACCCTCGGCGAGGACGAGTGGTGGCGGATCGAGCACCGGGTGCGCAAACTCAACGACCTCGGCTACGACATCGGGGACATCCAGGTCAACGAGGTTGACGGGGACCCGCACCTGCTCGTGCAGACCCAGGTCGTCGAGGCCGGTCACCACCGTCGACGGTTGCAGGACCTGACCGGACTCACCGTCCAGGAGAACCAGGCCCGCCGGATCCTGAACGACCTCGACACCTTCCGCTCCCAGGCGGTCATGCCGGGGACCAACGTCGACGAGGACACCGTCGCACGGCACTGGATGACCGATGTCTTCGAACCGGTGATGGAGGCCATCCCGGACGAGCTGGACACCAAACTCGAGCCGGCGGAGATCTTCCACGAGGTGCTGGAGCACCGTTGGTTCCTGTCGGAGGCGGCGGGGAAACAGGTCACGATCGACGAGACCGTCAAGTCCTACGTGGACAACGTGCTCAAACACCGCCCCGACGAGCAGGCCATGCTGGACATGGACCTGATGGGGATCGGAGCCATCGGTGACGAGACCGAGGACGAGGCCTGGCGGACCGAGAACCTCTGAAAGCCCCTGCGAACCTCTGCCCTCCCGCGAGTGGACCTCCTCACCCCAGATTGTGGGGTGTGGACGTCCACTCGCGGAGGGGGATCTACAGGGCGATGCCCACGTACTTGGTCTCCAGATACTCCTCGATCCCCTCCCGGCCGCCCTCGCGGCCGATCCCCGAGGCCTTCACCCCGCCGAAAGGCGCGGCCGGATTCGACACGATCCCCTGGTTGACCCCGACCATGCCGGATTCGAGTCGCTCCGCGACAGTCAGTGCCTTGCTGAGGTTCTCGGTGAAGAAGTAACTCACCAGCCCGTACTCGGTGGCATTGGCCAGGGAGATCGCCTCGTCGTCGTCGACGAAGGTGGTGATCGGGGCGACCGGACCGAAGATCTCCTCGGCGAAGATGTCCGAGTCCGGTGAGACCCCGGAGATGACGGTCGGCTGGTAGAAGTACCCGCGCTCCCCGGTCGTGTCGCCGCCGGTCAGGATCCGCCCGCCACGGTCGGTGGCGTCGGCGACCAATTCGGACACCTTGTCGATGGCCTTGGACTCGATCAGCGGACCGACCTGGACTCCGTCGTCGATCCCGCGGCCGACCTTCAACGCTGCCATCCGCTCGGCCATTCGCCGACCGAACTCATCGGCGACGGACTCGTGCACGATGAAACGGTTTGCAGCGGTGCAGGCTTCGCCGATGTTCCGCATCTTGGCCAGCATCGCCCCGTCCACGGCGCGGTCGAGGTCGGCATCGGCGAACACCAGGAAGGGAGCATTGCCACCCAGCTCCATCGACACCTTGAGGACCCGTTGGGCAGACTGCTCGATCAGCGAGCGGCCGACACCAGTGGACCCGGTGAAGGTGAGTTTGCGCAGTCGCGGATCACTGATGATCGGCTCCGACACCGCCCCGGAGCTGGAGGTGGTGATGATGTTGACGACACCGTCGGGCACACCGGCCTCCGCCAGCACCTGCCCGAGGGCAAGCATGGTGAGCGGCGTCAGCGCGGCCGGCTTCACCACGATCGTGCACCCGGCCGCGAGGGCCGGTCCGATCTTGCGGGTGCCCATCGCCAGGGGGAAGTTCCACGGAGTGATCGCATAACACGGGCCGACCGCCTGTTTCATGGTCAGCAGTCGGGTGCCACCGCTGGGGGCGACGGAGTAACTGCCACTGATCCGCACCGCCTCTTCGGAGAACCAACGGAAGAACTCCGCCCCGTAGGCCACTTCCCCACGGGCCTCGGCCAGAGGTTTGCCCATCTCCAGGGTCATCAACAGGGCGAACTCCTCGGCGCGGGCCGTCAACAGCTCGAAAGCCTTCCGCAGGATCTCCCCGCGTACCCGCGGATCGGTTGCCGCCCAGTCGGCGGCGGCATCGCACGCGGCATCGAGGGCCAGAAGTCCATCGGCCGGTGACGCATCGGCCACCTGGGCGATGGTCTCACCGGTGGAGGGATCCTCGACCGCGATGGTCTGCTGTGTCGAACGCCATTGCCCACCGATGAACAGACCGGTGTTGACGCCGGCCAGGGTTCGGCTGATCTGATCTGCCGTCACTGTCATTGAAGTTCGACCCACTTCCGCATCGGTACCCACGGCGACGGGCAACGTCGACCGTTGGCATCGATCTTGCCACGGAGTGACGTGAGCGGGCCGGAGGGTGGCGTACCGGTGTCAGGGGCGGGGAAGCTTCGGACGGTCGGCGCGGTCAGTGGGCATTGATAGCAAGGTCCCCCGGTTCAAAAAAAACCCCT
>QXCQ01000047.1:0-117 GCA_003576535.1 Nakamurella silvestris | reverse complement strand
TCCCCTTCGCTATGACCGCCGTAACGTTGTGGAGTTGTTTTCCAACAGTTGGTACCAGTGGACGCAAACATTTGGGGTTTTTCACCTGCCCGCCACAACCCCGGTGGGGTGTGGTGT
>QXCQ01000192.1:12688-12934 GCA_003576535.1 Nakamurella silvestris | reverse complement strand
AACGTCGGGGTCAGCACCGTGACCGTGGTCGCCGAAGCAACACGCTCGGCCACCGCAGCACCCGGAACAGTCACACCACGAACCACTTCCACGTTCCCGGCCACATCGGTGGACCGGAACGACACCTCCGTCGGGGCAGTACCCCGCTGGAACGTGAACGCCGCCGTGTAGGCCGTCCACGCACCCGAACCGATCTTGTACTCGGTCCCGGCCACACCCGAATCAGCATCGGTGGCCGTCAACGCG
>QXCQ01000192.1:5844-12569 GCA_003576535.1 Nakamurella silvestris | reverse complement strand
CGGAGCCGTATCAACATTGTCCGTCGCGGACGCAGACACCGTCACCGCACCCGTGTACCACCCCGACACCGGAACAACCGGAGCCGCAGACACCGAGACCACCGGCTTGACCGTGTCCTCGATGATCTGGTGGAAGTAGTCGAACGCGATGGTGACCGGGATCTCCTGCTGCGGTCCCACTGCGATCAGACCGAACTTGTTGATGCCGGAGGCGTTGACCACCGGTGCCCCGAGGGACGTCCAGTTCACTCCGCCGTCGCTGACCCAACCCTGGTAGGAGTTACCGGTCTTGGTCAGCTTCAGGTACCACCAACCACTCTCGGAGGAGTTGGCGATGGCCAGCTGACGGTTGCCACCGGAGCTGGCTGCTGCCACCTCGGAGGCGAGTTCGGCCCCCAGGACCAACGGCGAACCCGGGTTGTTCTTGGCGACGATGTCGAGCTTGACGTAGTTGTCGTCGTCGCCGTAGGCCAGCAGACCCGCGTACTGCCAACGGTGAACCTGCGTGGCCTTCAGCTTGGTCTGGATGGTCCAGTCGCCCGCCGGAGCCTTCTGCAGGATGAAGTTGCGCGGGGAAACCGGGTTGGTGTTGTCGATGTCGCCCAGCTGCGTGGTGATACGCAGCTCGCCGCCGGCAACGGCGACCTTGGACTTGTCGTAGCGCACCACTGCGTTCCAACGGCACCCGTCGAGGGCCGTGCCGTCGAACTCGTCGTCGACCGAACGCACCGGCGTCTCACCGGGGGGCGTCATGTGGAACCAGTCGAAGGACGCGGTGTTGGCGACCGTTCCGGTGTCACCGGCGGCCACCAGGCCGATGGTGGCATTGGCCTTGACCGCGAGGGAGCCGGTCAGGGTGGTCCAGGTCGTGCCGTCCGCGGAGTACGCGGCCGTCACGTTGGTGCCGTTGCTGATGAGCTTCAGGTAGATCGTGGTGCCGAACGAGGTGGCCACCGCCGGCGCTGCCGGAGTGGTCCGGGTTCCGTTGGTCTCCGCCTGGAACTCGACGAAGCGGTTCCCGTTCTGGTGCTTGACGAATGCCAACTTGATGTAGTTGTCGTCGTTGGAGTGCAGCAGCAGACCACCGTACTGCCAGTGGGTTCCGTGGGTCAGGTCCAGCTTGGTCACGGCTTCCCAGGCACCGGTGGGTGCCGGCTGGCCGAGGTAGCTGATCGGTCCGGTCTCCGCCTCGTTGATGTCCTTGGTGGTGATGGGCAGGACTGCCTTGCCGCCAACAACGGTGATCGGCTTGCCGTCGGCGTTGCGGACGACGGTCCAGCGACCGGTGTCGACGGAGGTGCCGTCGAACTCGTCCGACCGCAGCCCGACACAGCTCGGCGGCGGATCGATCGGGTCGACCACACCACCGAAGTCGGGATTGTCGTCGAAGGTGAAGTCCTGGAACTCCACCTCGCTCGGCGTGCCGGCCTTGTGGGAGGTGACGAACATACCGATGTCCTGGATCGCAGCAGCACCCGGCAGGGTCCGCGACGTCCCGATCTTGGTGAAGTCCACACCGTTCTTGCTGTAGTACGAGGTGTAGTCGGGACCGTTGCGCTCCAGCCGCACCCAGGCCGGGTAACCGCTGGTACCGGCGGCCGGACCTGCGTCCAGCTGGCCCAGCGGGGCCACCGAGTCGTAGAGCCACTCGAAACCGTTGGCCGGACGTGCACCGACGATCGCGTAGCCCTGGGACACGGCCGCACCGGTGATGTCGTTACGGATCATCAGACCCGCCTTGGCACCCCCGTCGCTGTTGCCCTGCCGGTTGATCTTGACCGTGGCGCGCCACTTCTCGTCGGCGTGGGCCGGCAGGTACAGCGCGCTGTACTGGTCGGTGCCCTGCCAGGTGTCGGCACCGGCACCGTTGATGATGTACTTGCCGCCGCCCAGGGCCTCGAAGGTTCCGTTCACGTTCGTGAAGGACTCGAAGGCCCCGAAGAGCTCACCGACCTGCGCCTGGACGATCCTCGAGGTGCTGGTCAACCCCTTGGAGTTGGTCGCGACAGCCTTGAGGTCGTAGAGCTTGTCGGCCGTCGGGGTCCAGGTGACCTCGTACGGTGCGGTCGTGTCGGAGCCCAGGGACTGGGTTCCGACGAAGAACTCCACCTTGGTGATGGTGTTCTCCGCGTCGGTGGCGGTGGCCTTGACCTGGATCGGTCCCTGGGCCAGCTGAACGCCGGCAGCAGGGGCCGTCACCGTGACGGTCGGCCGGGTCTCGGGCGAGGCGCCCTTGCCGATGGCCTCGATGAAGTTGATGCGACGATCGCCGGCACCCGGGAAAACCACGTACAGGACGAAGGTCTCGTTGGGATCGGTGACGTCGACAACAACATCGGTGTACTTCGACGGTCCGCCGGTGGCGGGAACCGCTGCGGTGCCCAGGAGCTGGCCGGTGGGCGAGTTCTTGCGCAGTTCGATGGTGCCGGCGGCCGGTGCGGAGACCCGCAGCGACAGCTTGTCCACCTGGAACAGGCTCAACGGATCGTAGGAGACCCAGGCGCCGTCGGCACCGGTGATGACGGAACCGGCACCCTCGGGGTCGCGGCTCTCGGACTTCACGATGCCTGCGGAGGCCTTGGTGTAGAACTCCGCCTGACGCTTCTTCGGGAAGACCAACGTGGTCGCCGAACCGGTCAGAGCCGGGATTCCGCCCGCGCCGCCCTTGTCCTCGTAGCGGGCATCGATGGCGAAGAAGATGTTCTCCTCCACGTCATGTCCACCGAGGCTGGTCGGGGTGGTGCCGGTGTTGCCCGACAACGGGGTGGTCGGGTGTGCGTGGTAGTCGTGGCCGAGGGCCGGCTGGACGATGATGTCCGCCCCTGCGACGGTGCCGTCCTCGGCATCCGTTGCGGTGACGTCCCAGGCGAGTTCGTCACCGAACTCGAAGAACGCACCGTTGATCGGCTCGTTGAACTTCACCACCGGCTTGGTGTTGCCGACGGTGATCGGAACCGTGGCGGTTCCTTCCTTGCCGACCGGGTCGGTGACGGTCAGACGCGCATTGTAGACACCGTTGGTGGTGTAGGTGTGGCTGGGCTTGACCTCGGTGGAGTCGGTGGTTCCGTCACCGTCGAAATCCCAGGCGTAGGTGAGTTCTTCGTTCTCCGGGTCGGTGGACTTGGAACCGTCGAAGGCCACCACGAGGGGGGCGATGCCGGAATCCTTGCTGACACTGATCACCGCGGAGGGCGAACGCGAACCGGAGATGTAGTCGATCTTGTGCAGGCCCGAGTTCGGGTTGTCGCGACCGTACCCTCCGCCCCAGTCGAGGACGTACAGAGAACCGTCAGGACCGAACTTGGAGTCGATCGGTGCCAGGAACTGCTCGTTCGGCAGGAACCGGTTGACCTTCTCCACCTGCGAACCGCTGGTGGTGGCCGGGTTCTTCAGCGTGATGCTGAACATCTGGTTGCGGGCCCAGTCGTAGAAGAACGGCTTGCCGTCGTAGAACTCGGGGAACTTGGTGTCGGACTCCAGGTTCTCGTCGTACTGGTAGAACGGACCACCCATGGGGGCGAGTCCGCCACCCTGGGTGATGGCACCGGTGGACTGTCGCTTGTAGCCGTACCACATGTCGGCGGGACGGGCCGCAGGCAGATCAACCAGACCGGTGTTACGCGGGGAGTTGTTCTTCGGTGCGGCACAGTCGAAGAAGTCTCCGACGACAACCGGTCCGGCACTGGTGGTTCCGTAGTTGACATCACGGAAAGGCTCGTTGTTTCCCATGCACAGCGGCCAACCGTAGTTGCCCGGGGTCTTGATCAGGTTGTACTCGGCGATACCGGCCGGACCGCGGGTCGCGGCGGCGTCGTTGCCGTTGTCCGGGGAGTAGTCGGCCAGGCCGACCCAACCGGTCTCCTGATCGACGGAGAAGCGGAACGGGTTACGGAAACCCATGGCGTAGATCTCGGGGCGGGTCTTCGGCGTGCCCGGGGCGAACAGGTTGCCCTCGGGGATGCTGTAGGTGCCGTTCGGCTCCGGGTGGATACGGAGCAGCTTGCCACGCAGATCGTTGGTGTTGGCCGAGGTCTCGCGGGCATCGTGGAAGGTGCCGTTGCGGGTGGACAGCGGCGCGTACCCGCCGGAGGGCTCCGAGTGCGGGTTGACGTCGTCACCGATACCGATGAAGAGATCGCCCTGGGCGTTCATGCCGAGCGATCCACCGGTGTGACCGGGCTCGTCCGGGAGACGGCGCGCCGGGAAGGTGATGAGCACCTTCTCCGAGGCCGGGTTGATGGTCGAGCCTTCCATGGTGAACCGGGAGACGCGGGAGAAGAAGTTCGCCGGGTCGCTGTCGTTCGTGCTGGCCGGCGCGTAGTACACGTAGATGTGGCCGGTCATGACGAAGTCACGCGCGGCAACGATGCCGAGCAGGCCGTCCTCGCCACCGGAGTACACCGGGATGGTGATCGCCGTGGTGGTCTCCTGGGTCACCGGGTTGTAGACCCGGATCTGGCCACGGACCAGCTCGGTGAAGAGCACCCGTCCGTCCGGAAGCACCTCCATGCCGAAGGGCGCGCTGGTGTTGTTGTCCAGAGCGACCTTCTCGAAGGAGCCGTTGACGGTTCCGCCGCAGTCCCCGGGCAGCTGCCCGGAGGCCCACTGGACACCACCGACGATGTGCTGGAGGAGTTTGGGTTCATTGGTGAAGTGGGCACCGAAGTGGCCCATACCGGTCATCCAGACCTTGCCACCGTCGTAGGTGTCGCACCAGGAGATCGGGTGGTCGTAGCCCATGGCGTTTCCGCCGGGGGCGTACGTCGTCTCGTCCAGGGTTGCCAGGACGTGGGCGCTGCCGCGCACGTTGGTCGAGTAGTTGTACCACTCGTCGGCCCGGGTCCAGCGCTGGTCGAGATGTTTGGTGGAGGGGTGTACCTGGTCCTCCACCCGGACGACGCCGGGGAGGCCCGGGCTGTTGCCCGTCGCGGCGTGACCGGGCATCAAGGTGCCGACCATGCTGTCGTACCAGGCCCAGCCGCTGCGCATGTCGGTGGCGTTGTGCACGCCGACCACAGCGCCGCCGGCCTGCTGGTAGGCGATGAAGGCTGCCTGCTCGGAGGCGTCCCACGGGGCGCCCGAGGCGTTGAAGAGCACGATCGCGTCGTACTCGGCGAGCTTGCTCTCGGTGAAGTAACCGACCGAGTCATTCGTGTAGTCGGAGGTGATGCCGGCGGTGGTCAAGGCCGCACGCAGGGCCGGAACACCCTGGTCGATGGCCTCGGTGTGCCGGAACTGCGTGGTCTCGGTGAAGATGAGGACGTTCTTCGCTGCGGGCGCGGCGGCCTGTACGGCCTCGCTCGGCGCTGCGGTGACAACCGACCGGATCGCCGGTTCCGGCGACTGCGCCATTGCGGCGGCCGGGGCCAGTGTCATGGCAAGGGTGGCCGAAAGTGTTCCGGCCAGCCATCTCCCCCCGCGGGAGAGTCGTGCTGCGGTCATGAATGCCTCCAGGGCAGATCAACCTGATGAAGCCCGGACCGTTGGATCCGGACGTATTCACCCCGCGACGTGCCGGCGTCTGCGGAACAGAACAATGCTCGCGGTCCGCGAGCAGCTGGGCATGTGCCCAGCAAGGTCAGTGGTGTGCATGGACTGTGAGACTCACGTCTGTGGCGAGGTGTCCCCGTCGGGTCGCGGGTTAGGCATTCACCGCCTTGAGGAAGGTCAGGCCGTCGGTCGCGATGGCGTCCTGACTTCGTTCCAGAGGCCGCCAGATGGAGGCGGCGGTGGCGATGGTGGCATTGTGGGCAGTGAAGGACTCGATGCACAGGGGGCCGTCGTATCCGGCATCATCAAGGGCCGCAACGATTCCCACCCAGTCCAGATGGTCGTTGCCGGGGGCGCCGCGGTCGTTGCCGCAGACCTGGACGTGGGCGATCCGCCCGGCAGCCCGGCGGATGGCGGCCGGGATGTCCTTCTCCTCGATGTTCATGTGATAGACGTCCAGGGCGAGGCCGCAGCCCTGGGCGGGAAGGTCGGCGATGGCCGCCAGGCCCTGGTCGACCGTGTTGATCAGGCTTGTCTCGTAACGGTTCAGCGGCTCCACCGCGACCCGCACACCGGATGCGATGGCATGATCGACCACCGGCGCGAGGGATTCGGCCAGCTGCCGGTAGGCCTGGGACCGCTCGTCCTCGGCCAGCCGCCAGGTGCGCCCCACCGAGGCGTAGGCCGGGCCGGCGATCACCGGCGAACCGACGGTCGCCGCCACGTCGATCACTCCGCGCAGGTAGTCCTGGGTGTGGCTGATGGTCGCGGAATCGGCGGCGACGAGTTGTCGGTCGTCCCCCATGACCAGGGCCACCGCGGCCCCGAGTCCGTTGTCGGCCAGGACCTTTGCCGCATGGACCGGATCCCATTCGCCGAGGTTCTCCACCGGGAGCTCGATCAGGTCGAACCCCCAGGCCGCGATGCGAGGTGCCAGGTCGGTGAGGATCGAATCACTCAACGGCGAGGCCCAGACCCAGGTGCTGACGCCGAGACGACGCCCTGGTCGGTTGCCGGCACTCGACGCCTGTCCGAGATGTGAACGTTCATCCGATGGATGGAGAGCCACGTTGCTCTTTCCTTCTGTGTCTGGGGGATCAGGAACTTGCCTGGACCGGGGGTGGAACCGGTCGGGGGAGCCACCGTACAGGCAACTCCCCCGACCACGTCGGACCCGCAGGTCCGGCGGCGCCGGCCACCGTCGTCGGTCGCCGGCACCGTTACTGCTGGTGCCA
>QXCQ01000192.1:264-5763 GCA_003576535.1 Nakamurella silvestris | reverse complement strand
TGCTGTTGTTGCATCACTGCTGTTGTTGCATCACTGCTGTTCGTGCATCACTGCTGGTGTCGCACCGATCTCGAACCAGGACCTGCCTGGCCGGATCGATCCGGCGGTGATCATGGGGTGGCCAGGATCAGCCGCCCATGTAACCGGCCGGGAACGCCGGGAGATCGTCGCCACCGAAGCGGGCGTAGAACAGATCAGGGAGTTCCTTGTAGGTCTCGATCAGGGCATCACGCTCGGAGGTCTCGGAAACCGGAACCTGCGGGAGGACCCACTCCTTCGGGATCTGCTCGCCGGCCCAGATCTTCTCGACAGCCAGGGCAGCGGTACGCCACTGGAAGTTGGAGTAGGCGAGTCCGACGCCGTTGAGGTCTTCGCTCTGCCACTTGCGCAGGAAGGTCATCTCGTCCTCGCCGACGAAGACCGGGTAGTCCTTGCCCGCGTCCTCGAAGGCCTCGATGGCCGAGAGGGCACCGGCACCGGCGTCCATCCAGATGCCGTCGATGTCACCCTGCTCCAGGTACTGCGCAACGATCTGCTTGATCTTGGCTCCGTCACCACCGGTGAACTCCTGGCCGACGACCTCGAGCTCGGACTGCGCGAAGATCTCGTCAGCAGCGGCCCAACGGTTCTCCAGAACATCGATTCCCGGGCCGATACGCAGGGCCAGGACACGCTTGCCGGGCTCCAGGTTCTTCACCAGGAACTCCGCGCCGTCGGCGCCGTAGGCGTAGCCACCGATGGGGTGGATGAAGGTGGTGGCGCAGTCGGTGTTGACGCCACGGTCGAAGACGATGACCGGGATGCCGCTGTCGCAGGCAGCCTGGACGGCCGGGGTGAGGGTGGCCGTGGTGGCCGGGGAGACGATGAGCGCCCCGCACTTGCCGTCGGCGACGAACTTCTGGATGTCGGTGATCTGCTGATCGTCCTTGTCGGCGGCGTCGGAGTAGAAGTACTCGCCGATGACACCCTTCTCCTGCAGGACCTTGATCTGCGACTGCATGGTCACGTAACCGGTTGCACGCCAAGGGTTACCGGTCGAGGCGTTGGAGAAGCACAGGTTCTGCTTCCCTTCCTTCTTGAACTTGGCGGTGTCGATCAGCTCGGCGTCGATGGACTGCAGCCACGGGGTGGCCGCGTCGCCTTCCGGGGTGGCCGTGCGCTGGGCCAGCTGGCGGTCGTAGTCGGCGCGGACGAACCACTCCGAGTCCGGCTTGCCGGAACCTGCTCCACCGGAGGTGGTTTCGCCGGCATCGGTGCTGCCGGCGGTCTCGGAGCCGACTGCTTCGGTGGTACCGGCGGTCTCGCTGCCGGGTGCCTCGGAGGAGGACGACTCCACCGAGGTGTTGGAGGTGGGAGGCGGCGTGGTGCTGCTGCCGGTGTTGCTGTCGGAGCTACATGCTGAGGTGATCAGCAGTCCAGCCGCGGCGACAGCCGCGAGGACGGATTTGGTTCGCATAACGTGAATCTCCTCGTTGAGTTTGCGTTGGAACATGTCAGTTGCCATGTGCTGGAAGTGCCTCGGGCTGAGCGAGAGTATCTATGGCCCTTGGCTTCCGGTGACATCTAGACCGTCGGCCGGCGACCCGGCAGGGTCGGCCGAGGCCGTGGTTTCGGACACGATCCGAACGAGCGTGCGTCCGGATCAACTGTGCTCGCTGTGATGGGCATCGGCCTGCCGTATCCGGCGGTCGTCACCCGAAACCGCTTCAGGATTGCCGTTTCTCAGTTCCCTTCCGTCGCCGGAGCGACCCACTTCGGGCGGCGTAGGCAACCGCGACGATGAGGATGAAACCCTGCACCGCAGGGCGAAGTTCCGGCGAAACCCCGAGTTCCCGGAAGAGTGGTTCGATGAAGTAGAGAGTAAGAGCACCGAGTATCGCGGCGAAGAGTGAGCCGGCACCGCCACCCAGAACCACTCCGCCCAACACTACGGCGGTGATCGCCTGGAACTCCAGCCCATTGCCGATCGACAGGTCAACCGTGCTCGAAGTGTTACCTGCCAAGATGATTGCCGCAATCGTGGCGATCACCGAGGAGAGCATGAAGGCCGCGATCTTGGTGACGTTGGTCCGACTGCCGGCAAAAGCGGCAGCCTTGTCGTTGTCACCGGTGACCATCAGGACCCGCCCGAAGGAGGACTTCATCAGGAAGCCGGCCAGGACGCCGACCACCACCACGATGATCACGGCCCAACTGATTGTGCCGACGCCGGGCACGTTCTCGATACCGAAGAGCGGGCGGCCGATCTTGCGGAACTCGTCCGACAGCGCGCCCTTGACGATGCCGCCGCCGGTCCACAGGTTCGTGGCACCGACCAGGACCAGCATCATCGCCAGGGTGGCGATGAAGGACGGGACCTTGAGCAACGTGATGATCAAACCGTTGACCAGGCCGACCGCCAGTCCGACCACCAGCATGAGGGCGATGACGCCGTAGGTGCCCTCGTCCTGCTTGTTCAGCAGGACGGCGGCGATCGCCGCCTGGGTGGTGACGATCGCACCGACAGACAGGTCGAACTCACCGACGACGATGACGAAGTACTGACCGATCGCCAGCAGCAGCAACGGTGTTGCCTTGTGCAGGGAGTTGACCAACGCCTCCGGCTCGCCCGCCGACGGGTTCTTGGCGATGATGACGACCAGGATCGCGATCAGCAGCACCAGGACGATGCCGGCCCCGCTCGCCAGGTAGTTCAGTACCCGGCGGCCGAGGGTGATGCCGCCTGCCGCGTCCGCCGCAGGGGCTTCGGGGGTGTGGCTCGGAGCCGTCATCGGTTTCCTCCAGGTCCAGTGGTGGCCAGCGGATCGGCGACCGGGTGGTCGACGATCTCCGCGGCGCGCCGTTCGCCCCGTGCGTTGAAACGGGCACGGCGGCTCAGCGGGTCGATCTGCCGACGGGCGTAGAGCGCCACGGCGAGGATGATGATCACACCGCGGATCACGTTCTTGAGGAACGGATTCACGTCGAGAACGTTGAAGGCGCTGGAGAGCACGGACAGGATCATCACCCCGGCGACGGTGCCGCCGATCGAGCCACGACCGCCCATCAGCAGGGTGCCACCGAGCACCACGGCCGCGACCGAGTCGAGATCGAGACCGTCGTTGTAGACCTGGGCCGATCCGAGACCGAAGCGTGCGGCGATCAGCAGTCCGGCAATACCTGCCGCGACCGAGCACACCACGTGGGCGATGATCAGTGTGCGGTGGGTCCGGACGCCGGACAGACGAGCGACATCGTCGCTGCCGCCGACGGCGAAAAGGTGTGCCCCGAAGCGGGTCTTGATCAACAGGACCAGGATCAGCGCGCCGAACACCAGCATGACCAGGGTGGACACGGGCAGCGGCCCGATCCGGTAGTAGCCGAACTGCTTGTAGCCCTCGGGCACCGCGCCTTCCTGCGCCGAGTAGTAGACGTCGATGAATCCCTTGAGCATCAACCCCATACCGACGGTGGCGATGAACGGGTTGACTTTCAGGTAGGTGACGACGATGCCGTTCGCCAGACCGATGGCCGCAGCCACGCCGAGAGCGGCGGCGATGCCCAGCCCCAGCCGCCCGGACTCGCCGGCCATCGTGGTGCCGGCCACCAGCGAGGTCAGCGCGACCACGTATCCGACCGACAGGTCGAGGGAACGACCAAGGATCACCAGGGTCTGGCCGATCGCCACGAAGCCGAGCAGGCTCGATCGGGTCAGCACGTCGGCGAGATTGTTGAAACTGAAGAAGTTCTGGCCCCTGATCGCGTACCAGACGGTCAACACCACGACCAGGGCGGCCAGGGCGACCAGCACGACCTGGGTGGTGCTGAGGTGCATCTTCGGCCGACGGGCGGCGAGTGCAGTGGTCATCGTTGGACTCCATTGGCCAGTTGACCGACCGGGGCATGGCCGGTCGCCAACGTCATGATCGACTCTTCGTCCGAGCCGGCAGCAAGTTCCCCGGCGATCTCCCCCTCGTGCAGCACCACGATGCGATCGGCCATGCCGATCACCTCGGGCAGCTCCGAGGAGATCATCAGGATGGCGATGCCGGCCTTGGTGAGCACCCGCATCGCGTCGTACACGGCGCGTTTGGCGCCGACATCGATCCCTCGGGTCGGCTCATCGAGGATGATGACCTTGGGGTCGGTGACCAGCCATTTCGCCAGCACCACCTTCTGCTGGTTGCCGCCGGAGAGGTACCGCACCTCCTGGCCGAGGCCACGGGCGGAGAGCTCGAGGGAGGACAACAGGCCGGGGATCCGCTTGACGTCCTTCGCGGACCCGAAGGGCCGCACCGCGTCCAGCACCAGGCGGGCGTTGGCGAACACGGACTGACGGAGAGCAAGTCCTTCGGTCTTGCGATCCTCGGTGACCAGCGCCAGTCCGGCCCGGACGGCCGACCGCGGGGACTTCACCGTCGAGGTCTTGCCGTCGATGAACACCTCGCCGCGGGTGAACGGCTCGATACCGAAAAGCCCGTGGGCGATCTCGGTGCGCCCGCTGCCCTGCAGCCCTGCCAACGCCACGATCTCCCCGCCACGGACGGAGAGGTCGATCTTGTTGACCTGGCTGTTCCCGCCGCCGCGGATCTGAAGACGCACCGGTCCCAGCTGCGTCTGCGGATCGATCGGGGGAAAGTACCCGGAGAACTCGCGGCCGACCATCGTCCGGACGAGCTCGTCCGGGGAGGTGGTGTCGGTGTCGAAGCTGCGGACGAGGGAGCCGTCCTTCATCACGGTGATCCGGGAGCAGAGGTCGAAGATCTCCTTCAAGCGGTGCGAGACGTACAGGACGGCAACGCCTCTCGCCTGCAGCTGGCGGACGATTTGGTAGAGCAGCCGGACCTCGACATCGGACAGGGCCGCGGTGGGTTCGTCCATCGAGATGATCCGGGCATCCTGGGAGAGCGCCTTGACGATCTCCACGATCTGCTGCTCGGCCACCGACAGCGACCCCACCCGGGTCCGGGCGGAGATGCTCTCCATGCCCAGTTCCTTGAGCAGGGCCGTGGTGTCGGAGTTCATCTTCGCGGAGTCCACGATGCCCTTGTTGGAGGGTTCGCGTCCGAGGAAGACATTCTGCGCGACCGTGCGGTCGGCGAGCAGGTTGAACTCCTGGAACACCGTCGTGACACCGGCGGCCTGAGCGGCCAACGGGTGTTCGAAGGAGACAGGTTCCCCGTCCAACAGGATCTGTCCCCCGTCGGGCCGGTAGACACCGGCGAGGATCTTCATCATGGTGGACTTGCCCGCGCCGTTCTCACCGACCAGGGCATGGACCTCGCCGGCGCGGACGACCAGGTCGACGCCGTGCAGCACCTCGTTGCCGAGGAAGGACTTGAAGATTCCGCGCATCTCGATCAACGGTGTCGCGGAGGGCTTGCCGCCCAACGCCTCCGGTGCCGACGCGGTGGTACTCGTCATGGGGCGACCTCGATCCATTGTTTGGTCTTCGCGGAGTGGAGTACCGCGTCGGCGATGTGGGTGGCGCGGAGTCCGTCGGTGAAGGTGGGGAGGCCG
>QXCQ01000192.1:0-115 GCA_003576535.1 Nakamurella silvestris | reverse complement strand
GTCTCGAACTGCAGGGTCATGATGTCCTCGGTGTTCACCGATTCGGTGGGCAGACCGAGATCTCCACGTCTGCCGTTGACGGTGGAGGCGCGTGCGGACACGGCGGTGATGCGGT
>QXCQ01000019.1 GCA_003576535.1 Nakamurella silvestris | reverse complement strand
GCGGGATCGTCACTGCCGCACGCGGACAGGGTCAACGCCAGGGCGGCGGTTCCGGCAACCAGCGATGCCAATGGTCGGATTCTCATGGTTCCTGCTTTCGATTCGGCGGGAGAGTACGGCGGCTGGGCCGCCTGCTGTCTGCGGGTCGTGAAGCAACTGCGGTATGGGTACGTCAACGCAACCGCGCATTCCCTGCGGCGGTTCTGGAGCACAACTGTGTTGCGGTTGAACACATTTCGCGGGCAGTCCCGGTAAAGGAAAGGTGGACCTGCCAGGTTGTTGTGTGCAACCCTTCAGGGGAGGGTAGAAACCTCTGAACGCCGTTGGCCCGTGGATTGAGCAAACCTTGAGGTCACGAATTGGTCACGTGGCCGACCCGGTCCTGAAGGAGGGACATCAGCTTGCATCTGCTAGTCGTCGAGGACGACCATCACGTCGCCGGAGCGTTGACAGGAGTGTTGCAGCGCCGTCATTTCGATGTCACACGGGCCGCCACCGGCCGGGAGGCGCTCGACCTCATGGACGACTCCGTCGGGATGGTGCTGCTCGACCTCGGACTGCCGGACATGGAGGGTTTCGAGGTCTGTGGGCTGATCCGCCGGAGGTTCGACGTCCCGATCATCATGATCACCGCACGGTCGGAGTTGACGGCGAAGATCCACGGCCTGGGCCTCGGAGCCGACGACTACCTGGTCAAACCCTTCGACCTCCGGGAGTTGATCGCCAGGATCGAAGCCGTCGGGCGTCGGGCGCGGCCGGTCACCGCCACCGGGACCGACACGGTGATCACGGTGCACGGCGTGCGGATCGACCTGGCCTCCCGCAAGGTCTGCGTCGAGGACACTCCGATCAGCCTGACCCGTAAGGAGTTCGAGATCCTCGCCGCGTTGGCGCGCCATCCGGGGGTTGCTGTCCGCCGGGAGCGGCTGATCAGCGAGGTCTGGCAGACCGACTGGGCCGGCATCGGTCGCAGCCTCGAGGTGCACGTCGCCTCCATCCGGCACAAACTCGGAGTCCCGGACGTGATCGAGACCGTCCGCGGGGTCGGTTACGCCCTGGCCGTGGAGTGACGAGGCGGTGCGGACCCGACTGATCATCCTGCTGCTGATCCCGATATCCCTTGTGGTGCTGGGGGTTGCGGTGTTCTTCGCCCGCAGCATCTCCACCAGCGAGATGCAACGGGTGTTCGTCGACCGTCTCTCCGACGCCACCCAGTTCGCGGGCCAGGGCAGGGCCGCGTTGACCTCGGCCGAGAGTGAGGTGGTCCAGGCCGAACTCGTTCGGTACTCCCAGGTCTACGGGATCAGTGCGGCGATCGTGGACCGCTCGAACGAGATCTGGCTGAGCAGCGACCCCACCAGTGCGGTCGTCGAACTGGCCGAGCAGTCGAAGGTGGCCGACGCGTTGGCCGGAAGGCGCAGCCAGACACCCGGTTTCCGGTGGCCGGGGGGCGGATCCACCCTGACGGTGGCCGAGCCGATCGTGATCAACGGTGATGTCGCCGGCGCGGTGGTGATCGTCTCAGACCTGGCCGTGGTGGACACCCGGATCATCGGCTGGTGGGCGCTGGTGGCCCTCGGATCCGCCCTGTGCATCGCGATCGGGTTGTTCGGCGCGATCACCTTGGCCCGGTGGGTCCTGCGCCCGGCCGCCGATCTCAGCCGGGCCCTGGCCGCCATGGGGCACGGCGAACTGCAGGCCCGGGTGGAACCGTCGATGGGACCACCGGAGCTGCGCCGCCTGGCCGGTACCTTCAACCTGATGGCCGGGCGGCTGGAGGAGGCGATGGAACGACAGAAGGCCTTTGTCGCCAACGCCTCCCACGAACTCCGCAACCCGCTCAGCGCCCTGCTCCTGAGGTTGGAGAGCCTGGCGATGGATCTCCCGCCCGCCCAGGAGGAGTCGGTGGAGGAGGTCCGCGAGGAGGGCAGACGGATGGTCCGTCTGCTCGATGCGTTGCTGCAGCTGGCCAGGGGGGAGAACGGGATGAACGAGATGCGCACGGTTGATCTGACCCATCTTGTCTCCCAACGGGTTGCGGCCTGGCGTCCGCTCGCCTCCCGGCGCGGTGTGCAGATCCATGCCCTTGTCGGACTTCAGGTGTCGGTGCGTGCCGACGAGATCGGTATCGAGAGCGCCCTGGACGCGTTGCTGGACAACGCGGTCAAGTTCTCGCCGGAGGGCAGTCCGATCTCGGTGCGGTTGGGGATCTCCGGGTCCGATGCCCTCGTCAGCGTCCGGGACCACGGCCCGGGACTGAGTCCGGACGAACGGTCGGTGGCGGTGGACCGGTTCTGGCGCAGCCCCAAACACCAGAACGAGTCCGGGTCGGGTCTCGGGCTCGCCATCGCCAAGACCTTCCTGCGCGAGAACCACGGTGACGTCGAACTCGACGCCGCTGCGGACGGCGGACTGATCGTCCGGATCCGGCTCCCCCTGCACCCGGAGGTGAAATGATGCGAACGGTCCGACTTCTCCTGATCCTCGCAGTGGCGCTGACGGCCCTGCTCCCGGCCGGGTGCGCGGGGCGGTCCGCTCCGACCGACCAGGTCATCGCCACCGGCGGGACCAAGGGGGTCTACTACTCCTACGGGGTCCAACTGGCCGAGATGGCCGCCCGTCATTCGGAGTCGCTCACCCTCACCGTGGCCGAGACGAGCGGCTCGGTGAGCAACCTGCGGATGCTCGCCGAGGGCCGCGCCCAGTTCGCCATCGTCGCCGCCGACGCGGTCGCCGATGCCGTCGCCGGTCGTGACCAGTTCGACCGACCGGTCGACATCCGTGCGGTGGCAAGGATCTACGACGACTACATCCAGCTCGTCACCCGACGGGACAGCTCGATCGAGCAGATCATGGACCTGCCCGGCCATCGGCTGTCCCTGGGGCCGGAGGGCTCCGGCACCGATGTGGTCGCCAACCGCATCCTGGAGGCCGCCGGGTTCGACGCGGCCGCGATCACCAATGTGCCGCTGGGGATCAACGAGTCGGTCGAAGCACTGCGCGCACGCGAGATCGACGCGTTCTTCTGGCAGGGCGGGCTGCCGACCTCCGGAGTGGTGGAACTGGCCGATGAGGTCGATATCCGGCTCGTCCCGCTGGGAGAGCTGGCCGAACCGCTGCGGCAGGCCTACGGGCCGGTCTACCGGCTGGGTACCGTGCCGAGCGGGACCTACGGCATCGACACCGAGGTCCAGACCGTCGCGGTGCCGGACTACCTGGTCGCCGCCGCTTCGGTGGACGAGGACACCGTGTTCGAAATGACCAGGCTGCTGTTCACCCACCGGTCGGACATGGCTCGGCACGTCAGCGCGGTCAGTGCGCTCAGCGTGCAGAACGCGATCTTCACCGAGCCGGTCGGCCTGCACCCCGGCGCGTTGCGGTACTACCGGGAGAACAAGCCCTGACCAGGGGTGACGGGGGCGACGCGGCACCGGGAAGCCTCCCCCGGCGGGCACCGCGGACGGCGGGTAGCCTGCACACATGTCACACGATGCCGAGTACGAGCCGAGCCCGGAGGCCTGGGTCCGCAACCAGGTCGATCTGATCGAGAGTTCAGGTGGCACCCAAGGGGTGTCGTTGAACGGGATGTCGGTCATCCTGCTCTACACCGTCGGGGTCAAGACCGGGAAGCTGCGGAAGGTGCCGCTGATGCGGGTCGAGCACGACGGCCACTACGCCGTTGTCGCTTCGCTCGGCGGTGCACCGAAGCACCCGGTCTGGTACTACAACGTCAAGGCCGACCCGAAGGTCGAACTCCGGGACGGCGAGCAGGTCTTCCAGCTCGTCGCGCGGGAGGTCTTCGGCGAGGAGAAGGCCCGGTGGTGGGAACGGGCCGTGCTCGCCTACCCGCCGTATGCCGAGTACCAGGAGAAGACGGACCGGCAGATCCCGGTCTTCGTCCTGGAGCCGGCGCAGGACTGACCGGCGCAGGACTGATCGGTGCCGGCGGCAGCTAGAGCAGGTGCCGCCACAGACCGCTCTGGCCGTGCCGCGAGATCGCCACCTGGTCGACGTAGGTGTGCGGCTGCATGCCGCCGTACGGTGCCCAGGAGGTGATGCGCTTCGGGACACCGTCCACCACCCGGTACACCTTCTTGGTGGTGTAGCCGATGATGAAACTGCCCGAGCGGGGCACCTGGCGGAGGTGGTTCCACCGGCCGCCCTTGCCGCCGTTGGAGACGGCCGCCTTGTCGATCGTGACGGGCCGGATGTCGGCGGGCACGTTCGCGGTGGAGGAGACGTAGATCGGTGCGCCGCCGGCCACCCGGTACAAGGTCGAGGATCCCACCCGCAGGGTGGTCCCGTTGGCCGGGTACTGCCGAAGGTGGTTCCATTCCGCCCCGCTGCCGGCCCGGGTGATCGCCGCCGGGTCGATGTAGATGGTCTTCTGCCGCCCGCCGACCGCCGCCCAGGTGCTGACGAACAACGGTGCCCCACCCACGATCCGGTACACCGAGCCGGAACTGTGCAGCCGGACGTAGGTGCCGTCCTTCGGGTACTGGGGGAGGGCACGGATCTGGGTCGGGGTCAGCAGGCGGGTGGGCCGGGTCGTGGTGCCGAGGGCCGACCAGGTCGAGACGTGCACGGGGGCGCCGCCGATGATCCGATACACCTTGTTGGTACTGGTCGAGCGGATGTAGCTGCCTTCGGTGACCGGGTCGTCCTGCGGTTTGCCGACCCCGATGCCGATCCGGATCACCGGTGCCGATGACGGCTTCAACCACTTCAGCAGCCCGACGAGCGAGGCGGACGGGATCGAGACACAGCCCGCCGTCGGCTCCCCGCCGCTGACGTGCAGGAAGAAGGCCGAGCCCGCACCGGGGGTGCGCTGCAGGTTGTAGCCGATGACGACGGCGTAGTTGTAGACCGCGCCGGCGTGGTACAGGTTCTCGCTCGCCCCGCCCGGGTTGGTGGACTGCCGGACGTGGGTGTTGTACTTCGGGGAGTTGACGTCCCCGTTCCACCAGTCCAGGGCATCGGTGCGGAAGTACGGGAGGGCTGTCCCGGGGTCGGCCTGGCGACCGAACGCCTGGGCCAACGACCAGGTGCCCTTGGGAGTCCTGGTCGACCCCTCACTGGCGGACCCGATCCCGCCCGAGCCGACCCACGCCGACACCGGACCGAGAACGGACTTCCACTGTCCGAAGGAGTTCTTCTGCCAGGCCGTCAGCGTCGCGGTGGTCGCCGAGGCGGAGGTGGCCGAGACGGTGATCATCTGCTGCGAGGTCCGGTCGGCGGGGGCCGCCGACGAAGCGGCGGCGAAGCCGGCCGGTGAGGTGGCGAGGTCCGACGGGCCGACCTGCCGGGCCTCCTGCGCGGCGACGTGTCTGGCCTGCCCACCGGGGTGTTCGGCGGCGGCAGGACTGCTCGTCGGGGCGGCGACCAGGGCGCTGATCAGGGCAAGGGTGGTCAGGAGGGCGAGGCGCACGTGCCCAGGGTAGGGCAGGGTGCGTGCGGTCGGCGTTGGTTCGGCCGGCCGTGTCGCCCCATCTCACCTGCGCTGTCGGTCCCGGGACCTACTCTGGGAAATGCCCCTCACCCTGGGGCGGCGAATCGCAGATGAGGACACCAGTTGACGATGCCGACGGCTCAGGCGCAACAGACGAACGAGCAGCTGCGTGCGGATGCGGAGCGGCACCTGCGCGCACTCGTCGGGTCCGATGCGGCCCGGCTGCGGGAGGACCAGTGGACCGCGATCGAGGCGCTGGTGGCCGGCCACCGACGTGCCCTGGTCGTCCAGCGAACCGGCTGGGGCAAGTCCGCCGTGTACTTCGTCGCCACGGCCCTGTTGCGGGCAGCGGGCGCCGGCCCGACCGTCATCATCTCCCCGCTGCTCGCGTTGATGCGCAACCAGATCGCCGCCGCCGAGCGGGCCGGGATCCACGCCGTCACGGTGAACTCGACCAACAACGAACAGTGGTCCCAGGTGTTCGAGCAGGTGCGAGCAGGTCAGATCGACGTCCTCCTGGTGTCGCCGGAGCGGTTGAACAACCCCGGGTTCCGTGACGAGGTGCTGCCGGCCCTCGCGGCGAGCGCCGGGCTGCTGGTGGTCGACGAGGCCCATTGCATCTCCGACTGGGGGCACGACTTCCGGCCCGACTACCGGCGCATCCAGTCGATGCTCGCCGATCTGCCGGCCGGTATCCCGGTCCTGGCGACCACGGCGACGGCCAACCAGCGGGTGACCGACGACGTGGCCCAGCAGTTGCAGACCACCGGCGGTGTCGGTTCCGGGGCCCTCGACGCCGACGAGGTGCTGGTGCTGCGCGGCACCCTCGACCGGGAGTCCCTGCACCTGGCGGTGCTGAAACTGCCGGACCAGATCGCCCGGCTGGCCTGGCTCGCCCAGCACCTTCCCGAGCTGACCGGGTCGGGGATCATCTACTGCATGACGGTCGCGGCGACCGAGCAGATCGCCGAGCACCTGCGCGCGGCGGGCATCGATGCGCGCTCCTACTCCGGGCAGACCGACCAGGCCGAACGGCTCGCTGCCGAGGAGGCGCTGCTCAACAACGAGATCAAGGTGCTGGTCGCCACCTCGGCCCTCGGGATGGGCTTCGACAAACCGGATCTCGGGTTCGTCATCCACCTCGGGGCTCCGCCCTCCCCGATCGCCTATTACCAGCAGATCGGCCGTGCCGGCCGTGGCGTGGAGTCGGCCACCGTCGTCCTGCTGCCGGGCAGCGAGGACCAGCAGATCTGGGACTACTTCGGCTCCCTCGCCTTCCCGGCGGAGGAACACGTCCGCCGGGCCCTGCGGGTGCTCGAGGAACAGGGGCGCCCGATGTCCCTGCCTGCCCTGGAACCGTTGGTCGAACTGCGGCGGTCCCGCCTGGAGATGATGTTGAAGGTACTGGACGTCGACGGGGCGGTGCGCCGGGTCGCCGGCGGTTGGACCGCGACCGGGCAACCCTGGACCTACGAGGCCGAGCGGTACGCCAAGGTCGCGGCGGCGCGGGCGGCCGAGCAGCGGGCGATGCTCGCCTATGCGGACACCACCGGATGCCGGTTGGAGTTCCTGCGCCGGGCACTGGACGACCCGGAGGCCGGGCCCTGCGGCCGATGTGACAACTGCGGGGGGATCAGCCTGTCCGGCGAGGTGTCCGCCGACCTGGTGGATGCCGCGCGTGGGCAGCTCGACCGGCCCGGTGTGCCGGTGGGGTCCCGGGCGATGTGGCCGACCGCGATGAAGTCCCTCGGCGTCGCGCTGACCGGGAAGATCCCGGTGGGGGAGCAGGCCGGACCGGGACGCGCCGTTGGCCGGCTGGACAGTCTCGGCTGGGGCAACGCCCTCCGCGATTTGTTCGACCCGGCCACCCCGGACGGTGAGGTACCGATCCCGCTCCGGCACGCGGCGGTGGCCGTCATCGACGAGGCGGGTCTGCAGGACCAGGCGGATGTGATCGTCTACATCGGCTCGGGGACCAGGCCCGAACTGATCCGTCATCTGGCAACAGGGCTGTCCCGGTACACCCGGCTGCCGTTGGCCGGGTTCTTCCAGGTCCGGCCGGACCGGCTGGAAGGGACCTCCCACCAGGTCAACTCGGCCCAGCGACTGCAGCAGGTGCACGACCGGTACGACTGGGAGCCGGCGGCGGAGGGCCCGGATCTGGCCGGACAACGGGTGCTGCTGCTGGATTCCTACACCGACACCGGTTGGACCCTCACCGTTCTCGCCCGAGAGCTGCGACGGCAGGGGGCGGCCGCGGTGGTGCCGTTCGTTCTTGGGGTGGGTTGAGTTCATGTCCCTTTTCCCGCGCACGTTGTTGCTCCTCGCGCACCGAACATCGTGCGCGAGGAGCAACAACGTGCGCGAGAACAGCTGTAGGTAGTTGTCTGTCGACCCAACCGGACCAAGGAGAAGACCATGACCACACTGTCCGACCGCCCCGGCACCGCCTTGATGGTGATCGATGTCCAGAACGGCGTGGTGGGCGGGGCCCATCAGCGCGACGCGGTGGTCGCCAACATCGCCTCCCTCGTCGACAAGGCCCGCGGCGAAGGGGTTCCCGTGGTCTGGGTGCAGCATTCGGCCGAGGACCTTCCCGAGGGGAGTGACGCCTGGCAGTACGTCCCGGAGCTGACGCGACAGGAGTCCGAACCCTTGGTGCACAAGATCTATGGTGACTCCTTCGAGGGCACCGAGCTCGAACAGGTGCTGTCCGCGGCCGGTGTCGGCCGACTGGTGGTGACGGGTGCCCAGTCCGATGCCTGCATCAGGTCGACCATCCACGGCGCCTTCACCCGGGGGTACGACGTCACCCTGGTCGGGGACGCGCACACCACCGAGGACCAGAGTTCCTGGGGCGCACCGACACCGGACAAGGTCATCGCCCACACCAACCTCTACTGGCAGTTCCAGGAGGCCCCGGGACGCACGGCCGAGGTCACCCCCACCGCCGAGGTGGATTTCGCCGGCTGATCCGGCCACCCCCCCAATTGCGGGAAGAGGAAGGTCAGGCCGCGCGCAGCTCGGCCGGGGCCGCCGGGCGGACGTACTTCATCGCGAACAGACCGGCCGCGATGACGGCGAGGATGCCGAAACCACCGATGCGCTGGTTGTCGGTGATCGCGGTCAGCAGGGCGAACATCGCCGGGGCGACGAAGGCGACGGCCCGGCCGGTGGTGGCGTACAGGCCGAACATCTTGCCCTCCTCACCGGTCTTCGTCAGCCGCGCCATGTAGGTGCGGGAGGCCGACTGGGCCGGCCCGACGAACAGGCAGAGGATCAGACCCATCACCCAGAAGGCGGTCTGTCCCGACAGCAGCAGCAGGATCGAGCCGCTGATCAGGATGCCGACCAGCGAGATCACGATGACCTGTTTCGGCCCGAGGGCGTCGTCGAACCGGCCGGCGGCCAGGGCCCCGATCGCCGACACGACGTTGGCGGCGATGCCGAAGATCAGGATGTCGCCGTCGGGCACGTCGTAGATGGACACGGCGAGGATGGCGGCCACCGTGAAGATGTAGGCCATCCCGTCCCGGAAGAGCGCGGAGGCCCCGAGGAAGAAGAGCGTGTTCCGGTCGGTCCGGAAGAGTCGTTTGATGTCGGCGAAGAGCAGCCGGTAGCTGGCGAAGAAGCTGAGTTTGGCGGCCTGTGGATCGGCCGGGATCTCCGGGATCTTGATCAGGACCGGAATGGCGAACACGGCGAACCAGATCGCGGCGAACACGGCCACCAGCCGGATGTTGAGGGCGCCGTCGGTGGTGATGTCCAACAGGCCCTTGGTCGGTGCGTTGTCCGGCCCGGAGATGAAGGCCACGAAGGAGATCAGCAGCAACACGATCCCGCCGAAGTAGCCCATCGACCAGCCGAAACCGGAGACCCGGCCGATGGTCTGCGGGGTCGAGATCTGGCGGAGCATCGCGTTGTAGGAGACCTCGGCGAACTCGAAGAAGAGCAGACCGCCGCCGTACAGGGCCAGACCGAGCAACAGATAGCCGGGTTCGGGTTTGACGAAGAACAGACCGGCGCAGCAGGCGACGATGGCGGCCGTCCACAGGCCGACAGAACGGCGTCGGCGGCCGAAGGCGTCCGCACGTTGTCCGGCGATCGGGGCCAGGACCGCGATCAGCACCCCGGCGATGGTGACGGCGACACTCAACCGGACCGAGGCCTCGGAGGCGGTGAGGCCCGTGGTGAGCCCGGAGTGGGCGACGCCGGAGATGTCGCGGTCACCGCCCGACACCAGGTAACGGGAGAAGATGAAGGTGACGACCACGGTGTTGAAGGCCGCCGATCCCCAGTCCCAGAAACTCCACGCGATGATCTGACCGCGGGTCCCGGCCGCCTGCTTGTCCGCGGCCGTGGGCGGCGTCGTCTTGCTCATAGTTCATGGAGCCTAGAGGCAACTCCTGAACGGATCGTCCTCGCCACGGCCGGGCGACTACACGAAGGCTTTACCCAGGCGCTTGGCATCACGCCGCTTGAGCTCGGCCATGAGGGCGAAGCCGATCGGGATGAGGATCCAGGCGGACAGGATCCGGTAGATCAGGATCGCGGCGAAGGCCGGCCCGCGGGCGGCTCCGGCTGCTACCAGCGCGGTCAGCAGTGCCCCTTCGATCAGCCCGATCCCGCCGGGGGTGAAAGGGATCTGCCGGACGAGTTGTACACCGAGGAAGACCGCGGCCAGCTGCCCGATGCTCACCGTGGTGATGTCGACGGCGATGCAGCAGGCGACCAGGGCGAAGAAGTCCAGCAGCCATTTGAGGGCGGAGCAGCCCAGGGCGATACCCCAGTCCTTGGGCTTCATGTGGGCCGTCTTGCGCAGGGTGTTGAGGCCGTCGCGGCCGAGTCGGCCCCAGAACGGCGACTTCGCCTCCAGCCGGTCCAGGCGCGGTGTGGGAGCCTCCGGGATCCGCTCCCGGTCGCGACGCCGCATCCAGAGCCGCACCGCGATCGCGATCACCGCGGCGAGTGCCAGCACCACCATGATCGTCACGATCGGGTGGGCCTTCGCCTGGACGAGTGGCCGTGCGGCGCTGATGCCGAGCCAGGCCAGGTAGATGAAGACCAGGGAGGAGATGGTCAGTACGCCGGACAGGACCATCACCGTCGCGGCGGTGCTCCGACTCGCTCCGGAGGCCCGGTACATCCGATAGGAGTACCCGGCCGCCACGGCGCCGCCGGCGGGCAGGGTGCTCGTCAGGGCCGTCGAGGCGTAGGTGATGGCACCGATCCGTCGGTGGGTCACCCGGACGTTGAAGGTGCGGAGCAGGGAGCGCTGCTGGGCGCTGAAGAAGAAGATCGATCCGAGCAGGCTCACCGCCGCGGCGAGGACCCACCCCCATTCGGCGCGGGCCAGGGCTCGGCCGACATCGGCGAGGGAGGGGAGTTTGCCCTTGAGGACGATGACCATCACCACGGCGATGGCGACGAGTCCACCGATCCGGAGCAGCCGGTTCCACCAGGGCAGTGACGGGCGGCGGGCCGAGTCGCGGATGAGGCCGTGTTCGAGTTTCTCGTCCCCGCTGTGCAGTTCGCAGTCCTCGTCGGTGCAGTCCTCGAGCTGGTGGAAGACCGTCAGTGCCTGTTCGAAGGCCTCGACGTCGACCTCGACGGCGTTGGCCGGGCCCGTCCCGTCCTCGTCCGGCGTGTACGACCCGATCGTGTTGCTGCTGATTCCGTTCCCCCTGGTGCCGTCGGTGCTGTCGTCGCCGTGCGCGGTCCCGTCCTGGACGCGCGGAGAGGTGGCGTCCGTCGGTCGGACCGGCCCGCGAGTGGATTCCTCGGGGCCGTGACCGTCCCGCAGGGCGGATTCGGCTGGGCGATGGCTCGAACCTTGACGTTCCTGTCCGGTCATCGGAGGTTCATCGTCGGGCACACGTCGATCGTGCCTTGAGCGGGTGGCCGCTGTCACCTCAATAGGGGTATTACCGGGGAAAAACCCTGAGATCCTGATCGCTTCCGGACAGCTGTCAGACAGCCGTTCCCAGGAGGGTCGGGGACGGCGAACGGGATCGGTTTCACCAGCGGACTTGACTTTGTTGAGGCATACAACGAAAGATGGTGAGCTGTGACACAAGCACAAGCCAATGACGGCTCCTTGGTGGCCGGGATCGACTCGTCGACCCAGTCCTGCAAAGTCCTGCTCCTGCGCGCCGAGGACGGCGCACTGGTCGAGCAGGCCTCCGCCCCGCACCCCGACGGCACCGAAGTCCACCCCGATCACTGGTGGAACGCGCTGGAAACCGCAGGCGGCGGGATCCTCGATCGCGCCGCCGCGATCGGGGTCGGTGCCCAGCAGCACGGCATGGTGGCCCTCGACGAGGCGGGCGCGGTCGTCCGCCCGGCACTGCTGTGGAACGACCTCAGGTCCGCACCGCAGACCGCCGCCCTGATCAAGGAATTCGGCGGGGCGCAGGCCACCGCCGATTCCGTGGGCAGCGTGCTCGCCGCGTCATTCACCGTGACCAAGCTGCGTTGGCTGGCCGAGAACGAACCGGAGAACGCCGCTCGGGTGGCCGGCGTACTGCTGCCCCACGACTGGCTGACCTGGCAACTCGGTGGGCGGCGAAGCGCCCCGGCCACCGACCGCGGGGACGCCTCGGGCACCGGCTACTTCGCCACTGCCACCGGCCAGTGGCGGCCGGACCTGCTCCGGCTGGCCCTCGGTCACGATGCCGAACTGCCGCTGGTGGCCGCGCCCAATGCGGTGGTGGGCCGGACCGGCTCGGGCGCGGTGCTGTCGGCCGGGACCGGCGACAACATGGCGGCCGCCCTCGGGTTGGGCCTGGTCAACGGGGATGTCGCGGTGTCGATCGGCACCTCCGGTGCTGCCTTCGCCGTCACCGACAGCCCGATCGCCGATCCCTCCGGCCTGGCCGCCGGGTTCGCCGACGCCGCAGGCGGGTTCCTGCCGCTGTCCTGCACGATCAACGCTGCCAAGATCCTCGACACCACGGCGCGGCTGCTGGGTGTGGACCACCAGGGGCTGTCCGACCTCGCCCTGCGCGCCGAGCCCGGTGCCAACGGGCTGACCTTCCTGCCCTATCTGGACGGGGAGCGCACGCCCAACAGGCCCGATGCCACCGGTGTGATGTCGGGGATCACCTCATCGACCACCGCCGCCGACCTGGCCAGGGCCGCTGTCGAGGGGCTGCTCTGTTCCTTGGCCGACGCCGTCGACGCCCTCGGCCTGCAGCCCAGGCGGATCCTGTTGATCGGCGGCGGAGCCAAGAGCGAGGCCGTGCGCCGGATCGCCCCGTCGATCTGGGGTGTCCCGGTCGACGTCCCGGAGCCGGGGGAGTACGTCGGACGGGGTGCCGCGCGGCAGGCTGCCTGGGCCCTCGCCGGGGGTGCCACACCCCCCGAATGGCCCGCTCCGCCCGCCGAGCGGTACGAGGCCGATGTGGAACCGCTGGTCAGGGACCAGTACGCACAGCTGCGGGACGCTTCCGGGCTGTAGTCCCGGTATCACCGCTTTGTCCGGATCCGCTGCCCCACAAGGGTTATTCGCACTCCCGGACGCACAGATGCGTCACAGCTACCACCCGAATGGGTCTTGACCCATCTCGCAGCATCGACTTAGTTTAGTCATTCAACAGACAAAGGGATTGGGTCAGAAATGCCGCCAGTAGGACCATCGAGCAGAGTTGGGTCGGGTGCGACCCTCGCTGCCTCCACCGGCTTCGCCTCGGTGCTCTCCCGGGCCGGCGGTGCCCACGCCCCGGCCGACCAGGCCACCGTCCGCCGGTCCAACCTGGCACTGGTCCTGCAGACCGTGCGGACCACGGGCCAGTGGTCGCGGGCGAAGATCGCCTCCGAGACCGGCCTCAACAAGGCCACCGTCTCCAGCCTCGTCGGCGAGCTGATCCAGCGTCGGCTCGTCAGCGAGGGCGAGATCGAGCGGGGCGGCATGGGCCGCCCCGGACAGATCGTCGGACTCGACCGCAGCGTCGCCTTCTTCATCGGACTGGAGATCAACGTCGACTACGTCGCCGGCGTGGTCACCGATCTGGCCGGTGTGCCGGTGGCGCGTCAGCGGCTGTCCCTGGACGTCCGTGAGCTCGGTCCGGCACGGACCCTGGCCAAGGCCGCCGAGCTCGCCATGAGCCTGTTGGGCCGGGCCGGCTCCGGCGAGTCGGCCGCACAGGCGGTCAGTCTCAACGTGGCCATCCCCGGCATGATCGACGCCGACCACGGCATCCTCGCCTACGCCCCGAACCTGGAATGGCGTGATGTCGACATCACCCACACCCTCCGCGGGCTGCTGGGGATGCCCCGGACCCGGATCACCGTCGACAACGACGCGAACATGGCCGCGGTGGCCGAGTTCACCAGCGGTTCGATGGCCGGTGTCCGCGACATCGTGGTGCTGACCGGTGAGGTCGGTATCGGCGGTGGCGTGGTGGCCGGCGGGGAACTGCTCCGTGGCGCGCACGGGTTCTTCGGCGAGGTCGGCCACATGGCCGTCGCCTCCGAGGACGTCCTGTGCGGATGCGGCCGTCGTCGGTGCTGGGAGGCCCTGGTGGGACTCGCGGCGATCCTGCGCACCATCGCCGAGCCGGGTGACCCGCTGCACGATCCGTCCTTGGATCTGGTGACCCGGTTGCAGGAGATCGAGCACCGGGCCGATGCCGGCGACCGGCGGACCCTGGAGGGTCTGACGATGGTGGCCAAGGGACTCGGCCAAGGCGCCTCGATCCTGGTGAACATCTTCAACCCCGAAGTCATCGTCTTCGGCGGGTACTTCGCCGCCCTTGCGCGCTTCTTCGACAAGCCGCTTCAGGAAGAGCTGTATTCACGCATCATCGCGCCCGGCGGCGGAGGCTGCCGGGTCGAGTATTCAACTCTCGGTTTCGAAGCGGCCGCCCTCGGCGGTGCGCATGCCGGGATCCATGACGTCATGACAGATCCGAGCCTGGTCGACGCCTCCGGCGTGGTCCTGGCCCCGGATGCGAATGTTCTCACCTACGCGGGTGGCTGAGGCTCCACGGAGCCATGGAAAGGGTTTTAGATGAGCGAGTCTGCGGCAAGGTCGCCGCTTTTGCAGATGTCTGGGATTGTCAAGGTGTTTCCGGG
>QXCQ01000110.1 GCA_003576535.1 Nakamurella silvestris | reverse complement strand
CGCCTCCAACTGTGCGGCGTAGACGGGCTCGGCCGGATGGACGTGTTCGTCCATGAAAGTGGCCAGCACCTGCAGGATCTCGCGGGTGCGCCCACTGGGTGCCAGGTCCATCGGACCGGTGTCGGTGGGAACAGCGGTGGTGCCGGACATCAGCAGCCTTCCGTTCTCAAGATGATCTTGCCGAGGGCCTGGCGGCTCAGGACCAGCTCGAGAGCCTCGGCGGCGGCGGACAGCGGAAAACTGCGGCTCACATGTGGACGGAGCAGGCCGTCGGTGTACCACCGCAGGAGGATCGCCATGTTGCGAGCGTTGGCCTCGGGATCACGACGGGCCCAGGCACCCCACAACACCCCGAGCAATGCACATTCCTTCAGCAGCAACCGGTTCATCCCCACCTTCGGGATCTCCCCCGAGGCGTAGCCGACGGTCAGGTACCGCCCGCCCCAGGCGATTCGGCGCACGGCGGTATCGGCCACGGCACCCCCCACCGGGTCGTACACCACATCGATCCCACGGCCGTCGGTGATCTCGGTGATCCGTGCGGCGAGATCTTCCTGCCGGTAGTCGATCACCTCGTCCGCCCCGTTCTCCGTGCACAGACGGAGCTTCTCCGGACTTGAGGCGGCGGCGATCACCCGTGCGCCGAGGGCCCGACCGATCTGTACCGCGGTCAGCCCGACCCCGCCGGAAGCCCCGAGTACCAGGAGGGTTTCACCCCGCCGCAGGGCAGCCCGGTCGACCAACCCGTGGTAGGAGGTCCCGTACACCACCGGGAAGGCAGCGGCGTGTTCGATGTCCATCTGATCCGGGATCGGGAACACCATCGCCGACGGCACACAGATCCGCTCGGCATAGCCACCGATCCCGCAGAAGGCCAGGACCCGTTGGCCTGGGCGGACGCCGGCCACACCGGCGCCCACCTCCAGGACCACTCCGGCGACCTCGGACCCGGGGCTGAACGGCAGTTCCGGGGTCGTCTGGTAGGTCCCGGCCACGATGAGGCCGTCCGGGAAGTTCACGCCCGCGGCCTGGACCGCTATCAGCACCTCGCCGTCGGCCGGCACCGGATCCGGCACCTCGGTGATCTGCAGGTTCTCCGGGCCACCGAGTTCCCGGCACAGCGCAGCTCTCACGCCGAACCACCCGGGTCGGCCGGTGGGCGGGCGAACTCGTCCCGGATCCGATCGGCCACCCCGGAGAGATTCAACTCGAAGGTGAATCCCTGTTCGAACCGGTAGCTGCGATTCACATCCCACGGATCGATGCCGTTCAGCGATGCCTTCGCCGCCCGGATGACGGTCGGATCCTTCGCCGCGATCTGTCGGGCCAACACCAGTGCGGTCTCCCGTAGTTCGGCCGGCGGGACCACCGCGTGGACCGTGCCGTAGCGGTGCAGTTCCTGTGCCGTCGCCGGCTCGCAGGTGTAGACCATCGCCCGTGCGCGATGCTGGGGCACCAACCGGGACAGGTGGGTGGCCGCACCCAGGGCGCCCCGATCCACCTCCGGCAGGCCGAAGGTCGCATCGTCGGCGGCCACGATGATGTCGGCATTGCCGACCATGCCGATCCCCCCGCCGAGGCAGAAACCGTTGACGGCGGCGATCACCGGGACCGGGCACTCGTAGATCGCCTTGAAAGCCTCGTAACAGCCGCGATTGGCCCCGAGCAGTGCGGTGAAACCCTCGGTCCGCTGCATCTCCTTGATGTCGACACCGGCGTTGAAGCCACGTCCTGTTGCCCGGAGGACCACCACCCGTACCGACGGATCGGCACCGGCGGCATCCATCGCCGCGGCGACGGCGAACCAACCGGCCACCGGAAGTGCGTTGACCGGCGGATTGTCCATCACCACCTCGGCCACCCCGTCGGCGTCGACGGTGGTGGTCACGACATCGGCGCCGGCGGTCATGATCCCTCTCCTGCCACAGGTGTGGCGGCCGGCACCACAAAGGTGGCCCAGACGGTCACTGCCTTGCCTCCGGTCTGCCGGGTGCAGGTCAGTTCGACATCGACCCGCCTCTCCCCTTCCGCGCTGTGCTCCCGCACCACTTCGGCGGTACAGGTCAGCACATCCCCCGGCCAGACCTGTTCGAGGAACCGGATCCGGAAGTTGCGGACGTTCTCCGCACCCAGCCAGTCCGTCGCGTAGGTGCCGAGCAGGCCGGCCTGCCACATACCCACCGCGAAAGGGGTCGGGAAACCGGAGGCCCTGGCGTACTCCTCGTCGTGGTGGATCGGGTTCATGTCCCCCGAAGCGCCTTGGTAGCGAACGAAATCGGTACGGGTCGCCGGTCCGACGACCCACGGCGCCGGTGCAACGATCGTGCTCATGTTTCCTCCGCGGGCGGACGAGCGGTTTCGACACCGGTCATCTTCGCCTGGGCGACCAGGCGTCCGGTTTCGTCGTGGAAGTCGGTGAGCTGGACGACGAAGGTCATCTCCCCGCCCCGCCTGCCCTGTTTCGTGTAGATCTCGCTGATCCGGGAGGTGCCGGTGAGCCGGGTCCCGGCGCGCGGCGGCGGACCGAAGAAGGTGTACTCCTGTTCGGCATGCAGGCCGCGCTTCTGGTCGAGTTCCACCGCCTCCCAGGGGTTCGAGTTCCCGGTCTGCCAGAAGAAGGTGGTGGTCAGGAAGGTCGGTGGGACCACCGGGTGGTCGGGGTCCAGGTACTCCGGGTTGGTGGATCCGGTCGCCGTGGCGAACTCGCGGATCTTCCCCCGTTCCAGATCCATCCGGAACGGTTCCCCTGTCGTCCCCACTGCATTGTGGTTGGCCATCTGGTGCTCCTCGGTTGTCGGACTGGACTCTCAGGCGTGCTGGCTGCTGACCGACACGACTTCCCCGGTCATGTAGGAGGAGTAGTCGCTGGCCAGGAACACGATGACATTCGCTATCTCCCAAGGCTCGGCAGCACGGCCGAAGGCCTCGCGGGAGGACAGGTCGGCGAGCAGGTCGTCACTGGTCACCTTGGCCAGGTGTGCGTGCATGGCGATACTCGGCGACACGGCATTGACCCTGATCCCGTGGGGGGCGACGTCCAGGGCCGAACAGCGGGTCAGCGCCATCACCCCGGCCTTGGCCGCCGCGTAGTGGGCCTGGCCCGCCTGCGCCCGCCAGCCGATCACGGAGGCATTGTTGACGATCACCCCGCGCCCCCGAGGAACCATGTGCCGCAACACCGATCGGGTGGTCTTGAAGGTCGAGGTCAAGGTGACCGCCAGGACGTCGTCCCACTGCTGGTCCGTCATGTCCACGACACTGGCGGTGCCACCGAGGCCGGCATTGTTCACCAGCACGTCGATACCGCCGTACTCGGCCACCACCGTGTCCATCAGATGATCGACCTGCTGCTGATCGGTCACATCACAGGGCACCGCAAGCGGTCTGGTCCCGGTCAGCTCCGCCAACCGGTCGGCGGCCTCACCGAGCCTGCGTTCATGCCGGTCGCTGATCGCCACCCTGGCCCCCTCCTGGGCGCAGCGCAGGGCGGTGGCATAACCGATCCCGGTGCCGGCGGCGGCGGTCACCACCACCGTCCGGTCGCGCAGGAGGTCGTGGGCGGGTCCGGGGCCCGCAGCGGCATTGACGGTGTCAGACACGGGCACGCATCTCCTTGTCGATCTCGGCGACCGTCCACCGGGCACCCTTGTCCACGCTCCAGGCGTAACTCCATGGGGCGAACTGCCGGATCTCGCCGCCCTTGCTGTAGTAGACACTTCCGGTGGCCGGGCAGTCGCCGGTGAGCAGCCAGGCGACCAGCGGCGCGACATTCCCCGGGTGGTAGACATCGAACGCCGCCGGATCCGCCGGTGCGGCCACCATCTCACCGATACCGGGCAGATCCTGGGTCATCCGGGTCCTGGCCACCGGGGTGATGGCATTGACCCGCACCCCGTACCGGGTGAGCTCCTGAGCCAGGATCACCGTCAGGGCGGCGATCCCGGCCTTGGCCGCTCCGTAGTTCGTCTGACCGACCGCGCCGATCAGACCGGAGGTGGACGAGACGTTGACGATGCAGGCACGGGGTTGTCTGCCGCCCTTGGACTCCGTCCGCCAGTGATCGGCGAAGACCTGGCTGGGGGCGAAGGTGGCACCGAGCTGGCCGCGGATCACCGCGTCCCAGTCCTCCCCCGCCATGTTCACAAACATCTTGTCCCGCAGGATGCCCGCATTGTTGACGAGCCCGTCGACCCGGCCGAACTCACCGATCGCCAGCTCCAGCAGTCCTCTGGCCCCCTCGGTGGTGGCGACATCGGAGGTGTCGGCGACAGCCTTCCCACCGGCGTCCCGGATCTGACGGGCCACGGCATCGGCGAGACCGGGATCGCTGCCCCGCCCGTCGGCTCCGGTGCCGAGATCGTTGACCACGACGCAGGCACCCTCCGCTGCGGCGAGCAGGGCGTGCTCACGGCCGATCCCACGGCCGGCCCCGGTCACGACGACCACCCGGTTGTTCAGTGATGACATGTGTTCCACACACTCGCTTTCTTCAGCTACTTCGGGGTCAGATTGCGCCGAGACCCTTGAGCACACCGGCAGCCTCGGCCATGATCCGGTCGATCAGCTCCTGGCAGCTGGGCAGGTCGTCGATCAGGCCAACGACCTGACCGGTCGCCATCACCCCGGTGTCGGTGCGACCCTCCAACAGGGCCGAGCGGTACAGCATCGGCGCGTTGGCGGCCATCACGACCTGACTCCAGCTCAGGCCGTGGTCCTTCTTCATCGCCAGGCCCTCGCGGACCATGTCCGACCATCTGGTGTGCGAGATCTTCCGGAACGCAACGGCATTCCGGCCGGCCCGGATCAGACGGCCGGGGCCGGAACTCTTCTCCAGCTGGGCCACCGGTCCGGTGGCAAGCACCCGCTGGGGGACACCGTCGATCTGCAGGGTGAGCACCGTGTCGTTGACGGTCTTGGACAGGTAGACCTCCTTCACCTTCTGGGCCACCGGCGAATCGGTGGTCAGCAGGAACCGGGTCCCCATCGCGATCCCCGCGGCCCCGTAGGCCAGGGCTGCCACCAGACCACGGCCGTCGAAGAATCCGCCGGCTCCGATCACCGGGATGTCCACGGCGTCGACCACCTGTGGGAGCAGCAGACTCGTCGGAACCCCACCGGTGTGTCCGCCGCCCTCGCCACCTTGGACGATCACCGCATCCGCGCCCCAGGCAGCGACCTTCTCCGCGTGACGACGGGCACCGATCGAGGGCACCACGACCAACCCGGCATCCTTGCAGCGGGCGATCAGGTGCTGCTTCGGGGCCAGTGCGAAAGAGGCGACCTTCACCTGGGCGCTGATCAGCAGATCGATCCGGCGCTCGACATCTGGCTGGTCGGCCCGGATGTTCACCCCGAAGGGCTTGTCGGTGACGGCCTGGATCCGATCGATCGCCGCGGACAGTTCGGTGTAGTCCAGGAGTCCGGCGGACAGGATGCCCAATCCACCGGCCTGCGCCGTCGCCGCCGTCAGCGCCGGATCGGAGACGTACCCCATGCCGGTCTGGACGATCGGGTGGCGCACACCGAACAGCTCACAGGCCCGGGTGTGCAGCACACCCGGCGCACCGGTCATGGCGCAACTTCCTTGTCCCGCAGGCTCTTCGGATCCAGGACCTCCCGGATGAGCTGCAGCTCCTCGGCGGTCGGAAGCCGGGACACAGGAACGTCGCCGTCGATCACCAACGGGAATCCCGTGGCCACAGCAACGTCCTCGACGGACACCCCGGGATGGACCGAGGCCAACCGCAGTGCTCCGGTGCCGGGCTGGAAGTCGAAGACCGCCAGATCGGTGACGATCCGGCGGAGGTCGTGGTGCCGGCTCGCCCCCGGGCCCGCTGCGGCGGCCCGGTCGTTCCCGACACCGCTGACCATGTCCACCTGCGGGACGAAAGCCCTGGTGCTGTGCTTGGGCACCCAGTAACTCGTCGGGTGGTACACCGTGTTCCCCGGTGCCCCCCGCACGCCGAGCAGTTGAACCTTCGGTGCCCGGTAGTCGCCGATGGCCGAGATGTTGGTGCTGCCGAAGGGATCCACCTGGGAGGGGATCATCATCACGTGTCGCTTGCCGTGCCAGACCAGGTCGAAGACGGTCCGGAAGGGGGACCAGCCTTCGACGTCGCCGACCGCGGGGCCGCCCACCGGCCAGGTCCCCCGGACCAGGTAGGCCTCACCGTCGGTGAGCATCAGATCCGGGGAAAAGGTGTGGCGGGCCAACCGGACCCCGATCGCCGGGATCGTGCCGAAGGCGCTGGCGAGGATCTCCCCGTCGCCACGGAAGGCATCGGCGCAGGCCACCACACACACCTCGGCCCGGGTCGCGGTCTGTGCCACCATCTGAGTCCCGGTCATGCCAACACCTCCTGGGCCCGTGCTGCCACGGCCTTCCGGTAGTCCGATTCGGAACCGGACAGGTACCGATCATTGAACGCCTGCCAGGTCCCGGGGTCCCCCGCGGCCTTCACATAGTCCCGTTGGAAGGCCTCGTCCCGGTCGTAGTCGGGAACGCAGGAGGTGAAGTGGGCCCCGCCGACGGCCTCGACGACCCCGGTGACGACCAACCGGTTGATCCGCAGCGTCGCCGGGTGGGCCTGTGCCGTCAGCTCGGCCGTGGGCACGATCCGCTCGACCGAGACGAAGGCCTGTTCGGCGGCCATGCAGAAGATGTCGTCGAAGTAGGGATCCGGTCCGAGGAACTGGGCGTTGCCGTGGATGTCGGCCCGGTTCATGTGCACGATCGCGGCATCCAGGTGGATGGCCGGCATGGCCACGGTGTCGTCGCCCCCGTAGGGATCGGCGACGACCTTCAGGTCCGGGTTGCGGGTCATCACATCCGAGCCCAGGCCCGCCCGGGTCGGCAGGAACGGCACCCTGATGCCGGCGGCGTAGAGCCCCCACTGCAGCATTCCCTCGTCGTACTCGGCCACCTCGATGGAGCCGCTCTGCCGGGCCGCGCGGAAATGCGGGTCCAGGGCGATCGAGTCCAGGGAGACGAATCCGAAGACCACCTTGCGCACCTTGCCCGCCGCACACAGCAGACCGACATCCGGTCCGCCATAGCTGACGACGGTCAGGTCGGTCAGATCCGAGCGCAGTATCGCCCGGACCAGTGACATGGGTTTGCGGCGCGAACCCCACCCGCCGATCCCGATGGTCATTCCGGACCGTAGACGGGACACCACCTCGGCCTCGGTCATCCGTTTGTCCACCATCAGATCCCTACCCCGCATTCTCGTGGGTGCAGGCGCCGACCGCCGTGGTCGTCGCCGTTCCCCAGTATCGTAGCAAGCGCTTGGTTGGTAACCTAGCATCAGTAACGACTTTCACACAGCCGACGCCGGGTGGACATCTTCCACCCGGCAACGATCGAAGGGCATCCGATGAGCGTGACGCACGAGCGACACGGCACCACGGTGCTGCTCACCATCAACCGGCCCGAGGCGCGCAACGCCCTCGACCGACGCACCCTCGGCGGATTGACCGCCGGCCTGACGACCGCCGGCAAGGACCCGGAGGTCCTTGCCGTGGTCGTCACCGGTGCCGGGGACCGGGCCTTCAGTGCCGGACTCGACCTCAAGGAACTGGCGACCGTCGGCGTCCCGGATCCGACCACCAGTCCGATCACCTTGCTCCGCAACGGATATCCGCTCCCCGTGATCGCCGCCGTCAACGGCCCGGCGATCGGCGGCGGCTTCGAGCTCGCCCTGGCCTGCGATCTGGTGATCATGGCCGATCACGCCTACTTCTCCCTGCCCGAGGTCGGCCGGGGCATCACCGCCAGCGAAGGCGGAACCGAACTCCCCCTGCGCCTTCCGCTCGCAGTCGCCCTGGAACTGGGTCTCACCGGCGGGCCGCTGCCGGCCCGCCGCGCCGGGGAACTGGGCCTGGTGAACCGGGTTCTGCCGGCCGCGGAGGTCCTGCCGACCGCCCTCGACTGGGCGCGGCGGATCGGCGAACACTCCCCTGCCGCGATCCTTGCCACCAAAACCTTGATGCACGAGACACTGTCCACCGGTCAACGGGAACGTCGAGAACACGCCCATGAGGTGACGCGGGCCCTGCTGGCAGGCCCGGACGCCACCGAGGGCGCGGCAGCGTTCCTGGAACGGCGTCAGCCCCGCTGGGCTCCGCCCCATCGGGGCTGATTCAACAGGCGGCACGGGCATGCGCCGCCAACCAGTCGAGGCCCCGCCCGATCGCCTTGTCGGCCCCGAGGTCGTCGATCGCCGGCCCGGCCAGTTCGAGGTCGATCGGGCCCTGATAGCCGGCGGAGAGCACCTCGTCGAGCATCCGCTCCAGCGGCAGATCACCGTCACCGGGCACCCAGCGATTGGGAACCGTCAAGGTCCCCACCCGGAAGTCGCTGACCTGGACCAATTGGATCCGGTCGACGGCAGCCCGGATGGTGGCGGCCAGACCCCTTTCCTGCCAGGCACAGTACAGATCGACACACAGACCCAGATCGAGCTGTCCGGCGAGCACGGCAGCATCGGCGACACTGTGCACAAAACTGATGTCGGATCGGATCGACATCGAGTTCTCCACCGCCAACACGATTCCCAGTTCCGCGGCCAGGGCCGTCAGCGGCGCGAGCCGGCCGCCGAGCCTCTCGGCCGCCACCTCCCAGGGGTCGGTGCCGGAGGGCCCGGTGGTGAAGTAGAGGGTGCGCACTCCCAGTCGGTGGCCTGCCGTGAGCGCCTCGGACATCACCCGCAGTTCGGTCGCCCAACCGCCCTCCTCCGACGGTCCGGAGGTGAAGGCCATGAACAGGTAGTCGACGTCGATCCCGGACGCCGCACCGGCCGTGGACAGTTCGTCCACGGCCCGATCCCAGCCGATGGCAGCGAGTTTCGTTGCCGACAGCCCGATCCTGCGGACACCGAGCCGGTGGTACATGGCCAGTTCCTCGGACAACGCCATGCCGTAGGCGGCCATACCGTTCACCGAGAACCGGGTCACGACAGGGCCTCGATGCGCACCGTGTGGATCCCGACGGGCTGCAGGTGGTCACGCAAGGGACCCGCGAAGGCCTCGGCGATCGCAGGCACCGTCCACTCCACGGCGCGCAGGACCGGTTCGACATTGGCCGGGTGACTGCACACCATCAGCTCGTTCCCGTTGAGCCGCACCACCTGGCCGGTGAGGTGGGCGCTGAGTTCGGACAGCAGGTAGACCGCGAGCGGGCCGTTGACCTCCGGCGGTACACCGATGTTCTGATTGCCCGCCTCCCCACCCAGATAGGCCTGGTAGACCGTTGCCATCCCGGTATGGGCATTGGGAGAGATCGCGTTCACCCGCACCCGGTGTGCCGCCATGTCGACCGCCCAGGAGTAGGTCAGCGCCGCCACGGCCGCCTTCGTGGCCCCGTACCCGGCCGATGCGGTCTTGCCCATCTGCTCCCCCGACGTCACGTTGAGCACCACACCGTGCCCCTGGGCCACCATCTGCCTCATGGCATGGTGGCCACAGGCCGCAGTGCCGAAGATGTTGACGTCGATCATCCTCCGCAACGGTCCGGGCCGCTGATCCTGGGGCAGCGCCAGGGCGAAGACCCCCGCGTTGTTGACCAGCCCGTCGATGGCACCGAACTCGGCGACACACCGGTCGATCAGTCCCGCTGCCTCCTCCCAGTCGCTGATGTCGGCCGGGTGGGCCGCGGCCCGGCCCCCGGCAGCGGTGATCTCAGCCGCCACGTCGACGGCCGCGGCCGGATCCACGTCGTTGACCACCACCGCGGCACCGGCCTGCGCCGCGGCAAGGGCGTAGGCCCGGCCCAGACCACCACCGGAACCGGTGATGACCACGGCCTTGTCACGGAGTACGTCGGTGGGTTGCGGGAACTCGGAGGTCATGTCGCCGATCCTTCGTACGCGCAGGGGTGGGACGGCCAGGGGCAGCCACCCGTTGGATGGCTGCCCCTGGTGCACATGGGTTCCGCTGGTGCGGACCGGGTCGATCAGGTGGCAGCCGGATACCGGC
>QXCQ01000258.1 GCA_003576535.1 Nakamurella silvestris | reverse complement strand
AGGGTGTTTTTGGGTCAATTTTATTGGTGAAATATTCTAAAATTGATCAAAAAGCATTCAAGATGTTAAAGTCATGACTGATAAACTCCAGGTCATTGTCACACCGAATAACTAATAGCCTTTCTCTCCACTCTAGCAATTGGTTTAACGTACGAATAACCCTAATTGTCGGTAATGAGAATCCTGCTTCAATGGCTAAACCTTCTCGACGGTAATCATCGATTACATTCAATAATCGAAACTTTCGACCATCGGAAAGTTGATCGTGCATAAAATCTAATGACCAAACCTGATTTTCTCGGATTGGTTCTTTCAATGGTTCAGGCACGTGCCGTTTTAGTCTTCTTCTTGGCTTAATACGCAGATTTAGTGCCAACTCACAATAAATGCGGTAAACCCGCTTGTGATTCCAGCAGTGATTCTCAACATGTCGTAAATATGAGAAGCACAGACCAAATCCCCAATCGGAATTTTCCTCAGTGAGTTCAATGAGCTGTTCAGCAATTAATGCATTGTCATCGCTAGTTTAGCCTGATAACGGTAGCAGGTTTCACTAATCCCAAATGCTTTACAAGCCACACGAATACTAATGGCATGCTGGGCAACTGCCTGTTGTGCCATCTTACGTCGGCAAGATAGCCTCACCACTTTTTTGCCATCGCTTCCTGGATGATCTCTGCCTTTAAGCGTTCCTCAGGATACATCTTTTTAAGTCTGGTATTTTCTGCTTCCAGCTCTTTCAGTCGTGCCATCAATGAGGTATCCATACCGCCATATTTGGCACGCCATTTATAAAACGTGGCATTACTCATGCCGTGTTCACGATAAAGGGCGACTACAGGTGTGCCAGACTCCGCCTGTTTTAAAATGGACATGATCTGACTGTCATTAAATTGAGATGTTTTCATGCAGAATCTCCTGCTTGTATCTTAAGAGAAAATTCTACTTTTACATCCTATTATTTTTAGGGGGCTTACCACTCCATTTAACATAATGGCTGTTATACGAAATTGACAATATGTACAGTATTCTGTACATTTAGGATTGTAAAGTTTCAATCACTACCGCCTAGGTAGTCTAGCTAGCAGCGTTTTGACGCAGCTTACCCTATGAGGGATAGATATATGCATGTATTTACATATACGGACGCACGTAACAATTTAAAATCTGTTTTAGATAAAGTAATTGATGATGTAGACGTTGCTTTTATTACAAGAAAAGAAGGTGGCCATGCTGTAGTAATGGGACAAGATCATTATGATAGCTTAATGGAAACGTTATATCTCCTTTCATCTCCAAATAATGCAAGTCGTTTAAATGAATCAATTGCTCAATTACGTGCAGGGAAAACAAAACACAGAGAGTTGATTGAGGATGACGAATCGTAACGTCGAATGGACTGATAATGCCTGGGATGAATATATCTATTGGCAGACACAGGATAAAAAGATACTTAAGCGTATTAATACCTTAATCAAAGAATGTCAGCGAACACCTTTTGAAGGAACAGGAAAACCAGAACCTTTAAAAGCTAATCTTTCAGGATTTTGGAGTCGTAGGATTGATGAAAAGCATAGATTAGTTTATGAAGTGACAGATGAACGAATCTCTATAATTCAATGTCGATTCCATTACTAACAAGATCCCCTATTTTTAGGGGATTGTTTTTTTATTTAATACAAAATCTCATATGCGAAATTTAGGTGTTATTCCATATAACGCCATTAAAAAGATCTTTATCTTTCTGCCTATTTTCTTCAGTCTTACTTTCCGTGCTTAAAAACTTTTCAAAATCGGTTAGTTGACCCTTAAAAGATTCATCATTTTTCAGTTTGTTTAGAACCCAAGCTCCCAGTAGAATTTTACGTCTAGTATCATCTTTTCTTTGTCGATCAGAATTTTTCTTTTTTTCACGAGCAGCAATAGCTTGTTTTTGTGCTTTTAGTTGTCTTAATCGTTCTTCTTGCTTTGCAATTTTTTGCTCTAAAGTTTCAACACTCATACCATCACCATCTCAAGGAATCCCCCTCAAGCATAGGTCTGTTTGAATTGAAATTCAAGACAGCCCATGCTATCGTGGTTTTCCCGAAGGGCGCACTTAGCCATTGGATTTCATCCAATGGTGCGACAAGGGGTAAATCCCCTTTGTAATCCCCAGACCAACATATTCATGTTGGTAATTTCGATAAATCGAAATAAAGAGCAAAACAAAATGGCGATATATCATTTTTCAGTTAAAACGATTAGTAGAGGTAATGGACGATCAGCCGTTGCTTGTGCTGCATATCGTTCAGGTGAAAAATTGGTATGCAATTTCTATGGAAAAGAACAAGACTACACAAAAAAAACTGGTGTCGAATTTACAGAAATCTATGCGCCCGAAAATACAAATACCGAGTTACTCAATCGTCAGACACTTTGGAACAAAGTCGAAAAAGCCGAACGAAGAAAAGATGCATTACTTGCAAGAGAATTTGAAATTGCATTTCCAGGTGAATTAAACGCTGAACAGCGTAAAAATATGCTCAATGAACTTTGCCAAAACCTCGTTAAAAAATATGGTGTCATCGTTGACGCTGCTATTCATGCACCGCATACAGACAGTGGAAGTGATGAACGCAACTACCATGCACACATCATGTTCACCACCCGAAGTATTAATGAGCATGGTGACTTTTCAGCAAAAAAATATAGGGACTTCAGTCGTGACAATGGCACAGAAACTGTAAGCCACTGGAGAGAATCATTTGCAGAATTATGCAATCACCACCTGAAACAAAATGGATTTGATGAACGTGTCGATCACAGAAGTTATGAAGACCAGGAAAGTGACCTAGAAGCAACTCAGCACGAAGGTCCTCAAGCGACATACCTCCGGAGACGAGGAATATTTACAGAAATTAGTCTGAAAAATGATGAAATTAAGCTACGTAATTTAAAAATCAAAAAGGTCATCGCACTGGATGAAAACATCAAAGTATCTGAGGATCTTGTTCAAAAAGTACGAAGTGAGCTTCAGTTTCAATACTCTCAAGCTGAGTATTTAGAAAAAACTTCTCAGAAACTTTCTGAATTCCAAAATGAAGAATTATCAAAATTAACAACAAAATTAAACACGATGAGTTCTGCAATATCAGAACTACGCAAAAAAGAGCCTTTATTTTTTAAAACAAAATGGATCAATCAAATAAATGACCTGATCGACCAACACAACACCCAACTAGACATCCAAAAGCATATTTCTGGTCTTAGTGAAATAGAAAAAAAAGAGAGATATTCTGATCATTTAAATAAATGGACAGAAGAAAATCAGCTGCTCCAGCCTAAAAAGTCTTTTGCAAAATTTGACGAACCGAACATCACTGTTAAACAACGAAAACTTAATGATCAAATTTCAAATATAGATCATCAAATTTCTGAAATATCACGCAGAGAAACTGAGTATCAAGAGTATGTACGCGATCAAAGACTGGAGATCATAAATAGTTATATATTTGAAGAAGATAACTATGGAAATAAATACTTTAGTCCTCAAAATGGTGAAAAACAAAAGCGACTATATGCAGAAGAAATGGAAGATCTAAAAATCCAAGAATTGCATACGGCTTTTACAAAAAAAATTGAGACCGAAGCGCAGCAAGAGTTTTCCCAAAAAAGAGCAATACAGCTCGAAAACGACCGAAAAGATCGTGAATCTAGAGAACAGCAGTTACGTAAAGAACGAGAGCAACAAGAACAACGCTATGCACAAGAACGAGAGCAACAAGAACATTTGGCATTTTTAAGACGCCAAGAACAAGAAAAACAGCAGAGAAATGAGCCTAAAAAGCCAGAAAATGACAATAACCATGACTACACGCCTTAGCAATCCCATTTAAGCGCAAAAAAACGGGGGTTTTAGCGACTTTTGATAGAAATACAGTAAAACTATAGTTGATAAAAATAAAATCGCTTAAAACGCAAATGAGAGCCTTTTAGCGAGTGTCTACGAGTGACACAACGAAAGGTTGCTTATTCCCCCTCTGAAAAACCGTTTTTTATTGAATTACTGGGGACAGTGATTAGCGAGTGTCTACGAGCGAAGTATTGATGCTTTTGCTCGTCAAAAAGCATGAGCATAGCGAATGCATTATTCATGTTTTGCTTTTTGAATCCTTGATCATATATGCAAAAAACTGCCCCCACGAAGCGAGTGAAACGAGCTTCAATAGAGTACGAGCTTTAGCGAGTACCAAGGGCAGTTTTAATAACTCACTTTGGAAATAAATTCCCTTTTATTCTTTTAAAAAGCTTTTAAAAGCTTTTAGACCCTCTGAAAACCTTATGCAGCAATAGTTTCAAGCGTTAAAAGGGTACAAATAGCATGATAAAGGGTACAAATAGCATGATTTTATCGTTTAAAAGGGTACAAATAGCATGATTAAAGGGTACAAATAGCATGATAAAGGGTACAAATAAATTATTGTACCCTTATGTTTATTGGTGTACATTGTTTTCTCATAAGGGTACAAAAATCATGTTCATTTTTTATAAGGTTTGATATCTGAATGAATAAAGAAAATAGTTATGATAAATCTTATCCAGTAACAACAATGGCTATTCAAAACAAAGTTACTGAATGCTTTAAAAGCATGTCTGTAGATGAAAAAAGAATTTTAATTATGGCTTCTCCGATTGCTAGAAATGTCGATGCAAGTGAACAAGATCAAATCTTAATATCTGCTCAACAATTTGCTGATGACTGTGGTATCAAAGTCAATTCTGCTTATAAACAAATTGAAAATGCGTCAAAAAAACTAGTAGATCGGTCCTTTTCATACGTTAATGATAGGGGGAAAAAGGTCTACTCTAACTGGGTAATTGATGCTACTTATGAAGATGCAGGGATATCTTTAAGGTTTACATCTATTGTTTTGGTGATGTTGAAAATTTTAGATAAATACAATCCATACACTCGTTATAAAAAAGATGTAGTTCTAAAATTAAAAAAAGACTACTCAATAGACTTTTACCATTTAGCGAAAAAAAATCAGGCAAAAAATGGCTTTGAATTAACGCTAGATGAAATGTTTACAGAGTTTGGTTTACCAGAATCTTATAGAGATTTGAGGAACTTAAAACGAAGAGTTTTGAAGAGCTCATTAGATGAAATTAATGAATTTACCGATGTAACAGTTGACTATAGTCCAGTTAAAAAAGGACGTTCTGTTGTCGGCTTTAAGTTCACTGTGAAAGAAAAATCTAAGCCAAAATTAATAGCTCCTGAGCGAGATCCAAAAACAATAGATATGTTCTGCAACCTGTCTGATGCTCAAATTAACAAGTACAGTGCTATTTTATCTAAACTTTCTGAGCTATCAGACCTAAGTAACTTCCAGGACTATCCTAGTTTTGCCCTTTGGATTAGTGGCATCTTACGAGATCCGAAAAGTGTAAGAGAGGAAACAGCAAAGCGGATTTTTAAAGCTCTTCATAGCAAGACGGATTTTAAACCATGAAAACTAGAGCTGAATTAGATGCAATGAGCCATCAAGAACTCAAAGACTATGAGCAAATTTTACTTGCTCTGTGGACACCAAGAATGGCTATTGAAAGTGACATTGAAAGGTTAAGCACTAATCGCAACGAATTATTAGAAATTTTTAATCAATTAAAAAATCCTGATGCTCCTGAAAATGAGCGTTTAAAAAATTCTATTTTATCGCTCAAATATAAGATTGAAGATTTAGAAGATAAATTGGATGATCTTATTCAAGATAATCGCTTAAATCGTGCAGATTGAATTATTCAGTTTATTTAATTAAAACCGTGAAACATTGATCAAAGAATAGGCGTGGAACGTGAATAGTCACAAAAAAGCCGTTCCAGTGCGCTGAATACTGGAACGGCTCAAAGTAAGATAATGATTTAGAAGGGATAAATCAAAGCATTTCGTATAACGTGTATTATGTTAATTTTAGATTAAATAACCTGAATCGCGGATAAAAAATTGACTTGAAAAATAAAAGGACTAGAGCCATCAGTTGAGTAGGGCTTGGTTAGACTAAAGTATTACATTTAAATAAGCGTAAACGTTGTACTTTTTTTTGAGCTAATCTTTTTCAGATTAGCTTAATTATTAAAAATATTTAAAGGAATAAGAAAATGAGACATGGTGATATTTCAAGTTGTCACGATACGGTTGGTGTTGCAGTTGTAAATTATAAAATTCCTCGCTTACATACTAAAGCAGAAGTTTTAGAAAATGCAAAAAAAATGGCTGAAATGATAAAAGGAATGAAGCAAGGTCTTCCTGGGATGGATTTAGTAATTTTCCCTGAATACAGCACAATGGGCATTATGTATGATCATGATGAGATGATGGCAACAGCAACAACAATTCCAGGTGATGAAACAGCTATTTATTCAAAAGCTTGTATCGATGCTAATGTTTGGGGCGTATTCTCAATTACTGGTGAACAACATGAAGAGCACCCCAATAAAGTCCCTTACAATACTCTGATTCTTATTAATAATAAGGGTGAAATAGTTCAAAAATATAGAAAAATTCTTCCATGGTGTCCGATTGAGGGGTGGTGTCCAGGAGACACAACTTATGTGACAGAAGGTCCAAAGGGCATGAAACTATCATTAATCATTTGTGATGATGGTAACTATCCTGAAATTTGGCGTGATTGTGCAATGAAAGGCGCAGAATTAATTGTTCGTTGCCAAGGCTATATGTATCCATCTGCTGAGCAGCAAGTGACTATGGCAAAAGCGATGGCATGGGCAAATAATGTATACGTTGCAGTCGCTAATGGTACTGGTTTTGATGGTGTTTATTCATTCTTTGGTAATTCTGCTATTGTTGGTTTTGATGGGCGTACATTAGGTCAATGTGGTACTGAAGTTGATGGTCTGCAATATGCTCAACTTTCGGTAAGTCAGATTCGTGATGCTCGAAAATATGACCAATCTCAGAATCATTTATTTAAACTTTTACATCGTGGTTACACTGGTGTGTATAACAATGGTGATGGTGATAAAGGTGTAGCGAATTGCCCATTTGATTTTTATAGAACTTGGGTTTTAGATGCAGAAAAAGCTCAACAAAATGTCGAAAAAATTACTCGCTCTACTATTGGTGTAGCTGAATGTCCAGTTGGCAATTTACCGCATGAAGGGATAGAAAAAGAAGCAAACTAATTAGTACAAGAATAAAGGGAGGTACTTGATATGACTTTTGCTAGTGATCGTATGCAAGCCAATCAGGAAATTTTAGAGAAGCAACGTTACGATATGCAAAGCAAAGAGCATATTGCACGGACCTCTCGTTTTAAGTTTGATCCCAATGATGTTATGAAACAACTTCGTTCTAACATTATTGGGCAAAATGCTGCACTTGATGAAATTGAAAATATGCTCATGACAGTGAAAGCTGATTTTAATGTACCAAACCGACCATTAGCAGTCACTCTAATGCTTGGACCAACGGGTGTAGGTAAGACAGAAACAGTTCGACTCATTGCTCAAGCGATTAATGGTAAGCCAGATGCTTTTTGTCGTATTGATATGAATACTCTGGCGCAAGAACATTATGCTGCAGCGTTAACTGGTGCACCTCCTGGTTATGTAGGTTCAAAAGAAGGTAATACTTTATTTAATGAGGAACAGATACAGGGGAGTTTCTCAAAACCTGGCATTGTATTATTTGATGAAATTGAAAAAGCAAGTAATGAAGTTATTCGTGGATTGCTTAATGTTTTGGATACAGGAACACTAAATCTTACGTCAGGAACAAAATCACTGGATTTTAAAAATAGTTTAATTTTTATGACCAGTAATATAGGTGCTAAGGAAGCACAAGCTCGTTTAAAACTTATTGCTAAACTACCCAAGCGTTTACAGCAATTTGCTAAAGCGACTAAACTTGATGATTCGGAAATTACGGAACGAGCTTTACATAAAAAATTTGATCCTGAATTTCTAAACAGAATAGAACGTATTCTGCATTATCAAGCAGTACCAACGGATTTTATATCTCAGTTAATTTTGTTGGAAGTTGAAAAGTTAAATCTGCGCCTACGTAAACAAAATAGAACTGTATCACTTACTGATCGAGCAATTAAATTTTTATCAGGAAAACATGATGTGCGTTTTGGTGCTCGTGGTTTAGGTCATCGTTTTCGCATTTTAATCGACTCTAAGCTTGCACGGTTTTTAATACAAAATCCTAATGTAAATCATATTGTTATTGACTATTCGAAAAATGAAATTGAACTTAGCACTATTAATTAAACAATAAATCAATTGTTTAAAATGTACCTATGCAATTTTTGCATGGAATGGATAGCATATTTCTAAAATAAAAATGATTTAAAGGTTATTGGAAACTTTAACATTATAAATTCATGTCTTATGCACCATAGCAGAACTACATTAAAAACAAAAAAATGGAGAGGAATATGCTAGGAATTGCACTTCTATTTATAGGATCTGTATTGTTAGTTAATGGTTTAGGGTTAAATGGAAGAATGGAAGCTAGAGATTCTGCACCATTTAATTTATTAGTAGGATTATTAACATTTCTCATAAATAGTATTGCTTTATATAGAGGAAATAATCCACTGGATTATTTCGGAGTAGTAGCAGGACTATTATTTTCATTTACATATCTATATTTAGCCATTGTTCAGTGGTTCAATTTAAAAGGTATTGGTTTAGGTTGGTATTGCTTATTTGTCGCTATTAATGCATTAGTTTTTGCAATATTGGCTGGTGAATATCGTTTAATGATTATGTGGGTGTTGTGGTCCAGCTTATGGTTCTTATTCTTTCTAGCATTGAGCTTAGGTAAAGAAGTTAAATTTTTAGGAAATTATACAATTTTTATAGGTATTTTTACTTGTTGGATACCAGGTCTATTAATGTTAACCAATCATTGGTAAACAGAAAAATATTATGTGAAAGTTAGTCCATGTAGAGCTAGAAATTGAGTACAATTCTCTAGCTTTAGATGACTTTATTGTAAAAACATGTAAATATGCATATATAATAATGTATCACATATTTGTATTGCATAAGTCAAATAGGGTGTTTTTGGGTCAATTTTATTGGTGAAATATTCTAAA
>QXCQ01000012.1 GCA_003576535.1 Nakamurella silvestris | reverse complement strand
ATCACTACGTTTATCGACCCATATCACTACGTTTATCGACCATTTGACTACTCCAATATTTCATGTAGTATTACTACATCATTTTATGATGTAGTAATAAGAATAATGAAAGACTTAGTTGTCAAAGATAATGCTTTAATTAACGCAAGTTATAACCTTGATTTAGTTGAGCAAAGGTTAGTTCTATTAGCAATCATTGAAGCCAGACAAACAGGTAAAGGAATCAATGCTAATGATGCGTTGGTAATTCATGCATCAAGCTATATTGAGAATTTCGGTGTAGAAAAACATACGGCTTATGCTGTTTTGAAAGAGGCAAGTAAGGTCCTATTTGATAGGAGATTTACTTATCAATCTTTAACAGATAAAGGGAATGTAAAAACTACTCATAGCCGTTGGGTAAGCGAAATTAGCTATATTGATAATGAAGCATCTGTAAGTCTTATCTTTTCACCAGCTGTCGTCCCATTAATTACAAGGCTTGAGGAACGCTTTACTAGCTATGAATTAAAGCAAGTAAGTCAATTGACAAGCAGATATGCAACTAGACTTTACGAACTATTAGTTGCTTGGCGCACCACTGGTCAAACTCCAGTATTTGAGATTTCAGAATTTAGGCAGCAACTTGGTATTGCGGATGATGAATACACGCGCTCAGATAATTTCAAAAGAAGAGTTCTAGATATAGCTATATCCCAAATCAATACTTTTACAGATATCAAAGTTAAGTCTGAACAGCATAAAACTGGGCGATCAATCTCAGGCTATAGTTTTTCATTTAAGCCAAAGACATCAGTTAAAAATATTTCTAAAACAAGCAATGAACAGTTAGAACTGATTGGCCAATTGACAGATAAACAGATTCTTTTGTTCTCTGGTAAGTTAGCGTATGAACCCACATTCGCATCAAAATATAGTAAAGCTGGTGAAAGCTATGATGACTTTATAATTAGAATCTCTGGAGACTTAACAGATCCTAAAAAAATTAAAGAATACTCTCCATATCTAAAAGAATTAGGATTTAAATAGGTTTGTAAATTGACATTGTCAAATTAACAGTAAAGTATTAACTCAATTTAACCCCAGTTTACAATATGAAAAAATTATCAGTTTCAGAATTAGCTAAGCTGTATGGATATTCAAGACAAGCTATATATGCCCATATAAATAAAGGAAATTTATCGAAAGGTTCTGATGGGTTAATTGACTTTTCAGAAGCTTTAAGAGTATTTGGAGAACCTCAAAATAAAACATCCAATGTCAATCAGAGTCAATCAACTAACAGTCAAAACTTGACTGAAATTGACTTATTAAAACAACAAGTTGACATACTTGAAAAACAATTGAATCAAGCTTTACTTAGAGAGAATCAATCATTAGAACGTGAATCTTTCTATCAAGAACAAATTGAAGCTATGCAACGCTTATTAGAGGCCCCAAAACCTCATATCCCTACGTCTATCGACCCAGAGCCTACTCAGGCTGAGCCGATGACAGAGGAAAAAGTAGAAGTCATCGCCATGCCGCAGAAAGAACCGGATACGAGTGAAAATAAGCGGATTCCAGTGCCGGAGCAGGTTGAACCGGAGCAGCCGAAAAGAGGGTGGTTAAGCCGGTTTTTCTTGCCGAATGGCTAAGGGTATTATTCAACTGAGCTAATCAAAGTTGTGAAACATTGATCAAAGAATAGGCGTGGAACGTGAATAATCATGAAAAAGCCGTTCCAGTGCACTGAACCCTAGAACGGCTTTTCCTAAGATATTGATGCTTATAGGAAAAATTCAAGCGTTTCGTATAAGGTGTATTATGTTAATTTTAGAAAAGATTAACTTTCTTCTTGTTTAACTGAATGATGCTTTAACTGTCTTGCTGGCAATATAAATTTTGGTAAATTCATACGATCACATGTAGAAGATAAAAATTCCCGCCAATAAGGCCAAACATGATAACTAGCGTTCTTAAGAGCGAATTCATCTATACAGTCGGTTTCTAAAGGAGCTTTAAGTTCATATTGAAGAACATAAGTAGCTTCTACTTTAGAGAAAACTTCGTCACTCTCTTTATCAACCCATATAGCACCCACATCAATAAATATTCTAATAGCGCGATCATTGTGATAACTATCTTGTAGTACTGTAGATTTGGATACTTGATGCTTTAATTTAATTGCTAAATTATCAAAATTTGATAGACCAGGATCACTTGTTAAGTGGTCACATGAAATACTATTAATAAAAATATCTGAAAAAGTTAAATTTTCTATAGCCTTTTGAAGATTGCTTGTTAGTTCCATTATGCAACGCCTTCTAACATACTGTCATAATCCTCATATAAATCTCTTTGAGGTTTTTTCAAAACAAATAAAGATTTTTCGCTCAACTCAACAGATACTGTTTCTCTTTTATATTGGCCGACCTGTATATAAACAGGAGCATCATTATAATTCACTGTTTTTGATACAATGCGTTGAGATCTATCCGCCAAATATTCCAAATGTCTAAAACATAGAGCTTGATCTCTTGCGACTCTCAATAGCTTATCCATAGCAATGGAGTGCAAAATATCATCCTTTTCATATTTAGCAAATGCAACAGGACCACCTCCAAAAATCTCAGAAGCTTGAGGTTGAGTTAGGCTATATTTTTTACGAATACATTTAATTTCTTCGCCACTTAATAAACCATCATGCTGTTTTTTGGCTAAATTTAATTTTCTTCTATAATCTTTTTTTAAATCATTCGTAATAATAGATGCACCACACACAGTGCATACAGGCCTGATTATTTCTATATTTAAGAAAGTATCTTTATATTCAACTCTTCTGATACGACTATTAAATTGAAGAACACCCTCACCGCAAGCAGTGCAATTAGTTCCTATTTGAGTCATTTTAGGCTCCAACACCCTAGCAATTTAGCGTTTTTTTGAGAAATGGCATGAACACACCAAATAAACTGTACCCTCACTAGAAATACAATATTTCAAGTAGAAATCAGCATAGTTTGGACGGCCAACACCTTCTGTCCAATACTCTAAATTGAAGACATATACATCACATGCGACCCACTCTTGTTGAGACGTGTGACACCACTCTGAAGAACGGTAGTGCTTACCATCATCCTTTAAAGCATGTAGAAATATTTGAAACTCATCTAACGTAAACCGATTACCACCATTATCAAGAACGGTAAACTCATCTAGATCAAAGATATCGTCTTCCGCATCATATGTAACAGGTCGAATTAAGTTAGCATCATTATTTTCAAAGGCTTGCTGAACGTTTAGCAGAACCTCATTTGGACAATACAATGGGCGAGATGTAGAGATATATCGCTCTTCATCTAAAAGAGGAGCTTTACCAACGAACTTTAAAGACTGTTCTTCGGTCATTTCTTGATACAAACTACGAATCTTTAAAGTTACCATAATGGTAAGTTCCTTTTTTATAGTCTACATTCCATATAGTTTTAAAACAACAATAACTACAAAAATATAGTGATTAAAGACTATTATTTATAAAGCAAATCTATGTTTTTCATAGACTAATCAATTAGTGGTGTCTATTTTTGTAAATACAAGTTAAACAAAAAATTAAGATATACATTAGACTCATACTGAATTATTTGGTTAAAGTAACCCAAAAATTGAAAGCCTAAAGTCATAGCAAATTAGGCTTTCAATTAAAAATTAGTGGTCATTATATTCAATAGAGCAAGTTCCACAGGACCCGGTTCCCGCTGTAACAAAATTTTGACAACCATTTAGACCACATTTTTCAACTAATGACGGTAAAATCTCATTGTCATAAACATACTGTTGTCTTGTGCTCAAAGGTTTTCTTTCACTACCAAGTTTTTGTCTGATAATTCCACAGTGAGTATCACTGCCCCCCATTTCAAGCACATGTTCAAGTGCTTGTAATATTTCATCTTCTGAGAGTTTTCTAGCTTCATCAGCCCATTGATTATCTGACATAATTTCTCCTAAAAATATATCAATAAAAGATCATTTTGCTTTATTCCAATCTTTGCCCCAACCAGCTTTTCCACAACGAGTACAGACATAATCACCTGTATCACGACCTCGTTCTTTTTCTTTTTCTAGATGTTCGTGGTCGCAAGGTAAATTTCCCTGTTCCTTCCAATCACGTTGCAATTCTTGTGCATATTCAAAACTAATACTCATAATACTTCTCGCTTAAATTATAAAGAAAACAAATATTTGTTTAATTAAACAAATCATTATTCATAGCAGAATGGCGACTTGGCAACTGAAGTTGATATCGAATCATGTCACCAATCACAGGATATATATCATTATGTTTAGCACCAAAGCGCATTAGCCCTGCATTTAATGAACCTAAATCACGGTTACCACTTTCTTCATTTGGTAAATAACGATCGGCACCAGGAAATAAATTTTTTCTTTCACTTTCAGACATTTCATAATATTGCCAAATTTTATTAGAGTGAGAAAAGTCCAAATTACTAATTCCCTCCAATAGAATATAATAATAAGATTCTGATTTTTCAGACAATTTTCTAGAGAATTTAAAGTCATATACAAGTTTTGCTAAAGCCTTTAAAACAACAGGCTGCATGGCAACTGTTTTTTCTTTACCCTTTTCTTCCCCAAATCCATCAATTGACTTAATGCTTTCCCAAAACTGCTTAGCAACTGAAAACTTATCTTTGACATCCGGAGTTGCTGTAGAAATGTTCGTTTTATTCAAAAATAGAATTGCATTAATAGCAGACATATCTTTGAGCAGAATACTTCCATCATCCTTAGACCAGTCTTTTTGTTCAACTTCTGAAACCTTAATATCAAGTTGCTCAATAATTTGTTCTTTAATGAAGAGATTAATTGGATTTGAACTATCAAATTTTAATGCTAAGTTTTTATCTACTTTTTTCCCTAGATTATTCAAATCATGGAATAGCTGACGTTCTTCATCAATATTCAACCCTAAGTGAACTTCCACTGATATCGATGCAAAAGTACGACTACTCTCAGATACAGTCTGCCATGCTTGTAACTCTTCAGGTGTAAGTTCAAGGTGACCATCTAAAGGAGCATAAATTCCCTTTTTCTTTGGATAAGTATGATGACGAAGCAAGCTATCTAAAAAATCAAAGACGATACGCATACCTTCTCTTCGATGCTGACCATCAACTACCCATAAAATATTATTTTGAGCTAAGTAAACTTTAAAACAGGCTGTAGAAAGATCATCTTTAGAAATAACACGTTCAGCTCTTAATGATCCACCGCGATGGCCAATTCCACGAATATTTGTGACTAATGGTTGTAGTGATAAATAAGGTTGTCTTCCTAGTTCTTCCTGAATTTTATTCAATGCAGGAATAGCAGGCTGTTTTTGTAGTTCTCTAAATTGAATAGCAGAAGAAATCAGGCCTTTCAAAATGTATACAGCTAATTTTTGGGCATGAACCTGATCTAACTTACGTTGAGATACTTCAATCCCTTCTCTGAATTGCTCATTCGCTACCTCCGAAATCTTAAAAAACTCTTTCATAGGTACTTGTAATAGGAAAACACGCTCACCCAAGTTATGCCCAATAAAAACGTTGTAATCCTGCTCATTTCCATTACTAGCTACTAGTAAATCATCTAGCGATCCAGTTGTTAAAGGCTTTGGTAAAGTATCTTCAAGCATGATTTTTTCCTTATAAATTATCAATGTCACAATATTACTATTATTTTTCATAAAATCAACACCTGGATTTATTTTTTATGAAAATAAAAAACCCTGGATTATTTAAAAAAAATTCCAGGATTTATTTTTTAAAATTTATTTATCTTTTTTTGTAAGGGTTATACGAACTTAATTCTTATTAATCCTAAGATTTACTCCCATAAAAAATAAAAGTGAAAAATTAAAAAAATTAAGCTACACATAAATATTTATTGATTTAAAATTTATCCTAAATTAGAATAAAAAATATGTCGATTACGGATAAATTATTATGATCAGTATTGAAGAAACAGCTTTGCGATTAGCACTGATTTTACAAAGAAGCGGAAAGCAAAAAGGGAGAGTAAGTGAATCCACTTTAAAACTAATTTCAGAAAGACAAAGACTAAGAGTAGGGTTCTTAAGTCAATTACAAATTTATCTAAATGACTTAAGTATTGATTTTATTCAATTAGATAGAGGCGGATTTGCTATTTTCAATATGTCTATATTTGATGGAATTCCCAGCATAACAGCAAAAAAATACATGCCAAAAGAAGAACGTAAAACACTTTCTATAGAGGCTATTCGAAAAGAATTAATTATTAATCAGGAAGATAACTTAGATTCTGAGGATTAATGTTTAATATCAAAATATCTTTTATATCTAGCCCAGGTTAATCCTGGGCTTTTTGTTCAATCTGATCATTGGCCTCAAACATGCCAGGATTCGTAATCCGGATGTTTTCCTGACAATTCTGACAAAGCATCAGCCCTGCAAAAAGCTGTACGTTTTCCCTTGAATCACAGAAAGCACACGGTTTAGAAAGTTGAATAATATTGCTCACGGCTTTTTCCCCGCAAAATAGTTCTTTTGGGCATATGCATTTCCCTTTATTTGCATTCCTCGAATGTCTTCTCGATCTACTCTTAGATGCATCAACATCCCCATTTGAAACATGTACATATGTCCAAAGTCTTCAAAGAATTTTTCATTTAAATAATTGGCTTCAGTAAACTTATCTAGGGAATAATTAATTTGCTTTTCAAAATCATTCACCAATGTTTCAATCCGACTGACCTGCCGTTCAATACTGGCCATTTGTAAATTACTGGTCAGTAGATCCCGTAAATAAGTTCCGAGTTTATCGCCCTTCAACTGAGCCAAACGCTCATATTCTTGTGCGACCTGATTGTCTAATCTGACGGCAACGGTTCGAGTACTGTTCATGAAAAACTCCTACAATTTGTTTTCAATCTAAGCACCTAATTTCTAAAAAGTAACTATCAAATATAAGTAAACACTGTGTTAAGTTTTAATGATTACAGGTTAAATATCTAATATAAAAAGAGAAATTAACCTAAATATGTAAACAAAGCCGATTACAAGCTATCTTATTGTTTTGTAAGTAAATATTGCACTTTATTCGCAACAAAAAGTGTTTGCAGCTAAACCTATGAAAAATAATAAAAATCATGCTAAAAGCGTAAACGCTTTCCAGACAGATGAAAAATCGCTGTATCCCTTATAGGGTAAGGCTTTGGAGCCTTTATCTTTAGATGCGTGGTGTGTGAACCAAAAATTGCCGGTATGTACCGGCTCCCAATCCATTTAATTGACTTAACTGACAGTAAAGATAGTGCTTGGCCAAAAGAGATCCTGACTATTGTATTTCTAAGAAAAAAATCTATAAGCGAAAACTCTAGCCTACAGATCAAAAATGAAACCCAAGTTAAAACGCTCTCACATGCGATTTCAGCCACATTTTTACATAAGACATAGAATCGACTATTGAAATGAGCAATCAGGTCAAAAAACGCAAATGAGCGCCAAATAGAGACTATTTTTATTCTAATCGGGATGAATAGAGCGAGTGTCTACGAGCGAAGCACCAAAATTCGCACCTCGACTCTTTGAAAAACAGCTTTTTAGGCTGTGAAGCCTAAATAAGCGTAAATCACATGAAGAAAATTGGGCCTAGATCGAGCGTAGCGAGTAAAAAAGCTTTATGAGCAAAGCGAATTCCGAGTTTCTTTTGCTCTTGCTTTTGCTCAAAGTCACAACAGGATGATCTAAAAAATTGCCCCACGAATCGAGCGAAAGCGAGATTCAATAGAGTTTGAGCGTAGCGAAAACCAAGGGCAATTTTTCCCTCCTAAGGCTTTTAATAATTTTTAAAGTTTTTAAATACTTTTAGACCTGCTATAAGCCTTTATACATAAGGGTTTAAGAGCTTATATCACTACGTTTATCGACCCATATCACTACGTTTATCGA
>QXCQ01000051.1 GCA_003576535.1 Nakamurella silvestris | reverse complement strand
GGAAGATACGAGCTCGGCGAAGCCACGGGTCCCGTGTAGATCGGAGATCTACGGGACGAGCATCCGACTCAAACACATCCGGGCATCCGACGGTGCCTGGCAGATCGTGGCAGACGTGCGAACCGAGGACGCGACCGTTCTCAGCGTCGACCTGGCAGATACCAGCATCCTCACCGTCCAGGTGAACAACCGCTACCGAAGCATGACGCCCCGGACAAACGAGAACCGGCCCATCGTCGCCAGTGACTCGCAAGTCGGCGGGAACGAGAGGGGCCGGTGTTTATGGCTCCATGATCGCTACGGGCTAGTCGCTTGTCAACCTCCTTGACGCGACGGGCCCTGATGCAACTTCCCCGGAGGACCTCCCGCCGGCCCTCGGGGCCTGTCGGCGGGTGGTGGAGTGGGGTCGTTGGTCGGGCTCAGGGGTGTCAGTTCGCAGGTTGAGGTTCCCGGCAGGTACACAGGTGTGTGTCGGTGTCGTACAAGGCGATGGCGGCCAGGGCGATGATCTCGGCGTCTTGGCTTTCCCGGCCCTGCCGGATCGTTTGAACGGCGTTGATCCAGCATGCCCGGGTGTGGTCGTCGGGCTTGAGGATGATGAACGGGTATTTGGCGCGGCCGTCGGCCCAGAACTCGGGGTCGATCCTGCGGTTCGCGTCGGCTACGCGGGCGTGGATCTCGGCCGCTGTGAACTCGTGATCTGCCATGAACGGGAGTCTGCCACCGGCCGACGCCGCGAAACAGAGTCACTGGTCGGTTGGTTTCGGGCAGGTGCACCTGGATGGTGCGGTGGCGTTCAGGTCGATGGCGGCCAAGGCGATGACCTTGGCGTCCTGGTGTAGATGGTTGAGCATGGCGGAGCTGAGAGCTCTAGCCCAGCACTGCCTTGTGTGTGCCTCGGGTTCCAGGACGACGAAGGGGTGCAAGGCGCGTCCGCGGGGTGTGCCCCCGTGGTCGCTGTCCGTGCCGCGTCGCGGATCTGGGCCACCAACTCGGCCCGGGTGAGGTTCCGATCCTCGGTCATCGTCACACCCTAGACCTGCGACAATCGTCCCGTTCAGGATGTTTCGGCCCGCGCTCATCGCCGGCACCGCAGAAGGTTGAGAGGGATGCGGGGCTGCAGCAGACGCTCTGGCGAGGGTGGGGCTTCACGTCCTATATGCCAGTGGTCGCCTCTTGGCAGGGTCCGGAGACGGCGAGCTGCACCTTGGATTCGATGGGAAGGTCGTAGGTTTCTTTGCTGTCGTGGTACTTCACTGTGACGTTTTCAAAACCTGCATCACTCTCGCCCACGTGGAGTCCGATGATCACCTGGGGTGGGATCTGGTCGTCGTTCGGTGGCACCTGGGACCCGGCTGCGGGTGTTTGACGAGTCCAGTCGAGTTGCTCGCCGGTGCTGCCATCGGTGGGGAAGCCGGGCGCGGCGAAGAGGGCCATCCCGAGGCGGGGAACGGTGGCTGTGCCAAGGAGAGTGGCACCGTACAGCCCGCCGATCTCCACGGAGTCCAGTGTGAGTGTCTCCGGGCCTGGATTGACCAGCCACAACGAGCCGATCGACCAGTCGCTGTTCGCGGTGCCGGGCACGCAGAACCTGAATTTGCCGGCCTGGGACGCCAGAGGACCGGGAGAGGCACCCGGTCCTCTGGCAGTGTCGGACTGACACCCCGAAAGCGCAGCTGACGCAACTACGACCCCGAGGATGCACTGCAGTACTGCGCGACGGATCATGAAAGGACAGTACTCATATCGTGAATGGCCACGGTGGTGGCTGTGGTGCTGGCCGGACCGCCACCGTTGCCGCAGGCTTTCAAGTTCCCACTGGAGGTATAGGTCAACGTGTTGTCTACGGAGTACCCAGTCTGCGTTGACACATCAGACCCGATGATCCCCGAGGAATCGAGTCCGTTGGTCCATGTGATCGCTCGGCTCCTATTGATGTCCAATATCGACCCGGAAGGGAACGCGCCGCAATTTGCTGCCGTAGCACCTGATCTTGCAGTGGTAGAAGCGGACCATTGTCCGCCGAATATGCTGGTTGCCCGAACTTCCCAATGATGGGTGTATACCTCCGAGGGGGCATGTGGTCGTGGATTTATGCAGCGGATCTCGAATTTGGCCTGGTTGAACTTTGTTTGCCAAAAGTAATTGCCGAAACCGTAATTGGTTGGGTATGTCATGGTCGCGCCAGCTTTGCTGACCCTGGTCGTGCCAGATGTTGCCTTGAATCCGCCGCCGCTGACGGAAGTTGCAATACCGATATTTGTGCTCCCGGACGTGGTGTACGAGAACTTCGCTGTCCCCTTTGTGGTGCCGCTGAACGACTGCCCGACGATGCCCATCGTAGGGGTGAGATCAGCTCGCTTGACGGCTTGCAGCCTGTAGCAGGCCCGGGCTCTAGTCAGGGCTTGAGGTCCAATAAGTGGGTTGTCGATGTGACCGGGCGACTCGTTCACGTTCTCCGGGGCGGAGGCCCCCTGAACTGTCGGTCCTGTAGGGCGCGGCTCGCCGGATGCTGCATTGACATTGACGCCGAATTCGGGTTGCTGCCAGGCCGGTAAGGTCGCCGGCGACGACGCTAGCGGGGAAGATGAGCTGTAGGAACCATTGGCCACAACAGAAAGCGAAGGTGTAGCGGCGAGTACGGAGAGGTTGATATCGCCGAACTCGTTGATGACAGGGGCGAGGTCCACTGAGCTAGATTCGTACAACGAGAATGAACCTGAAGCGCTGAGTCCACTCGTGGCAAGAGGCGTCAGATCAAACTCGGTGCCGATGGGTGCATTCGTAAGGGTTTCATTGCTCGGCCACGCGAATGCAGTCACCGTGGTGTCCGTTGGGTTGATGTTCTCGATGGTCCCTTGCGTGATCAGCGTAGGAGAAGAATCACCGAATGCTTGCACCCTGCCAACTGACTGAATCGACGTGATCGCTAGTGCGATAGCTGTTCCCGCCGCAACCCTGCGAAAGGATCTCTTTTGTGCCATTCCACTCCCCCTATAAGTTATTTGGCGTCGACAGTTCACCAAGAGTGGCGGGGTTGTCAACGAAGTCATCCTTTCGATGTGCGCGCCACGCTCGCGGTTGGTTGCTCCTTAGCTCTAAAGAGAACTTGTTGTGTGCTCGTTCACTATCCGTTCCAGCCCACGGCTGCCATCGCGCCCTTGCGCTGGGTCCGTGGGGTGGCCGGCCTCGTGCCGAGCTTTGCAGGCAACGACAGCCCCACGATCTGGAACGTTAGGGACCCCTGAACGAGGAGTGTTGCGGTCCTAGTGGTCGAACCAGTCGGGTTGAGTGTTTGCGCGTGATGCCACGGCATCACTCACTTCAGCCTGTCGAGAGCGGCAACCGGGGTGCGCTGGGGACCCTCATCGACATCCTGATGGGCGTGCGGTCTCGACGGGCGAAGTGATCGCGCTGCGCCAACTCGGTGTTGACGCCCTTCGGTAATACGGTCTGGGTAGCCACGCGCTGGTCCCTGATAAGGAGCACGTTAGGGGATCCCTATACGTGCCTCCGCCGCGATGGGTTTGCGATCTGGGCGTGATGGGACAATGACGGCTCAAGACGAAGGGGGACGGGATGGCCGATCCGGTCGAGTTCATGCTGGCCGATCTCCGGGAGAAGTACGCGGCGGTCCCCTCTTCCAGGGCGTTCGACCGCCTCTACGACGATCCCGAGTGGGGCCACATGTTCGCAGTCCTCCACGAGCGACTGAACGAGCACTTCAGCGGCATCAACGGCAGAGCCGCATCCACTGGTCACTATTGGGCCGAGAGCAGTAGAGACTTCATCTCGCTGATCAAGGAGATCAAGTCTGACCTCCACACGTTGAAGCGAGCCGGGTTGGATGTGGAGTTGGACCACCTCTACGAGGACGCATTGGAGCGTTGCCGACCGTGGCTCTCACCGTCCGGGGGCAGCACCGTGCCGGAGAACTTCGAACCTATCCAGGTCATCAGCTACGAGCCGGTGCTGACCCGGCAAGCCCAGGGCGTGAGACTGAAGAAGCACCCGGAGACTGTCAAGCGGACGCTGGTGGGTCATGGGTCCTACGCCCACGTCTACTCCTACGTCGACCCCGACTACGGCATAAAATTCGCTGTGAAACGGGCAAAGAAGGACCTTGCCCCGCGGGACCTCGACCGGTTCAAGCAAGAATTCGGGTTCCTCAAGAGACTGAGCTATCCCTACGTCGTGGACGTCTACGCCTACGACGAGGCCCGCAATGAATACAGCATGGAGTACTGCGACACCACCCTGCGGGACCACATCCGCCAGCACAACCGTGTGATCTTCTTCGGCGCGCGGAAGCGAATCGCACTCCAGTTTCTCTACGGGATCAACTACCTGCATCACCAGGGCATACTCCACCGTGACATCAGCCTTCAGAATATTCTGCTCAAGGTCTTCGACCGCGGAGCGGTGCTGGTCAAGCTCTCGGACTTCGGGCTCGCAAAGGACCAGACCAGCAAGTTCACCCGGACTCAAACAGAGATGAGGGGCACCATCCCTGACCCGACGCTCAGCAACTTCAAGGACTACCAGGTAGTGAACGAGATCCACGCGATCGGCCACGTCCTTGCATATATCTTCCTAGGCAAGGAATCCCTCCCGCCTTCGACAAACGAGCTAGGACGCATCATTCACAAATGTGTTGATCACGACGTGGGCCGGCGATACCAGGCAGTCACTGAACTGATCGCGGACGTTGAGCGGTTGGAGGCTCCGCCGGTTCAGACAACCGCATAAAGGCCCGGGGTCCCGCGGTCTCGACGGACGCCGTATACGTGCTCCTGGGGCACCGCCGCGTGGCAATAGACGGCAGGTTGCCCGCACATGAGGAGTTCGACGGTCGACGGCGGCATTCTGTGATCGGCCTGTTGTCTCGCAGGTTCCGCCCAGGTTGGCCGGCCTCCTGCTACTTAGCCGTTCTGGTCCAGGTACCGGTAGATGGTGGGTCGGGTGACGCCGAACTCGGCGGCGATCTGGGTGACGGTGAAACGGTGCCGGCCGCGGTCGTCGATCTCGTCGTACATCTGCCTGGCAAGTTGGACCTGGCGTGATCCGAGTTTGGGTTTCTGGCCGCCGGTGCGGCCTCTGGCTCTGGCCGCTGCCAGTCCGTCGATGGTTCGTTCTGACATGAGGGCGTGTTCGAATTCGGCGATCGACCCGAGGATCTGGAAGAACATCCGGCCGACGGCGGTGGAGGTGTCGATCCCCTGGTCCAAGACGACCAGGTCGATGCCGCGGTCCTGCAGGGTGGTCGAGAGGTCGATGAGGTGTTCCAGGGATCGGCCGAGGCGGTCCAGTTTGGTGATCACGAGTTGATCGCCGGCCCTATTCGCCGACAGCAGTGCCTTGTCGAGGTTGGGGCGCCGAGCGAGCTTCCCGCTCGCCCTATCGATGTACACCTCATCGCACCCGGCCGCGGCCAGGGCGTCGTGTTGAGCCTCGGGGTGCTGATCCCTGGTCGACACCCGCCCGTACCCGATTCTCATGCCATCAATGTAACGCAAACCCGGGAACACGTTACATAGGCGCGGACACGGGAAACTTTACAAACGCGACCTGCGCAGACGGGGGCACAGCCAGGATGTAACAGAAACGATCCTTTACTTGCCGTGTCTCATAACCCGTGTACGGATGCTCCACGGAGGCAGTTACGGACACGGGTCATGAGACACAACGGGAAGGCGCGCCTGCCGTGCTCAGAAGAGGTCAATCTCCCGCGCGGTGTCGCCGAACCGTTCGGCAAGCCTCAGCACGTTCAGAAGGCTTGTAGGCCCCGCCGTGTGTCGGGATGAACTCGCCCGGCGGCGATTCGAGTCGGTGTCGGGTGCGGCGGTGAAGGTGACCAGGACATGCCCGGCGTCCGCGGCGAGCGTGACGACCGGCGCGAGGATGGAGGTCTTGCCGTCTGGGCAGCCTGCCGGCAGACATCAGCGATTGGCACGCAGGGTGTCGGCGTACCTGACGCGCCGTCGGCCGCGGCGGCATGATGGTTCACGATGGTCCACGTTCACCCAGACACAGGAATTGGGAGGCTGCCGATGGTGGCGGGTTCTGTCCCGGTGTCCGACGTGCTGCGGGTGCTGGACCTGGCCGGGGTTTTCGGCAATGCGGTGCTTGGCGGTGTGATCGCCCGGCGGGAGAGGCTGGACCCGGTCGGCTTCGCGACCCTGGCCTTGCTGTCGGGTCTAGGTGGCGGAATGATCCGCGACGTTCTGTTGCAGCGGGGCACACCGGTAGCGTTGACCGACTACGCCTACGTCCTGACGGCTTTCGCGGCCGCGGCGTTGACGTTCGTGGTGCGTGTGGAGGGGCGGTGGTGGGACCGGGTCTGGCCGGTCATCGATGCGCTGGCGTTGGGTTGCTGGGCAGTGGCCGGCGCGCAGAAAGCCCTCGACGCCGGCCTCGGTTGGCTGCCCGCGGTACTGCTGGGCACGATCACCGTGGCCGGCGGCGGCGCGTTGCGGGACATCGTGCTGCGCCGGGTGCCCGCCGTCCTGGGTGGCAACACCCTGTACGTCACCTGCGCGGTCGTCGCCACCGCGGTGCTCGTCGTCCTGGACTGGCTTGGTCATCCGACCGTGGGCACAATTGCAGCTGTGCTCATCGGGGCCGGCCTGTGCTTGCTGGCGCGCTGGCGGGGGTGGATCCTGCCGACCGGAGACGCCTGGTCGCCAGCGCGGGTAGTCCCGGTGCTGACCCGCGGCCGACGCCGGACACGTAGGCAGGACGAGAATCCACCGACAGAGAGAAGGGACAGCTGATGAACGCCACGTCGCCGACCGAGGCAGTATTGGCCGGGTTGGAACAGATCCGGGGCTGGCAGGAGGATCTCTACCGGCAGCTGCATCAATACCCTGAGCTGTCCCATCAGGAGACCGATTCGGCCGCCGCGGCGGCGGAGCGGCTCCGCAGCGCCGGCTTCCAGGTGCACGAGCACGTCGGCGGTACCGGCCTCGTCGGCGTCTTGCGCAACGGGAACGGGCCGTCGGTGTTGCTCCGCGCCGACATGGACGCGCTACCGGTACGCGAGCAGACCGGGCTTGCCTACGCCAGCACCGTCACGACCGCCGACCTGGACGCCCAGCAGGTCCCGGTCATGCATGCCTGCGGACACGATGTGCACGTCGCCTGCCTCGCCGGCGCGGCGACCCTGCTCGCCGAAGCCGCCGACGCATGGAGCGGCACCCTGATCGCCCTGTTCCAACCCGCCGAGGAACTCGGCGATGGGGCCCGCCGCATGGTGGAAGACGACCTGGCCTCGATCGTCGGTGATGTGGATGTGGCCCTGGCTCAGCATGTGTTGCCGTTTCCTACTGGGCAGGTCGCGACCCGTTCCGGCCCGGTGCTGTCGGCAGCCGACAGCATGAAGATCACCGTCTACGGC
>QXCQ01000172.1 GCA_003576535.1 Nakamurella silvestris | reverse complement strand
CCCCCGCGAGCGGACCCCCACAACAGGAGGCGTCACCGTCCACCCGCGGGCAAGAACACTCGCGGGATTACAGGAACGCCTGCCCCTCGCCGCGGTAGGTGGGCACCTCACCGATCAACCTGTCCCCGTCGATGACGTGAACCGTGTTCCGGTGCTCGCAGATCTCCCCCGCCTTGGCATGACGGAACCAGACCCGGTCCCCGACAGCCAGCCCGTCGGCGGCCTTGCCTGCGAGCGGGGTCTGCACCTCCCCTGCCCCCTCCAGCCCGGTCATCCGCAGGCCCTCGGGCCAGACCGGGGTCGGCGACCGGTCCGCACCGGCCGGACCGGACGCGATCCAGCCCCCGCCGTGCACCGTCACCATGCCGCCGGTAGGACGCCGGGTGACCGCCAGCCCGAAGTACACCGCCGGAACCGGCTGGAAGGAGCGGTACCGGTCGAAGAGCACCGGCGCGTACAGACCCGAGCCGGCCGCGATCTCGGTGATGCAGTCCTCCGCCGCAGTTTCGGCCACACTGCCGCTGCCACCCCCGTTGACGAACTCCAGGTCGGCAACCTGACGGACCGCCGCCACCACCGCAGCTCGACGGCCCCGCAGTTCGGCCGCCGAGAACCTTTGCATCAACCTGATCTGCGCCCTCCCGAAGGCCGAACCGGGCGCGTTGTCGCCGACCCCGGCGATCTGCGCCTCGTAGGACATCATCCCGACCAGATGCAGCCGGGGCCGGGCGTCCACGGCGCGGGCCAACGCGACCGCCTGGGACCGGCCGTGCAGCGGAGAGCGCCGCGCCCCCAGGTGCACGGCCCCGCCGAAGTACTCGAGCGAGGCGTCCAGATCGAGGCAGATGCGTATCTGCGGGCCCCCGGTACCGAGCACCCGATCGAGGTACTCGAGTTGCTCCACCGAGTCCACCATCAGCGTCACCCTGGCGGCCAGTCGCTCGTCGGCGGCCAACCGACGCAAGGAGCTCGCGTCGGCGGTCGGATAGCCCACCACCACGTCGTCGATCCGGTCGGCCAGCCACAGCGCCTCGGCGAGTGTGTAGGCGAGCACTCCCCGGAAACCCGGCAGGGCCAGTGCGGACTCGATCAGGCTGCGGCAACGCAGGGACTTGCTGGCGATCCGCACGGGCTTGCCGGCCGCACGCCGGAGGAGGTCGGCCGCGTTCAGGGCCATCGCGGCCAGGTCGACCACCACCAGCGGGGCATCGAGACCGGCGGTGGCGCGTTCGATCGCGCCGAACCCGGCCGGGACCGGCAGGGTGGTCGTCAGGTCGAACACCTGCGGGGCCTGGGTACCGCCACTGGTCAGCTCTGCCGTCGAGTCCATCACCGTGTCTCCACTTTCATCTGCTCCGGGGCCGACTCGTCCGTGGCCTGGCACATCAGCGCCAGCTGACCGCTGAACACCTCGAGGGTGCGAAGGCCGGCCGCCCGGTCCCCGGTGACCATCCAGATGTCCACCGAACCGACCAGCACCGCCAACAGCAACCTGGCCGCTACCGGAACCGGCAGGTCCCAGGTCACCGTGCTGCCCTCGGCGATGGCCGTCAGGAACTCGGCGACACCGGCCAGGTACTGCTCGTACTTCCATTCGGGCAACGCCGTCATGGTGGGGTCCCGCAGGGACAATGCGGTCAGTTCGTTGATCACCAGCTGGCGGTCACGGTCGGCGCACAGTTTCGCCCACAGCGCGGACAGGCTGCCCTGCAGGGCTTGTCGGACGTCGGCACCGGGCACGAGCCCGGCCCGTGCCGCGGCCAGCTCCTCGGCGACATTCCGCCGGATCAGCTCCTGGACCAGCTCGTCCTTGCTCCGGAAGCAGTAGTGGAACGCGCCGAGCGGCATACCGGCCTCGTCCACGATGCGCCGGGTGGTGGTCGCGGCGACCCCTTCGCGGGTCATCACCCGCCAGGCGGCAGCGATCAGCTGTTCACGCCGATCCGCCGCAGATACTCGCACCTGGTTCTCCTTCGCTGGATGCACTGATTGCAACACAAGTTGGTCATTTGACCAAGACTCTTGACTTGGTTGACGGCAATGGAGAACCATCTGGCGCATGACGTGGGCCAATTGGACGGGCGACGAACGCTGCGACCCCTCGGTGATCCTTCGACCGACCTCGGTCGAAGAGGTCGCCGCGCTGGTGAGATCGGCCGCCGACACCGGTACCCCTGTCCGCGTGGTCGGCTCCGGCCACTCGTTCTCCGACCTGGTCCTCACCGACGGGATCATGGTCGACCTGTCCGGTCTGACCGGGTTGCTACGGGTGGAGGCCGGGACCGGGCTGGTCCGGGTCGCCGCCGGCACCACCCTGGCCGAGCTGAACGTACTGTTGGACCGGCACGGTCTGGCGATGCCGAACCTGGGTGACATCGACCACCAGACCCTCGCCGGCGCCATCTCCACCGGCACCCACGGCACGGGTGCCCGGCTGGGCAACCTGGCGACCCAGGTGACGGCGATCCAACTGGTCGCCGCGGACGGCACGATCCACGAGCTGACGGGCCAGGACGATGCGCTGACCGCCGCCCGGATCGGCCTCGGGAGCCTGGGCATCATCACGGCGTACACCCTGAAAGTGGTGCCCGCCTTCCACCTTCGCGCCCAGTCAGGTCCGATGGCCGTCTCGGAACTGCTCGGCAGGTTGACCGAGTTCGTCGACGGCAACGACCATTTCGAGTTCTACTACTTCCCGCATGCCCCGACCGCCCTGGCCAAGTTGAACAACCGATCCCAGGAGCCGCTGCGGCGGCCGACCAAGGTCCGGCAGTTCGTCGAGGTGGACCTCCTGGAGAACCAGGCGCTCGACCTCGTCTGCCGGGTCGGGCGACGGTTGCCTGCGCAGATCCCCCGGTTCAACCGGATGGTCACCGGTTTCCTCACCCCGGCCTCCCGGGTGGAGGTCAGCCATCGGGCGTTCGTGAGCCACCGATCGATCCGGTTCACCGAAACCGAATGGTCGATCCCCCGCGAGGCCTGCGCCGACATGCTCAGGGACATCCAGCACGTCATCGAACGCCAGGGCCTGGCGGTGAACTTCCCGCTGGAGGTCCGGTTCGTCGCCGGCGATCAGGCCTCGGATCTGAGCCCGGTGTACGGGCGGGATTCGGCGTACATCGCCGCACACATGTACCGGAACATGAACTGGCGGCCGTATTTCGCGGCCGTCCAGGAGATCGCCCTCGGCTACGGCGGCCGCCCGCACTGGGGGAAACGGCACCAGCTGGACGCCGCCCGATTGGCCGACCTGTACCCGGCCTGGGAGCAGTTCCAACAGGCCCGCCGCAAGTTCGACCCGACCGGCCTGTTCGCCAACAACCACATCAGACGGGTGCTCGGACCATGACCACGACCTCGGACGAGATCACCACCCCTGAAGCCGATCTCGACGCGGCGGTCGTCCACCTGGCCGCACGGGCCCGGACGTGGGCCCGACTGCCGGTCCGGGAGAAGATCGCCCACCTCGACCGGATCCACACCCGGATCGGCGAACAGGCTGCGGAGTGGGTGCGATCGGCTGCCGCGGCAAAGGGTCTCGCCCCGAGGACCGCGCTGGTCGGTGAGGAGTGGCTGAGCGGCCCGTATGCCGCGCTCACCTGGGTCGAGGCGGTACGAGAGACCCTGCTGGCACTGGTCTCCGGTAAGGACCCGCTGGACGGCTTCCGCGTCACCGACGGCCCGGAGAGCCGGACCGTGGTCAGGGTCTTCCCGCACACGGTCGCAGATCATCTGCTGCTCAACGGTTTCAGTGCCGACGTGTGGCTGCCCCCTGAGGTCGACCGGCAGAACCTCCGGGAGGAGGTCGGGGCCTTCTACCGCACTCCCGAGCCGCCCGGAGGGGTCGCCCTGGTGCTCGGCGCGGGCAACGTCTCCTCCATCCCGCTGCTGGACGCCCTCTACAAGCTCTTCGCCGACGGCGAGGTGGTGCTGCTGAAGCTGAACCCGGTGAACGACTACCTGGCCGGGCCCTTCACCGCTGTCCTCGATGGTCTGATCGACGACGGATTCCTGCGGATCGTGCACGGGGGCGGCGATGTCGGAGCGTACCTGTGCGCCCGGCAGGAGCTGACGGCCATCCACGTCACCGGCAGCGAGCGCACCCACAACACGATCGTCTACGGGCCGGGCGAGGACGGGGAACGCCGTCGCCGTTCCGACGACCGGGTGATCGACACCCCGGTCACCGCCGAACTCGGCGGGGTGGGCCCGGTGATCGTGGTGCCCGGACCCTGGACCGCGGCCGACTTCCGTTACCAGGCCGAACACATCGTCACCCAGAAGCTGCACAACGACGGGTTCAACTGCATCGCCGCCCAGGTGGTGGTCCTGCCCGAGAACTGGTTCGGCAGCGCCGCTCTGCAGCGGGAGCTCACCACCGCCTTCGAGGCCGCGCCACCGCGTCCGCCGTACTACCCGGGTGCGTCGGAGCGCCGCGCGGCCTTCCTCGCCGAGTTCCCGACGGCCACCACCCTCGGCAGCGACCGGGCCCTGATCACCGACCTGAAGGCCGACGACCGGGACAACTACGCCTTCACCGAGGAGTTCTTCACCCCGGTCCTGGCCACCACCTCGCTGCCGGGCACCGGTGCTGCCGCCTTCCTGGCCGCCGCCGTCGACTTCGCGAACAACACCCTGCGCGGCACCCTCGGAGCGAACATCATCATCCACCCCAGGACCGTCCGGGAGCTGGGACCGGCCTTCGAACAGGCCATCGCCGATCTGCGGTACGGAACCGTGGCGGTGAACGTCTGGACGGGTTTCGGGTTCGCCACGGCCCGGGCGACCTGGGGTGCCTACCCCGGCCACACCACCGACGACGTGCAGAGCGGGATCGGGGTGGTGCACAACGCCCTGCTCTTCGACCGGCCCGAAAAGACGGTGGTCCGCGGTCCGTTCCGGCCGTTCCCCCGGTCGGCGACCCAGCTGACGATGTCACCGCGGCCCCCGTGGTTCGTCGGCAACCGGACCGCCGACGTCACCACCAGGCGGCTCACCGAATGGGCCGCCGACGGCAAACTCTCCCGGTTCCCGGGCATCCTGCTGTCCGGTCTTCGTGGCTGAGCCGCTCGCGGACCGGGCGAAGGTGCTCGGGGCGAACCGCTGGTCAACGGTCGCCGCCTACGCCGCAGTGGCCGCGGCCACCCAGCTGCTCTGGTTGACCTATGCCCCCATCACCACCGCCACCGCACAGCACTTCGGTGTCTCCGAGGGCGCGGTCGGCTGGCTGGCGAACGTGTTCCCGCTCTTCTACGTCGTCCTGGCCATCCCGGCCGGGATCATCCTGGATCGCTGGTTCGCCGGCGGGCTACGGGCGGGAGCGTTGCTGACCGCCGCCGGGGGCCTGCTCAGACTCGTCGGTGACGGGTACGGCTGGGCGATGGCCGGTCAGGTGCTGATCGCGGTGGGACAGCCGTTGGTGCTGAACGCGATCACCGGTGTGGCCGGCCGGTACCTGGCCCCGGAGAGCCGTCCCAGCGGCATCGCCGCCGGGACCGCCAGCACCTTCGCCGGGCTGGTACTGGCCTTCGCCCTGGGCACCGTGCTGCCGGACAGCTCCGATCTGCGGCTGCTGCTCGGGATCCAGGCCGCCTTCGCGATCGTTGCCGCCGGTTGGCTCGTCCTGGCCACCCGTCGTCCGGGCGATTTCCACCAGCCCCGGGTGCCTGCCGGGTTCCGGGCGGTCTCTGCCGCCTGGGCCGACCCGGGCCTTCGTCGCCTGTGCGCCCTGGTG
>QXCQ01000013.1 GCA_003576535.1 Nakamurella silvestris | reverse complement strand
TAGCAACGTTTATCTTGCAATATAGCAACGTTTATCTTGCATATTACAACATTGTTATATAATGTTGCTATAACAACAAAATTCGAATAAGTTGCTATGTATGAAAAAAGACCTAGTCGTTAAGGATAATGCGCTGATCAATGCCAGTTATAATTTAGACCTTGCAGAACAACGCCTAATCCTTTTAGCAATACTGGAGGCGAGGGAGTCTAATATCCCTAGTGACCGTGATTTAACTATCCATGCAGAAAGCTACATTAACCATTTCAATGTCCATAGAAACACCGCCTACAAAGTCTTAAAGGATGCTTGCAAAAACTTGTTTGAGCGTCGCTTTAGTTACCAAAAATTAACGGCTAAAGGCAATCTTGAGAATGTTATGAGCCGATGGGTACAGCGTGTGTCCTATGTTGAAAATGAAGCCCTTGTCCGTATCAGGTTTTCAGATGATGTTGTGCCACTGATCACCAACCTAGAGAAGCATTTCACCAGTTATGAACTGGAGCAGGTAAGTAGCCTAACGAGTGCCTATGCCATACGTTTATATGAACTACTAATTGCATGGCGTAGCACTGGGAAAGTATCAATGCTTGAAACTAAGGAATTGAGGTCAAGACTTGGTGTATTGGACACAGAGCATCAACGGATGGAATCGTTTAAAAGACGAGTATTAGAGCCTGCTATTCAACAAATTAACGACCATACCGACATTAAGGCAGAATACGAGCAACATAAGCGAGGACGTTCAATCATTGGGTTTTCATTCAGCTTTAAACAGAAATCCAAGCCTAAAACAATCAACCATGAACGAGATCCAAGCACGGTTGATATGTTCTGCAACTTGTCAGACAGTCAGATAAATACTTATAGCTCAGTATTGTCTAAAGTCCACAGTATCAGCGACCTAGCAGGGAATAAGGACTATCAAGCATTTGCAATATGGATTGCCAATATTTTACGTGACCCGTCCAGTGTGCGAGAAGAAACGGCAAAACGCATATTCAAGGCATTGCGAACAGAAACAGATTTTAAAGGTTAAATGGGAGTATTACTAATGACTGATTTATCAAAACTAAGTGAAACCGAGCTATTAGCTATCTGGAATAAAGATAATTTTGGACTGAAAGGTCAACTATACAAACTAGAACAAGAGTACATCGAAGCCAAAGAAATATTGGATAACTGGCAGAATAAAGACCACCCACTTTATGAACGTCATCAAAGTTGTGTGGATGGTCTTATTACAAGGATTGAGCGTATAAAACAACAACTAAACAAATGCGAATAATCAGAAAAAATCTGTCTCGCCCTATGAGATAGTGTTTTCATCCTGATTGCTTTTAGATCGTTTTGACCGTAGCTCGTTTGCTTTATTCATCATCGAGCCAGCCATACGTCCACCAGTCGTAGAACCACTTAAACGACTACCAAGGTCACTTTTTAAAGCAGAACTCATATTCATGGCCATATTACCAGCCATAAAACCAGCTTTACCCATTGCACTCGATGGGCCTGTGCCAGTTGCTTGAGCCGTTTTAAGCTGTTCACTTGCCAACGCTCCAGCGCCTTTTGTAGCCATAGACGCACCAGCTGCACCAGCAGCAGCGCCAGCTGTCGCAGCAGCCACAGCACGTAGGGCAGAAGTTAAAGCAGCACCACTTCCAATAGATGAACCGTTAATCACACCTTGGAGCATATCAGGCACAATTTTGGTTAATGCCAGCAGTACCACACTACAGCCAATCATACCGACCAAACTTACATTGTCTTCAACATTAAAGCCCGTAGCCCACTCTTGGATAAAAGTAAGTCCAAGACCTGCAATCAATTGTAAGATAAATATTTTTGCACCGACTGAAACAGCATATTGAATAGTTTTCAAGGCATAGTCTTTCGTCCATTGCGAACCTGCAAACCCCATCATTAAGACACTAGCTGACACCACGATATACATTTCAACCAACGCCAAAACCAAGAACGCACAAATCAAGGCAAATGCAATCATGATAATGATTGAAGCAATCAGCATCCCCAATGAATCAATAGGCGACCAAGCACTTACCGAGTTTAAAATCTCTTGGACGATCTTCCAGCCGTTCACAAAAAAATCTGAGGGTGTAAGCAGACTGTAGCCACTGGCGGTAGATGCAGCCTGCCTGAAGCTATTTACAATCGCTTCAGCGAACGTTGCTGAGTTCATCAAAAGCCATGACATAAAGCCAGAATCAAAAAATTATTATGTGATCAGATTTCTTTTCTGCTCAAACTGCTCTTCAATTTTTGAACTCAAAAAATTGACAATAGGCTGCAAAGCATAATGCTCCTCTTGCCAATTTTGTTTGCCGATTTCCCCTCTATATTCCTGTATAAGTCGCTGCAATACGAATTTCTGCTCATCAGAAAGCTGAGACATAACCCATCGTGCAGCATTGTCTTTTGAAGCAATATCCTTCATCACTAAACTAAAATAGATCCGGCATAAAGCTAAAATCTGGTTTCTTTCATCTGCATCCTCATCCCAATGCGCTACAATTTCGGGATAAGTGTCAGACATTGCTTGCCATAGTTCTTGATCAGAAATTTCAGGTGCCCATTGGTTTAAAGCTGGCCCAAATAAAACTGTATGATGAGATCTCGCTTTTCTAAGCAATATACTAATATCTGGGTCTTTCTGTGAGCTCAATATTCCACCTTCTTTAAGCTCTTCACGCAGCCATTCACCAAATTGCATTTCATAACTTAAAGGATAAATTCCAGACTGAATCTCATCTTTTAATAAAATAGTAACTTCTAATGGCCTTTGTAATTCCCCAACAGGCTGTGAAATTTTTAGTAATTCTTGTGCAAGCTGCTCACGTAAAGCAGAAGTTAATGGTTGAGTGACCACGACCAGTACATCAAGATCACTTTCTGGCCCTAAACCACCGTCAACAGCTGAACCATAAAGATAAATTGCAAATAATGATTCCGCTAAAAGCTGCTGTAATTTTTCTTGTAGATATTCTAACTGAATTAAATCAGGCATCACTCACTCCTTTAATGGAAGATTAAATAATTCTCTATCTCGATTTTCGGTTAAGTATTTATCGAGTTGAGCCATTAACTTTTCATGAGCAACAGTGTCATTTTCGACGATTTTTAACATACAAGAGCCGATTAAAATCTTACGTCTTGTATCATTCTTTCGTTCTAACTCTTTTTGCTTAGAACGTTCACGAGCTACAGCAGCTTGTTTTTGAGCTTTTAACTGTTTTAACCGCTCTTGTTGCTTAGAAATTTGTTGTTCCAATGACTCAATTTTCATCTTTAACATACCTTTCAAATAGAGGAAATCCCCCTAAATCATAAGCGCACTTGAACATTGCTTTCAAGTTGCTATATGATTGTTGTGGGTTTTCCCGAAGGGCGCACTTTCCCAAACTAAAGTTTGGAGTGCGTAAGGGGACACCCCTTAACCCCGAAAAAAAATTTTCAATTTTTTTTTAAAAACACTTGTCAATGGGACTTTACATCGTGGCTATTTTTCACTTTTCAGTAAAAAATATTAGTCGATCAGATGGTCGAAGTGCTGTTGCGTGTGCTGCATATAGATCAGGGGAAAAATTGAAAGATGAACGCTATGGAAAAGAGCAGGATTACACGAAGAAAACAGGCATAGAATTTAAAAATATCTATGCGCCTGAAAACACCAAAAAAGAATTATTAGATCGGGAAACGCTTTGGAATACGGTCGAAACCATTGAAACTAGAAAAAACTCTCAATTATCAAGAGAATTTGAAGTTGCATTTCCTTGTGAATTAAACCAAGAACAACGAGAGAAGATGCTCAATGAGCTATGCGGAAAAATTGTAGAACGTCATAAGGTCGTTGTTGATGCAGTCATTCATGCCCCACATACCGCAGGCGGAAGTGATGACCGCAACTATCACGCCCACATCATGCTCACTACACGCAGCATTAACCAACAAGGCGACCTTGATAAAAAAACGAGAGAATTTAACGACAACGGCAAACAAGAAGTCGAACACTGGAGACAACAGTTTGCGGAACTCTGCAATCAATTTCTTGAACAGGTTGGCAGCCATGAGCGTGTCGATCACCGCAGCTACAAAGAGCAAGGTTTAGATTTAGAAGCCACACAGCATGAGGGTTCTACAATTACCCAACTTCGCAGACAGGGCAAGGACACTGAAATCAGTTTAAGTAACGATGCGATTAAGGCTAGAAATACAGAACGCCAATTAATTAAAGGACTTGAGCAAGAAATTTTAGCCACAGAACGCCTTGTTCATGACTTGGAACAGACCAGGGAAAATTTAGACCAGGAACAACGCCAAAAAGAAAAAGACCAGGAACAACGTTCCCCTGAAGAATTAACCAAAATTGCATATAGCGTTATTTCGCAATATAACGACGCTATAGCCACAGAAGCGAAAAACATAGCGTCATCTATCCAAAAAACAGAAATCGAGCAAATAAACGCTGTTTTGGAGCAAATAGAGCTATCTAAAAGCGATATTAAACACCAAAAAGAAGAACTAGGAAAAAGACCCCTGTTTTTTGGCGGAAAATGGGATACAGCAAATGCTGAAATTCAGAAGCAGTTGAACCAGCTGGAAGAACAAGAACGAGAATTGAGGAATAACTCCCCTCGATTTGAGCCTGAACGCTATACAGATCGGGCAAAACTGACTGTAAACAAGGCTAATCCAAACCTAAAAGCTAAATATGACCGAGCAAGAAATTATCTTGAGCGAGAACAACAACGGAAGTTAGCCGAACAGGAAAAACGAAAACAAGAAGCCAAAGCCATACAAGAACAAGAAAAACAGGCATTTTTTGCACGTAAAGCCTTGCGTGAACAAGGTAAGCATGAAGAAGCCAACAAGATGCTTGAAGCCGAAAAGCGGAATAGACCACGTTCAAGATAGGTATATCTATGGTGCAAAATATATGATTTTGCACCATAGATATACCTATTCTTTTTGGTGTTTATTAAAATTATCTAAACAATACATGGTTTTACAGAGCGAGTGTCTACGAGCGAACTAGCAATATTCGACCCTCGACCCTCTGAAAAACCGCTTTTAAATGACTTGAACCCTAGAAAATCTATATTTTCATGTTGAAATCTGCACCTAGACCGAGCGAAGCGAGCATAAAGCCTTATGAGCGAAGCGAATTCATAGTTGCTTTTGCTTTTAGATTTCACAAACAGGATTAACCGAAAAATTGCCCCTCGAAGCGAGCTTGCGAGCTTCAATAAAGTACGAGCTTTAGCGAGTACATAGGGCAATTTTGACCCCTCCCCTCTTTTTTAATTTTTTTATTTTTTTTAATTTTTAGGGTGACTGAAATCCTTATATAGCAATGGTTTCAGACTTTATATAGCAACGTTTATCTTGCAATATAGCAACGTTTATCTT
>QXCQ01000248.1 GCA_003576535.1 Nakamurella silvestris | reverse complement strand
CTGGTGCCGGCGGCCCTGGTCGGAGCCTGCGTGGTGCTGATCTCCGACCTCATCGGACTGCACATCCTGCCCGGCGGGAAGCTGTTGCCGGTGGGGGTGGTCACCGGGGTGGTGGGTGCTCCGTACCTGATCTACCTGCTGGTGACCAGCAATCGCGCGGGGCGGGGCGCATGAACCGGCGGCCGACCGCCCAGGACCACCGCTCCACCGGCTGGAAGAGGAACCGAACGTGACGACCCAGCACACCCTGCGCGCCGAGCGGCTGTCCCTGGCCTACGAGAAGCACCAGGTGGTCACCGACCTGGACCTGGAGGTCCCTCCGGGGAAGGTGACCGTCATCGTCGGGGCGAACGCGTGCGGCAAGTCCACCCTGCTCCGCGGGATGGCCCGGTTGCTCACACCGGCATCGGGGGTGGTGTACCTGGACGGGAAGTCCTTGCACGACATGCCGACCCGGACGGTCGCCCAACTGCTGGGGATGTTGCCGCAGACCCCGATCGCGCCGGAAGGCATCACTGTCGCCGATCTGGTCGGACGCGGGCGGTTCCCGCACCAGGGCTGGTTCCGGCGGGGGACCGCCGAGGACGACATCGCCGTGGAACAGGCACTCGCGGCGACCGACACCCTGGCGATCGCCGATCGGCCCGTCGATGAGTTGTCCGGCGGTCAACGCCAACGGGTCTGGATCGCCATGGCGCTGGCCCAGGAGACCGATGTCCTGCTGCTCGACGAGCCGACGACCTACCTCGACATCGCACACCAGGTGGAGGTTCTCGACCTGCTGACCGATCTGAACCGGCGTCGTGGGACCACGGTGGTGATCGTCCTGCACGATCTGAACCTGGCCTGCCGCTACGCCGATGTGCTGGTGGCGATGAAATCCGGCGAGATCATCGCCTCCGGCAGCCCCGCCGAGGTCATCACGGCCGAGACCGTGCTCCAGGTGTACGGAATGGCCGCCGAGGTGATCCCGGATCCGGTGTCCGGCACCCCGATGGTGGTACCGATCGGCCGGCATTTCTCCGGTGGGCGCGCGACGCCGACCGCGGGCTGAGATCGCTCCGCCGAGGGGCGGGGTCCTGCGCCTCACCGGGGACGTCGTGGCGGGCCCCGGCCGTCGGGACACCCGATGTGAACGGCTTTCCGGATGTGGCATTGTCTGTAGCGACGCCAGTTGTTCATGTTCGACGCGGTTGCCGTGAACCCTCGGTCGGGGCGGCCGTCAGCGCAGTGAAGGAGCCACCGGACCCTGAATGCCAACATGCCCGACCCAGCCTCCGTATCGGACGCCGGACGGCCCGATCTGACCTTGCTCACCGGGCCCGACGGTGCTGATCCCGCCATGGATCTCGCACTCGGCCCGGCCCTGCTCAGCCATGCCGCCGCCGGGGGTGGATCCTTCCTGCGGATCTATCAGCCGCAGCCGACGGTGGCCCTGACCGGACGGGACCGCCTCAGCCCGGCGATCTCTTCGGCCGTGGAATCTGCCCGTCGGCACGGGTTCACCCCGGTACGCCGGGCTTCGGGCGGACGAGCTGCGGCGTATACGGCCCAGGCCATCTGTATCGATCATGTCGAGATCGCCGAGGGTGAGTTCGGCAACATCAAGGAACGCTTCTACCGGTTCGGCCTGCTGCTGGCCGGTGCCCTGCAGAACCTCGGCGTGGACGCCAGGGTCGGGGAGGTGCCGGGGGAGTACTGCCCCGGTGAGTACAGCGTCAACGGCGAGGGACGGATCAAGTTGATCGGCACCGCCCAGCGGCTGGTGCGGCACGGATGGATGGTGTCCTCGGTGATCGTGGTGTCGGACACCGCCGCGGTGCGGGGGGTGCTGACGGATGTCTACCGGGATCTGGCACTGGACTGGAACCCTTCGACGGCGGGGTCGGTGACCGATCTGGCACCGGCGATGGACCGGGCCGAGGTGTTGTCGTCGGTGCTGGCGGCCTACGAGCGGGAGTACGTGCTGGTGCCAGGTGAGTGGCCCGAGTCGGTCCTGGCCGAGGCGCGGCGGCGGGCCCCGGACCACCGGGTCTGACCCTCCTTCCGTTCCCGCGCACGTTGTTGCTCCTCGCGCGCGAAACATCGTGCGCGAGGAACAAGAACGTGCGCGAGAACAGGCGATGTGTGCAGGTCCAGGGGGTGGCGGCGGGGTGACACGCACGGTGGACAGGTCTTCCGGTGGGCCGGGTTCCTGGCTAGTGTGACGGCTCGGCCGAAAGTTCCGGTCGGGTGCCGGTGGGCCGGTGCGTACGGTGTCGGTCGGGCGGGGGGTCGCCCAGGGGGGTGGAGAAATGCGTCGATCCCGATGCTTCCGGCGGTCCCGGTGCCGGCCCGATCATCCGTTCCCGCGCACGTTCTTGCTCCTCGCGCGCGAAACATCGTGCGCGAGAACGAATACCGTGCGCGGGAACGGGCGGGATCGCGGGTCGGTGACGCCGCTGGTACTCGGTATGGCGTTGTGTCTGCTGCTGTTCGGCGCCGGGATCATCGCGGCCGGTTCGGCCTTCCTGGCCCGGCAGAACCTCGCCGGGCTGTGTGACGCAGCAGCGACCGCCGCCGTCAACGCCCTCCCCGACCTCCACCTCGCCCAGGCCGAGTCCCTCGGGACCGCGGAGGAGGTCGCGACGGACTATCTCCGTGCCCGCCGCTCCGACATCGCCCTCACCGCGACCCTGGCCGAGGGCACGGTTCGGCTGGTCTGTCACCGACGTGCGCCCGTCACCTTCGGAGTCCTGTTCGGTCGGAGCACCGTCGATCTGAGCGTGGTCTCGGTGGGCCGACCCGTCTTCGACGGCTGAGCGTGCGGCTCCCGTCGTCACGGGCCTTGGGACCGTGCCGGGAGTTCCACGTGGAACATCGCGCCGTATCCGGGGGAACCCGGATGCGCCCCGCCCGTCCGCTCTGGCACAGTGACGGGCGTGCACCTGGCAATCCTGGGACCGTTAGAGGTCAGCCGAGAGGGCGTCGACCTGCCCGTTTCCGGGGCCCGGGTCCGACTGCTGCTCGGCCGCCTCGCCCTGGATGCAGGACACCCGGTCCCGGTGCGCCAGCTCGCCGATGCGGTGTGGGGGCTGGACCCGCCGGCTGACGAGACGAATGCCCTCCAGGCCTTGGTCTCCCGCGCGCGGCGCGCCCTCGGATCGGCCGATGCGGTGCGGATGGTCCCCGGTGGCTACCAGATCGACGCCGCCGATCTCGACGCCTCCCGGTTCGCGGCGCTGGTGGCGGCCGGGCAGGTGAGTCTTGCGGGCGGTCGGCACGAGGAGGCCGCCCAGTGCCTGGCCGAAGCGCTCGGGCTCTGGCGGGGTGAGGTGCTCGACGGGGCGGAATTCGCCCAGTCCGTCGCCACCCGCCTGCACGAACTGCGCCTGTCGGCCCTGGAGGACCTCGCCGAGGCCGATCTGGGACGCGGGCGGCAAAGCGATGTCATCGCCCGCCTGGAGGAACTCCTCGCCCTGTATCCGCGCCGGGAGCGACTGGTCTCCCTGTTGATGTCGGCCTTGCAGGCGGCAGGTCGCACCGCCGATGCCCTCGCTGTGTATGCGAGCCTGCGGGAGTCCCTCGCCGAGGAACTCGGCGCAGACCCGTCCGCGCTGCTCCAACAACAGCATCTGGAGCTGCTGCGTACCCCCGGCCCGCAGACCCGTCACCTTCCGACGGTCCGCAGGCAGCTCACCAGCTTCATCGGCCGGAACGACGAACTGCGACGGCTGGTCGCCCTCGGCGGGCAATCGCGGCTGATCACCCTGATCGGACCGGGCGGTGCCGGTAAGACCCGGCTGGCCCAGGAGCTGACGACAGTCCTGACCCAGGAGTCGACGGAGGACATCTGGTTCGTCGAACTGGCGGGCCTGACCGCGGCGGCGGACCTGGCCCCGGCCGTGCTGGCCGCTTTCGGGGCCCGGGAATCCCGGCTGATCCAGGCCCCGCGCGAGGTGCTGACCGGCCAGGACCATGTCGACCCTGTCGACAAGCTGATCGCCTTGCTCGACGGTCG
>QXCQ01000015.1 GCA_003576535.1 Nakamurella silvestris | reverse complement strand
TCGGTGCGCGGGAGCGTGGGCTAGCGGGGCTGTCCGGCCAGACGGCGCAGCTCGTTGCTGGTGACGATCTTCTCGGGGGAGCCGTTCGCCGCGAGCTCGACCATGCCCTGGGCCAGGGTCTGGCTGTCGATCATCACCCCCGGTGCGATCCGCCGCAGGACCGGGTACAGGAACCGACCGACCGAGTACATGACCCGGTACAGGGTGGTCCTGGATCTCACCCCGTGTCGGGGCTGGACGAACCCCGGCCGCACGGCGAAGGAATGGAACGGCAAGTCGGACAAGGCGTTCTCGGTCCGGCCCTTGACCCGCGCCCACATCACCCGCCCCTGTTCGGAGCTGTCGGTGCCCGCGCCCGAGACGTAGAGGAACCGCAGGTCCGGGTTCTGGCGGGCGATCACCTCGGCGGCGGCGAGGGTGAAATCGTAGGTGATGCGGGTGTAGTCGGCCTCCGACATCCCGGCGGAGGAGACCCCCAGGCAGAAGAAACAGGCGTCGTATCCGGTGAGTTCGGTGGCCACACCGTCGAAGTCGGTGAAGTCCTGGTGTTCGAGCTCGCCGAAGACGGTGCCGGCCACGGAGGTACCCGGTCCGGCCGGTGCCGCCGGATCGAGCGGGCTCCGGCCGACGACCAGGATCTCGGTGACCCGGGGATCGGCCAGGCACTCCCGCAGGACCGCCTGGCCGATCATCCCGGTGGCACCGAAGAGGAGTGCCTTCACGCTTCGGTCGTCCCCTTCGCCGATCCGCCGGAGGCGGCACCGCCCACCGAGGCCAGATCCGTGGGGGCGGCGCTGAACTGGGCGTTGTACAGGTTGAAGTAGGCCCCTCGCTGGGCGAGCAGCTGCTCGTGGTTGCCCTGTTCGACGATCCGGCCGCTCTCCATCACCAGGATCAGATCCGCGTCCCGGATGGTCGAGAGCCGGTGGGCGATGACGAAACTCGTCCGGTCCTGGCGCAGGGCGGCCATCGCGTGCTGGACCAGCACCTCGGTGCGGGTGTCCACCGAGCTGGTCGCCTCGTCCAGGATCAACAGTGCGGGATCGGCCAGGAAGGCGCGGGCGATGGTGAGCAGCTGCTTCTCGCCGGCACTGACACCACTGCCCTCCTCGTCGATGACGGTCTCGTACCCGTCCGGCAGGGAGTGCACAAAACGATCGACGTAGGTGGCCTTCGCCGCTGCCAGGATCTCCTCCTCGGTCGCGGTGGGACGCCCGTAGGCGATGTTCTCGCGGATGGTGCCGCCGAACAACCAGGTGTCCTGCAGCACCATTCCGACCCGGGAGCGCAGATCGTCCCGCGTCATGGTGGCCACATCGACCCCGTCCAGGGTGATCCGGCCCTTGTCCAACTCGTAGAACCGCATGATCAGGTTCACCAGGGTGGTCTTGCCCGCGCCGGTGGGACCGACGATGGCGACGGTCTGACCGGGGGCCGCGACGAGGGAGAGGTCCTCGATCAACGGGCTGTCCTCCACGTAGCGGAAGGACACCTTCTCGAACTCCACCCGGCCGTGCGGGTCACGAACCGTCGCCGGCTTCTCCGGATCGGGGGTCTGCTCCTCGGTGTCGAGCAGTTCGAACACCCGCTCCGCCGAGGCGACGCCCGACTGGAGGACGTTCGCCAGCGAGGCCATCTGGCTCAACGGCTGGGTGAACTGGCGGGAGTACTGGATGAAGGCCTGCACGTCACCCAGGGACATCGAGCCGGAGGCGACCCGCAGGCCACCGATCACCGCGACCAGGACGTAGGTCAGGTTCCCGATGAACATCATCGCGGGCATGATGATCCCGGAGATGAACTGGGCTCCGAAGGAGGCGCCGTACAACTCGGCGTTCTTGTCGGCGAACCGCTGTTCGACCTCCTTGCGTCGGCCGAACACCGACACCAGCGAGTGCCCGGTGTAGGTCTCCTCGATCTGGGCGTTCAGCTCGCCGGTGTTCTTCCACTGGGCGACGAACTTCACCTGGGAGCGGGAGGCGATCGCCTTGGTGACGAACAGCGACAACGGGATCGCGATCAGGGCCACGAGGGCCAGCAGCGGCGAGATGATGAACATCATCGCGACCACACCGACCACCGTCAACGAGGAGACCAGCAGCTGGCTCAGGGTCTGCTGCAGGGACTGGCCGATGTTGTCGATGTCGTTGGTGACGCGGCTGAGCAGATCACCGCGCGGGGAATTGTCGAAGTAGCGCAACGGAAGTCGGTTGAGCTTGTCCTCCACCTCCGCGCGCAGCCGCAGGATGGTGCGTTGCACCACGGCGTTGAGCAGGTACCCTTGGGCCCACAGGAACAGGGAGGACACCACGTAGAGGATCAGCACGATCAGCAGCAGCCGACCGAGTGAGGAGAAGTCCACCCCCTGGCCGGGGGTGATGTTCATGCCGCTGAGCAGATCGGCGAAACCGTTGTCCCCCTTCGCCCGTACCCCGGCGATGGCCTCCTCCTTGGTCAGGCCGGCCGGGAGGCCCCGGGAGATCAGACCGTTGAAGATGTAGTCCGTCGCCTTGCCGAGGATCTTCGGGCCGATGACGGAGAGCACGACGCTGATCACCCCGAGCAGGATCACCAGCACCACCTTGGCACGTTCGGGCCGGAGCCGACCCATCAGGCGTTTGAAGGAGGGGCCGAAGTTCAACGATTTCTCCACCGGCATCCCGGCCCCGCCCATGGGCCCACCGCGGCCCATCGGACCACGTTGCGGCGGTGGTGGTTTCGTCACCGAGACCGCTGCTCCGCCGTTCGATGCGGCACCGTTTCCCGGTGCGCCGGCCGCTGCCGGCTTCGGGGCGCTCATGCCGACACCTGCGCGGCGAGCTGGGAGGCGACGATCTCGATGTAGGTCGGACATGTTTCCTGTAATTGCTCGTGTGTCCCGATCCCGACGATCTTCCCGTCCTCCAGGACGATGATCTGGTCGGCATCGGCGATGGTCGACACCCGTTGGGCCACGATGATCACGGTGGCCTCGGCGATCTGCGGGCGCAGGGCCGCGCGGAGCCGGGCGTCCGTGCTCAGGTCGAGGGCGGAGAACGAGTCGTCGAAGAGGTAGACCTCGGGTTTGCTGACCAACGCCCGGGCGATGGCCAGCCGTTGGCGTTGGCCGCCCGAGACATTGGTGCCGCCCTGGGAGATGGGGCCGTCGAGCCCCTCCGGCATCTCCCGGACGAAATCGGCGGCCTGGGCGGTTTCCAGGGCCTCCCAGAGTTCCTCATCGGTGGCATCGGGGTCGCCGTACCGCAGGTTCGAGGCGACGGTGCCGGAGAAGAGGTACGGCCGTTGGGGGATCAGCCCGATGTGGGATCGCAGCTGGTCGATGTCGATCTGACGCAGGTCCGTGCCGTCCAGGGTGATGCCACCCTCGGTGACGTCGAAAAGCCTTGGTATCAGGGAGATCAGGGTTGTCTTGCCGGATCCGGTGGACCCGATGACGGCGGTCACCCTGCCGGGCTCGGCACGGAAGTTCAGCCCCGACAGGACCGGCTCGCTCGCGCCCGGGTATCCGAACTCGACGCCGTGGAACTCCAGCAGGCCCGTGGAGATGACGGCGGGCGTCGGGTAGGCCGGCGGTTTCACCGAGGAGTCGGTGTCGAGCACCTCGCCGATCCGTTTGGCGCAGACGCTGGCCCGCGGGATCATCACGGCCATGAAGGTCGCCATCATGACGGCCATCAGGATCTGCATCAGGTAGGACAGGAAGGCCATCAAGGCACCGACCTGCATCTGTCCGCTGTCCACCCGGTGTCCGCCGAACCAGATGACGGCCACGCTCGAGGCGTTGAACACCAGCATGACCACCGGGAAGATGGTCGCCTGCAGGCGACCGACCTTGGTGGCGGTCTCGGTCAGATCGGCGTTGGCGACGGCGAACCGCTCGGTCTCGGTGCGCTCACGGACGAAGGCGCG
>QXCQ01000226.1 GCA_003576535.1 Nakamurella silvestris | reverse complement strand
CCGCTTTTGCAGATGTCTGGGATTGTCAAGGTGTTTCCGGGTGTGCGGGCTCTTGATGGTGTGGATCTGCAGGTGCGGGCTGGTGAGGTGCATTGTTTGTTGGGTCAGAATGGTGCGGGTAAGTCGACGTTGATCAAGGTGTTGGCGGGGGCGCATCAGCCTGATGGGGGTGAGATTTCGTGGTTGGGGGAGTCGGTGCGGTTGTCGTCGCCGATTGCGGCGGTGCGGCAGGGGATCGCGACTATTTATCAGGAGTTGGATCTGGTGGATGGTTTGTCGGTGGCGGAGAATATTTATTTGGGTCATGAGGTGTCGTCGGGTGGGGTGTCTCGTCGGGGTGTGATGACGAGGTTGGCGTCGGGGTTGTTGGAGCGTTTGGGTCATTCGGAGATTTCGGCGTCTGCTGAGGTGCGGTCGTTGTCGATGGCGCAGAAGCAGATCGTGTCGATGGCGCGGGCGTTGTCGCATGATGTGAAGTTGATCGTGATGGATGAGCCTTCTGCGGTGTTGGATCCGGAGGAGGTGGAGTCGTTGTTCCGGTTGGTTGCGGATTTGAAGGCTCATGATGTTGCGGTGGTGTATATCTCGCATCGGTTGGAGGAGATCCAGCGGATCGGTGATCGGATCACTGTGTTGAAGGATGGGCGGACGGTCGCGACGAATTTGGAGGTGTCGGCGACTCCGACGGCTGATTTGATCAAGTTGATGACGGGTCGGTCGATCGAGTATGTGTTCCCGCCGCGGCCGGGGGTGGCTGCGGGTGCGGAGGATGTGTTGGTGGTGGAGGGTTTGTCGCGGGTGGGGGAGTTCTCTGATGTGTCTTTCTCGGTGAAGGCCGGGGAGATCGTGGGGTTCGCGGGGTTGGTGGGTGCGGGGCGTTCTGAGGTGGTGGAGACCATTTATGGTGCGCGTCGGGCTCAGCATGGTTCGGTGAGTGTGGATGGTAGGTCGTTGGTGCGTGGGTCGGTGGGGGCGGCTGTTCGGGCGGGGGTGGGTTTGTGTCCGGAGGAGCGTAAGGCGCAGGCGTTGTTGATGATGGAGCCGATCTCGCGGAACATCACGGTGTCGTCGTTGGCGCGGTTTGCCCGGTTCGGTTTTGTGCGGCGGGGTGCGGAGCGGGCGGCGGCGCGGGAGCAGTTGTCGGATCTGCAGGTGCGTCCGGCGGATCCGGATCGGATCATCAAGACGTTGTCGGGGGGTAATCAGCAGAAGATCGTGTTGGCGCGGTGGTTGTTGCGGGGGTGTCGGGTGTTGTTGCTGGATGAGCCGACCCGGGGGGTGGATGTGGGTGCCAGGAGTGACATTTACGCGATCGTGCGGGAGTTGGCCGATTCGGGTGTTGCGGTGGTGGTGGTTTCCAGTGAAGTCGATGAGGTGCTCGGTCTTGCTGATCGGGTGTTGGTGATGGCCGATGGCCGGGTTGTTCACTCCGGGGACGCCCGCGAGATCGATGAGCGTGGCGTTCTCGATCTTGTGATGAAAGGACAGGCAGCGTAATGACTTCTCTGACCAAGGATGTTGCCCCGGGGTCGGGGGTGGGTGCTGTTGGTGGCCCGTCCGATCCGCCGGCGCGGCAGCGATCGTCGTTTTTCGGCTCTCCGTGGGGTCGGCATACGGGTTTGTTCGCTGCGTTGGTGGCGTTGTGTGCGTATGGGGTGATCTCGGCGGCGGACAGGTTCGCGACGGGGTCGAACCTGGAGTTGATGTTGATCCAGGCCGCGGTGATCGGTGTGCTCAGTGTCGGGATGACGTTCGTGATCATCGCCGGTGGTATCGATCTGTCGGTGGGTTCGTTGGTGGCGTTGTCGTCGGTGTGGTGTACGACGGTCGCGACGCAGGAGCTGGCGGGTAAGACGACGTTCTGGGTGATCGTGGGGGTTGCGGTCCTGGTCGGTGCGGTGTGTGGGTTGGTCAATGGTTTGTTGATCGCTTATGGTCCGATCGTTCCGTTCATCATGACGTTGGCGACGTTGGCGGCGGCGAAGGGTCTGGCGGAGCGGATCTCGGCGAAGAAGACGCAGACGATTGATGATCCTGCGTTCAAGCAGTTCTTCAATGGGAAGATCTTCGGGATCCAGACGCAGATCATCGTGTTCGTGTTGGTCGCGGTGGTGGGGTGGATCGTGTTGAACCGGACGACGTTCGGTCGTCGGACGTACGCGGTGGGTGGTAACCCGGAAGCGGCGCGTCTGGCGGGTATCAACGTGAAGCTCCACACGGTGTTGATCTATGTGTTGATGGGTGTGTGTTGTGGGATCGCTGCGGTGTTGTTGGCCGCGCGGGTGAACTCGGGTTCGTCGAACCTGGGGTTGGGTTATGAGTTGGACGCGATCGCGGCTGTGGTGATCGGTGGGACGTTGCTCACGGGTGGTCGTGGCACGATCGCCGGGACGTTCCTGGGTGTGTTGATCTTCTCGGTGTTGAACAACGTGTTCATCCTGAACAACCTCCAGCAGACCGATCAGCAGATCGCCAAGGGCGTCATCATCGTGATCGCTGTCCTGCTCCAGCAACGCGTCGCC
>QXCQ01000147.1 GCA_003576535.1 Nakamurella silvestris | reverse complement strand
GGGTGGTCGGGGCCCAGGGCCTCCTCGGCGATGGCCAGGGCCCGCCCGAGGATCACGGCGGCTTGCCGGTATTGGCCCCTTCCCCTCAGATAGGTGCCGGCCCGACCGAGCAGCGATGACGTCGCCCGCGGTTCGGCGGCGTGATGCTCGGCGTGGCCGACGGCGGCCAGTGCGTGCGGAAGAAGTGTCTCGCAGGCAGCCCAGTTCTCGGGTTGGCCGCCGCTTGCGGGGAACGCCTCTGCTACCAGCCGGACTGCGGTGCCCGCCCACCGCTGTCGGTCGTCGGGGGCGAGGCGTTCCCGGGTCACGGCTTGGACGAGGCGGTGCACCCCGATCACACCCTCGCGAGAGGTGACCAGCGCGTACACGCCCAGGGTCTTGAGGACCTCGTTGTATTGGAGTCCATCGGCGACCGCCGTTCCCAATGGATCGGGCAGGGCGTCCGTGTGTTCGGCGGGCAAATTCCGTGGGGTGTCCGGGGCCAGGTGCGCCAGGAGGTTGAGTAGATCCTCGGCCGAAGGTGCAGTGTCCCGGACCCGGTCCAATGCGACCGACCACACCGCCGCGACGGTGCGCCGGTCCTGCCCGCCGCCCTCGGTCCCTGCTGGTTCGGCGCCGGCGAGGTGGAACAACTCAGCGAATCTGGTGTCCAACAGCACCAGATACGCCCCGAGGTCCTCCCCGGTCTCGTGGAGGTAGGCCACTGCCTCCTCCAATGCCAACGGCAGGTCGCCCAACATCTCGGCGAGACTGTTGAGCTGCGGCTCTGGGCGGCCGGGCAGGCTCGCGGCCAGGAACGTTACGGACTCACCCCGTTCCCACACCCCGACTTCCACGGCACCGTGGTCCGCGGTCCCGGCGTGGCCGCGCCAGGACGGCCACCGGGAGGTCAGTAGGACCTGCCCGCCCCCGCTTGCCGGGACCAGGGGCTGAACCTGTTCGGGGGTTTCGGCGTTGTCGAACACCAAAAGCCAGCGGCCTGTGTTCCGCAGCCTGGTGTGGACGGCCCGGACCGCCTCGGTGACGTCGTCGATCTCGGGCAGGCCCAGCCGGGGGCCCAGGTCAGCTAGAGCCTGGGCGGCAACGGCGGGTTCTTCGGCCGGGATCCACCACACAGTGTCGTAGTCCGAGGAGAAGCGGTGGGCGAACTCCAACGCCAGACTGGTCTTCCCGACCCCGCCCAGGCCGGATAACGCTTCCGCAGGCACCAACGCGGCAGCCCGCTGATCCGCCAGCCGCCGGTACAGGCCGGTGAGGATCTGCTCCCGCCCGGAGAACACTCGGTTCCGGGCAGGGAGGTTGGACACGCTGGGGCCAGCCCCGGGGAACGCGGTCTCGCCGGCCGCGAGTGCCGGGCCGCCTGCCGGTTTCCCGCCGGGGAACGCCGCCGTCGTAGGCCGCGGGCGGTCGACATCGACGCCGGCCAGGAGCCTCGCGGCGGCCTCTTCCTCGTCGGTATCGACGAGATCGACGTAGACCCGTGCTCGCAGGAGGCCGGAATCGTCGAACTTCTGGACTCGGACCGGGACCAGTAAGCGCTGCTCACCCGAGGGGTCGGTGGCGAAGACCGCCCGCCACTCTGCCTCGGCCATCTCCGAGGCCAGATACGCCGGAGACAGCACCGCGACCATCCTGGCGCAGACAATCAGGGCTTTTTGCATCTCATGGACGAAGTCGCTCCCCGGAGCGAAGTCGAACGCCTGCACCACCGTGGAGTACCCGGCCCGTTCGAGCCGGACCGCGATCCACTCCGCCCATTCCTTGTTTGCCCAGGTGTAGCTGACGAAAAAATCCTTCTTGCCGCCTGTTTTCACCAGCCCGCCCGCCCCTTCGCGCCAGCCCGTGCGGCGGTGTTGGAACCATAACCGCACCCCACGGTGCCGCCCTGCCCGGGTGCCCGTCAACAGCACCAGCCACCGTGCGATCTCGGGACCTGCTGCCAGAGCTCGGGAGACCACGCTTGTGGAGCTGCTGCTCCCGATGGCATTGGGTAACGGCGAGGTCTTGAACAGGTGCAACAGGGGAATCAGGTTCGATCGTTGCCTCACGAGGAACGGTTCGTCACCGTGACAAATCAGCTCCGATTAGCTAGGACGATCCCCATACGTACATCCGCCGGCGAGGCCGAATGTCGCCAAAACG
>QXCQ01000246.1 GCA_003576535.1 Nakamurella silvestris | reverse complement strand
AGGACGCCAACGACGAGAAAAGTTACGAGCGGGAGTACGCACCCGGTGAATACCGGGCCCTCCTGACCACATCAGCATAACCCTGGATCCATGCTTTTGCATGGAAATCGCTACGTGTCAGTAACTTTCACACTAGCGAGACCATCTGCCGCTCCAAGGTATTAACAAATACGACGCAGCGTAATGTCCAGGGTGAACAGTAGCTCACCTCGGCGCCGCCGGACACCGGCGATCACCCGGTGCCGGCAGTCGTCATCTGATTTCCTAAGGAAGTCAACGAGTTTCGATCGCAACGGGACAGCTTTCCACCGCGTTCCCGCAGTTGACGCGCCTTGCCGGGCCCTTGTTGACTCGGGTCACTCCCCGGAGTGACCCCCACCGTCGGACCACTGCCGAGCGTGGATGCGCCGAGCGGAACACGCCGGGAGGACCACGCACAGGTCCGCTGGAGAAGGAACGTCTCAACGAGGAGGCACGGTTTGTCCGTCCACACACGTCCCCGTCCACCCTGGGCACGACGCGCGTTGTCACTGCTGCTGACCGGGACGGTGGTTGCCGGCTCGGCTGCCCCCCGCCGCTCTGGCCCGGCCGGCCACACCGGTGCGGTCCGATACGCGGGTCATCCCACCAAGCGGGTCAGCGCATCGGCGACCGCCTGCATGCCGAGTTCGTTGGGATGGAACGAACCGGCGGTGTCGGCCACGGTCGACTTGAAGCCGAACACCCATGGATCCATGGATCCGAGCGCATGGTCGGAGCTGGCCGCCCACATGGCCAGCAGTTCGGCACCGGAGGTCGCCGCGGCATCGCGGTAGGCACCTGACAGAGCGGCCTGGGTGCGGATCAAGAGTTCCAGTTCGTCCTGGGTGAACAGCTCGCCGTCCCCAGACGGGGTCTGCCCGGTCGAGCTGGAGGTCGACGGGATCGGCCCCAGTCTGCGGTACGCGACCGCCAAGATCACTAAGGCCACCCGCCCCGCCTGTACCGATGATGCCACGGCATCACCCGACAGCTCCTGGACCTCGGCACCGCCGGCAGACGGTGGGTACGGCGACGACCCCCGTTCTGACCTGGATGCCCCAGCCAGGGGTACCGGACCTGACCTGCCTACTCCAAATCGTCTGCGATACCCACGTGGAAGGACCTATGAAGATCTATCTGAGTGCCGCTGAGAATGCCATCCACCACTGCGCCGGCGGGAACGGGTGGAACTGGTCGCCGGCGTTGATCGCCTACTCGTTCTGGTCATCGCTGCAGTGGGAGCCACGGGGGTTAGCGCCGAACTGGTTTCGTTGCTGCTGACGTTTTTGCCGTGGTGGTGTATCCCGTTTTGGACCCGGTGACGGTGACGGTGATTTTCTTCCCGGCGTATTTGGTCGCGATCTTGAAGGTACTGGCGGTGGCTCCACCGATCACGGACCCGTTCGCACGCCACTGGTATTTGATTTTGATTGGTGCCGGCCCCCAGCTTCCGGGCCGGGCTGTCAGGGTCGATCCAACCTTGGAAGTCCCGCTGATGGTCGGGGTGCGCGCGGTAAGAGTTCCAGGACGGATGGTGATCGCGAGCGCCCGGGCCGCTTTTTGCATGGCTACATCGCTGACGGTGACTGTGAAACGATATGTGCCGGTCTTCGTCGGGATCCCAGTGATAGATCCGCTTGCCGACATTTTCAGCCCGCTCGGTAGCGCCCCTGCGGAAATGCGCCAGGCGATCCGACCTGCACCACCGAGGCCGGCCATCTGGACGGTGTAGGGCCGCCCAACATTTCCGGGAGCCAACGACGAGTCCTTCACCGTCAGCGCCGCCGAGCAGTTCAGCGAACTGTTGTCCACGCCCACAGCGTTAGAGGTAGCGGTGTGTGGGACACAATAGGCGTTCTGGAACACCCAGTGGGCGGTGCCCGGGTAGCCACGGACAACCGTGCCATCGACCGGGTAACGGCGCAGGTGTTCGAAGTTGG
>QXCQ01000164.1 GCA_003576535.1 Nakamurella silvestris | reverse complement strand
ATTCATCTTCTTTTAATGAGAAAAATACAGATATTTAAATCAATCTAAATCTCCAATTTTACCCGTTTATCCTATTACAAAAGGGGCAATTTGCCCCTTCTATAAAAAATTAAAAACACTTAAAAAGGAACGCGCTTATAATCACGATAAGTTGGTTTCCAAAAGTTCTGTTCAATACTTTCGAGTAATTGCTCATCACTCATTACCGTCGCAACACCATCTTGCATTGCTGCTTGAGCAACTTTAAATGCAATAATTTTAGAAACTTTCTGCAATTCGTTTAAATCAGGTAATAAGTCCGCATGGATATCGTTTAACTTCGGTGAGCAATCTGCCAAAGCGGAACTTGATGCCATCAGCATATTGTCTGTCACACGCGTTGCTTGAACAGCCACAACACCTAAACCAATACCTGGGAAAATATAAGAGTTATTGCATTGTGAAATATTAAAGGTTTCTCCATGATAATTCACTGGCGCAAACGGGCTACCTGTTGCAATTAATGCTTTACCTTCTGTCCATTGGATAATATCAGCAGGCACAGCTTCTACACGTGAAGTTGGGTTCGATAAAGGCAACACAATTGGATATTCACAATTTTCAGCCATGGTTTTAATGATTTCTTCTGTAAATAAGCCCGGTTGACCTGATACACCAATCAATACCGTTGGTTTGGCATTTTTAACGACATCCAGTAGAGAAATAATTTCTTCTGGATTGCCCCAATGTGCAACATCATCAGGCTTTTGCGCAAGCTTACGCTGGAAATCAAGTAGGTTTGGCTGATTTTCTGTGATGAGACCAAAACGATCGACCATAAATACTTGTGCACGCGCTTCAGCATCAGTTAAACCTTCCGCCACCATTTGCGCAATGATCTGTTCTGCAATACCACAACCTGCTGAACCTGCACCCAAGAAAGTCACTTTTTGATCTTTCAATTGTTTGCCTGCCGCACGGCTTGCCGCAATCAGTGTTCCTACACATACTGCTGCTGTACCTTGAATATCGTCATTAAAGCAACAAATCTTATCACGATATTTTTCTAATAAAGGCATGGCATTTTTTTGTGCAAAATCTTCAAACTGAATCAAAGCTTTTGGCCAACGACGTTTTACCGCAGCAATGACTTCATCGACAAACTCATAGTATTCGTCACCACTGACACGTGGTTGTGACCATCCCATATAGATTGGATCATTGAGTAATTGTTGATTATTGGTTCCCACATCTATTGTGATTGGCAAAGTATATGCAGGGCTAATACCACCACAAGCGGTATAAAGTGATAATTTTCCGATTGGAATCCCCATACCACCAATACCTTGGTCACCTAAACCAAGAATACGTTCACCATCTGTTATCACAATCACTTTAACATTCTTACGATTGACGTTATGGATGATCTCATCAATATATTTACGATCAGGGTATGAAATAAATACGCCACGATGACGTCGATAAATATCCGAAAAACGCTGACATGCCTCACCCACTGTTGGGGTATAAATAA
>QXCQ01000067.1 GCA_003576535.1 Nakamurella silvestris | reverse complement strand
GGTGCCGGGTTGGGGTGGTGAGAGTGGTTGGGTGTGGGGGTTTGTCGGTTGTCGCGGGTGGGAGGTTGGATTGTCGGTGGTGTGGTCTAGCGTTGTACACATGGCCGCAGGGTGGGTGAGTTCAGCAGAGCAGATCCGTCAGGATCTGTTGGTGTTGCGGGCTGCCCTGGCTCAGGTGAGGGGCCGGTCGTGGGTGCAGGTGGGGGAGGCGGAGTTGGTGGAGTTGGTGCAGTTGACCGAGGAGGTCGGTCGGGAACTCTTCGCTGTGCAGATCGCTCAGACGGATCAGTTGGAACGGCGTGGTACGGCCAGGACGTTCGGGTGTACTTCTACGGCCGTGTTGTTGCGTCAGATCTGCCGTGTCTCTGTTGGTGAGGCCCGTTCCCGCGCTGTGGTGGCCGCGGCGGTGTCACCGGTGGCCCATTCGTCCGGCCCGGATACCGATCCGCCTCGTCCGTTGTTGGCGGCGGCGTTGTCAGGCGGGTTGGTGGGGGCGGAGTCGGCCGGTTTGACGGCCAGGTTCCTCAACACCCTGCCCACCGGATTGGGCGCTGAGATGGTGGTGTTGGGGGAGCGCACGATGGTTGAGCAGGCCACTTTGGGGGATGCGACGTCGTTGCGGAAGGTCGCCCAGGAACTGGCGATCCGGTTGGACCCGGACGGGACGTTGCCCAAGGACACCCGGCTGGGGATGACGGTGGAGTTCGGGGTCCGTAACCATGCCGGGTACACCCCGGTGCGGGCGATGTTGGATGACGTCACCGTTGAACGGGTCCGCCAGGCCATCGAATCCCTTGCTGCCCCGGCTGCTGCTGTGGAGGGTGTGTCCGATCAGCGGTCGGCGGCGAACCGGCGGGCGTGCGCCCTGGGGGAGATCGCCCAGATCTTCCTGAATACCGGTACCGCGCCCACCCATGCCGGGCAACACCCGAACGTGACGGTGTACATGTCTCTGGACGACCTCGCCGGGCGGATCGCCCCGTGTGTGAACTGCGGACACGACCCCGCCCAACCGGTTACCGGACAGGATGTTCCCGAATCGTCCGGGCCGCCCGATAAGGCCGGCGGGCACGACAGGGGTGGGCCGCACGGGCCAACCCGGCTGCACGACGGGACCGGGTTGCTCGACAAGCTGGGCAGGCATCCACCGTCGACGACGTTCGGTGGGCCGATCAGCCCTGCTGAGGCCAGGCGTATGGCTTGTGATGCGCGGATCACCCCGGTCGTCCTGGGCGGGAAAGGGGAGATCCTCGATGTGGGCAGGTCCAGGTACTCCTTCCCGACCGGTATCCGGAAAGCGTTGGAGGCCAGGGATAGGGGCTGCGCGTTCCCTGGGTGTGATCGTCCACCGGGGTGGACCGAGGCCCATCACGTCCACCCCTTCAGTAAAGGGGGCGAAACGAAGCTGTCCTCGGCGGTGTTGGTATGCGATCACCACCACCATCTGCTCCACCACAGCGACTGGCAGGTCCGTATCGCCGGGGACGGCATCCCCGAATTCCTCCCACCCCG
>QXCQ01000060.1 GCA_003576535.1 Nakamurella silvestris | reverse complement strand
GTCCTTCATCGCCGCCGGCGTCGTCTGGAAATGGCTGCTGTCCCCGGCCCAAGGATCACAGGCCTACGGCCTGAACAAACTCTTCCAACTCATGGGGCTGGACGGACTGCAGAACAAATGGTGGTCCGGCAGCGGCGAACTCAACCTCTTCGGCCTTCACATCCCCCTGAACATGGCAGGCATGGCCATCCCCGCGATCTGGCAACTCGCCGGATACGTCATGGCCCTGTTCCTGGCCGGATTCCGCGGCATCGACGCCGAACAACGCGAAGCCGCCCGCATGGACGGCGCCTCAGAATTCAAGATCTACCGACACATCATCTTCCCCCAACTGTCCCCCGTCGCCCTGTCCGCCCTCATCATCGTGGGCCACATGTCGATGAAGATGTTCGACCTCATCTACTCCATCGCCGGCCAGAACTCCTACCAGGCCGAAGTCCCCGCCACGTTGATGTGGACCCAGCTGTACCAAAAGTCCGACCCCGCCATGGCCACCACCAACGCCACCGTCCTGCTGGTCATCGTCGCCGTCGTCGTCATCCCGTACCTGATCTACACCAACAAGGTCGAGAAGAGAGCCGCATGACCACCGCCACGATCCCCGACCCCACCCCCATCCCCGGCGGCGGCGCACCCAACCTCACTAAACCCCCACCCCCCGCACCCAAAACCAGCACCGGACGACGCTCCAAAACCGTCAAACTGATCCTCCTGCTGATCAGCGTGATCTTCGTCTTCATCCCCCTGTACGTCCTCATCATCACCTCCCTCAAATCCGCCGGCGAGATCAGCTCCGCGAACGCCTGGTCCCTCCCCAAATCGATCAGCTTCGACGGCTGGAAAACCGCCTGGGACAACCTCTCAGCACCCATGGGCCGATCCCTCATCCTGGCCCTGTCCGCCGCCGCGCTCTCCTCGATCCTCGGATCCCTCAACGGCTTCGTCTTCGCCAAATGGAAATTCCCCGGCGCGAACCTGGTCTTCACCCTCTTCCTCTTCGGGATGTTCATCCCCTACCAGGCCATCATGATCCCCCTCCAACGGCTCATGCTCGACCTGAACGACGCCGGACTGCCCCCCGGGATCCCCACCCTGATCCTGGCCCACACCGTCTACGGCATCCCCATCTGCACCCTCATCTTCCGCAACTACTACGCCACCGCCGTCCCCAACGAAATCCTCGAAGCAGCCAAAGTCGACGGCGCCGGCATGATGCGCACCTACTGGTCCATCGTCCTACCCGTCTCCATCCCCGGCTTCGTCGTCGCCCTCATCTGGCAATTCACCTCCGCCTGGAACGACTTCCTCTTCGCCCTCTTCCTCACCAACCGCAACAACGGCCCCGTCACCTTCGCCCTCAACGAAATCGCCGGCGGCCAAAACCCCGACTTCTCCTCCACCATGGCCGGCGCACTCCTGGCCTCCCTCCCCACCCTCGCCGTCTACCTCATCCTCGGCAAATACTTCATCGGCGGACTCATGTCCGGCAGCGTCAAATA
>QXCQ01000257.1 GCA_003576535.1 Nakamurella silvestris | reverse complement strand
AAAATATCGTCCTCGAACACATAACCCTTCGGCACATCCGAAAAGGACGCGGGGGAAGCGCCGACGGCCGCTCTGACGTCGTAACCCGAGGAAACCCCCAACAGGCGAAGGTTCTTGGAAACGCCTGAGGTGTCGACTTTCACCGGAACCGGGCTCGAGTTGGTGGTGCCGTCCCCGATCTGGCCGTGGTCACCATCACCCCAGCAGGCCCCCTGCCCCTGGAACACGACACAACCGCCCCCGTTGTAGACCGAGATGCCGGAGATCGTTTTGTCTTTCAGCGCACCGCCTGTGCTTACCGCGACCGGAACGGAGGCGTCGGTTTGGGTGTTGATGCCCAGATGTCCGCCGATCCCCCAGCAGAAGGCACGACGGGAGGCACCGGACCCAGCTGTGGCGCAGGTCAGACCTGAGCCCACGCTGACCGAGGTGACCTTCACCCCCTGCAGGGCTCCGTCTGACACCACTGCGGTCGGCGAATCCACTGCCACCGGTCCCGCACCGGCCCCCACCTGCCCGCGATTGTTCAGACCCCAGCAGTAGGCCGCGCCGTGGACGATTGCGCACGTGGTTTTGTCGCCTGCACTGATCGAATCGACGGGGCCCTCCATCACATCGCCGTCGACCTCGGTCGGGACCGGACGCTTTGTGGTTGTCCCGTCACCGATCTGCGAAAGAGTGTTCAGGCCCCAGCAGTAGGCCTTGCTCGCTGCCACCACACAGGTGTGGTCGTATCCCGCACTCACCGAGGTCACCCTCTTTCCCGCCAACACCCCAGAACTATCCACCGCCACCGGGGTGTTGCTCGACACCACGCTGTCGTCACCGATCCCCAACTGACCACTGACATTGCTGCCCCAGCAGTACACATGGAAATTCGCGATCGCACAGGCATGGCGACCACCGACACTGATCGCCGTCACCTGCTGACCGAACAGGACGCCACCCACCGCCACCGGCGAATTGGTATGGGTGATGTTCAGCCCATTACCCAATTGACCTCTGCTGTTGTCCCCCCAGCAGTACACCCTGCCCACCGCCAGCGCACAGGCCGATGAGGAACCAGGATCGACGTCCGACACCACCTTGTCGTCCAACAGACTGCCGCCGTCGATCAACACCGGGCTCAACCGCTGCAACGAGGTTCCGTCTCCCAGGGAGCTTCCTTCCGCGGGATTTCCCCAGGCCACCCCCCGCGCATCGGGCTTGATCAGTTTCGGTGTCGGGTGCAGCGACGGTGTGGTCGACACCCCGGCGGGTGGGTCCGTCTCCGCCGCCGAGGATGCCAGGGCGACCGGAGCGGGCAGGGCCACCATCACCGCAGCCACCACCAACCACCGGCGAAACATGTTCGGGATAGGCGTATTCACTGCAGTCCTCCAGAAAAAAGATGAGTAGATCAAGGGGTCGTGTTCAACCTCGCCCGCTGCTCGACGAAACCGTATGGTCCGGCAGGGGCAGGGCGATCAGTGCGGGTTCACCAACGCCCGCTTA
>QXCQ01000070.1 GCA_003576535.1 Nakamurella silvestris | reverse complement strand
CCCAGGCCCACGCAGCAGCAGCAGGTCCCCCCGTCCGGTCCTGCGGGGGATCAGCGGAACCGGTCGGGTGGACCGCCGCCGCGGACGAGGGCCCTCGCCGGCCCGGGACCGCAGTCCCCGACGACACAGATCCCGGGCGCGCAGGTCCGGAGAGCCCAGCCCCCCGGCCCTGGGCCGCAGCAGCAACGACCGTCGGAGGCGCGGCCGAACCGTCCGCCCCGTACCCGTCGCCTGTGGTGGATGGCCGGTGCCGCTGCGGCGGTGGTCGCCCTGGTGGTGGGCATCTTCCTGATCGTGCGCCCGCGGTCGAACGTGGCCGCCGACGGGGACGGTTCGGTCCCGGTCATCGGGTCCAACTCCAGTGCTCCGGGCTCCGACACGGTCCCGACCACGACCCCGCCGACCACCACCACACAGACCAGCACCGAGTCGACCAGCACCGAGTCGACCGGCTCCACCACCGCGGGCACCGCCCCGGCTTCCTTGACCTGCTGGAACGCCGAGGTCGTCACCGACACGGCCGACTGCGCCGAGATCTCCGGGGTGGCGGGGCTGCAGTGGGTCTTCTCCACCGCACGGGGTTTCGACCTCCCTGCCTGCGAGGAGCAGACCGGGACCTTGGCGGACGGGCAGCTCGAGGGTTACCGGTGCACCTACCCGGACCTGAAGGACACCACCGTGTTCCTGAGCCGGTGGACCGACACCGCCGCCGCCGAACAGGCCCTCGACCAGTTCACCGGGTTGACCAGCCATCAGCGGGCCGACGACGGCAGTGCGGACTCCGCGCGGATGGACGGCCTCCAGTGGGGTCCGGAGAAGACGGACCCGGTGGACACGTCCGACAAGGGCTCCGAGGTCTTTGCCTTCGCCTACAACTCGCTGCCCTACTCGATCGAGATCTACGTCGATCCGGTCGACGGCGCTTCCGAGGAGCTCGACACGGCGTTGAACCGGCAGTACATCGGTTTCGCCGACATCGTCCGGGACCGGGCCAACCCCGCGTGAGGTGGTTGACGCCGATGCGGCCACCGGAAATTTCACCGTTCGACACCCCGGGGGGTCGCGCACCTGCGAGGCTGCCCGTACCGTTGCTGTCCGCCGGTTCGGTTCCGACCCGCTCGAGCCATAGCGAGGTTCCCATGCACCAGAACGCAGCTGCCCCTTCCGGCGGGCCCGCCCCGTCGGACCCGCCGGTGACGACGGCGCCGTGGCTGACCGATCCGCCGGACCAGGAACCGGACCTGGTGAGCGGTCTGGTGTCGGCCCACGATCTGGCCCAGGGACCGGCGGCGGCCGCCGTACAGGTCCAGCTGGAGCGAACCCTCCGACTGGCCGGGGTGGAACGGATCCATCTCACGGCGGGCGACCCGTTCGACCCGGACACCCAGCGTGCGGTGTCCACCGAGTCCACCCCCGATGCACAGCTTGTCGGCCGTGTGGCGCGGGAGGTGCGTCCGGGGTGGTTGTGGGGTGGT
>QXCQ01000102.1 GCA_003576535.1 Nakamurella silvestris | reverse complement strand
CAACACCGTGCGCGGGAACAAGAACGGGAACGGGAACACGGTCGGGAACGCGGTCACGCGGTCGGTCAGGGCTTGTACCCGCGGGTCGGCTTGAGCAACTTCATCAACGCCAACACCGACATCAAGATCGTCAACACCGTCAACACCGACCACCCCGTCGTCAACACCCGCTCCTGCAACCCCAACGACGCCTTCGTCACCCACCACCACGTCAAACCAGCAACCACACCCCCACCCACCACACCCCACACCAACAACTTCGCGAAAAACGCACCACCGGACTTCCCCCCACCCGACTCCGCCGCCGCCTGCGCCGCCCACCCATCACGCCGAGCACCGAACCAGATGTTCAACCACGACACCATCGTCGTCCAGATCCGCGACGCCATCCACAACTCCGCCGGCACCACCGCCAACGCATACACCAGATCCCCCACCGTCCGATCCGGCATCCGCCACGCCACCTTCACGTTCAACGCCACACCGATCACGATCGGCAACAACCACACCGGCGACCACACGAACTGCCCCACCATCAACGACAACCCCAACATCACCGCGAACAACAACCGCGAAAACCCGTTCGCCAACATCGAGAACTGCTGCTTCCACGGAATCAACGTATTCCGATCCGGCATCTTGTTCTTCCACAACAACGCCGCCATCCCCTCATCCCACTTACGACGCTGCCCCATCAACCCCTTCACCGACACCATCGGCCCCGCATACGCCCGCGCCGTCGCCGACACCAACGTCTTCCGACCAGCCTCATGCAACCGCCACGTCAACTCCATGTCCTCCACCTGCGCATCCGGATCCCACGGAGAATTCCGCTCATGCACATCCACCACATCCTGCAAATGCTTCACCCGGAACAACGTCGCCTGCCCACCCAACACATACGTCGACCTCTCCTTCGCCATGATATCGGTCAACCACGACGCAAAATCAATACGCTGCGCCCGAATCAACTGACGCGCAAACCACGAAGAACCCAACCCCATATCAAACGTGTACCGCGCCATCACCCCCGCAGCCGACGGCACCCGCAACATCTCATCCTCCAACTGCCCCACCGCATCCGGAGCCAAAACCGTATCCGCATCCACCCCCAACATGAAGTCGTACCCCGCCGCGTACACCTGCCACGCCTGCGTCAAAGCCCCCACCTTCTTATCCACATTCCCCACCGTCTCCATCACCGTCACCCCCCGATAACGAGACACAATCTCCGCCGTCGAATCAGAACAATTATCCAAAACAACAACAATCCGATCCAACCGACGTGACTGCGACAACAAACCATCCAACGTCCGCGCAATATCAGCCTCCTCATTATGAGCAGGCACAAACGCCACGATCCGAGCCGCCCGCGCCCGCTCACCCCGACCCGACCGAGGACGCCCCAACCCCGACAACAACGACAACACCGACGACCCCACCCGCCGACCCACCCCCGACGCC
>QXCQ01000225.1 GCA_003576535.1 Nakamurella silvestris | reverse complement strand
GGCGGAGTCAAGTGGTTGGTGCAACGGAGTGGGTTAGGCCGCTTGTTGGCCGATGATTTCTGCTAGCCGTTGGGTTGGGGTTTGCATGCCCAGAGTGGGTCGAGGACGCCGGTTGAGGGTGTCCTGGACCCGCTTCAAGTCGGCCGCGGAATGTACCCGCAGATCGGTGCCTTTGGGGAACCAGTGCCGCAGGAGCCGGTTGGTGTTCTCGTTCGTTCCGCGCTGCCATGGCGATCTCGGATCGCAGAAGTACACCGGTGTGCCCAGCTCGATCTGGATTCGTTCGAACTGGGCCATTTCCGAACCTCGGTCCCAGGTCATCGAGCGGCGCAGGTGCTCGGGCAGGTCCTTCATCGCCTCGATCATCGCGGTCGCCACTTCCTCGGCCCCGTGTTTACCCGGCAGGTACAGCAAGATCGTGTACCGGGAGGTTCGCTCGACCAAAGTCCCGATGGCTGAGCCGTTCTCGGTACCAGTGATCAGATCACCCTCCCAGTGGCCCGGTACTGCCCGGTCTTGCACCTCGGCCGGCCGGTCAGCGATTTTGAAGGCATCCTCGCTCAGCTTCCCGCGGCGATCTGTGCCCCGCTTCGACCTCTCCGGGACCCGCTTCGATCTGCCCAAACTCAACTGCCGATACAGGTCCTTACGTAACTCCCCGCGGGTCTGCACGTACAGGCACTGATAGATCGTCTCGTGGCTGATCTGCATGTTCACATCATCGTGGAACTCCAAACGAAGGACCAGCGAGATCAGTTTCGGTGACCACCCATCGTCCATCCACGTGTTGATCAACAGGCACAACTTCCGGTTGCCGAGAAGTTTGAACGACTTCGGTCGGCAAGCGTTGACAGCAGCCCGGGCCGCCGCGATACCAGCGTGGTAAGTCCCGTTATGACCGTTGCGGAGCCGCTCACGGCACACCGTCGACCCCGGCCGGCGGATCTGCCGGCCGATATCGCGGTCGCTGCGGCCCTGGGCCAGACCGGCCTGGATCGTGATCCGCTCGAACAAATTCAACCGGGACCCCTTGGGTCCTGGCTCCTGCAACTGATCTAGCCGGACCACGATCCCGGTACCGCCCCTGGCGCCAGCACGAAGTGTCATCCCACCAACCTCGCGCCACCACCTGCGTAAATGCGTGGCCGACACGCCGGTAATCCTCGAAGCCGCATCCATCGACACACCCGAGGCCATCAACAGGAACGCCCTGTCCTTCATCTCAACGCCAAAATACTTCCTTGCCATCACGCCTCCAGATGGGTGGCGTTGCACTGACCGTATGACTCCAGG
>QXCQ01000046.1 GCA_003576535.1 Nakamurella silvestris | reverse complement strand
GCATATTGCCCTTGAATCTGTTCAAGTTGGTTGAGGGCGGTTGTCACCAAGCGAGCGCCTGATGCACCCAATGGATGCCCCAAAGCAATTGCACCACCATTCGGATTGACCCGTGCATCATCATCTGCCAAGCCTAAATCACGAGTCACTGCCAAAGCTTGGGCGGCAAAGGCTTCATTCAGCTCAATCACATCCATCTGCGCCAAACTCAGATTTGCCTGTTGAAGTAATTTCTTGATCGCTGGTGCAGGTGCAAATCCCATGATTCGAGGTTCTATACCCACGGTTGTCGCTGCAATGATTTTGGCGCGTGGTTTTAATTGATACTGTGTAACGGCTTGATCTGATGCGATCAGTAAAGCGGCTGCACCGTCGTTAATTCCTGAAGCATTGCCCGCAGTTACCGTACCTTCTGCTTTCACCACACCTTTTAATTTTTGTAAGGCTTGCAATGTGGTTGAAGCTCGTGGATGCTCATCTTGATCCACCAGCAAAGCATCACCTTTACGCTGAGGAATGGTCACAGCAACAATTTCTTGTTTAAAAAAGCCTTGTGCCTGTGCTGCTGCTGTACGTTGCTGACTGTTCAATGCAAACTGATCTTGATCAGCACGGTTGATGTTGAATTGCTCAGCCACATTTTCAGCCGTTTGTGGCATGGTTTCTACACCATACATGTCTTTTAGCTTGGGATTGATAAAGCGCCAACCCATGGTGGTGTCTTCAATTTTTTGGCTACGCCCAAAAGCACTCTCGGATTTGCCCATCACATAGGGTGCTCGACTCATGCTTTCCACACCACCAGCAATGATCAGATCGGCTTCATTGGCTTTAATCGCCCGTGCTGCCATCGCAATCGCATCCAGTGACGAACCACATAAACGATTGACCGTAGTTGCAGGCACTTCAACAGGCAGCCCTGCCAATAATGCCGACATACGACCCACATTTCGGTTGTCTTCACCTGCCTGATTGGCACAGCCATAAATCACATCGTCGACTTGTTGCCAATCTACAGTCGGGTTGCGTTGCATCAAGGCTTGAATTGGTACTGCACCTAAATCATCCGCTCTTACAGCTGCAAGTCCACCCGCATAACGACCAAATGGAGTTCGAATGGCATCAATGATATAAGCATTTTTCATGTGTTTTTCCTTAAATAATCTCTCTTAAGAAGCAGTGCTTCTCACCCTTTTAAAGGGAAGTTAGGAGAGATTTATTATCCTTGTGTTGCATCAACCAATTGAGCACCCGTCATCGACTGCAATTCTTCAAAGCTGA
>QXCQ01000144.1 GCA_003576535.1 Nakamurella silvestris | reverse complement strand
CGTCACACTGGTCAAGATGTCTGACTTGATCTGTTCAGCGGTTTTACCTGTTAATGCTTGCTGACCTTGTTCATCTCGAATCGTGATATTTGACGTATTGATACCGCTCTTGGTCACACTGCTGTTTTTATCACTGTCTAAACCAAAACCGATCGACTTACTTACACCTGTAGTCGTGGATGCATGTTGATCAATTTTGTTTGGTGTAGAAAGTACAGTATCAGGCGTTTTGCCACCTTTTTCATCACTTTTGCCTGCATTAAACCCTGCACTCAAGCTAATACCTTTGGCATCATACTCACTGACATTACGAATATCTGAATGCGTCAATGTGCCTGTATCTAAACTATTTTTATTTAAGTTTTCAGCAGTCTGTGTCGAGGTAATGATCGCTACTTTCAAATCAGTATTATTCTTCACCTTGATCTGATAACCATCATCTCCAGCGAAAACTCCTGACTGTTCATTTACCGATGCATAATTGGCATTTACATTCGACTTACTAAAACTGCCTGATGCATTAGCACCATTGGTTCCGACACTGACTTGTCCTGAGATATTTTGTTGCTTACTCTTGTAGGTTGCTTTGTCTTGTAAGCTTTCAATATTCAGTTCATTGGCATCAATCTGTACACCTTTACCTTGTACCTGTCCACCAATAATATTGGTTGCATTTCCACTACTGATCGTGGTTGAACTGTCCTTAGAACCAACATGACTGTTCACATAACTGGTGTCTGTACCATTGCCTTTGCCTTTTCCAAGATTTCCTCCAGCAGTGACCCCAAACCCTGTTTGGTTACTGACTGAAACCCCTGCATTCCAACCTGCACTCTTGTTGCCAGACGCTTCAATGGTTTTTTGTTCAGCCGCTTTTATGTTCACATCATGATCGGCTGCCAAATGAGTCCCTTGCATACCCACAACATCCGAACCAATGATATTGATATTGGATTTTTCACCTGCGCCTGTGGCAACAATATTGGTTTTGCCACCTGCATAAACTTGACTTTGGCTGGCTGTACTACTTTGTGTCTGACTAAATTGAGTATTTTTCTGCTCTCCGTAAGTCAGACTTACGCTGACTTCGACATTTCCATTCAGCTTACTTGCATCCGACAGTGCACCTTGTAATTTGCCTAAAGCCTGTCCCGCTTTATAAGCATCAAAACCAGCATTGGCTGCTGCCATGGCATTGACACGATCATTCTTACTCTGACCCACTTGCT
>QXCQ01000017.1 GCA_003576535.1 Nakamurella silvestris | reverse complement strand
GCGGTGCTCGAGCGTGATCGTCTGGTGGGTCTTGACGGTGTGTATCGGGGTGTTGAGTTCGAGGACGAGATGGTGGGGTTGTTCTCGTTCTGTTCGTTCGGTTCCGGTGGGGCTGCTCCGTCGATCGATACGCCGATGCATGGTTTGGTTGATCAGGCGCATGTGGATCATCTGCATCCGGATTCGGTGATCGCGTTGGCGTGTGCGGCTGATGGTGAGGCGTTGACGGCGAAGATCTGGGGTGGTGCGGTGGCGTGGGTGCCGTGGAAGCGTCCGGGGTGGGAGTTGGGCAAGGCGATGGCCGAGTTGGCCAAGGACCCGAACGTGATCGGTGCGGTGTTGGGTGGTCATGGTGTGACGGCGTGGGGGGAGACCTCTGATGAGGTCGAGGCCCGGTCGTTGAAGATCATCGCTGATGCGGCCCAGTTCTTGAAGTCCAATTCGGTGGCGGAGCCGTTCGGCGGCGTGGTGGCCGGGCGGGAGGCGTTGCCGGAGGCCGAGCGTCGGGCGCGGGCGGCGGTGTTGTTCCCGCATCTGCGGGCGGTGGCTTCGGCGGACCGGCGGCAGTTGGGTCATTTCACGGACTCGGAGGTGGTGTTGGACTTCCTGTCCCGGGCCAAGGCTCCGGAGTTGGTGGCGTTGGGGACGTCGTGCCCGGATCATTTCCTGCGGACGAAGGTGCGTCCGTTGTTGGTGGACACCGCGGTGGATGCGCCGATCGAGGAGGTCGTGGCGCGGTTGGGTGTGTTGCACGCCGAGTACCGGGCCGATTACCAGGCTTATTACGATCGGAATGCGACGGCGGATTCGCCGGCGATCCGGGGTGCGGATCCGGCGATCATCCTGGTGCCGGGGGTGGGGATGTTCTCCTTCGGTGCGGACAAGCAGACCGCGCGGGTGGCGGGTGAGTACTACGTGAACGCGATCAACGTGATGTTCGGCGCGGAGGGTGTGTCGTCGTACTCGCCGGTGTCGGAGGCGGACAAGTTCGCGGTGGAGTACTGGGCGTTGGAGGAGGCCAAGCTCGCGCGTAAGCCCAAGCCGAAGGCGTTGGCGGGGCGGATCGCTCTGGTCACGGGTGCGGCGTCGGGGATCGGGTTGGCCACGGCGCAGTTGTTGGCCGAGCACGGTGCGTGCATCGTGATCGCTGATCTGAATGCCGAGAAGGCCGCCGAGGTCGCCCAGGACCTGGGTGGACCGGATGTGGCCGTGGGTGTCTCGATGAACGT
>QXCQ01000027.1 GCA_003576535.1 Nakamurella silvestris | reverse complement strand
CAATTCCCATATGTTTTAACCGTACGAAAATTGGGGCTAACATACAATCTAAAATTGTAAAGTTATCAGACATAAAATATGGATAGTGCTGAAAAAGTGGTGTTAAAGATACTAAAGTATCTTTCAGTTGTTGCTGAGCTTTTTTCTTTTCTGCTGCGTTGAGCGTATCTGGGTGGCGGAGCATGGTGTCTGCAAGCTTAAACCAATCTTGCTCAAAACGCCAAATATACTGTCTTTGTTCTGCGCGTGGGGCAGGTGCATCGGCATACAGTTTATTTTGCCGATAACGGTCATCTAGGTATTCAGAAATGATATGGGTTTTAAACAATTTCAAATCGTTTTCAATCAACATTGGCAGTTGATTGTATGGATTAAGGCTTGCTAAGTCTTCATCATCTTCTTCAACGATTATTAAAGTGTGTTTAATCTGTTTTTCTGCAAGCAGAAATCTGATCCAATGTGAACGAAAGTCATCCTCGTGGCTATACAACGTAATCCCTTGTTGAGGCGCATTTTCGACTGACATATTCCAAAAACTAGAAAAAATGAATAGACTAGGATACTAAAAATAGGCAATAAAATCACCTTAACTTTAATAAGCTTATGGTATGCGCTGAATTTAAATCAATATAAGGTCTGGGTCATTCATGAATTTAATAAATAATAGCAGTAAGTTGCTTCTTGCTGTTTTTCTTATGATGAATCTTTCTAATACATATGCAAAGAAACAAATTGTAGATGCTCAAGTGCAGGAAGCGGCTGCTGAAGCTATGGAGGCTGCCGGAGCTGAAGCTACTGTGGCTAGTGACGCAGAAGCCGCATGTCGTGCTGATGATGCTTGTGATGTTGCATCTGCTGTTTCAGAGGATGAAAGGTACGGTGGAATCGAACAGGAATATGTTGTTAAGGGTTGTAAGGTCACGATTTACAATGATGGACCTGTAAAAATGGTCAATGTAAAGACCAATAAGCCATGTGATGCACCGATTCCGAAAGATCATAAGTTTTCTAAGGAAACTCGAACTTATCAGGAAAATGGCTGTACGATCACAGAATCAAAATATGCCGACGGGATTGCTGATGCTGTCATGGACTGTTCTAAACGAGATACAACAAAATAACTTTGAAACTTTGAATAGTTTTAACCCATAAAAAAACCTCGGCAAATGCCGAGGTTTTTTGTCCGATTCGGT
>QXCQ01000201.1 GCA_003576535.1 Nakamurella silvestris | reverse complement strand
GTGTGGCGCGGGAGGTGCGTCCGGGGTGGTTGTGGGGTGGTCGGGTGTTGCGGGCGGTTGATGTTGTGGTGTGGGTGGGGTGATGGGTGTGTCTGGTTGGTCGTTGGCGGTGGATTTTGGGACGTCGAATACGGCGGCGGCGTATCGGGTGGGTGGTGGTCGGCCGGAGGCGGTGAGGTTGTCGGAGCAGGCTGATCAGATGCCGTCGGCGGTGTTGGTGGGGGAGTCGGGGGTGGTGGTTGGTGGTGCTGCGGTGCGGGCGGCGCGGTTGGATCCTTCGTTGTTCGAGGGGTGTCCGAAGCGTCGGTTGGGGGAGGGGGAGATTTTGTTGGGGGGGTCGGAGTTTTCGGTGGTGGATTTGGTTGCTGCTGTGTTGCATCAGGTGTTGGTGCGGGCGATGCGGATGGCGGGGGGTGGGTTGCCGTCGGAGGTGGTGTTGACGTTTCCGCAGCAGTGGGCGTCTGGTCGGCAGGGTTTGTTGTTGTTGGCGGCGTCGCGGGCGGGGTTTGTTGCTGGTTCGGTGCGGTTGGTGACGGAGCCGGTGGCGGCGGCGTCGTGGTATGCGGCGACGGGTTTGAATGGGGCGGAGCCGGTGCCGGCGGGGAAGTTCGTGTCGGTTTTTGATTTTGGTGGTGGGACGTTGGATGTGGCGGTGTTGCGGTCGTCGCCGTCGGGGGATGGGTCTTTTTCGGTGGTGGCGGCGGATGGGATTGATCCGTTGGGGGGTGAGGTTTTGGATTTGCGGTTGCAGGAGTGGGTGTTGGGTCAGTTGCGGGTGGGTGGTCATGGGGTGTTGTTGGGGGAGTTGTTGTCGCCGGCGGGGTTGGGGTCGTTGCAGACGTTGCGGGAGCAGGTGCGGTTGGCCAAGCATGAGTTGAGTGAGTACGAGTCGGCGCGGATTCCTGTGGTGGTGGGGGATTTGCAGGCGGTGGTGACGGTGACGGCGTCGGAGTTCGATCGGTTGGTGTCGGCGGATATTGATGCTGCGGTGGGGTTGGTGCGGCGGACGTTGGGTCGTGCTGGTGTGTCGCCGGGGGCGTTGCATGCGTTGTATTTGACGGGTGGTTCGTCGCATTTGCGGTTGGTGCATCGTCGGGTGTCGGAGTTGTTGGGTCGGGCGCCGGCGACGTTGCATGATCCGAAGTTGGTGGTGGCGTTGGGGGCGTTGACGGTTCCGG
>QXCQ01000140.1 GCA_003576535.1 Nakamurella silvestris | reverse complement strand
GCACTTGTAAACGTCCAGTCTGAGCATCAGCTTCAGTATTTAAACTTTGAATCTGAGCCTTGAAAGTATTACCTGTTTGTAACGACTTAAACTCAATCTGTTGATTCGGTGCAATAGATGAAAACTCGGAACTTGGGACAATAAATTCAAGCCACAATTGATCCAACTGATCAATCACGAACAATTGACTGGCAAGCTGAACATTCTCCCCCATGACTAAATCTTTTTTGCTAATAATTCCCGCAATCGGTGCTGTCATGACATAACGTCCCTGACTACCAGAAGAAGCCCCTAAAGCAGACAGACGAGATTTGGTTGCTTGTACCTGTATTTGAGCCTGTTTATAGGCATTGTATGCACGCTGATAATCCTGCTTGGCAGAGATGCCTTGTGACCATAATTGACGCTCACGTTCATAATCTTGATGCGCCAACTCCATTGCAGCTTGCGCAATCTGTAAATTCGCTTGTTGGTCAACCAAATCTGGAACAACGAGCGTTGCCAATGCCTGACCTTTTTGCACACGTTGCCCTAGCTCCACATTTACCGCTATCACTTGTCCACTAAAAGCAGGAGATACATGCGCCTGTCGATCGGTATTGACCATGATTTTTGCAGGATAAGATGCTGACTTTAAAACAGCTCCCATTTCCGCTTTGGCGAGTTGTATGCCTTGCTCAGTAATTTGCTGTGCAGTCAGGCTAATGGTTTCTTTTTCCTCCTCTTCACTATGCCCACCTTCATTTGCACCTCCCTCAGCTGATTCTGCTGCACCTTCTTCACCATGCGCATGTCCTTCCTCACCATGCCCTTCTTCTTTTGATGTGCTTTTTTTCGATGAAAAAAGTAAAGCCGTTGCAATAAGTGCTGTCACGACAATAGCAAAAATGATCAGTAGGCGTTGAGAAATTTTGCCCTGCTGATGCTGAAACGATTTAAATTGATTTAGCATATTAATTTCTCCCACCAATCACTGGTAGTGCTTGAGTCTCTTGCCATAAGTTTTGATTAATTTGTGCGATTGCATCTTTCGCCATGATTTGACTTGGTTCAACGCCTAGACTCAAACTTTCTGCTTCAATGGCACGTTGCCATGCATCTTTGAGTAATTGCACCTTGCGCAAACGTACATCCTGCAATTGTAAAGTCGCTTGCTGTACATCCGT
>QXCQ01000085.1 GCA_003576535.1 Nakamurella silvestris | reverse complement strand
AGCCTCCACGCTCTTGCAAGTGATGTTGCAAGAGCACCCCGCGCCGGAGGACACCGTCGATACGAAGGACACCTCCAGCAGGTCTTGACCGGCTGTGTCGAGGACCTGTTAGAAGCCGGGCTGGATACCCGGACCGCGTTGAGGGTGACCGGTTACCCGAAATCGTCGTGGTACCGGCACCGGGCCGCCCCGTCCGGCAGGGCGGACCCGATACCCCAATCGGCCCGGTATCAACCGCATGCCCTGACCGAAGAGCAACGCGCCCAGATCCGGGTCCACCTCAGCGACGAGGTCAACGTGAAATTGTCCGTGCAGCAGGTGTTCTACCAAGTCATGGACCAGGGCACCTACATAGCATCGCTACGGACCTGGCACCGGGTCGCCGCCGCGGCAGGCCTGTCCGGGGACCGCCGCCGCCAGGCGACCCACCCGCCGGCAACGATCCCCGAACTCGTGGCCCACGCACCGAACCAGGTGTGGTCCTGGGACATCACCCGGATCCCGATCCGTTCCCAACGAACCTCGCTGCACCTGTACCTGATACTCGACGTGTTCTCCCGTAAACCCGTCGGATGGCGCCTGGAACACCTCGAACGTGACCATTTGGCCGCCGAGATGATCCTGGACGCGATCACCACCGAGGGCACCACCCCACACACCCTGCACGCCGACGGCGGCGCGTCCATGACCTCACGCCTGGTCAAAGACACACTCACCACCCACGGCATCGAACACTCCCGATCCCGCCCCCACGTATCGAACGACAACCCCTTCTCCGAAGCACTGTTCAAGACCCTCAAATACGACCTCGACTACCACCGCTTCCACGACTACGACACCGCCAACACCTGGATCACACAGTTCATCGGCAACTACACCCACACCCACCGACACTCCGGACTCAACGGCTACACACCCCAGCAAGTCCACGACGGCACCTGGACCACCACCGCCGAACACAGACAAAAACTCCTCACCCAACACCACCACCAATACCCCGGCAGATACCGCACACCACCCACAGTAAAAACCCCACCACAAACCACCTACATCAACCCACCACAACCCACCACCGCGTCCCAAGCAGCTTGACAACTACCG
>QXCQ01000121.1 GCA_003576535.1 Nakamurella silvestris | reverse complement strand
CAACAGGGCATAAAAGCAATAACTCTCCACCTAAAGCGTATCGTGCTTTATTCAAAGGAGGTGAAACTTTAGGTTGGTGGCAAGTCTGTGTCTGTATCATTATTGGTTTATATTATGCCAGTGTGCTGACTTGGGCAGGCAGTTATGTGTACTTCTCTATTGGTCAGTTATGGGGAAATGATCCTGAAAATTTCTTCTTTAATACCTATCTACAAACATCTAAAGCAACTGGTTTTGATTTCCAATTTGTAGGTCATTTATTTTGGCCTATCGTTGGAATTTGGGCACTTACTCTGATCATTTTATTTGGTGGTGTCAAGAAAGGTGTTGAATTCTCGAACAAAATTTTCATGCCATTGTTGTTTATTCTATTCACTATTCTTGTGATTCAGGCATTACGCTTACCAGGTGCAGTGCAAGGTTTGAATGCATTCTTTACCCCAAACTGGGCAGCGATGTGGGACTATAAAGTTTGGCTCGCGGCATTTGGTCATACTTTCTTTTCTCTTTCAGTTGGTTTCGGGATCATGGTGACCTATGCATCTTATCTTAAACCGAAAACCAACTTGACTGGTTCTGGTCTGATTGTTGGTTTTGCCAATGCTTCAACTGAAATCTTGGCAGGTATTGGTATTTTTGCTGCGCTTGGTTTTATGGCATTTGCAGCAGGGAAGCCTGTTGATCAAGTCGTGAGTGGTGGTATCGGTTTGGCATTCATTGCGTTCCCTAAAATCATTTCGAGTTTAGGAGCTGGTGCTGATTTATTTGGTTTATTGTTCTTCTCTTCTTTATTTGTGGCTGGTATTTCTTCAATGGTGAGTATCCTTGAAGTACCCATTGCGGCAATGCAAGACAAGTTAAAGTGGGGACGTAAAAAAGCCGTGACTATCATTGGTGGTGGTAGTGCGATTGTTTCGATCTTTTTATTTTCAAGTGTGAATGCAATTAAACTGGTTGATATTGTCGATCATTTTATCAACAATATTGGTATTATTGGTGGTGCACTATTGTCAATTATTGCAGTGGCATGGTTTAAACGTTCTGCATTGATCGAGTTGCGTGATCATGTGAACCG
>QXCQ01000177.1 GCA_003576535.1 Nakamurella silvestris | reverse complement strand
CTTGGGAAAAGCATTCGGGCTCTTGGAAGAGATCTCCAACAGCCCGACAGCGCCAGAACCTGCCGTCCCGGTGTCACTGATGAGCGCGGACGAGTACCGGCGGTGGTTGCAGCGCACCAAGCTGTCCTGATCTTGGCGGTGACAGAGCTGATCGGGGCGGGGATCAAAACGATCACCGGGTGTGTCCTGGTCGGGCTGGCCCGGTCGACGTTCTACCGGATCACCAAGGGCTACAGCCACTACCGGCCGGTGGACAACCCGGTACCGCAGCGGGACCGGATACAGCCGGCAGCGTTGTCCGACACCGAGCGGAGGGTCATCCTCGAGGTGTTGACCGACCCGCAGGACGCCGCTTTGTCCGTCGGGCAGGCGTACTGGCGGGCACTGGACCGTGGTGTGCTGGGCTGCTCGGAACGCACCTTCTACCGGGTCGCCAACGATCACGGCCTCGTCGGGGACCGCCGCCGGACCCGAACACGTACCGGCGGCGGCCGATCTTCCTGCCGCACCAAACCCGTCGTCGGCGCGGCAAGCCCCCAGGACCTGTGGTCCTGGGACATCACCGAACTCAAAGGCCCCCGAACCCAGGACCGGTACAAGCTGTATTTGGCCATGGACGTGTTCTCCCGATACCCGGTCGCCTGGCGCATCGAGTACACCGAGAACACCCACGACGCCGTTGAGATGTTCCAGCAAGCCATCACCGACCACGGAACACCGAAATGCCTACACGCCGACAACGGGGCGATCATGCGATCCCACGACCTGATCGACACCCTCACAGCAGCAGGAACAATCCCCTCGTACTCCCGGCCCCGAGTCAGTGACGACAACCCGTTCTCCGAGTCACTGTTCAAGACCATCAAATACGACCTCGACTGCCCCGACACGTTCGAGAGCATCAACCACGCCAGAACCTGGACCAGCCAATTCCTACACCGCTACGCCACCGAACACCGACACAGCGGTATCGGCCACTACACCCCCGCATCGGTCCACAACCACACCGCCCACCTGATCCAACAACAACGCCAAACCACCCTCGACCACTACTACGCCCAAC
>QXCQ01000086.1 GCA_003576535.1 Nakamurella silvestris | reverse complement strand
ATTTTGCTGGTGTTTTTCAATAGTTTAGTTTAAGCATTCAGTTTTATCCTAAACTGAATGCTTGGTTTTAATACTATAGGCTTGATATTAAACGCTCACGAATTTCATTCAATGCGCATTCTTGAATCAATTGACCATTCTCAAATACCGTGACTAACTCACCTTGTTGTTCTTGCTCAGGCGATTGTTGATCGAACAATACAAAGCCTGTTTCGGATCTTTCAACACGAAGTAGACCTTTAGCTGACTTTTTAATCCCAGAATCTGTCGCAGGATCTTTAAACAATTCACGTGGAACGCCATTTACTTGCCCCCAAGTCGCTTTTACTGCAAAGCCAAAAGTATCGCGAGTTAAATAGTTATACGTATAACTACCAATTCCAAACACAAGATTATTTGAAGCAAAGCCTTTGGCTTCTAATCCTTGCAGAATTTTTAAAGCGCGTTCTAAGGTGATCGAATCACCATAAATCAAGCCAACACGTTCATTGAGCACTTTATAACCTCGGTCTGTTTTAGTCCCCCCGAAGATTTCCCATAAACATTCCACAGCACCTTTATAGGCAGGGCTGCCAACTTGTGCTTCAGGATCACCACATATGATTTTTACAGGATCTCCAGAGTCAGGTCGGAAAACCAGTTTGGCAAGACCCAGAGCATTAGGCTGGCGAGCAAGAATTTCATCTTTTAACTCAACAGTGAATTCTGTAATGACTCGCCAAAAGTCCCAAGTATCTGACACAATACTGACTACGCCAGATGGATAAAGTTCAGTGATCAAACGTTTGAATGTTTCAATTTCATTATCTTCACTGCCCATACACATTACACTGTGTTCAGTAGCAGGAACTGAAACTCCCACAATACCGTCTGCATTGTAATATTCTTCGGCATAATCAATCGCTGAGACGGCATCTGTACCGATAAAACTGGTTAAGTGACCAACACCATTTTGTGTTGCATCATAGATTCCACTCATTCCACGACTGCTAAAATCATGTCCTTGAACTGGAACAAAATCTAAAGGTGCGCCAGTTTTGATCGCATACGCTGTAAGTAAAC
>QXCQ01000153.1 GCA_003576535.1 Nakamurella silvestris | reverse complement strand
GGTTGCATTTACGACATGTAAATACAAAATGCGACGTGCATTCACAACTGAACGTTGTTTTGTCTAACTTTTGATAATGGATGACTCCTGGGGTTTCGCAGTCAGGGCAATGCACCCATTGATCGGCAAAAATAAACTGAGATTTATACACTCCATCATCAATATAGCGTGATGTCATCAGAAAAACCCTACCTTATTCCCTTGAAGTTCTTGCGCCAAATTATAGGCTTGGTGATCTGAGAACTTGCTAACAATATCAAGAACTTGCATAATATTGTCATAGTGGTTATCACTAAAGCGTGCGCCAAAACGTTCTAAAATGGACATCAAGCGACCATCTTTAAAACTTAAAGTTTTATGTGGTGTGGTCAGTGGAATAAATGCATCTAAGATATGTTGCAGGCTTTGATGTGCAATAATTTCCAACCCTGACTTTTGTGGATGTTCAAAGATCTTTTCACGAGCGAGGTTTTTGGCACGATCTATTCCTAGTTCAATATCTTCAGAACAGTATTGCAATAAAGAGCCTTTGAGTTGTCCTGATATAATTTGGAAATGTTGCTTTGCAAAAGCAGTCGTGACTTCTTCAACTAAACGTTTCATCACACGACCACGTAATGCTGCAATCTTTTGTTGCCAAGTGGTGTAGGGCATATTTAATTCAGCAGGAACACCAAAATCTCCTAATAAATCAAGAAAAATAGGTTCAACTTCTTCATAAGAAAGCATGTTGAGAATAATCCCATCCTCTAAATCAATTAAGGCATAACAAATATCATCTGCTGCTTCTAATAAATAGGTTAAAGGATGGCGACACCAGCGATATTCACCTAATTGAATTAAGCCAAGTTGGTCTGCAATTTGTTTGAGGATTTCTTTCTCAGCTTGATAACAGCCAAATTTTGCCCGTTTACTAGCAGGTGTATTACCTTGAGATTCTATGGTTTGGGATAACCACGGATACTTTAAGTAAGCTCCTAACGTTGCGTAAGTTAAGCGCATTCCTCCATCATGAGGATGGTAGTCAATTTTGGTCAGCAAACGTAATCCTTGCGCATT
>QXCQ01000136.1 GCA_003576535.1 Nakamurella silvestris | reverse complement strand
CTAGCAAAGACAAGATTATGGTCATCGGTGGTGGTCCTAACCGAATTGGTCAAGGTATTGAGTTCGATTACTGCTGTGTACATGCTGCGCTTGCTATGCGTGAAGATGGTTATGAAACCATCATGGTCAACTGTAACCCAGAAACTGTTTCAACAGACTATGATACTTCTGACCGTTTGTACTTCGAACCAATCACACTGGAAGACGTACTTGAAATCGTGCGTACTGAAAAGCCAAAAGGCATCATTGTGCAGTATGGCGGTCAAACACCATTGAAATTGGCACGTGCTTTGGAAGAAGCTGGGGCTCCAATTATTGGTACATCTCCTGATGCAATTGATCGTGCAGAAGACCGTGAACGTTTCCAACAAATGATTCAACGTTTGAATCTTCGCCAACCAAGCAACAGCATTGTAAAATCTGCTGAAGAAGGTATGGCTGAAGCATCTAAAGTGGGTTATCCATTGGTAGTACGTCCTTCTTATGTGCTTGGTGGTCGTGCAATGGAAATCGTCTACAATGACGATGAACTTAAGCGCTACTTACGTGATGCGGTTCAAGCATCTAACGAAGCACCTGTATTACTCGATCACTTCCTTGATGATGCGACAGAAGTTGATGTTGACTGCGTATCTGACGGTAAAGATGTTGTGATTGGTGGAATTATGCAACACATCGAACAAGCAGGTATTCACTCTGGTGACTCAGCATGTTCGATTCCACCTTACTCTCTTTCACAAGAGATTCAGGATGAAATGCGTCGTCAAACAGTGGCTATGGCGAAAGAGCTTGGCGTTATTGGTTTGATGAACGTTCAATTTGCTGTAAAAGGCAACGATGTTTATATTCTTGAAGTTAACCCACGTGCATCTCGTACAGTACCATTTGTATCGAAATGTATTGGTGAATCGTTAGCAAAAGTTGCTGCACGTTGTATGGCTGGTCAATCTTTAGAATCTCAAGGATTCACAAAAGAAATTATCCCAACTCATTTTGCAGTAAAAGAAGCAGTATTCCCATTCAATAAATTCCCAGGTGTTGATCCAAT
>QXCQ01000166.1 GCA_003576535.1 Nakamurella silvestris | reverse complement strand
ATAACCATTTGAAGTTTCTACATAGTGATAAGGCAACTGTTTTATCACGGGCAGTTCATATTCAGCAGTTAATTTTTTTTGTGCTTGAATCAAAGGCAGAACTTTACGTTGGATTCCCTGATGAGCAACATCTAACTGTTGAATATCCAAATGTCCTTGCTCTGCAAGCAACCAAGTTTGAATATAAGCAAAATAGTCCTTTTTGAATTCATCTAAAGCCAAGAAATCGGATTCAGACATCAGATCTGTATGAGAAACTACCACCAATTGCGCAGCTTTTAATTGATCTTGATAGAGTTCTTGACTTATCCATTGTTGGTCATTTAATCGACTACCATCAATGACAGTAACCAATGCTCGCATATCAATTTGTGCTTGCCACTGGGGTTCTGTCAATTGTTCCAAAAGTTGTGCAGGATGTCCTAAACCTGTAGGTTCTATAAATAGCCGATCTGGACGCTTATCAAAAATTAAGCGAGATAATGCAATTTGCATGGGAAGTTGCCCAGCACAGCATAAGCACCCCCCCAATAACTCTTTGACTTCATAACCAGAGTCTTGAGGCAATAGTTGCTGGTCAACACCAATTTGCCCAAACTCATTCATTAAAATCGCCCAAGTTTCTCCCTCAGGTTTTTGTTGCAGCAAATGCTGTAGTAAGGTTGTTTTTCCTGCACCCAAAAAGCCAGAAATAATGTGAGTTTTAACTGCTTTTTCAGTAAAAATCTTCAAAATATCACCCAACCTAATAAAATAAACATATGAATGGCTATACTCGACTCTCTCCATTATTACGTAAAATTTGCCAATAGTTTCAAATTTTAAATCTATTTTTTAAATTAAAATTACAATAATAATCCAAAAGTCCAATATAGCATTCATTAAGATCATATAATCAATGTTATTTACAGTAACCAACTGGTATATTTTTTAATCATTTTTTCATATTTACATACATTTTAGCATTGCAAAAAAAGTAGAATAATCACAAAAAAGCAACACAATACAATGATTTGTTTTAAATATGTAATCCACCTTGTTATGCTTT
>QXCQ01000128.1 GCA_003576535.1 Nakamurella silvestris | reverse complement strand
TAAGACAAAGAACTCCCCGTGTCGATCACGGACAATGTCGATACCACTGATTTGACTATAAATATTTCCATTTAAACTGTGATTCATCATGATCGGTTGATACGCTTCATGTGAAAGCACTGGTAACTCAGGAATAAAACCTTCTCTTAAAATATTTTGCTCATGATAAATATCAGCAAGAAATAGATTTAAAGCTTTGATACGTTGCGTACATCCTGCCTCGATTTTGTTCCATTGTTGTTTGGCAATCACTCGGGGAATCAAATCAAAAGGAATGGTGCGATCAATCCCAGATTTTTCTCCATATACAGCAAAGGTAATTCCTTGATATAAAAAATGCGCTTTAGCTGTTTCATTTAGTTTTTCAAGCTCATAAATACTATGTTGAGATAACCAATGCTCAACTTTTTCCGCAGTTTCAGGTGAAAGAACATGATCATCGGTCATTTCATTAAAGAAAATAGAATCGAGTTGTTTAAGTAAATGCACTGCTGGTTGCTGCATCTCAATATTTAAATGAACAGCTGCCTGAATATTTTTTATCTCTTTTAATTCACCTGTATTCGACTGAATCTGCTCTTCAATCATTGACACAGCAAAACGTTCTGCATAATTTTCATTACTTGAATTTGTATCCATCGTTTCTTTTAGCATACAAACCTCTTCTTATGTTCTCTGGTGGCAGGATGAATCAAGCAATATCAATGCCAACAATCATTGAGTCTTAAAATGTTTTTCAGCATCAGGTTTGAAATCTTTTAACCAGCTTTTATTAATTCATTGTTTATTGTTTAGCTCAATGTGAGTTTTGATCGAACTTGTTTCAAAATTTTTTAGTGTGTGTTTTCAAGGTCTAACAAATTAATTTAAGGATAGAACTTGCAGAAAGTTTTTTATTTTTCTATTGTGTAGCAGATTTATTTCCCTTAAACCTTCACGATTTCAACGATATTTGACATGTCTGCACAAGAAAAAGAAACCTCCAACAGCCTCTATCGCCAATGGCAAATTTTGTCCCGACTTTCTACGGGTAAATGGATG
>QXCQ01000149.1 GCA_003576535.1 Nakamurella silvestris | reverse complement strand
TATGCAAAATGCTCAATTGACCTGCTTAAAGCTTGCTGAATTGGCGCAAGTAGAGGCTTTTGAAGTCCTGCCATTTTCTACAGGTGTTATTGGTGAACAATTACCAATTGAGCGCCTAACTCAAGGATTTCAACCTGCTTTAACGAGTTTGAAGGGGGATGCTTGGAACGATGCCGCAACTGGAATCATGACCACGGATACCACACCTAAAGGTGCTTCAGAGCAATTTGAGCTGGATGGTATTACTTATACCATGACCGGCATTTCTAAAGGTGCTGGTATGATTCGTCCAAATATGGCAACCATGTTGAGCTTTGTAGCAACAGATATGCCTATTGCACGAACACTTGTACAAAAGATGCTGAAAGTTAGTGCAGACCAATCATTTAACCGTATTACGGTGGATGGTGATACATCAACCAATGATTCATGTATCTTTGCAGCAACCGGATGTGCTGGTGGTGTAGAAATCACTACAGAAGATGATGTCCGCTATACGGTAGTGCTTGAGGTTTTATCCCGTGTGATGAAGCGTTTGGCGCAACTGATCATTCGTGATGGCGAGGGAGCAACCAAATTTATTACTGTGGCGGTTGAGGGTGGTCATAATACACAAGAGTGCTGTGATATTGCATATAGTATTGCGCATTCACCACTTGTAAAAACGGCAATTTTTGCATCTGATCCAAACTGGGGACGTATCCTTGCAGCAATTGGTTATGCAGGTGTGAAAGATCTAGATGTTGAAAAAATTCAAGTTTGGTTGGATGACGTACAGATTTGTAAAGATGGTGGTGCTGCACAAGATTATACTGAAGAAGCAGGCGCGCGTGTGATGTCACAAACTGAGATGACTATCCGTGTAGATCTTGGGCGAGGACCAGCCAAAGATACCGTCTATACCTGTGATTTATCCTATGACTATGTAAAAATTAATGCAGACTATCGCTCTTAAACATTGATATTTGAATTGAGCCTCATTCGTGAGGCTTTTTTATAACAAAACATTTTTCGAGGTGAATTTATGTGCAGTAAAA
>QXCQ01000124.1 GCA_003576535.1 Nakamurella silvestris | reverse complement strand
ATTGCCAGATTGGAAATAACAATATTTTTGCAAATAATGTTGGTATTGCTGGTCATGTTCATATTGGTGACTTTGTTATCGTTGGTGGAAACTCGGGTATCCATCAGTTCTGTAAGATTGATTCTTACAGTATGATTGGCGGAGCATCACTCATTCTAAAAGATGTACCAGCTTATGTGATGGTTTCTGGTAATCCTGCACATGCATATGGTATGAATGTTGAAGGAATGCGTCGTAAAGGCTGGTCTAAGAACGTGATTCAAGGCTTAAGAGAGTCTTTTAAATTGATCTATAAAGAAAATTTAACGACTGAACAGGCAATTGAACGCATTCGCCAAGAGATTCTTCCTGAAGTTGAGGAAGCACAATTGCTGATAGATTCTGTATTAGAATCTAAACGTGGTATTGTGCGTTAATCATTTCATGATAAAAAGCTAAATATAAAAAATGCCTCACGATGAGGCATTTTTTATAACTAACACAATGACTTTGTTTTTAGCCCTTTTTGAAATAACCTGCTTCTTCAGACTTAGGGTAGGTGCTTAACAATTTACTTTTATAGACATTTGCTGTTTGCGTATTTTTATTGACATCTTTTGCAATACTATAAAGTTGGTATAAAGCACGTGGTGCTTTTGACGAGTTAGGGAATTTAGCAGCGACGATCTCGTAATTCTTTTTAGCTTCGTTGTAGTTTGGTGGATCAATTGCCAATTGAAACTCAGCCAACCAAAAGTAAGCATTTCCTGTATAAATACTGTTTGGATAATTTTTAATAAAATTTTGCATTGGCGCAATGGCTTGTTTTGCACCACCTTTCTTATAAGCATCTAAGGCAACAGTATAGGCAGCTTTTTCAAGCGCAATAGGATCACTGGTATTATTACTGTTTGTAGGTGTTGCTGAGGTTTGAGCTGTTTGTGTTGCAGGTTGCTGTTGTGTGGTTGTTTGATTCGATGCTGCTGTCTGTGTGGTCTGTTCTGAATTTTCGACAGCAGGATTTGTCGTCGGTGCATTTTC
>QXCQ01000104.1 GCA_003576535.1 Nakamurella silvestris | reverse complement strand
TTTTTTGCACAACTTGAAACTGGGGACTTTCTTTTAAATTTCTGGCTAGAAAAGCAATGATAAATGCTGGAATAGCAGCAAAAATAAAACAACCTTGCCAACCCACATAAGGAAGTAAAATTGCAGTCAATGCTGCTGCAAGTAATGCCCCTACAGGCCAGCCACTTTGCACCAAAGAGTAGATAAAGCCTTTACGTTTTTGAAACTTTTCATCTTTTGAAGTGGCATACATTTCGGTGAGATAAGTTGCATTTACCCCTTCTTCGGCATAACCCAGACCAGCAACAGAACGAATGGCAACTAGTGAGCTTTTTCCAACTCCTGCCATGGCGGTCATCGCTGTAGCGATTGCTGTACCTGTCATGGTGAAAATAATCCCTTTACGCCGACCAATACGATCTACAATTGGTCCAATAGCGAACGCAACAATTGCACCGCCGATGGCAATCCAAGTGACTAAACTGGCTTGTTCAGCTTCATTCCAGTTGAAATGACCGCCCATGACAGGCAATAAAGTACCAAACAAAATAAAGTCATAAACTGCAAACACCCATGCAAAAAAAGCAATCCAAGATGCATAAGTGATATCTTTTTGCTGAATTTGCTCAGGATGCCAGTTGATTAATTTATCTTGCGAAGCAGCCTGATTCACATCAATGCTGCTTTTAACATCTATGTTTTCGCTCATCATTCCTTTTCCTTCTATGGAATTTTTAACCTTTGCGAGGACAGCGCTGCGCGAAGTCGTTTGCAATTTCATCCATGGTGACGAATTTCACCCCATCGTGGGCTTTGAAGTGTTCAATCAGACGTTCCAACATCAATAAAACTTGTGGTCGACCAGAAACGTCTGGGTGTAGGGTGATCGGGAAAACGGCATAATCCATTTCTCGATAGACCCAGTCAAATTGGTCTTTCCACATTTGTTCGATATCACGAGGATTGACAAAACCATGACTATTTGGAGATTTTTTAATAAACATCATCGGGGGTAAATCATC
>QXCQ01000010.1:22797-27004 GCA_003576535.1 Nakamurella silvestris | reverse complement strand
GCGGTGGTGTTACGGACGGCGACGTCGTAGGACAGGATCCCGTTGGCGTCACGCTTGTTCTTCAGGATGTAGAACTGCAGGCTGTTCGCCGCATCCAGGTACTCGAACTCCGAGCCCGAGTCGCTGCCGGCGTGGAACAGGGCGTCGTTGAGCTGGCGGTGGTCACCGCGGGTCAGCTTCACCGGGGTGCCGTCGGCCTGGTAGTAGTCGACCATGTCGATGTCCTGCGGGTTGGCATCGATCGTCCACTTGTTCGGCGAGGCCGTGTTCTTGGTCTTCGCCAGCAGAACGCCGGAGTCGGCCTGGAACGAGTCGGTGCCCATCTGGTCGACAACTTCCAACGTGTAGTTGTTGAAGTTGCCGTTGTCGCACATCCACGCCTTGTCACCGGTGGCGCCCTGGGCGGCACAGGTGGTCTTGTCGCCGCCGTCGAGGACGACGTTGATGCCGACCTTCTGGCCCGGGAGCTGGACGGCGCGGGCGGTCACCGAGGTGACGGCCACACCGTTGGTGGCCAGGCTGGAGCGGGTCACGTTCACCACGGACGAGGCCGGGACGAAGTTCAGGACCATCTTGTCCCGCAGCATGTGCTGGGAACCGAGGACCGCGCCCTGGTTGGACGGAACGTGCCAGCGCTCGTGAGCGCCGTTCGGGCCGTTGAAGGAACCACGGCTCATCATGTCCCAGGCACCGGACATGTCACGAGTGGCGTTGGTGGCGTACGGGTTTCCGTAGTTGTCACCGATGCTCAGGTTGTGGCTGAACTCGTGGGCGTACACGGCTGCTCCGGAGGACTCCGCCTCGATGGAGGTGTTGCCGCTGGCGTTCGGCCACATGGAGGCGCTGGAGGCCCAGGCGGTCCACGGGACGTAACGGGTCGGCGCGTAGTTCGGGGCGTCGAGTCCGGTCGCGGCCTTGACCGCGGCCTTCCACTCGGCGGGGGGACCGAAGGCGTCCGGGACGTCCTCCGGGGTCTTGAACATCATCTGGCCGAATTCGAGCCAGGAGGAGGACTGGTCCTCGCCGGCACCGACGTAGAAGACGTTGTCGTAGTCGGCGGTGACGTGGCCGGTGTCGGCCTTCCAGGCCGCCAGGGCGTCGGTGCGGATGTTTCCGTTGCACAGCAGGACGGCCGGGCACTTGGTAGCAGCATTGGTACCGGTGTTGCCGTAGGACGAGTAGAAGTACTGGTAGGACTTCTTCGGCATCTGGTAGACGCCGAACGCCTCGATGTCGACACCGTAACGACCGGCAGTGTCCTCCATCCAGTACTCGTTGATGGTGTGGAAGTTGTTCGCGGCATTCGGGGTGTTCAGGAAGTCCTTGTAGAACTGCGGGACCTGAGCACGCGGGATGTCATGACCAGCCGGGCCCGGGTTGCCCCAGACCGTGGAGCCCTGGGCCTGGGTGACCTGGAACGGAACGTCCGGGTAGTCGACCAGGACGATGGCCGCCTTCCACTTCTTGACCGTCGGCTGCAGTGCCGGGTTGGCCCAGTCGGTGTTCGGGATCGGCTTGAAGTCGGCGATCGTGAGCTCGTCCATGTTGTCCACGGTCTGCTCGTCGACCGGCTCGAGGCCGTTCGGCAGACCCACCGGTGCGGTGTGCACCGACGGCAGGGCCACCGGGGAGGTCAGGGCGGGGGTGGCCGCAAGTGCGGACGTCGCTCCCATCACCATGACTGAGCAGGTCAGCCCCAGACTCAACGTCAAGGCGGAAGCCTTGGCAAGTCTGCGCCTCGTACTCGATGTGTGCATCGATTCTCCTTCGAGTTTTTACAGCACGGGTTTCTTCAACACCTACAGCGGATTGCCCTCAGGCATACGAGAACCATATGAATCATCTGTATGCCACGTCACCGGCAGTTTGTCGGAACAAGATTCCAGGCTTCCCGACATCTGTTGTACCGATGCGTTTTCGGCACATCCGCCTGCTCGAGAGGGCCCGAACCTGCGAAAACAAGCACCGCACCTTTGTTGCGGATGGGTTTCGGTGGGTGGCTACGACGGTTTCGTGATCAATTTGTGACGCCCCGGTGGTGCGCGGCGGGCCGGACCGGACGTGGTCCGGCCCGTCGGGCACCCGGATTCTCAGACAGCCGGCGGACCACCCACGGTCGCGGTCTCGGCCGGTGCCTGGGCGCTCTGCAGGGCACGCAGCTTCTTGCGCAGCCGCCGCGACCGGACGATCAGCAGCACCACCAGCAGGATGATCACCACGAGGACGATGACGATGATCCACGGGAAGGCCCACACACTGGTCTCGCTGCTGACGGCGGGCGCGGGTTCGTCCGAGGTTCCGTCCACGGCCTTGGGTGTCACCGAGACCTTGGCCGTCAGGCGCACCGCGGGCGGGACCCCGGTGAATTCCTCCACGAAGGTCACCTTCGCCCCCGGCAGCAGATCGGCGACCTCGCGGGTCGCGCCGTCGCGCAGGTGCCAGCCGGCGATGCCGTCGAGGGACAGGGCCACCGAGGCGGACAGCCGGACGTTGCCGTTGTTGGTGACGTCGTAGCTGACCGTCGTCTTGCCGGAGATGGGGTTCCAGCCGGCCGAGTAGTCCACCCGCGGTTCGGAGACCGTCATCGACGGGGTGCGCTCGCCGGGCACGGTGATGTAGATCCGGGTGCCGACCCGACGGTCGACGCTCAGCTCGGAGCTGTCCTCCTGTACCGACTTGGTCGGCTCGCTCGGCGAGGCCATGATGCCGCCGGCGTGGTCACCCGGGATGGCGTCCTTGGGAACGGTGATCTTGAAAGGGATGTCGATCCGGGTATTGGGCTGGATCGTGTACGTGCCGTCACCGTCGGTGAGACCGACCCAGCTGCCGACCTCTACCGGCTTGACACTGGCGACCGGGATGCCGAAGGACCCGTCCGAGGTGGTGATCGCATCCATGGGGTAGACGTGCATCTTGAGCGGCTTGGTGCCGTAGTTGGAGACACCGACGTAGTCGGTGACGCTCTCCCCCGGCTTCAGCGTGTACTCGAAACGGTCACGCCCGTCGGGTCCCTCCTTGGAGGAGGGCTGGACGGCCCAGGAGAAGTCACCGTCGTCGGCCGAGGCCGAGGCGGGGATCACCAGACCGGAACCAGCGAGAACGACCCCCAGGAAGAGTGCGGCGAACCACCGTCGTACTGATCGGCGTTGCAGCCCGGATTCGGTCATCTGGACCGGCCTTTCACTAGTTGTCGCACAGAACCGCGCCTGGAAGCTCTCTGGATTCACGGTCACGCCCTGGTCATCTCCTCCGACGGATCGGATCAGTGAGCACAGCGGCGACGGCAAGCCTCAAGCTTAGGCAACGGGGGTGCGGCTGACACCGGACAGGCGTCGAAGGCTTGGCGGCGCCATTTCGACATCTGTTGCACATTCTGACCACATCCACCGGAACATCGGTGGCCATATAACGATTCGGCCGCAGACCTGACGGTTTGACATGTATCTCACCGCTGATCTGCCTTAGATCAGCGTGAGCGTCAGTGTCGCTGTGTAGTCGCCGATCCGCGAGGAGGACGGCACCCCGAGCTCCAGGGATCCACCGCAGTCGACCACGCTGACCACGTCCTGGTCGGAGGAGCACAACACCCGGAAGGTGCCGAGCCCGTTGTCCTTGCCCGGTTTCACCGCCGGTCCGGCCTTCACCGCATCGGCGGGATTGGTCCCCACTGCATCGACACTGGGTACCCAGCCGAGATTGTCGGCGAGGATGACCCCGTTCGCGCTGCGCAGGTCCGAGACCTGACCGGTCAGGTTCCAGTTACCGGGATGCTCACGGCCGTCATTGACCCGGACCGTGGAGATCTTCCCGGTGATGACCTGGTCGACGCCACTCAGCGGGGTCTGGGACAAATTGATCTCTGCGCCGCCGGGGAAGGACATCGACAGGCCCGGGGTCGGCTCCACGGCCGGTCCGGTGACGACGGCCTGCCACGGGGCGGCGGGCTTGACCAGGACGGGGGCCGGTTCTTCGGTGGGGTCCGTGGGGTCTGTGGGGTCGGTCGGATCGACCGGGTCGGTCGGGCCGGTGCACGGGTTCTCGCCACCGGCGGAAGCCTCGTCCGTCGGGAGGGCACCGGTCTCGGCAGGGTCGGTGGTCTCGACGGTGCCGGAGGTCTCGGCGACACCGCTGGTTTCAGCACCACTGGTTTCAGCACCGCTGGTTTCAGCACCACTGGTTTCGACGACATCGCTGGTCTCGGCTGCGT
>QXCQ01000010.1:6667-22776 GCA_003576535.1 Nakamurella silvestris | reverse complement strand
CCGGTATCGACAGTGCCGGTATCGACAGTGCCGGTATCGACCGTGCCGGTATCGACCGTGCCGGTATCGGGCGCATCGACGGCGTCGATCGAGGTGGCGGCGGCGAGGTCGATCACGGTGCCCTCGACCTCGGTTCCGGCGACCGGGAAACAATCGGTCGGCGGGGTGCTGGGGCCGACCGGGGAGGGATCGACCGGGGTTTGCCCGGTGGAGGGTGCAGAGGTGTCCGGGACAGTGGTTTCCGGGGCCGTCGTTTCCGGAGCAGTCGTTTCCGGAGCCGTCGTTTCCGGAGCAGTCGTTCCCGGAGCAGTCGTTTCCGGAGCAGTGGTTCCCGGAGCCGTGGTTCCCGGCACGTCGCCACCGTCGGTCGGCTCCGCGGGAGCAGTCGTGGTGACCGGCCCGCTGGTGCCCGGACCGGTCGTTTCCGGAACGGTGGTGGGACCTTCGGTCGTGGGCGTCGTCGGGACGGCCAGCGCGGCATCGGCGGCGTCCACGCCACCCACGACGGGCAGGTCGAGGCGGATCCCCCGCGGGTCGACGGCGACCGGTGGGACCGTGCGGCCCTGCTCCGGAACACCGCTGAACAGCACCAGGGCAAGTCGACTGCCTCGGGCGATCACGACATCCGCCGGGTCCAGGGTCAGACCCAGCGATCCCGCCTCGTCCGCCGTACCGGGGTCGGCGATCTGAGCGGCGACCAGCCGGGCATCCCCCGCGGCCGGGATCGCCAGCAGCGCGGCGGTCAGCGGGGTGCCGCCGAGGGCGGCCGGTGTGGTCACGGTCAGGTCGAGGGAGACCGATCCGCTGATCCGCAGGTCGGCCGCGAGCGGCGTGGACAGCAGGGTCGCCCCCGGCAGGTCCGCGCCCGGGGCGGTGCGCAGCAGTCGGGTCAGGGAGTAGGAGGGCAGCACGGCGTCGGCGGACGGTCCGGCCTGGCCGGCGGCGGACCGGGACAGCGAGCCGTCAGGGGTTCCGACCAGTCGGACCGGCGCGGCGGCCGGGTCCGGCCAGGCCGGGTAGGTGTCGACCCGGACGTCAGGGGTGCCCGAGCGTTCGACCCGAACGGGGTCGATGGCGACCGGCGGCGGTCCGACGAGGTAGGAGGTCAGCCAGGCGATGATCGCCGCATCCTGCGCCGGATCGGTCGCGTCGGCGACAAGATTGAGCTGGTGGGGCACCTTCGCGGCGGTGGCGGCGCGGTCGATCGCCACGGCCTGTTCCGTGCCCACGACCCGGTCCACGACGCTCTGCAGGATCAGGGTCGGAGCGGCGATCTTGGCTTCGGCCAGGTAGGACCTGTTCTGCCAGAAGGTGTTCCGGTCCGACGCGGGCTTGGCCCGATCATCGGCGGCCTTCGGGATCGGCGCGGCGGCGGCTGCGACGGTCTTCTCGGCAACGGCGGCACAGGGCTGCGTGAGCGGGACCTCGGTGATCGACCGACCGGCCTCGGGCGCACCGTAGAGATCGGCCTCGGCGGAGCCCGGACGGTACCGCGGGTACTGGTCGGCCAGGTCGTCCAGGCTGATCACGGCTTCGAGGCCGCTGATCGCGGCGGCGGCCAGGGCCACGGGGTGGGACCCGGAACGGATGCCACCGACCACGGCGACCCGGCCGTTGCTCCAGTCCACGTCGGCAGGGTCGGTCTGGGCCGGATCGGTGTAGCCCGGGCTGTCACCGGTGAGGAAGTTGATCGCCGCGGTACCGGCGGCGAGGTCCACCGCACCACCCGAGTCGGTGCAACCGGCGGAACGACCGATACCGGGGTTGTCCACCGTCACGACGGCGAAGCCGGCGGCAAGCCACCCGGCCGTGCGTCGCTGGTCGGCCCTGGCGACGAGCAGGCTCGCCGCACCCGGCTCGGACACCGCGCCGTTGATCTGCACGACGACCGGCACCTCGGACTCGGCGGGGAGATCGGGCCTGGTCACGGCGAGATGGATCAGATCAGGGGTGCCGTCGTCATCGGAGTCGACGGTCGAGGGCACCCAGAACTGCTGCTGGACACTCGGCGGAGCCACCACGGCACTCTCGGCCGAGCCGGTGCCCGGGTGCAACAGGAAGGAGACGGCAACGACGCCGGCGAGGGCCAGTGGCCCACGGGTCCGGGAGATCCGGGCCCGTGTTCTGCTGCCTACCACTGCGCCATCCTCTCCGTTCTCCGCCTTGGACTGCCGGTGTCGATCGATGTTCATCGGATATTCGCCCCTGGCGGGGCGTACCACGGTCGTCGGTGTGCTGGCGATCAGCCTAGGGGCGGGTACCCGGTCCGGTCACTGGACAAATGTCGTGAGTGTCCACGGGCGCACGGGACGGCTGTCGGACGAGGCACGTCGGCACCGTCGTCCACCGGCCGCGATCGGGTTCGGGTGGATCTCAACTCAGCTGTTTTCCTCGTCGAACCCGGTGACCCTGGCGAGTTTGGCGGCCAGGTGCAGGCTCAACCGCTGCTGCCCGTCCTGCAGATCGACCGAGACCAGCCGCTGGATGCGCTCGAGGCGGTAGTACATCGAGGTGCGGTGCAGATTCAGCTTGGTCGCCGCCGCCTGTGCATGGCCGCCGACGTCGAGGTAGCACTCCAGGGTTTCCAGCAGTGCGCCGCCGTCCTTCTCCAGGGCGAGCTTCTCGATCCCGGTGTGCACGTCGGAGGGTTTCAACCCGGCGGCGGCCATGGTGCTCAGTGCCCGATAGGCGCCGAGGGTGCGCCAGTGCACGATCGGGTCCAGGTCGAAGGTCGCCGAGGTGCGGGCGGCCATCGAGGCGTCGAGGTAGCTGTCCCGCGCCTGGGTGATGGAGGGGTGCGTCCCGCCGACACCGACCACCACCCCGCTGACCCCGATCAGCGGGGTCAGCCAGCGCTGGCCGGCGGCCTGCAGTTTCTTGGCCACCTCCTGGGTGTTGGAGGTGCGGCCCAGGCTCGGGTAGGTCGCGTAGAGCAGCACACCGTGGTCAGGTCTGGTGTGGTGCAACGCATTTCCACTGCCCAGGTTGCGGGCGGCGGTACGCAGCGTGCGCTCGATCCGGTCCTTGAGTTCCTCGGCGTTGACCGCGGGCGACTCCAACAACGGCAGGACCGCGAAAGCCGTGACGGCAGAATCTCTTTCGAAGGCACCGGTATCGGTCAGCTCGACCGCGGAGCGCTCGACGGCCTCCGGTCCGCCCAACAGGAGTTCGCGGACGTTGAAGGCCTGGCGGGCGAGGGCCTGGTCTGCGCGCAGTTTCTCGCTGTGCCATTCCTCGGCGAGCTGGTTGGCCAGATCACTGGCGAGGTGGATCTCCTCCGAGCCCATCGACTCGCTCTCGTCGATGAACCACAGGTATCCGAGGGGCCACTGGGAGCGCCAGATGGGCACACACACCCGGGGCAGCATGTGGAGCTCGTGGTTCATCGGGGTGCGGATGGGTTCACGGGAGTTCTGGACACCCAGGCTGCGGATCCACTGGGCAACTTCCGGGCCGGCGTGCCGCCGCAGGATCGAGTCGCGGCGAACGTCATCGATGGCGTCGTTGTGCGGGCTGTAGGCCACCGCCCACTGCTTTCGGTCCTCGACCAGGACCGGTCGGCCGAGCCGAACGGCGATCTGTTCGACCATCTGCTGCAAGCTCACCTGTGAATTGTCCTTATCCGGTACTCGATCCGCCGGAGCGTTGCCCTCCCGGGTGGCAACTCGGGCCGGAGCGACCCACCAGCGACACAAATCCGTCCGACAGCATCCATCACCCGTTACGCCTAACGCAGTTCACAGCGTTAGTGTCACACATGATCGCTTCTGCACGGTTGGAGAAACAGACACGAGTTCCGCCGATCACCGACACCGGTGGCGACGCGATCCGATGAGAATGCGCTCCCGCACCCGACCTTGAACCTTTCGGAGCAGGCTCCGGGTTGGGGAACTCCCTTCGGTACCTCTGGGTAGGTTGCGGCGAACCTCGCTTGACCCACGATAGAACAGAGTCCAGGGGAATTGCACCGACCGAAGTCGGTCGGTGATCGGGTCACCCGTCTGCCAACACCCGACCGAGACCCGCACGTAACAAGTCGGTCTCAGGTAGGTCTCGGAATACGGCAGGCACATGAACCGCTTGGATCACAGGGAGTGATCGCCGATGTACACAATCGGCTCTACAGGCTGAGCAGCTGATCGAGTTCCGCTTGCACCTCCGAGGCTTCCGCTCCCCCGGGCCAGCCCTTGACGAGGTGGCCGTCCTTGCTGATCAGAGCCACAAATGGGGGCTCTGCGACGGCGTAGTCACGCCAGATTTTGAGCTGCTCGTCCAGGATGACGGGGAAACCCGGGGCATGGTCTGCCAGGTAGGTCTGCACCTCGGGCACCTTCTCCTGACCCAGGATGCCGACGACCTTCGCAACCTGACCGTAACGTTCGGCCAGATTCGAGAATTCACTCTGACGGTTTACGCATACTGAACACCAGGTTGCGAAAAACACGAGGACGACTGGGCCAGTCGCCCACAGGTCCGCCAGGTCGACCTGGCGGCCTTCGGTGTCGATCGTGCTGAACGCCGGAGCCTCGGGGGCGTCGGTGGCCACCACCGCGGACACCTCCGACGGGGCAACCACCACGACCGGCGGTTCCGGTGGCACCGCATCGGCGCTCGAGCAGCCGGCGACCAGCGCGAGCACCAGGCCCGCAGCTGCCAGGCGGATTCCCAGCGACCTCATCGGCCACCTCCCAGATCGCCCAACGGAATGGAGGCCGCGTCATCGTTGTCCGGGATCGACGCCGTGAAACCGGCGGGATCGGTGGCGACCTTCAGCGCGATCGGCGCAGCGTCCTCGATCAGCAGGGAGAGGCCGTCGCCGACGGTGCCCACCGGCAGCTGGAAGCTCATGGAGCAGAAGGTGGGGATCCGGGCCGCCTTGCCGAAGTCGACGTCCAGGGCCGGGATCGCCTTCCCCGGGGGAAGCTTCCCGGTACCCAGGACCTTGCCGGAGCTGTCCTTGACCCGGTAGTCGGCGCCGTTGTGGAGGTAGTTCAGCGGGATCACCCCGGAGCACTCGCTGTCCGGCACCCGCAGGCTCTTGTCCTTGATGAGCAGCAGCATCGGCGAGGTGGCGGGGGCGGCCTCGTCGGCGGAACAGGAGACGGCACCGAGGGCCAGCGCGGCAACCGCGACAGCCGTCGTCCAGGACCGTCGCAGGCGAGGGGACGCTCCGTGCCCGAGCGCAGGTTTCCCGGACGCCCTTGTGACCAGCACCGTGCGTTGACACCTCATTCCGGCCGTCGAAGACACCGTTCGCCACTCGAACGAAACCCGAGATTATGTGCAAGCCGGGGTCGGTGTCATCGGGTGGCTGTCGAATGTCCCGAGAACCTCGTTCGACATCTGCCGAACGGCCGGACCACGGGGTGCGACATGCGCCGAGGGCGATTGCCCGGCCACAGAACCGGACGTAGATTCACCCACCATGTCAGAGAGCACCCAGAACCGGCCCAGTTCCCACGACATGGAGATCGGCCAACGGCTCGCCTCCGCGATGATGGAGAACTGGGACCAGCGTGACGAGTCGGCGCTGAACGCCCGGGTGCCGGTCGCCGATTTCACCGCCGGACGACGTGCCCGGCTGGCCGCCGCCTTCCCCGGCGAGATCCTCGTGGTGCCCACCGGCAAGGAGATCGTCCGGGCCTCCGACAACCACTACCCCTTCCGCGCCGGATCGGACTTCATGTGGCTGGTCGGCGACCCGGAGCCGAGCCGGGTGCTGGTCATCGACACCCGTCCGGAGAGCGCGGGCCACACCGGCACGGTCTACGCCCCGGAGCGTTCGGGCATGGACTCCGACCGTTTCCACACCGACCGGGTCGCCGGGGAGCTGTGGGTCGGTGTCCGTCGCGGACCGGTCGAGATCGCCGCGGCGTTCGGGGTCGGATCGGCCCCCTGGTCGGCCCTGGCCGAGATCGCCGCGATCACCGACACCCCGATCCGGCTGCTCGCCGGGATCGATCCGGAGGTGGATGCGCTCTTCGCCCTCGACACCGCCGGTGCCGGGAAGCGTGGCGACGGGACCGAGTTGGCCCAGGTCCTCGGCGAGCTCCGGATGATCAAGGACTCCTTCGAGGTCACCGCCCTGGAGCGCGCGGTCGCAGCCACCGCCGCGGGCTTCGACGACGTCCTCGCCGAGATCCGCCAGGCCGCCGCCGTGCACCGCGGTGAGCGTTGGCTGGAAGGCACCTTCTGGCGTCGCGCCCGGCTCGACGGGAACGAGGTCGGATACGGGTCCGTCATCGCCTGCGGCCACAATGCCACCACCTTGCACTGGCAGCCGAAGGTCGGCCGGGTCGTGCCGGGTGAGCTGCTGCTGCTGGACATGGGTGTGGAGACGGACGACCTGTACACCGCCGACGTCACCCGGACGATCCCGGTCTCCGGGACCTTCTCCCCCACCCAGCGCCAGGTCTACGAGGCGGTGCTGAACGCCCAGCAGGCCGGGATCGACGCGGTCCGGCCCGGGGCGGCCTTCCTCGATCCGCACTGGGCCGCCATGCGCTCGATCACCCGGAGCCTGCTCGACTGGGGGATCCTCACCGGTGACCTGGACGATCTGGTGTCCGAGCAGATGTACCGGCGCTGGACCCTGCACAGCACCTCCCACCACCTGGGGATCGACGTGCACGACTGCGCCACCGCCCGCGCCGAGTTCTACAAGGGTGGCAACCTCGCCGAGGGCATGGTGATCACGGTCGAGCCCGGCCTGTACTTCCAGCACTTCGACCTGTCGGTGCCGGCGGAGTTCCGCGGTATCGGGGTGCGGATCGAGGACGACATCCTGGTGACGGCGGAGGGCTCCCGGGTGCTCTCGGCCGACCTGCCGCGGTCCGTCGCCGCTGTCGAGGCCTGGATGGACGGCCGCGCCGCCGTCTAGTTCCTCTGTTTCTGCACGTCGTTCCCCCTGTTCCCGCGCACGTTGTTCGTTCTCGCGCACGATGTTTCGTGCGCGAGGAGCAACAACGTGCGCGGGAACAAAGGGGGTTTTAGCTCTTGAGTTTCTTGCGGCCGGTGCCTGCGTCGGGTCGACCGAGGGCAGCCTTGTCGGCAGCCGACCGACCGGCGTGCCAGCCCTGGGCGTCCACCTGCCTGCTGCGCCCGCGCGAGGTGTTCGGGAACATCCGGTCGAAGGTCTCGTCGACCGCCGCCGCCCGCCCCGCCAGCACCGGGACCAGGGCCGCGCCGTACTCCTGGATGGCCTCGTCGACCGCGTGGCTGCCGGCCTGCGCCAACCGCTCGCCGATCCGGTTGGCATAGGCCAGCAGGAAGGCGCGCCGGAACGCCGGTGACCGGTGGTCCGGGCCGTTCGACCCGGCCTCCGTCATCGCCCTCGTCGCCTGGATCAGCAGGGACGTGTAGAGCAGCTCGACCAGGTCGAGGTCCAGCGGCTCCCCCACCAGCACCACCATGCCGAACCGTGGATCCCAGATCGCCCTGGCCCGATTGACCTCGGCGATCACCGAGACCAGCTGCGCCTTCATCTCCCCGTACGGGTCGTCCACGTGGACCCGCCGGGAGTGGACGTCCGTCGCCGCGCCCCCGTCGACCATCGCCGCGTCGATCGAGTGACGGGTCATCAGGTCCTGGGCCTTCGCGGTGAAGGTCTCGGCCTCGGCGGCGAACTCGGTCGACTCGGCCTTGGCCAGCAGCGCCCGCACCTTCTCCAGCATCCGGACCCCTTCGGCGCCACGGGGTGCCTGTCCGGCAGCTCCCTCCGGCCGGCGGGGAAGATGTGCGAGGGTGTCCCAGCGGGACGGGACCGGAAGCAGCAACGGCAGTTTCGGCAGGCCGCGGAGCAGCCAGGCGAACTCGACCGCGTCCATCCAGGTGTCCTCGGTACGGCCGCCGAGTTCCATCGCGAACCGGCTCAACGCGGGTGTACCCGGCGGAAGGGTGAGCCGCGTCGAGGAGTCCAGGTCGGCCAGCGCGGTCAGCTGGTCGTTCCAGGCGGCCGGGGCCCGGCGTGCGGCCGAGGCGCGCTCGGCCTCGTCCAGGATCATCGCGGCTGCCAGCTGGCCGCCGCGCGCCTTCAGGTTCCGTTTGGCCACGTGGGCCACGTCCAGCGGCTGCCAGCCGTCCTCCCAGACCCGGACCAGGTCGACGGCGACCAGGTCGGCAAAAACGACGTCGAGCCGGCGATGGCCCGTCGGCTCGTTCTGCACCCGGGCGGCCAGCTCTGCGATCGCGGCGGACAACGCACGCCGGGTGGACCCGACCGCCGCCAGCACGGCGCGGGCGGAGGTCAGGAGTTCGGTGTCCGGGATCTGTTGGTGGGTCCCGGTGAGGTCGGTGCCGTGCCCGCCGGACGGGCCGCTCACCGCCGGCTCGACCGTCGCCTCCGGCGCGGCGGGCTCCGGGTCGGCCGACCGGGGAGGTGTGCCGCCGGTCCGCCCGTCGCTGGTGCGACGGTGCGGACTCGGCTTGGCAACCTTGTTCTTGTGCTTCTTCTTCGGATGGGCCACGTGTCAGTCTTACCGGAGTTCCGGCAGGTCTCCCGACCGGATCAGACCGGCCGGGAGACCTGTTCGAGCCGGATCAGGCCGGTTCGGCGGCCAGGTTCGTCCGGCCCACCAGGGACCGGGCGGCCCGCGGACGGCCGGGCAGACCGATCAGGGTCAGCACGATGACGGCGACATAGGCGACCGCCCCGAGCACCATGACCCAGATGAACCCGTCGACCAGTGGGATACCGGTCTTCTCGTTGGTGTTCCCGGTCAGCAGGGTGACGGTCAGGGCGCTGGCGACGGCGCTGCCGACGGACCTCATGATCGAGTTCACGGAGTTGGCCGCACCCGTCTCCGCCGGGGAGACGGCCTGTACCAGCAGCGCCGGCAGGGCCGCGAAGCCGAAGGTGACGGCGAGCTGGGCGATGCTGCCGAAAAGCACGACCTGCCAGGGGCTGTCGTGCATCAGCAGCAGTCCGGCGAAGCCCAGGAAGCCCAGGGCGCCACCGGCGAGCAGGACCACGCGGGGGCCCTTGCTGTTGACCAGGCGGCCCATGACCGGGGCCAGGACGACACCGAGCACACCGGCGGGCAGCAGGTACAGGGCACTGGCCGTCAGGACCGAGGCGCTGAAGCCGAACCCGGCGATCTCCCGGGGGATCTCGACGAAACTGGACACCGCGAGGAAGGTGGAGAACATCCCGAAACCGACAAGCAGCCCGGCGATGTTCGGCACCATGACGGCCCGGCGGGCCAGCATGGTCGGGTTGATCAACGGCTGGGCCGTACGGCGCTGCAGCTGGATCCAGCCGAGGAGCACCAGCACACCGCCGACGAGGGCACCGATGGTCCACACCGAACCCCAGCCCCAGACGTGACCTTGGGAGATCGCGAGCAGCAGGAGGACCAGCCCGACGCCGAGAACGGCGGCACCCACCCAGTCGACCCGGCCACCGGCGTCCGGGCCCTTGTGACGCGGCAACGCGAACCAGCACAGCACCAGCGCGACGAGGGAAACCCCGAGGCCGATCCAGAACGGGTGGTGGTAGTCACCGCCGCCGGAGGTCAGCACCCCGGTGGAGACCAGTCCGACCACACCGCCGGCAGCCAGCATGGCGGCCACGATCGACATCGCCATCGTCAGCTTCTTGGGGGCGATCTCGTCCCGGAGGACACCCATGGCCAGCGGGAAGATGCCGTAGGAGGCACCCTGCATCACGCGGGCCAGGATCAGCAGCGGCAGGGATGAGGTGAACAGCGAGATCAGCGAGCCCGTGATGACGAGCAGCATGATGCCGACGATCACCTGACGACGGCCGTGCACATCACCGAGGCGACTGGCGATCGGGGTGAACACCGCCGCGGCGAGCAGGTTCGCCGTCAGCGCCCAGCCGACGCTGGAGACGCTCTCGTCCAGCTGGCCGGCGATCGTGCTGAGCACCGGCACGATCAGGGTCTGCAGCAGCGACAGGTTGACCACGGCGATGGCCAGGGCGGCGATGATCCACCCGGTGGACTTCCCGCTCGGGCTGACTGTTCGTGGCGCGCGACCCACCACGGCGGGCTGGGCGGTTTCTTCTGCGAGGCTCAAGTCTTCATTCCTTCTCGTCCGCCCTGGCTCCGCCCGGAAGGTTCCGGGCGGGTGGGAGGCAAAAATGCATTCTGCCTTCGCCCCAACCACCGATCCACAGGTTTGATTCCCGCACCCGGACATGAATTCCGGGTGTCCCCGGCGGCGCGGACACCGACTGACACGGGCGTTTGCCCCTGGCGCGGGCACAATCGGGGGTGCAACCCACCGACGGAGGACGGATCAGATATGACGAAGGTCGCAGTGACGGGTGCCCACGGCAAGGCCGGCCGCGCGGTGGTGGCGGACCTGCTCGCCCACGGGTACGAGGTGCTCGCCAGTGACCTCACCGGCCCGGTGTCGGTGGACTCCGACCTGGGGACCGAGATGATCCACGCCGACCTGACCGACTACGGGCAGGCGTTGGAGGCGATCGCCGGTGCCGACCAGGTGGTGCACCTGGGCAACATCCCCTCCCCCGGCCGGGCGACCGAACCGGAGACGATCAACCGCAACAACACCATGAACACCAACATCTTCCTGGCCGCCGCGAGGCTGAAGGTGTCCAAGGTGGTGTGGGCCTCCAGCGAGACCACCCTGGGTCTGCCCTTCGACACCCCGCCCCGCTTCGCCCCGGTGGACGAGGCCCATTTCCCGGTGCCCACCACCACCTACGCCCTGTCCAAGGTCGTGGCCGAGACGATGGCCGGGCAGATCAGCGCCTGGTCCGGCATTCCTTTTGTGGGCCTGCGGATCTCGAACATCTTCCGGCCCGGTGACTACGAGGCCGTTCCGTCCTTCCAGTCCGACGCCCAGCTGCGCCGCTGGAACCTGTGGGGGTATGTGGATGTGCGTGACGTGGCCCAGGCGGTCCGGCTCGGGCTGGAAACGCCGACCACCGGGTCGCAGAACGTGATCATCGCGGCCGCGGACACGATCATGGACCGACCGTCGGCCGACCTGCTGGCGGAGGTCTTCCCGGGGGTGCCGCTGGCCAGGGAGGTGGTCGGCAACGAGACCCTGCTCGCCATCGGCGGGGCCCGGGAGTTGCTCGGATACGCGCCGGCGCATTCCTGGCGGGATCACGTGGTCGGCGGCCGGGTCTGACTTGCCTCCCGACTAGGCTCATGTGATGACCGACACCTCCAGCAAGGCCGGCCGCACCGATACCGCTTCCGGCCGCTCGGCCGCCTGGACCCGCATTGCCGGACAGTGGGGCATCGTCCTTGCGGTGATGTTCTGGATTCTCACTGTCGTCGACCTCGTCGCCGGAAAATTCGGATTCGACGTCGTGTTGATCACGGTTGCGCTGGTGATGTCCTTTCTTCTCGGCGGTGCATACATCGGTATCGCCCGGCTGGTCGGACGATTCACCCTGACCACCCGGCTGCCCCTGGTCACCCTGGCGGCAGTGCTCCTGCCCCTGTCCGCCATCCCTGTCCTGTTGACCATCAAGTACGTCTGGGAGTCGCCGATGAACATGGCGACCCTGATCCCGCTGGTCGTCAGCCTCGGCGCGATCGGTTCCCTGGCCCGCGTGTCCCTGCGTCGCGCGGTGACCACAGCCTGATCCCGCCCGCCCCACCCTTCCCCCGCGAGCGGACTCCCACACCCCGGAAACCGGGGTGCCGCAGTCCACTCGACAGCGAAAGTGCTGGACATCTAGTCCAGTCTGGACATAGAGTCCAGGCATGTCCTCTCCCGACGACGATCGCCTGCGCCTCTGGTCACCCGTAGGACAGGCCGTGGCCCTGCTGCTCGGCCCGTACGCCGAGGTCGTCCTGCACGACGCCGCCACCGACCGGGTGCTCGCCATCTGGAACCCGATCAGCGGACGTGTGCCCGGCGATCCCTCCCTGCTCGGCGAGCTCGACACCATCGAACCGGCCGGCACCGACGTCTACGGCCCGTACGAGAAGTCCCTGGCCGACGGACGCCGGTTGTCCTGCGTCAGCGCCGTCCTGCGCGACCCGGACGGTCGATCGTCCGCCGTGCTCTGCGTGAACCTGGACCGGACGCCGTTCGAACATGCGGCCGCCGTCCTACAGTCCTTCGCCGCCCCGACGGCACCACCACCGCCGGCCCTGTTCGAACAGGACTGGACCGAGAACATGCGCCGGATCATCGGGGGGTTCGTCCGCACGAGCGGCCGTCAGTTGGAGAAACTCTCCCGCCCGCAACGGATCGCGGTCCTGGCCGAACTCGACAGCGCCGGCATCCTCGACATCCGCCGTTCTGCCCCCACTGTCGCCGCAGCCCTGAAGATCTCCCGGGCCACCCTCTACTCGCTCCTCACCGAGCTCAAGACCACCAGGAGCCAACCATGACCCGCCTGGCCGACTTCCGCCTCGAAACCTACTTCTCCCGTTGGGAATTCGCCGCGCGATTCCACCTCACCGCCTCCGACGCCCAGACGATGACCCTCCCGCAGCTGTTGGCCCTGGCCGACGAGGAGGACCTCCACGCCTGGGAGACCATGTCCTTCGGGTACACCGAGACCTTCGGCGATCCCGCCCTGCGCGAGGCGATCAGCCGGATGTACACCACCGCCACCGCCGATGACGTCATCTGCTTCGCCGGCGCGGAGGAGGGCATCCTGCTGGCCATGCAGGTGCTGCTCGGGCCGGCCGACCATGCCGTCGTCGTCACCCCGAACTACCAGGCCGCCGAGACGATTCCGCTGTCCCTGTGCGAGGTGACAGGCGTCGCCCTGGATCCGGACCGCGACTGGGCCCTGGATCTGGACGAGCTGACGGCGGCGATACGTCCGAACACCAGGGTCATCTCGGTCAACTTCCCGAACAATCCGACGGGAAAGGTATTGCCCGCGAGGGACTTCCGGGCACTGGCCCAGCTGTGCGACAGCCGAGGCATCCACCTGTTCAGCGACGAGGTCTACCGCGGGCTCGAGCAGGATCCGGAGGTGACGCTCCCCCACGCCGCAGACCTGTCCCCGTTGGCGCTGTCGTTGAACGTCACCTCCAAGGCCCTCGGCCTTCCGGGCCTGCGGATCGGCTGGATCACCTGCCGGGACAGGGATCTGCGTTCACGGCTGGAACGTGCGAAGCACTACACCACCATCTGCAACTCGGCCCCCAGCGAGATCCTGGCGCGGATCGCGATCAAGGGCCGGGAGTCGATCCTGGCCAGGAACCGCGGCATCATCGCAGCGAACCTGCCGCAGTTCGACGCCTTCTTCGCGCAGTTCCCGGACCTGTTCCAGTGGCGGGCACCCGACGGTGGTTGTGTGGCCTACCCGCGGTATCTCGGCAGCGACGGTGTGGAGGACTTCTGCGCCGACCTCGTCGCCCAGGCCGGGGTGTTGCTCCTGCCCTCGAGCATCTACACCTCGGAACTCACCGACACCCCGACCGATCGGTTCCGGATCGGGGTCGGCCGGTCCGACCCGGAGCCCGGACTTGCCGCCTTGACCGCCTGGTTGCGAGAACGTCGGTGAATCTGCCGGTTTTCGGACTCGACGAGATCACCCGGGCCGTCGATCCGGCGGCGGTGCTCGATGCCGTCCGCCAGACCCTGATCGCCCACACACACGGCCGCACTACAGTGCCCCCGCCGATGCACCTGGAGTTCGCCGATGCCGACGGAGACAGCCATGTGAAAGCCGGATACATCCACGGGGCCAAGGATTTCACCGTCAAAGTGGCCTCCAGCTTCTACCGGAATCCGGCCATCGGCCTGCCCTCGAACCAGGGTCTGGTCTGTGTCTTCGACGCGCGAACGGGTCAGGCGCGTGCCGTGCTCGATGACGGCGGCATGCTCACCGGCTGGCGCACCGCTGCGGCCGGTGCCCTCGTCACCGACGCCCTCGCCGGATCAGGGGTCGAATCCGTCGGCGTCATCGGCACCGGACAACAGGCCGAACTCCAGATCGCCTGGCTGGCGAAACTGCGCACGCTGCCGGAGGTTCGGGTCACCGGACGCACGGAGGCCCGGGCGGCCGATCTGTGCGAACGGCTTGCCCGGCATGGGATCCCGGCCAGACCTGCCCCCCTCGCCGAAACCGCGGGCTCCTCGGTCGTGATCACCGCGACCGCAGCCACCGCTCCGGTTCTTGCCGCCGAGCAGGTCAGCGCCGGAGCGCACATCACGGCCATCGGCGCGGACATGCCCCACAAGAACGAACTGCCGCCCGAGTTGTTCCGGCGGGCAGCCTTGATCGTCACCGACGATCACCGGCAATGCCTGGAACACGGCGATCTCGCCCATGCCGTGCGCGCCGGGACGGTCGAGGATTCCTCTGACATTTCCATCGGCCGGGTGTTGGAGGATCCGGCCGCCTGGCTGACCTCGGGGATCTCGATCGCGGATCTGACGGGGATCGGGGCTCTCGACGCCGCGGTCGCCGCTGTGGTCGTGGACGCACTCCTGGGCTGAAAACCCCTGTCCTGCCCATGTTCTGATGCAACACGCCGATAGGACGTCGGACAATGCCCCACCGGGTGGAAGTCTGAACCCATGGAACCCAGCACTGTCCTGGAACTCGCCGGCCCGGACGACGCCGACGCCGTCACCGCCCTGCGTGATGCCGCCGCCCGATGGCAGCTCGACCGCGGGATCTCCCAGTGGATGCCCGGTCAGCTCCCGCCGGCCCTGTTGGACCGGCAGATCCGAGCCCGGGAGTTCTTCGTCCTCCGGGTCGACGGGCTGGTCGTCGCGGCCGTCCGGATCGCCTGGAGCGATGCCCCGATCTGGACCGACGAGGAGGCCGAGACCGCCGGGTACATCCACACCCTGGTGACGGTCCAGCCAGGCCGGGGGCGGGGCGCGGAGGTGCTGACCTGGGCCGAAGGAGAGATCGGCCGACGGGGGCGAAGCAGGGCACGCCTGGACTGTGTGGCCTCGAACCGACGGCTGCGCGCCTACTACCGGGCCCGCGGGTACACCGAGGTCGGGGTGTTCAACAGCGACAGCAGGTTCCCGCCGCTGCAACGGTTCGAGAAATACCTGCCCCACCGAAGCCCTGGCCCCGGGGGTCAGTAGCTGTACAGCGCCTGGTAGGCCTCGAGCTCCGCCTGGTGCTCGGCTACAAAATCCGTTTCGTACTGCCAGAGCACCTTCATTGCCGGCCCGCGGTAGGGCACTTTGCAGTCGAAGTCGGCCAGGGCAAGACTCACCTCCTCGGCCCGCAGCGCCTTGGCCTTGGCGGCCGGTATCTGCGACGGGCTCATGAAGATCATCCCCATCGGACGATAGCTCCGCTCCTGAGGTTCCTGTCCGCTCAACGTGCCCCATCGACGCATCATGGAATCCGACGCATCGGACGGGAACTCGAAGTCGCTGTAGCCCGCAGCGGCCATGCAGGTGCGCCACTCCTGCGCCAGATCGGCCAGCTCCGGGGCCTGGTCCGCCGCCTTGTACATCGCCTCGATCTGAGCAACCAGGCCGTCGAACCTCTCGTAGTCGGCCTGGGTCGGCGGATCCCCGCGTTCGGCCTCCAGCTGCTTGTTCTCGGCATCAACCGCGATGTTCCTGCATCCCACGACAGGCGCGGACTCCTCCCCCTGGGCACCGAGCACCTGGCGCATCTGCCGCTGGGAGTGCTCCGCCTCGATGGGATCGGGGTCCGGTGCCGGCTCCGGCGCGCCTTCCTCGGGGATCGACTGCGCCCATCCCGGGTCCGGCTGTTCCAGCGGCGGGACCGGTCCGTCCAGAGCGGCCCAGAACCTCTCCCGCTTCGCGGCGGTCATCCCGGCCAGCCGGGCATTGTTCGGGTCCGGTTCCGGCTCGTACTGCTGGGTGAACATGTCGGCATACCCGTAGCCGTGCGCCTCCACCCAGGCCCGCATCGACCGCGCGGTCGTCTCCTCGTCGAGACGATCGAAGGTGTGATCGATGACAGGCAGGTACTCGAACCCCGCTGCCGCCATGCACTCCACGATGGATCGCTCGCGTTCGGCCTCGCGCTCCTGGTGCTTCGCGTCGGGCTCGCGCATGAAGAAGCGGTCCAGGGGTGCCACGCCGTCCGGCGCGGGCTCCGCACTGTCACTCGATTCCGACGAGGAAGGGTCGGCCGTCACCGAGCCCGTCGATTCCGGGTCCGCCGGTTCGGCGGACCCGGTCGGCAGCGCCGA
>QXCQ01000010.1:5432-6638 GCA_003576535.1 Nakamurella silvestris | reverse complement strand
TCCGGCCGCGGTTGATCCGGCCGCGGTTGATCCGGCCGCGGATGCCGGAGAAGTGGTTCTGCCCGCGGCGGTACTGCCGGGCGCCGCGCAGGCGCTCAACAGCAGTACCGCAGCGGCACCCACGAGGGCGAAGGAATGGCGGGACGGTGTGCTCACGCATCAACGATAAGGGGAGCCGACCGGCGGACAGGACAGAAGCCGATCACGATCGGATACCAGGTCCGGCGAATTCTCCGTGTCGATGCTCTCCGCCTTTACCAGTGCTTATCGGGCGAGCAGATCCCGAATTCCAGCAGCGATCTCGGTCGGCGATTCCTCCGCCATGTAGTGCCCGCTGTTGATGGTCGAGTGGTGCAGATCCGCCGACCAGGCCTGCCAGACCGCACGCGCGTCGTAGCCGAGAACTGCGCCCCAGTCCTGCTGGATCACACTCGCAGGCATCGTCAACCTGTTCCCGGCGTCCTTGTCCACCTGATCATGTTCGACATCGATCCCGGCCGATGCGCGGTAGTCCGCGACGATCGAGGTCACCGCCCCGGCCCCGGCCGCGAGATAGGCCGCCCGGATCTCCGCCGGGACGGCCGCAGGGTTGTTGGCCCAGGTGTCGAGGAAATACCCGAAGAATTCGTCGGAGCTGTGGGTGATCATCGTTTCGGCCAGACCGACCGGCTGCGCCATCAGGTAGAGGTGGAATCCCACCGCGGCGGAGGTTCCGGACATGACGTCCCAGGTGTCGAGGATCGGCACCACGTCCAGGCAGCCGAGATGGGTGATGACATCGGGGTGGTCCAGCCCGGCCCGGAAGGCGACAAGCGCACCACGGTCGTGCCCGACCAGCGCGAACCGGTCGTGCCCCAACGCATGGGCCAGGGCCACGATGTCGGCGGCCATGGTTCGCTTGGAGTAGGTGGAGCTGTCGGCCTCGGCGGGTTTGTCGCTGTCGCCGTACCCACGCAGATCGGGGCAGATGACGGTGTGTTCGGCGGCCAGGTCGGCGGCGACGTGCCGCCACATCAGATGGGTCTGGGGGAAGCCGTGCAGGAGCACCACTGGGCTGCCGGATCCACCGACAGCAACGTTCAGGGCGACACCTTCGGCCACCGGGACCCTGGAGTAGGTGAAATCGGGGATGATCGGTGACGGTGGTTGCGGTGACATGGCGGGCGTCCTTCTGGTTGTCCCTGCTGGTTGTCCCTGCCGGGAGTC
>QXCQ01000010.1:277-5407 GCA_003576535.1 Nakamurella silvestris | reverse complement strand
CTGCTGGGAGTTTTCTGCTGGGAGTTTTCTGCTGGGAGTTTGCTGCTGGAACCCCAGCCTCCCGGCGCCGAATGAGCATCCGATCAGCACCCGCCGGTCGGAGCCGGGTGTGGAGTGGAGGTGGACGGTGCCGGTCGAGTTCGGTGTGCTCGGGCCGGTGACGGCCTGGGACACCTCGGGTGAGTCGATCCGGCTGAAGGGCCCGCGCCACCGGTCCCTGCTGGCCCGATTGCTGATCGCCCACGGGCGCGCCGTTCCCCTCGGCAGCATGGTCGACGCGCTCTGGGCGGACCCGCCTGCCGACCCGGTCGGTACCATTCGTACCTTTGTGGCCGACCTCCGCCGAGCCCTGGAACCGAACCGCACCCCTCGAACCCCCTCGCGGCTGCTGGTGACGGTCGGGTCCGGCTACCAGCTCAAGGCCGAACCCTCCGCGGTGGACGCGGACAGATTCGAACGTGCCGTCCTGGCCGCCGGAAAGTTGGCCCCCGATCCCGCGTACGCCTGTCTCGACGCCGCCCTGTCGTACTGGCGCGGGCCCGCCTATGCCGATGTGGCCGAGGAACCGTGGGCCCGGAACGAGCGCATCAGACTGGGCGAGATGCGACTGCTGGCAGTGGAACTGCGCGGGCAGGCCCTGCTCGACCTGGGCCGACCGGCACAGGCGGCCGCCGACCTGGACGGGTACGTGGACGACCACCCGTGGCGGGAACGCGGCTGGTTGTTGCTCGCCCTTGCCCTCTACCGTGCCGGGCGGCAGGCCGAAGCCCTCGATGTCCTGCGGCGGGCACGGACCCGGCTGGCCGATGAGCTCGGCCTGGATCCGGGCATCGGCATCCAACAGCTGGAGGCCGACATCCTCCGTCAGGCAGACCATCTCAGCGCCGATCTCGCAGCGACCGATCAGGTGTGGACCACGGCGGCAGCGATCTACGGGCGTACGGTGCCGGCCGGCACCCGGGCACGCCTGCGGGCGACGGTCGACCTGCTGCGGAATCTGGCGGTGACCGGCGGCAGCGGACTCGAGTCGGCCCGAACCCAGCGGTCGGCCACCGTTCGCGCGGCGGAGGAGGTCGGAGATCCTGTCCTGACGGCCAGGGTCATCGGGGCTTACGACGTGCCTGCCGTGTGGAGCCGCTCCGATGATCCTGCCCAGGCCGCTGAACTGGTGTCCGCCGCCCGACAAGCACTCGGGGCACTGAGGTCCGCCGATCACGACACCCTGCGCGCCCGGTTGTCGGCCACCATCGCGGTCGAATCCCGTGGTCTGTTCGGCACCAGCGGCCCCGACGCGGCCCGGGTGGCCGAGGCACTGGCCCGCAGGCTGGACGATCCAGCGGTCCTCGCGTTCGCACTGAACGGGAGGTTCCTGCAGTCCTTCCACCGCACCGGCCTGGCAGCAGAACGAGATGCGCTCGGGGCCGAGTTGATCGAGATCTCCTCTCGTCACGGGCTTGTCACCCATGAACTCCTCGGCCGTCTCGTCCGGATGCAGGCGAGCGCCGCACTGGGCGATCTCGACGAGGCCGACCGGCAGGCCGCAGCCGCCGATCACCTTGCCGCGGAGTACGAATCGCCATTGGTCGCAGTGTTCACCCAGTGGTACCGGGCGACTCGGCTGGCGATGACAGGCACTCCCCCGGCCGACGTCGCACTGGCCTACCGGGCAGCCGCCGCCCGGCTCGACGACGCGGGGATGCCAGGGCTGCGGCACGGCCTGCTGCCGTTGGCCCTGCTCGGACTCCAGATCCAGCACTCGCTGCCGGTGGTGGTGGACCCGGCTGCGGACTGGGGCCCGTATCTGCCGTGGGCGCGCCCACATCTCCTGCTCGCCGACGGCAGGATCCAGGAGGCGGCAGCGGCCGTCGAGGATCTGCCCGAGCCGCCGCCGGACCACCTGGTCGAGGCCCTCTGGTGCCTGGCCGGGACGGCGGCGGTGACGGTGCAGAACCGGGACACGATGCGGCGTGCCCTCAATGCCCTCCGGCCGGCCGCCGACGAACAGGCCGGGGCCGGCAGCGGGATGCTCACCCTCGGACCGGTTGCCCGCTACCTGGCCGAGCTCGAACGCGCGCTTGCCGAGTGAGCGCGCGGCCGGACGCCCTGCGAGCGAATTCTGATCAATGTTGAACAGAAATAATGGCGCGATGAAATGGGGTCCAGAATTTGCAGGAATCATTGACAAACCCGAATTCGCGCGCTGAAATGGCCCTCGCGGCCATACCGGCTGGTTTCGTCGGCACAGAAACAGGTGTTGTTGCATGAGCCCCAGCAGCAGGCGGTTGTTCTGCGCGATGACAGTTCTTCTTGCCGCATTGTTCTTCCCGGGCGGTGCCAGTGCGGGTACCGATGATCGCAGCGTCGAGCTGGCGGACACGGCAGATCCGAATGCGGAATTCCTCGCCGCGGACCTTCACATCTCCCTGGAGGAGGCGACACGTCGCAGCCTGCTGCAGGACACCTTCACCAGCTTTTCGGTCGAAGTACAAAAGCGTGTACCCACGGCGTTCGCCGGATCGGTGATCGAGTCCAGGTCCACCGGCAGACTCACCGTCCATCTGACCGATCCCGGTATCGACCTCAGCGCGGAGACCAAACGCTGGGGTATTCAAGGTCTGGTCGATGTCGTCAAGGCACGCTACTCCCTGAATGAGCTCGCAATCGTCGGGCGGGAGGTGTACAACCTCCTTCCCGAAACCGGCGCGGCCATCCATTCCTTCGACCTGCCCACGAATTCCTTGCGTGTGCAGGTTTCCACGGCCGACGAATCCCAACACCTCAGGATCACCTCCGCCCTGCGCGAGTACCAGACAGACCGGCCGGGCGTTCTGACGATCGACGAGACCGACGTTCCCCTGGCGAAGGCGAAGGATCAGCAGGAGGCTTCCTGTGCGAGTGCCGCCGGTCACGACACCCTGCCGCTCAAATGTGATTCCCACAAGGGGGGACTGGAGATGGTCGGTTCACCCAACGACGTCCCGGCCGGCACACATGTCGACTGGCCCGTCACCGGCGCGTGCAGCGCCGGCTTCAATGTCGTGGGTGACAGCGGACAGCACTACATCCTCACCGCGGGTCACTGTGTTCGTGATTTCAAGTACTGGTGGCTCACCAGGATCACCACGGCCAACAGCCACCGGATCGACATGGCTGCTCCGAGCAGCCACACCTTCCTGGGCACCAGACACGCCACCTGGACCACCACTGCCGGCGATTGGGGACTGGTCAAGGTGGACGGTGCCGATGCCGGTCCTGGGCGGGTCTACTCGATGAAGAACGACGACTCACCTTTCGGCCCGCACACCCGGAATCCGGACTACCCGATCGTCGGTGTCGGTGCTGCGACCACGGGCAGCGGCCCGGACGGGATCACCGGCGATTCGATCTGCCGGACCGGCCGCTCCACCGGATCGATCTGCGGCTACGTCACGGCAACAGTGTTCTCGAGCTGGTCCGAGATGACGGGACGGGGACGTCTCGTGGAGTACTGGGACGAGGACCTCGGCTGGTACGGGGCGGTGTGCGAAGGGGACAGCGGCGGCCCGGTCTACCGGAACAGCCTGGGCTACGGGATCACCTCGGCCTACCGTGTCGGCATGCACATCACCACCGTCGGGTATCCGATCGGTCCCCTGTCCTCCGACAAGCTGACCTGTGGAGGTCAGATGATCTACACCTCCCTCGGTGGTGCCCTCGATTTCTGGCCGATCAGCCTCGTCGCCCCCTGACACCTCAACCGCGGATACGCAGCTCGCTGATCAGACCCACGGCGGTGAAGGTGAACCGGAAGGTCAGCAGCACCGGGCTTCCCGGGAAGTCACCCGAGATCATCACCCGGGCAACCTGTGTGCCGTTCTCGTCCCTGATGTCGCGCACCTCGTACCGGACGGTCGGTACTTCGGCGCGCCACGCCCGGATCGCCGCCGAGCCTTGCCGCTCCTGCCCTTCGTCCTCCACCAGCGCGTCCTCGTCGAAGAGGGCGAAGTAGGCCTGGGTATCCGCTCCGGGTGCCAGGTCGAAGTATCGGTGGACGAGGTCGGTGCCGTTCGTCATGGTCTCTCCCGAGGTCGTGGTGGTGGGACCCCACCACTGTGCGGTCTCCCCCGGGGGGAGACTCAAGCACCTGGTGTCGTCGCCCCCCATGCGCGAAAGACGGTTCACACTGGTTGGATGCGGACGCCGTTGACCATCGGGGAGTTCTCCCGGATCACCCACCTGAGCATCAAGATGCTCCGCCGATTCCACGAGTCCGGCCTCCTGGAACCCGCCGAAGTGGATCCGCACACCGGCTACCGGTACTACACCGTCGATCAGGTGCCCACGGCCCAGGTGATCCGGCGCTTCCGGGATCTGGACATGCCGGTGGCCGATCTGGCCGAGGTCCTGGCCACGGAAGACACCCAGGTACGTGCCCGGATGATCTCCGCGCACATCGACCGCCTCGAGGCCCACCTCGACCGCACCAGATCTGCCGTGACGGCACTGCGCACCTTCCTGTCCCCCGCGCCGGCCTCGGTGGAGCTGACGGTGCGGACGGCCCCGGCGCTGACCGTCGGGGCCGTCCGGGGCACGGTCGACGGCTCGGAGGTCCTCCGCTGGTACAGCGACGCGATGTCGGAACTGCGCCGGGCACTCCTCGCCCAGAACCTCGCCCCGACCGGCCCTCCCGGTGGTCTGTACGACAACGAGCTCTTCACCGAGGATCGCGGCGAGGCCCTGGTCTACGTCCCGGTGTCCGGCCTCGCACCCACCGGTCGGGCCCGCCAACGGGTGCTGCCTGCGGTCGACCTGGCCGTCACCGTGCATGCCGGGCCACACGACGACATCGACCTCACCTACGGAACTCTCGGCAGTTGGGTCAGCGCCCACGCACTGGCGATCGCCGGGCCGGTCCGGGAGACCTACCTCGTCGGCCCGGTGGACACCCCGGACAGCAGTCGATGGCGGACCGAGATCGGCTGGCCGATCTTCCGCACCAGCGGTGATCCAGAACGGGCCTGAGGGAGCGGGACGCGGCACGATTCCCGCGCGCCGTATTGGTTCCCGCGCGCGATCTTCGTTCTCGCGCGCGATGTTTCGTGCGCGAGGAGCAACATCGTGCGCGGGAACAAATGAGTGAAGAGTTTCCTC
>QXCQ01000010.1:0-115 GCA_003576535.1 Nakamurella silvestris | reverse complement strand
GGGATCTTCGTTCATGACGTCTGTTGATGCTGCGTCGGGCCCTGCCGGTGAGGGTGTTCCTCCGGAGTTCTGGTGGTCTTCGGCCGGGCTGGTGGGTTTGGTCCAGGCTGCTGAT
>QXCQ01000030.1:645-1093 GCA_003576535.1 Nakamurella silvestris | reverse complement strand
CACAACTTACGTGCTTCACGAACCAGATTTAAATGACCTTCATGTAAATTCCCCATCGTTGGTACAAAACCAATGATTTTACGCGCTGATCGAGCAGGATTCAGTGATGCTGATAATCCTTGAATGGTCGTTTCTGTTTTCATCTTTTACAGCTCTACTTGGAAAGTATGTTCTTTCGAAGGGAAAGATTTGTCTTGCACAGCAAGATGATATGCTTTGAATGCATCTACAATTGCTGTTTCACCTGTTTGCTCTGTCATAAAGTTGCGTACAAAACGTGCCACTTTTCCAAAAGTCAAACCCAACATATCTTGCACAACCAATACCTGACCATCTGTATCAGCACCAGCACCAATACCAATTACAGGGACATGTGGGAATAATTCAGCAATTTCTTTACCCATTTGTGCCGGAACACATTCGAGCAGTAATATTGCCGCACCAGCTT
>QXCQ01000030.1:214-637 GCA_003576535.1 Nakamurella silvestris | reverse complement strand
CATGTACCGATTGAGGTGTTAAACCTAAGTGTACACATACCGGAATACCATTTCGTGTCAGCACTTGTACAGTTTCTGAAAGCCAAGCACCACCCTCAATTTTAACCATTTGCGCGCCTGCTTGCATGACAGTTTTAGCATTCACTAAAGCATCATTGAGCGTTGCATAACTCATAAATGGGAGGTCACATAAAATAAAGGCATGCTGATTCGCACGACGTACAGCGGCAGTATGATATGCCATATCCGCGACCGTAACAGGCAAGGTTGAATCATGCCCTTGAATGGTCATCCCTAAAGAATCGCCAATTAAAATAGTATCAATTTCGGCAACTTCCATACCTTTTGCCATACTTGCATCGTAGCAAGTCAAGCATGAAAATTTACGACCCTGAGTTTTAAATTGTCTTAAATCACTTAGAC
>QXCQ01000030.1:0-150 GCA_003576535.1 Nakamurella silvestris | reverse complement strand
GTCAATGTTGAATGTTGCACAAGTTCTAGGTTTTGTAATGATTGTCCGTTTACCTTTAACTCAGTATCCAAGTCTAATAAAGGAATCACCACAAAATCACGCTGCAAAATACCAACATGTGGTACTGTGAGTCGCTCATTTATAATGTTT
>QXCQ01000074.1:62153-64337 GCA_003576535.1 Nakamurella silvestris | reverse complement strand
CTTGAGTAGCTGAGCCTTTCCCGCGAGTGGACTGTGGCCCCCATTCCTTGGGGTGTGGTGGTCCGCTCGCCCTGCCGCCCTCCCTCTTCCTCCCCGCGAGTGGACTGTGGCCCCTCACTTTCTGGGGTGTGGTGGTCCACTCGTGCGAATAGCGCAACAGCCGGACAGTCGACGGGGTTTGATCTCGGTCCATACATCCGCGACCGCCGGTCGGCGCGCGTCCGAGGGAGTTCATGGTGCTTCACACGAAAATGGGCATGTGCCTGACGGCCGGTGCGATCGCCTTGTCGGCGACGCAAATGACGGCGGCGATGGCCGCGCCGAGACCCGGGCCTTCCGCCAACGCCCGATCGGCAGGACCGGTGTTCCACGTGGACGGTTGGTGGGCCTGGTTCCAGTGCGTCTCGCAGGTGCACGAGTTCTACGCCGCCTACGGTGTCGACATCTTCGACCCGGATTTCCAGGACGCCAACATGGCGATCATCAACAGCTGGTGTGGTCACCACCTGCTGTGACGGCGCGGCCTTCGGCGATCGCATCCCACAACTCGCGTTGGCGGGGGCGGATGCATCGGCGGTGGTCTGGACCTTGTCCACAGAGGTCCGAGTGATCCACATCCGCTCACATGGACCTGGTGGGCACGCGTCCGCTGCGGTGTTCTTGAGCGATGGAACTGACCCGACTGGCCTCGACACACGGACTGGAATCGACGATTCGTCTCCAGGACGGCCTGATCACCCGTGCGCAGGCTCTTGCGGTCGGGCTGAACCCGAAATGGATCGACCGTCAGGTGGAACGTGGCAAATGGTTGCGGGTTCTGCCGGGCGTCTACCGGCACCGAGGTTCAGACACCAGGCAGCCGACCGACGAGTATCGTGCCCGCGTCCGCGCCGTGTGGTTATGGGCCGGTCCGGACTCGATCGTCGCAATGTCCGCTGCGGCATGGTGGTGGCACCTGCAAGAGGCACCGCCGCCGGTTGTCGAGATCTGGACACCCCCGCGGCAACGACTCAGGCCCCAACCGGGTGTGCGTGTGCGGCGAAGAAGCCTGTCCGAGAGTGACACCGTCACGGTGGATGGGATCGTGGTCACCACGAAAGACCGCACGGCAGTGGACATTTCCGCAGCGGGGTCCACGGACGGGTTGGACTCCCTTGCCCGCAGGGGAGAGTTGGACGCGGTCCGGCTGGATCACTGCCTGAGGCGCGGAAGCGGCAGTCGTGGGTGGGTGGCGGCGCGGGCGCATGCCGACAATTCACTGAGCAACCCGTGGTCGGTCCCGGAACGGCTGCTGCATCAGCGACTTCGCGAGGCGGGGTTGACGCGCTGGGTGGCCAACGAACCAATCACGGTCGGGCGTCGCGTGCGGATCCCGGACATCAGGCTCGAGGACCTTCCGCTGGTGATCGAGGTCGATGGCCGGGAGCACCACGGCACCGATGACGCCTTCGAGTCGGACAGCGAACGCGATGCCGAGTACGCGGCAGCAGGGTGGACCGCGTTGAGGTTCACCTTCCGACAGATCGCGGACCGGCCGGACTGGGTGGTTGCGACCATCTCGGCAACGGTGGAGCGGCTGGTCGGCATGCCTGTTCCGAGGCATTGACCCAGGTTGCTCCGACGGGGAAGCCTCAGGGGAGCAGTGCGCGGAGATACCGCCGGGTGATGAGTCGCTGGACACCGTGACCGATCGGGCCGGAGAGCTTGGCCAGTAGGCCGGCGGGCCGGGAGAAGGCCGTCACGGTGAAGATGACGGAGTCGTCGGGACGGTGCTCGAGCACGAAGGACTCTTCGCCCTCCTCGGCGTGACCGGCGAGGGTGCCGTAGCCGAAACCCTGCCGCCGTTCTTCATCGATGACGTAAACGACGCGGCACGGAGCGACGATGCCCAACGCCTTCGGGCCGAGGCGGGACACGACGACCTCGTCAACGGCGACCCGTTGCGCGGACGCCGCGACCTTCATCCCGGCGCGGAGCTGGGCCTGCCAGGTGAGGAGGTCCTCGGCGGCACGGCGGAAGTTCGATGCACCGGGGGACAGGGTGATCGAACGTCGAAACCAGTGATAGCCCGGCACCGCTTCGCCCCTCGTGCCGCCGGCTGGCGTGTAGGTCAATGGTCGGCCGCGCAGGTCTGCAACGTCGTCCGGTGGCAACACGGTCGTGGCTCGCGCGGAGCGGGGGTGT
>QXCQ01000074.1:0-62144 GCA_003576535.1 Nakamurella silvestris | reverse complement strand
TGTGGGGGTCCGTTCGCGGGAAGGGCGTGTCGAGTGGGCGGCTGCACCCCTGTATGTGGGGTGTGTGGGTCCGCTCGCGGGGGAGGCTGGGGTGTGGGGGTCCGCTCGCGGGTGTGGGGCGCGCCGAGTGGACGGTTACACCCCGGAATGTGGGGTGTGGGGGTCCGCTCGCGGGGGAGGCTGGGGTGTGGGGGTCCACTCGCGGGAAAGCGAGGGGGCCAGGGGAGACCCATCCCACCTGCACCGGTTTGGGGTTTCCCCAGGCCATGCCGTAGTCTTGACGATTGGTGCCTGGCTCGCGAGAGCCGGGTGTCGATCTGGCGTGGCGGGGTCGGAAATCTCGCCACGGCACTGTCATCTTTCGATTGCACGCAAAGTCGGGAGCGCCGAACAGCGCGAACGACAGGGCAAGAGTGAAAAGTCAGGCTGTTGATGCTTGAACTTCCTCTTGCCTTTTGGTGTGTCGGCGACAGTACCGGCAAATTGGCGCTCGGACACCGTCCGGGCGTCGCAGAAGAAAGTGGTCTGCAAGGTGATTCAGCAGGAGTCAAGGCTCCGCGTCGCCGACAACACGGGTGCGAAGGAAATTCTTTGCATCCGCGTCCTCGGTGGCTCAGGGCGTCGTTACGCCGGGATCGGCGACATCATCGTCGCCACGGTGAAGGACGCAATCCCAGGTGCCGGTGTGAAGAAGGGTGACGTCGTCAAGGCCGTCATCGTCCGCACCGTCAAGGAACGTCGTCGTCAAGACGGTTCCTACATCAAGTTCGACGAGAACGCCGCCGTCCTGATCAAGGCCGATGGCGATCCCCGTGGAACCCGCATCTTCGGGCCGGTCGGCCGCGAGCTGCGCGACAAGAAGTACATGAAGATCATTTCGCTTGCCCCGGAGGTGCTGTGATGAAGGTGAAGAAGGGCGATACCGTCCTCGTCATCGCCGGCAAGGACAAGGGCGCGAAGGGCAAGGTCATTCATGCCTACCCCGAGAACGACCGTGTCCTGGTCGAAGGCGTGAACCGGATCAAGAAGCACACCGCGGTCTCCACCACCCAGCGTGGCGCGAAGTCCGGTGGCATCGTGACCCAGGAAGCACCGATCCATATCTCGAACGTCATGGTTGTCGACGCCGATGGCAAGCCCACCCGCTTGGGCCGGTCCACCGTGGAGGACGACGGCAAGACCCGTCGCATCCGCGTGTCGCGTCGCACCGGTAAGGAAGTCTGATCATGACTGTTACCGAAAACGCCACCGCAGAAGCCAAGGTCATCCCGCGCCTCAAGACGCGCTACCGCGAAGAGATCCGGAACACCCTGCAGGAGCAGTTCGAGTACTCGAACGTCATGCAGATCCCGGGCGTCGTCAAGGTCGTCGTCAACATGGGTGTCGGCGAAGCCGCACGTGATGCGAAGCTGATCGAGGGCGCTGTCCGCGACCTCACCCTGATCACCGGCCAGAAGCCGGAAGTCAAGAAGGCCCGCACCTCCATCGCCCAGTTCAAGCTGCGCGAAGGCATGCCCATCGGCACCAAGGTGACCCTGCGCAACGACCGTATGTGGGAGTTCCTCGACCGTCTGCTGACGATCGCCCTCCCGCGTATCCGCGACTTCCGTGGCCTGTCCGGCACGCAGTTCGACGGCAACGGCAACTACACCTTCGGTCTGACGGAACAGTCGATGTTCCACGAGATCGACATCGACCGGATCGACCGCCCGCGCGGTATGGACATCACGGTCGTCACCACCGCCACCACCGATGACGAAGGTCGCGCGCTGCTCAAGGCACTCGGCTTCCCGTTCAAGGAGACCAACGCGTAATGGCCAAGAAGTCCAAGATTGCGAAGAACGACCAGCGCAAGGTGCTCGTCGCCCGTCACGCCGAGCGGCGCGCCGAGCTGAAGAAGATCATCTCCGCCGTCGACACCACCCCCGAGGCCCAGCAGGCCGCCCAGTCCGCGCTGCAGAAGCTGCCCCGCGACTCGAGCGCCACCCGCTACCGCAACCGCGACGTGGCCGACGGCCGTCCGCGCGGTTACCTCCGCAAGTTCGGTCTGTCCCGTGTGCGTATGCGCGAGATGGCCCACAACGGCGAACTGCCGGGCATCACCAAGTCCTCCTGGTAGTCAGGAACTGATTCACCCGCCCGGAGGCGGCCGGAAACGGCCGCCCCGGGCGGTGGCACCACCCGGTCCGCGGGCATCCTCGCGGGCCAAGAACTCGGTCCGATCCCTGATCGGACCCACTTCGCTGTAGGCCTGCCGGCGTGAACGCCGAGGAGGAACCGCGGCGGGAAAGGCGTTACCTGCCATGACAATGACAGATCCGATTGCGGACATGCTGACTCGCATCCGCAACGCGAACTCGGCATACCACGACCAAGTCGTGATGCCGTTCTCCAAGCTCAAGGGCAACATCGCGGACATCCTGGTCAAGGAGGGCTACATCGGCTCCTGGACCACCGAGGACGCGACCGTCGGCAAGAGCCTGGTCATCAAGCTGAAGTACGGTCCCAGCCGTGAGCGCTCGCTCGCCGGGATCAAGCGCGTCTCCAAGCCGGGACTGCGTATCTACTCGCGCTCCACCGAACTGCCCAAGGTTCTCGGCGGCCTCGGTATCGCGATCATCTCGACGTCGACCGGCCTGCTGACCGATCGTCAGGCCGCTCAGAAGAAGGTAGGCGGGGAAGTTCTCGCCTACGTCTGGTAGGGAAGGATCTCATGTCGCGTATTGGAAGACTGCCGATCGCCGTTCCCGCCGGCGTCACCGTGAGCATCGATGGCAGCGCCATCGAGGTCAAGGGCCCCAAGGGCACCCTGACCCACACCATCGTCGAGCCCATCTCGGTCGAGAAGGCCGAAGACGGAACCCTGTCGGTCACCCGCCCGAACGATGACCGGGATGCCCGTTCACGTCACGGCCTGACCCGCACCCTGGTCAACAACATGGTGCTGGGTGTCACCGAGGGGTACACGAAGCCGATGGAGATCGTCGGCGTCGGTTACCGTGTCGCCGCCGAGGGCAAGGACCTGGTGTTCGCACTCGGTTACTCCCACCCGGTGCCGGTCACGGCTCCCGAGGGCATCACATTCGTTGTCGAGACCCCGACCAAGTTCAGCGTCCAGGGCATCGACAAGCAACTGGTGGGCGAGGTCGCCGCCAACATCCGCAAACTGCGGAAGCCTGACCCGTACAAGGGTAAGGGTGTGCGTTACGCCGGCGAGGTTGTCCGCCGCAAGGTCGGAAAGACGGGTAAGTAGTCATGGCCACAGCCACCACAAGTAAGAAGCGAGTTGGGAAGAGCATTTCCCAGCGGCGCGCCACGGCACGTACGCGTCGGCATTTCCGTCTGCGCAAGAAGGTCGTCGGGACGTCCCTGCGTCCGCGTCTGGTCGTCACCCGGTCGGCGCGTCACATCCTGGTCCAGGTTGTCGACGACTCGATCGGCCAGACCGTCGCGTCGGCCTCGACCCTGGAAGCGGACCTGCGTGCCGCCGAGGGCGACAAGACCAGCAAGGCCAAGAAGGTCGGCGAGCTGATCGCCGATCGTGCCAAGGCCGCCGGCGTCACCTCCGTGGTCTTCGACCGCGGCGGCGACAAGTACCACGGCCGCATCGCGGCCCTGGCCGATGCCGCGCGCAGCGGCGGGCTGGAGTTCTAGTCATGAACAGCCTCCAGTCGTTCAACACTCACCAGATCGAGAGGGACATCTGATGCCCGGACCCCAACGCCGCGATTCCTCGCAGGCCGGTGGCGACAACCGTGGCGGTGGAGATCGTCGCGATCGTCGTGACGGAGGCCGTCGCGACGGCCGTCGTGACGCACCGGTTGAGAAGAACCCGCTGCTCGAGCGCATTGTGGCGACCAACCGTGTCGCCAAGGTAGTCAAGGGTGGTCGTCGCTTCAGCTTCACCGCCCTGGTCGTCGTCGGTGACGGAAACGGATCCGTCGGCGTCGGCTACGGCAAGGCCAAGGAAATCCCGGCCGCCATTGCCAAGGGTGTCGAAGAAGCCAAGAAGAGCATGTTCAAGGTGCCGCGGATCGGTTCGACCATCCCGCACCCGATCCAGGGCGAAGCCGCTGCCGGCGTCGTTCTGCTCCGTCCGGCCTCCCCGGGTACCGGCGTCATCGCCGGTGGTCCGGTGCGTGCCGTGCTGGAGTGCGCCGGAATCCACGACATCCTGTCCAAGTCGCTGGGCTCGGACAACCCGATCAACATCGTGCACGCCACGATCGCCGGGTTGAAGGGTCTGGTCCGTCCGGAAGAAGTCGCGGCTCGCCGTGGTCTTCCGCTGGAAGACGTCGCTCCGGCCGCCATGCGCCGCGCGATGTTGGGTCAGGGAGTCTGATATGGCATTTCAGGTGACGCAGAAGCGTTCCATCATCGGTGTCAAGCCGAACCAGCGTGAAACAGTGCGCTCGATCGGTCTCAAGCGGATCAATCACACCGTTGTCATCCCCGACAACGCCGTGAACCGTGGTTACCTCCACACCGTTCGGCACCTCATCGAGGTCGAAGAAGTTGCTGACGTAGAGGTAGGCAAGAAATGACCATCAAGATCCATCACCTTCGCCCCGCACCGGGCGCGAAGACTGCCAAGACCCGCGTGGGCCGTGGTGAAGGTTCCAAGGGTAAGACGGCCGGCCGCGGTACCAAGGGCACGGGCGCACGGAAGAACGTTCCCGCCGGCTTCGAGGGTGGCCAGGTCCCGATCCACATGCGGCTCCCGAAGCTCAAGGGCTTCAAGAACCGTTTCCGGGTCGAGTACCAGGTCGTGAACGTCGGCCAGCTCGCCGTTCTCTTCCCCCAGGGTGGCACCGTGACGGTTGCCGATCTGGTCGCTGCGGGCGCAGTCCGCGACAGCCAGCTCGTCAAGGTCCTCGGTGACGGCGATCTCGCGGGCGTCAAGCTCGACGTGACCGTCAACGCCTTCTCCGGCTCCGCCAAGGAGAAGCTCGTCGCCGCCGGTGGTTCCGCCACCGCGCTGTAGTCGATCTTCCCGGCACTGCCAGATGTGCGACTGATCCCCCGGTACTGCCTCACCCTTCGTGGTGGGGGAGTGCCGGGGGATTCGTCCATCTCGACCGAAGACGTCAAGATGTGACTCAAGATGTGAATTGCATGGGTGAAAGACCGGACTCCGATGGGGGCACGCCTCTCCGGGGGGTTACCGGCCCGTACCGATGCGGAATTGCACCGTGGCGGCGGATACGATGAGTGTGTTCCAGGACTCGTGAGTTAGAGTCAGCACTTGCTGCCCCGTGTCATCCCGGGGCTGCCGGTATGAGCTGCCTGTGAAGTTTGCGGGGTGCGCTATACCGTGTGCATCAGACTGCGTTTCGAATCCCAGCTTCACACCCAGTAGACAAGTCATTAGCAGCACAAGGACGTGGCCGCTTGAGGCCCGTCCGTACGATCACCGCCTCGGGGACGTCTCGGGGCGGCCGGGTCCGTCAAGCGGATCCGGTGATGCCAGGAGGATCATTGCTCACCGCGTTCGTGTCGGCGTTAAAGACGCCTGACCTACGTAAGAAGATCCTTTTCGTCCTCGCGATGGTAGCGATTTATCGCTTGGGGGCGACCATCCCGTCGCCAGGGGTCTCCTACAGTGCCATCAATCAGTGCATCGATCTGGCGGGCGACGCCAGCCAGAACAGTGCGCTGACCCTGCTGAACTTGTTCTCCGGCGGCGCCTTGCTGCAACTGAGCGTGTTTGCGCTGGGCATCATGCCGTACATCACCGCGAGCATCATCACGCAGCTCCTCACCGTGGTCATCCCGCGGTTCGAGCAGCTGAAGAAGCAGGGCCAGGCCGGCCAGGCGAAGATGACGCAGTACACCCGGTACCTGACCATCGCACTCGGCATCCTGCAGTCGACCGCGTTCATCGCCCTCGCGATCAACGGCTCGATGTTCGGCAGCTGCCCGGAGAACATCCGCGACCAGATCATCCCGGACCAGGGTGCACTCGCCCTGATCGTGATGGTCCTGACCATGACCGCCGGCACCGCCGCGATCATGTGGATGGGTGAGCTGATCACCGACCGCGGCATCGGTAACGGTATGTCGATCCTGATCTTCACCTCGATCGCCTCCCGCATCCCGGCCGAGGGCTCCAACATCCTGACCAACCAGGGTGGCGTCATCTTCACCCTGTTCATCATCATCGCCATCGCCATCATCGCGACGGTCGTCTTCGTCGAGCAGGGCCAGCGTCGTCTGCCGGTCCAGTACGCGAAGCGGATGATCGGCCGCAAGATGTACGGCGGAACCTCGACCTACCTGCCGCTGAAGGTCAACCAGGCCGGCGTCATCCCCGTCATCTTCGCGACCTCGTTGCTGTACATCCCCTCGCTGCTCGTCCAGCTGACGGGTGTCACGACGGACCCGGACACCGGGACGGTCACCAGCGGTGGCTGGCAGCAGTTCATCTCGCTGTACATCGTGAACCAGGCCAGCTGGGTCCACATCGTCCTGTACTTCGCGCTGATCATCTTCTTCACCTACTTCTACGTCGGGATCACGTTCAACCCGACCGAGCGGGCCGACGACCTGAAGAAGTACGGCGGATTCATCCCGGGTTACCGCCCGGGTCGTCCGACCGCCGAGTACCTGCAGTACGTCCTGAGCCGCATCACGCTCCCGGGCTCGCTGTACCTCGGTATCGTCGCCATCCTGCCCAACCTGTTCCTCGAATTCACCGGTTCCGGCAACAACCAGAACTTCCCCTTCGGTGGCACCGCGGTGCTCATCATGGTCGGTGTCGGGTTGGACACGGTGAAGCAGATCGAGACGCAGCTGATGCAGCGTAATTACGAAGGGTTCCTCCGCTGATGCGTTTGCTTATTGTCGGTCCACAGGGCGCCGGTAAGGGCACCCAAGCAACTCTCCTGGCCGGCAATCTCGGTATCCCGCACGTGTCCACCGGAGATCTCTTCCGGGACAACGTCAGCCGGGGCACCGAGTTGGGCAAACGAGTACAGCAGTACCTGGATGCTGGTGACCTCGTCCCGGACGAGGTCACCAGCGACATGGTGGCGGCCCGGATCGCCGAGGCCGACGCCGAGGGTGGCTTCCTGCTCGACGGCTTCCCGCGGAGCCTGTCGCAGTCGGAGTGGTTGTCCCAGCTGTTCGCCGAGCGCGGTATCGAGCTCGACGCGGTGATCCTGCTGACCGCACCGGACGACGTCGTCGTCGGACGGATGTTGGCCCGTGGCCGCGCCGACGACACCGATGCGGCCATCCGTCGGCGGCTGGACATCTACCACACCGAGACCACCCCGCTGATCGACTACTACGGCGACAAGATCGTCACCGTCGACGGCGTCGGCCAGGTCGAGGATGTGCAGCAGCGGATCCTGTCCGCCCTGTCCGCGGACAGCCCCAGCTAGTCATGGCGCGCAGCGGACCGGAAATCAAGTCCCGTGAGCAGTTGCAGACGATGCGGGCGTCAGGTCTGATCCTGGCGTCCGCATTGGATGCGATGCGACGGGCGGTGACCCCCGGCATGACGACCGCCGAGCTCGACCAGATCGGCTCGGACGTGATCACCGGCGCGGGTGCCATCAGCAACTTCAAGGGCTATCACGGGTTCACCGGCACGATCTGCGCCTCGGTCAACGAGGAGATCGTCCACGGCATCCCCGGTGAGCGGGTCCTCAAGGCCGGCGATCTGATCTCGATCGACTGCGGCTGCATCCTGGACGGCTGGCACGCCGATTCGGCGATCTCCGTCCACGTCGGTGAGCCCACCGATCAGGCCGAGGTGGACCTGATCGCCGCCACCGAGAACTCCATGTGGGCCGGTATCGCCGCGATCCGCTCCGGCGGCAAGCTGGGCGAGGTGACCTCCGCCATCGAGGGCAGTGTCAAGAAGAGCGGCCGGGCGGACGGCCGGCGCTACGGCGAGGTCGACGGCTACGGCGGCCACGGCATCGGCTCGGCCATGCACATGGACCCGTTCGTCCCGAACCACGGACGGCAGCACAAGGGCCTGCGCCTGGTCTCGGGGATGGCTCTGGCCATCGAGCCGATGCTGACCCTGGGCACCGGTCTGAGCGACGAACTGGACGACGGCTGGACCGTCGTCACCCGCGACGGCTCCCGCGCGGCGCACACCGAGCATTCGGTGGCGATCCTGGACGAGGGCATCTGTGTGCTGACCGCCGTGGACGGCGGGGCCGCGGCCCTGGCCCCGTACGGCGTCGTCCCTGTCTCGCTGGACTGAAAACTCCTCCAGTACGCCGTCCCGCGGTGGGATATGCGCAGTTGTGTGCGTTCACATCTGCGCATATCCCACCGCAGGATGCAGGGCCGGACGCGAACACGAGACGGGTCCGGATGCGAACCGGATGCCTCCCGGCGGCTAGTTTGGCGAAGTGCTACTTACCGCCATCGGCGCGTCGGCCCTCGCGGCTGCCGGGCTGACCTTCCTCGACCTGGGCTGGCCCGCCCTGGTGGTCGGCTCCCTGCTGCTCTTCCTGAGCTTCCCGGCCGGTTACGGCTGGATCCGCCGGGCGACACTGACGACCCTGTCCTACATCGGTTACGGGCTGGTCGTCGGCACGGCGTTCTCGATCACCGGACAGCGGCTGTCCCCGCAGCTCTTCGCAGTGGTGTTCGTCCTGATCGCCGGGGCCGTCGCCGTGCTGCGGGCGCCCAGAAATCCGTGGCGGCTGTCCGTCGCCGCCGGGGACGTGGTGATCGGGGTCTGCGCCCTGGTACTGAGCGCGGTGTTCCTGCACTGGGGTATCGGTGAGGACACCGCCGGCGTCGTCGGTCAGCTGTCGGTCGGCGGGGACAACGCCAACCACCTCAACCTGATCCGGGCGATCCAGCTGGGGCAGGGATACCAGTACTCCGGCGGGACGGCCGTTCCCGGGCTGCTCGGCGGGATGGAGTCCTACCCGCAAGGATTCGCCTTCCTGGTGGGATACACCGGTTGGATGTTCGACGGCCTGGCCGGCACTCCGACGGTGGCCGGGACGGTCTGGAGTTCCTGGGCGATCCTGGCCGTGCAGCCGGTGGCCGGGGTCGTAGTGATCCTGCTGATCATCCGGGGGCAGCTCTCGGGCATCACGCCGCCGGTCGGTGCCGCCGGCACGCAGATCCGACCGGCCCGCCGCATCGCCACCGCAGCGGTGGTGGTCTCGGTCGTCGTCCTGCTGACCTTGTACGTCCACCTGTGGTCCTTCGGCTTCCAGACCCAGATGTTCGCGATGAACATGGTGCTGGTGGCGGTCTGGCTCGCGACCGATCCGGCCCTCGACGGTGCCACCACGACCCGGCGTGCCCTGGTGGTGCTGGGCATCTGCGGCACGGTGGTGGCCGTGGCGAGCAGCTGGTACCTGCTCGCGCCTCCGGCCGTCGCGGTGGCCGTGCTGACGGCCTGGCCGTTGATCCGTCGGCCCCGGGAGGTCCCGTGGTGGCTGTGGGTGGGTGCGGGCGGTGCGGCGGTGCTGTCCTGTTACCCGGTCGTGCGGGGGACGGCCGATTCCACCGGACAGCTGGTGATGCCCGGTGGGGTCCGCATCTTCTCCCCGTTGACCGGTGCGGCCCTGCTGCTGATCGCCGGGGTGGTGGTCTTCGGGCTGCGTCACCGCCGGTGGTGGGTGGAGCCCCTGCCGGTCGCCTTCGCGGTCGCGGTGGTGCTGTCCGTGGGGGTGGGGCTGTTCCAGCTCGTCCAGGCCGGGGAGTTCTCCTACTACTTCTTCAAGACCCTGTACCTGCAGGCCGTGTTGGCGGTCATCCCCGTCGGCCTCGGTGCGGCCCTGCTGACGGGACGGCGGCTGGGGATGCGCGACCGCCGGCTGGTGACGGGATTCGTTGCGGTGGCCGCGCTCGGCCTGGGGACGGTGGCGGCGAGCGAACTGGGTTCGGTGTTCACCGAGCCCGCCCATCAGGTGGACGAGGCGGTGATCGCGCAGGTGCTCGCCGAGTACCCCGACGGGCTGCCGATGACCCAGGACGTGGTCGCAACGGGGTACTGCGATGCCCGGCTCTCCGGGCAGACGACCTCCTGGATCGGCGGCCTGTTCACCTCCTGGACCCTGCCGCGTCAGACCTTCTACCTGGCGATCGACCGGGGGGTGGAAAGGCCCACCGACCTGTTCGCCTACGGCCTGGCCTCACCCGGGAAACAGATCCTCGTGCACACCAGAAACAACTGCTCACTACACGCGGATTTTATATCGGGTATTCCCGACAATATGAAATTGGTCTCGGACCCCGGCTGAGTGCGGATTTCGGCGAACGGCCCCCACCACCGCACAGGGTGCTCTGACCTGCTGATACCAGGCCCACCCGGGCGTGTCGACAGATCTGCGGGGTGGTGAATTGCCTGTTCGACGCTCACATGGACTTCGAATGTCACAATTGGGCGAAACGGCGAATAACCTTTCGCGCCCGGCACTAGTCTTGGCCGGGTGCCCAGCTCTGCGCTTCGACCTTCCACCGCCGGGGGTTCCCCGCTGAAAAGCCGTATCGATGCCAGGGCCGCGGTACCCGCGCTGCTGGCGATCTTCACCATCGCCTGGGCCTGGTTGGGGACCTCCTGGCCGGCCCTGCTGGTCGGTGTCGGGTTGATGTTCGCCGCCCTGCCCTCCTCCCTCGGTTGGCTGCGGCGGCTGGTCCTCACCGGAATGATCTACACCGGGTACGGCCTCGTCATGGGCACGTTGTTCTCGTTCGCGGGCTTGGCCCTCCCGCCGGGGCTGTTCATCACGGTGTTCACCGGCGCCGCCGCCGCGCTGGCCTACCGGTTCGCCGACTGGCGGCTCAGCGCCACCGCCGGGGATGCGGCCATCGCGATCGTGTTCCTGGGCAGCGCGTGGCTCGCGGTGCGATGGGGGCTCGGCCAGACCACCGACCAGCTCATCCTGCAACTCTCCCGCGGCGGGGACAACGCCAACCACATGAACCTGGTCCGGGTCATCCAACAGGGGGAGGGCTACCAGTACCAGACCGGGATCTTCGGGCTGCTCGGCGGGATGGAGTTCTACCCGCAGGGATTCGCCTTCCTGACGGCCTACACGGGCTGGTTGGCCGATGGGATCGGTCAGGTGCCCACCGTGGCCCAGACCGTCAACTCCTCCTGGTTCCTGTTCGCCTTCCAACCGGCCCTGGCGGTCGGTTTCATCCTGCTCGCCGTCCGCGGCCTGCTGCTGCGCGGGGGATCGAAGGCCGTCGGCATCCCGCTGTTCCTGGCCGGTCTGGCCGTCGCCGCCGTGGTGCTGCTGATGATCTACGCCAACCTGGCCACCTTCGGTTTCCAGACCCAGATGTTCGCCATGAACGCCACCATCGCCGCGGTCTGGATCGCCACCGACCCGGCCATCACCAACCGTGCCCTGCGACTGCTCGGCGTCAGCGTCGGGGTGGTCGCGGTGGCCGGGAGCTGGTTCCTGCTCGCCCCGCCCGCCATCTTCGTCGCCGCGGTGGTCGCCTGGCCACTGATCCGTCGCCCCCGATCGGCACCGAAGGGGACCTGGACCTGGCTGGCCCCGGCGCTGGTCCTGCTGGCCTTCTCCGCCTGGTACCCGGTCCATCGGAGCACCCCGGACACAGCCGGTCATCTGACGATGTCCGGTGGGGTGCGGCTGTTCGACGAGCGACTGTGGAAGACACTCGCGGTGGTCGCGGTCGTGGTGCTGGCCTTCGAGTTCCGCCGCCTGTTGCGCAGCCGCGAACCCGGCCAGACCCCCGTGCTCCCGGTCCTGGTGGGCGTGATCCTGACCGCGCTGGCGTTGTCGGCGGGGGTGGCCCGGTTCCAGCTCGACGAGTCCGGGGAGCTGTCCTACTACTTCTTCAAGACCCTGTACCTGCCGGTCGCGCTCGGGGTGATCATGCTGGGGCTGGGGATCGCCCGGGTCGCAGCCGAGGCGAAGATCTCGGAGTACCTCACCGACTGGCGCAAGGTGGTGGCGACCGTGGTGCTCATACCCTGCGCCCTCATCCTCACGACGTTGACCCACGACCTGTGGAAGCCCTACACCAAGGAGGCGCCCCGCGGTCCGATCGACGCCGGGGTGATGGCCGGGCTGCTCCAGGCCTATCCGTACGGCCTGCCGCAGGACAAGGACTACATCGCGACGGCCTACTGCAGCTACCTGGAATCCGGTCAGATCACCTCGTGGATCGGCGGCCTCTTCACCTCCTGGGACGCCGCGCGGCAGAAGTTCTACCTGTCCGTCGACGGCCCGCGTTCGGAGGCCCCGGCGAATGTCGTGCGCTACATCGAGGACTCACCGGGTCGCGAGATCACGGTGTACCTGCAGACCAGCTGCGAGATCTCCCGCCAGACCCTCCAACTGCTCCCGCCATGGGTCCCCGTCATCGACCGGGAGTCCCACGAGGGATGACGGTCGGGTACCGGTCAGCCGATGCCGTCCACGATCTGCCGCGCGATCTCCAGGGAACTGGTCGCCGCGGGGGACGGGGCGTTGAGCACATGCACCTGACGGGGTGCCCGCTGGATCAGGAAGTCGTCGACCAGGGAGCCGTCCCGACGCATCGCCTGGGCCCGCACACCGGCCGGGGCGCGCACCAGATCGGCCTTCGTCACCTCCGGCACCAGCCGGGCCAGGGAGTCGGCGAACCTCTTCCGCGACAGCGAACGGCGGATCTCCTGGGCCGCCACCGGTACGTTGTGCCTGGCCAGCCGCCACAGGCCCGGGAAGGCCAGCGTCTGCGCCAGGTCGCGTGGGTTCACATCCCGCCAGCGGTACCCCTGACGGGCCAGCGCCAGCACCGCGTTGGGGCCGGCGTGGATCCCGCCGCCGATCATCTTCGTCAGATGCACCCCGAGGAAGGGGAACCGGGGATCTGGCACCGGGTAGATCAGCCCGTTGACCAGGTGCTCGGCCTGCGGACCCAGCTCGAAGTACTCACCGCGGAAGGGCACGATCCGCGCCTCGGGGTCCAGGCCCGCCAGGGCGGCGATCCGGTCGCTGTGCAGGCCGGCGCAGTTCACCAGGGCGTCGGCGTGGACCTCGCGGCCACGGGAGGCGACCACGACACCGTCGGTGCGGGTGCTGATCGCGTCGACCGGCCAGTCGGTCCGCAGGTCCGCCCCGCCGGCGCGGGCCAGCTCGGCCAGTTTCACGCTGACGGCCGTGTAGTCGATGATCCCGGTCTCCGGGACGTGCAGCGCCGCCAGGCAGCTGACGTGCGGTTCGATCTCGCGGGCGGCCGCCGCGTCCAGCAGCTGGGCCTTGACCCCGTTGGCCAGTGCGCGTTCCTGCAGGCCGGCCAGGCGTCCGCGTTCGGCCTCGGTGGTGGCGACCACCAGCTTGCCGCAGATCTCGTGCGGGATGTCGTGTTCGGCGGCGAAGGCGACCATCGAGGCGCGCCCGGCCTGGCACAGGGTGGCCTTCAGGCTGCCGGGGACGTAGTAGAGCCCGGAATGGATGACGCCGGAGTTGCGGCCGGTCTGGTGTCTGGCCCAGCCGGATTCCTTCTCGAGCAGGGTCACCCGGTCACCGCGGGCGGTGAGACGTTCGGCCACTGCCAGTCCGACGATCCCGCCGCCGACCACCACGATATGCACCATCGCAGGCTACCGGCCCGGCCCGGGCAGCCTGCACCCATATACTTTTGCCGGGTCTTCGCGCCGGTTACCACCGGGGTTACGGAATGAGGAGTATGTCTGACGTCGTCGCTGATGGTCCGAGTGTGGTTCCGGTGACCGGTCCCGTGGCGCTGGGGCAACCCACTGTCGGTGAGGCCGAGATCGAGGCCATCAGGGAGGTGTTCGCTTCCGGGTGGTTGTCCGGGGCCGGACCGACCTGCGGCCGTTTCGAAACCCTGTTCGCCGAGGTCGCCGGGACCAGCCACGCGTTGGCCACCAGCAACTGCGGATCCGCCCTGCACCTGGCACTGCTGGCCCTCGGGGCCGGTCCGGGGGACGAGGTCATCGTCGGGGACTACACCTTCCCGGCCACCGGGCACTCCGTCCTGTGGACCGGTGCCAAGGCGGTTTTCGCCGACATCCGCCCGGACATCTGGACCGCCGACCCTGCCTCGGTGGAATCGCTGGTCAACCCCCGGACCGTGGGCATCATCGCGGTCGACGTCTTCGGCCAGCCCGCCGACTACGACGAACTGCGGGCCATCGCCGACCGGCACGGCCTGTGGCTGATCGAGGACGCCGCCTGCGCGGCGGGAACGACCTACCACGGCCGCCCGGCGGGAAGCCTGGCCGACGCGGCCACCTTCAGCTTCCACGGACGCAAGGGCATCACCTCGGGGGAGGGCGGGGCGTTGACCACCTCCCGACCGGAGATCGCCGACTTCGCCCGCCGGATGCACACCTACGGCATCGAACCGACCTTCTCCCGTGAAGGCAGCACCGATCTGCCGATCCCGGTCTTCAACGACGCCGGTTACAACTACCGGATGTCGGATCTGAACGCCGCCGTGATGATTGCCCAGCTGACCCGGTTGCCGGATCTGCTCGCCTCCCGCCGGGCGGTCGCCGCCGACTACGCCGAGCAGCTCGCCGGTGTGGACGGGGTCACGGTGCCGGTGGCCCTGGCCGATCGGGAGCACCCGTGGCAGTCCTACGTCGTCACCCTCGACCCCTGGCTGGACCGCGGCCTGGTGGCGGGGGCACTGCGGCAGCAGGGGGTGCAGTGCAACTTCGGCACCTACGCCTCCCACCTGCAGCCGGTGTACGGCGGGGACTCCGTCTGCCCGGTGTCGGCAGAGCTGTTCACCCGGCACCTGGCCATCCCCATGCACGCGAACCTGACCTCCGCCGAGGTGGAGCGGGTCACCGCCACCCTGACGGCCGTCGTCGCCGACCCGGCCAACCACCGCTGACCTTCACCGCCTCACACATTCCAGATAGGAACTCTCGACAATGGTTGCAGCAGAAAAGGTATTCGTCACCGGTGGGGCCGGCTTCATCGGTATGCACCTGATCCCGATGCTGTTGGAGGCCGGGCACAGCGTGCGCGTCTTCGACAACATGTTCCGGGGCGACCGGGACCGGATGGCCGAGCTGATCAAGGCCTCCGACGGGCGGCTGGAACTCATCGACCAGGACGTGCGCTACGGCGGATCGGTGGCCGCGGCCATGCGCGGCTGCGACTCGGTGATCCACCTCGCGGCGGTCTCGATCAACAAGAGCCAGTCCGACCCGCACGAGAGCATCGACATCAACATGGTGGGCAACCACAACGTGTTCGCCGCCGCCGCCGACCAGAAGGTGCGCCGGTTGGTGTTCGCCTCCTCCGCCTCGGTCTACGGCGATCCGCAGAAGATGCCGATGCACGAGGACGACCAGCTCTCCCCGCTGACGCCGTACTGCATCTCCAAGCGCGCCGGTGAGGATCTGCTCGGCTACTACCAGCGGGCGACGGGTCTGTCCTGGATCGCCCTGCGCTTCTTCAACGTCTACGGTCCCGGGCAGAAGACCACCGCGTACTACACCTCGGTGATCAACCACTTCGTGAACCGGCTGCGCAACGGACTGCCGCCGGTGATCGACGGCAAGGGCGAGCAGTCCATGGACTTCATCCACGTCCACGACATCGCCCGCTCGATCGTCCTTGCCCTGCATGCGGAATCGGACAACGTCCCGGTCAACATCGGCACCGGGATCGACACCACCGTCGCCGATCTGGCGAAGATCCTGATCGAGGCCGTCGGGGTGGACGTCGAGCCGCAGTTCAACCCGCGCGAGGTGCTGGTCTCCCGTCGCGCCGCCGACACCACCCGCGCCAAGGAAGTTCTCGGCTTCGAGCCGACCATTGCCGTCGGGGACGGGATGCGGGATCTGATCGCCTCCGGTTCATGACCGGTCTGCCGGAGAACCCGTACAACCCGAACGCCTGGCTGGTCGGTGAACCGGTGATCGGTGCGGGCACCTGGATCGGCGCCTTCACCGTCATCGACGGCTCCGGTGGGCTGACCATCGGTGCCGGGTGCGACATCTCGTCCGGGGTACACATCTACACCCACAGCAGTGTGCGACGGTGCGTGTCCGGCCGACGGTTCGCCGAGGTGGAACGCGCCGCTGTGACGATCGGCGACCGGGTGTTCCTCGGGGCCAATGCCGTGGTGAACATGGGGGTTTCCATCGGGGATGAGGCCGTCGTCGCCGCCGGCGCCGTGGTCACCCGGGACGTGCCCGCGCGCACCGTGGTGGCCGGCGTTCCGGCCGTGCCCGTGTCGACGGTCGAGTTCGACGACGACGGCACCCCGACCTTTGTGCCGATCGTATGAGAATTCTGGTCGTCAACAACTTCTTCCCGCCCAGAACCGGTGGCAGCTCTCATCTTTCGGAGGCGCTGGCCAAGGGGTACGCCGCCGCCGGACACGAGGTGCTCGTGGTGACGGCGGCCTACGGTTCGGCTCCGGCCACGGAGGAGCGGGACGGGCTGCGGATCGTGCGGTTCCCCTCCTTCACGATCCCGGAGAGCCGTTTCGCGGTGAGTTTCGACATCTCCTTCACCACCCGCTTCGGCATGTACCGGCGGTTCCGGGAGCTGGTGGACGGTTTCGCACCGGACGTCGTCCACCAGCACGGGCAGTTCTTCGACCTGACCTGGGCGGCGGGCAAGTACTCCCGTCGGCGCAAGGTGCCCGCGTTGCTCAGTGTCCACACCCGGCTGGAGAACCCGGCGGCGCTGTACCACGGGGTGTTCCGGTTCCTCGACGCGGTGATGGTCGCCCCGCGGCTGCGTCGTTTCACCCCGCGCATCGTGGTGATGGATGCCCTGATGGATGCCTACATCAAGGCCCGCTACCGTCGCGGATACGCTGCGCTGGAGTACATCCCGGTGGCCGTGGACCCGGGATGGACCGCCGGCGGTAATGCTGCGGCCGGTCGGGAGTTCCTCGGCCTGGCCGGGACGGATCCGATCATCCTGTCGCTGGGGCACGTCATCCCGCTGCGGGACAGGTTGGACCTGGTGCGGGCGATGCCGGCCGTGCTGGCGGCGAACCCGTCGGCGAAACTCGTGGTGGTGGGCCGGGTCTACTACGACAAGTTCATCGAACTCGCGGCCGAACTGGGTGTGTCGGACGCGGTGATCAGCACCGGCCAGGTGCCCAAGGCCCAGGTTCCCGATCTGCTGGCCGCCGCCGAGGTGGAGTGCCACGAACAGGGTTTCGGGATGGGGACGGCAACGCTGGAGGCGATGGCGGCTTCGGTTCCGGTCGTCGCGCCGGGCACGGCCGACAACTTCCCCGGTATCGAGCTCGTCCACGCCGGGAACATCTACCTGACGCCGGTGGGGGACAGCGCGGCCATCGCCGCCTCGATCAACCGGGTGCTGGCCGATCCCGCGGAGGCTGCCGTGGTGGCCGCGGCCGGGCGGGAGCTGATCATGGAGCACTTCACCATGGAGGCCGTCGTCGCCGAGCACCTGCGGGTGTTCGGGGAGATGGTGGGCTGAGGCCGGCTTTTGCCGATTCGGGTTCCAGATGGTCCGATTTCGACCATCTGGAACCCGAATCGTGTGGCCGCCTCGGACAGCCAGGGCGATTCGGGACCTGAGTGGCTGAAATATCGCCACTCAGGTCCCGAATCGTCAGCTTCGCGCAACGGCCCGGCGCGGGGCGGCGTTGGGTGGGACATGAAGAACACCCGACGTACGTGGGCCGCAGTGGTCGCCGCAGTCGTCTGCCTGCTGGGTCTGACGGTGTCGAACGCCCAGGCGGACGGCACCCGCCTGTACACGCTGTCCGTGATCTCCATCTACGTCCATGACGACGGAGATGCCGGCGCGGCTTGCGGGGACATGGACAACAGCCGGACGATCACCCTGAACTCACAACCGGTGCTGGCGCCCGACAACGGTGATCAGTGGGGGTGGTTGGGCCTGGGAAACCAGCACTACTGCAGTGATTCGCTGTACAAGATGCCGACGTACTTCGGCAAGCACATCAACTTCTACCAGGGCCACCGGTCGGTCGGCGAGACCGTGCACCTGGCCGGGCGGTTCGTGGAGCAGGACGAGTTCACCGATCAGATCGTGGCCACCGGTGCGACGGACGTCGTGATCCCGGGCGTCAGCAAGAAAGTCGATTTCTCCTTCCAGGTCGAAGGTCTCAGCCAGGGCGGGCACGTCCGGATGACGGTCGACCTGGAACTGGCGGTCTCCTGAACGATTCGGGTTCCAGATGGTCCGATTTCGACCATCTGGAACCCGAATCGTGTGTTCGCCATCGTCAGCGGCGATGGATCTGCAGCGCGGCCGAACTCTGGGACACGGGCATCAGCTCGATGGTGTTGATGTTCATGTGCGGCGGCAGGGTCGCCGACCAGTGGACCGACTCGGCGATGTCGGCGGCCGTCAGCGGATCGGCCCCGGCGTACAGGGAATCGACCCGGGCCTGGTCCCCGTCGAACCGCACGGTCGAGAATTCGGTGCCCCCGCACATCCCCGGCTCGATGCAGGTGACGCGGACGCCGGTGCCGTGCAGATCGCTGCGCAGGTTCAGACTGAACTGGTGCACAAAGGCTTTCGTCGCCCCGTACACGTTCCCACCGGGGTAGGGGTAGGTCGCGGCGATCGACCCGAGGTTGATCACGTGCCCGCGCCCGCGCTCCACCATGCCGGGCAGCAGGGCGCGGGTGGCGTAGATCAGCCCCTTGCAGTTCGTGTCCACCATCTGGTCCCACTCGTCCAGGTTCGCCTCCTGGGCCGGTCCGAGCCCCTTGGCCAGCCCGGCGTTGTTGACCAGCAGATCGACGTCGGCGAACTCCGCGGGTAGGTTGGCGGCCAGGTCGACGACGGCCTCGCGATCGCGGACATCGAGTTCGCGGGGGAGTACCAGGCCGTTGAACTCCTCGGCCAGGGCGGACAGCTTGTCCAACCGGCGGGCCGTCACCACGACCCGGGAGCCCGACTCGGCGAAACGGCGGGCGATCGCGGCACCGAACCCGGCGCTGGCTCCGGTGACGAATACGGTTGACGGTAGGTAGCTCACGGTCGGGTCCTGTCGATCTCGGGGCGGGGAAGGATCCAGCCTACAAACCAGTGGCAACCGAACTCCGACGGAGAGGCCAGACGATGGACGCGCAGGTTTCGTCCGCTCGCACCGCTCTCCGGTCGATCAGACGGGCATCCGAGGGAATCGCCGGTGACGATGCACTCGACGCGGCCCCGGTGGACCTGGCGGTACTGAGCCCGGCGGAGTCCTGGTCGGAATGGTCCCTCATCGCCCGGTCGACACAGCCGTCGATCGCGCTGGCTGCCCTGTACACCCGCGGCTGGGACGGGGCCTATCCCGAACTCGCGGCGGTACGGGACGTGGAGCAGGACCCGACCTGGCATCCCGAAGGCCCGGTCCACGTCCACCTGGGGCTGGCGGCCGACGCGGCGGTGGTGATCGCCGATCGGCTGGAGCTGGCGGGCCAGGACCGGGAGGTGATCGTGCTGGCCGCGATGTTGCACGACCTCGGCAAGGCCACCCACAGCCAGCACCGCCCCGACGGCCGGATCACCGCCTACGGCCATGCGGAGGCCGGGGTGGTCCCGGTGCGGAGTCTTCTCGGCCGGATCGGGGCCCCGGCGGAGGTGGTCGGCCGGGTGGTGCCGATCGTGCGGGAGCACATGGCCCCGGCGTCGACGGATCGGGTCAGCGCCCGGGCGGTCCGTCGACTGGCGAGCCGGTTGGCAGGTCCGGCGGGAGACGGGCCTTCGCTGACCCTGTGGGCGGCGGTGGTGGAGGCGGACAACGCCGGTCGCGGAGCGGCCAGTCGTCCGTCACCGGCGCGGGCCTGGCTCCGGGCCGCCGGCCTCCCCGCCGACTGACCCCTCCTCTGTTCCCGCGCACGATGTTGCTCCTCGCGCACCGAACATCGTGGGCGAGGACGAAGAGCGTGCGCGGGAACGAGGAAATTCATCCGAACAGGTGTTCGTTTTCTTGCTACGCTGCTGCCATGACCGCAACCATGCAGGGGTCGCTGTTCGACTTCGCCGAGGTGCCGCAGGTGCAGTCCCTGGCCACCGGGCTCCGCCGGACCGAACTGGGCTCGGGTGCCTGGATCGATGTCCGCCCGGGGTTCGTCACCGGCTCGGACGCCCTGTTCGACCGGCTGGTGGCCGATGTTCCCTGGCACGGGGAACAACGGCAGATGTACGAGCGGGTGGTCGAGGTCCCCAGGCTCCTCAGCTTCTTCGACGAGAACGACCCGCTGCCGGACGAGGCCCTCGTCACGGCCAAAAGAGTGCTGGACGAGCACTACGCGGCCGAACTCGGAGAGCCGTTCCGCACGGCGGGTCTGTGCCTGTACCGGGACGGCAGGGACAGTGTCGCCTGGCACGGGGACACCATCGGCCGGAGCCGGACCGAGGACACGATGGTGGCCATCATCTCCCTGGGTTCCCCACGGAATCTGCTGCTCCGGCCGCGCGGCGGTGGGGAATCCCTCAAGTACGGGCTGGGCCACGGTGACCTGATCGTCATGGGTGGGTCCTGCCAGCGCACCTGGGAGCATGCGATCCCGAAGACTGCCCGGCCGGTGGGGCCACGCATCAGCATCCAGTTCCGGCCCCGCGGCGTGCGCTGAGCACTGCCGCTGCCGCCCCAACCCCCATGTTCCCGCGCACGATGTTGCTCCTCGCGCACGTAACTCCGTGCGCGAGAACGAACACCGTGCGCGGGAACGGAGGTGGGTTAGGCGGCGAACTCCAGCGGGGCACCGGTGGACGGCCGGTCGATGACGGGTCGTGCCGCTCGGTAGTCCGAGGCCATCAACGGTGAGGAGATGATCATGTCCGCGGTGGAGACGTTGCAGGCCACCGGCAGGTTCCAGACCGCCGCCAGGCGCAGCAGGGCGCGGACGTCCGGGTCGTGCGGCTGCGGTTCCAGCGGATCCCAGAAGAAGACCAGCAGGTCGATCTCACCTTCGGCGATCTTCGCGCCGATCTGCTGATCCCCGCCCAGCGGGCCGGACAGGAAGCAATGGACCTTCAGGCCCAGTTCGTACTGCAGCATGGTTCCGGTGGTACCGGTGGCGAACAGCTCGTGTTCGCGAAGGGTGCCGGCGTTGAACTCGGCCCACTGCAGCAGCTCGACCTTCTTGTTGTCGTGGGCCACGAGGGCGATCTTTCGGATGTTCGTCATGTCCGTCCTCTCAGGGGGAGGCGCGAAACGACAGGGCCCGGGATGGACCAGGGCGTCCGTGCCGGGTGACGAGGAATCGATTCACCATCCACTATGCCCGTGAAATCGCCCGTTCCCGCAGATCGTGGGTGTGACAACGGCCTCGCCCTCCCGGGCGCAACCCCGGGCCCGGTCAGCAGTCGGGCAACGCCTCAGCCGCCGGCGGACCGTTGCACCGCGTCGACCACCCGGTGGGCCGGCAGGATTCCCGCCCGCTCGACGTCGGCGTCCACACTGCCGTCGATCAGGCCGAGGAAATGGGTCAGCTGACCGGCGAGAGGTTCCACCTGGTTCAGGATCTCCGGGATCTCGATGATGGTCTGCTGTCGGTAGCCGTCCCCGTCGAGGGTGACGTTGGAGTGCTCGACATGGCGGTAGATCGTGACATTCCTTCGCAGCAGGTCGATCTCGACCATCCGGTCGATCTCGTGGATCGACATCGTGCGGATCTTGATCTGGCTGATCCGGCTTGCCGAGACCGAGGCGACGGCGCCGGAGGCGAACTGGATCACGGCGTCCACCGTGTCCTCCGCGCCCGAGCGGGAGGACGGGTGGAAGTACCCGCGATCGGCCTTCACCCCGGCGATGTCGTTGCCCAGCACCTGAACGGCGAGATCGACGTCGTGCACCAGCAGGTCCCAGGACACACCCGTGGTGATCCGGGGGGCGTACGGCCCGTGCCGGGTGCTGGACACGTAGACGGGTGCGTCGACGATCGACCTCGCGGCGATGACGGCCGGGTTGTAACGCTCGACGAACCCGCACATGATCGGCACCCCTGCGGCCGCGGCGGCATCGAGCACCTCCTCGGTGTGGGACAGGTTGTCCGCCACCGGTTTCTCGACCAGGAGTGGTACACCCGCCCGGATGATCTCGAGGGCGAGATCGCGATGGGCCGGGGTGGCCGCAGCGACGATCACCCCGTCGATCCCCTGCAGGGAACCGAGTTCGGGCAACCACTGCGTGTTGTAGCGCTCGGCCAGTGCCCGGCCGAGGTCCGGGTTGACGTCCACCACCGCGACCAGGTCGCAGCCGGCGGCCTGGGCCGTCACCCGGGTGTGCAGGGACCCCATGTTGCCGGCGCCGATGACGGCAATGCTCGGGCGTGCCACCATCTCAGCCGCCCAGGATCTTTCGTACGGAGTCGATGATCGTGTCCAGGTCCGACCCGGAGAGTTTCGGGTGCACCGGCAGCGAGAGCACCTCGGTCGCCGTGCGTGCGGCGACCGGCACGTCCTCGATCCGGACCCGCGGGTGGTTGCGGTAGCAGTCGTAGTCGAAAACCAGTTTGGGGTAGTAGATCCCGTTGCCCACACCGGCCTCGGTGAGCTTTGCGGAGAGCTCGTCGCGATCGACGACAGCCTCCTCGGTGACCCGAACCGTGAACTGGTGCCACACATGTCGGCGGCCGGGCAGCTGTGCGGGCAGCGCCAGACCCGGGATGCCGGAGAGTCCGTCGATCAGTCGGGCGGCATTCGCCTGCCGCACGGCCACCAGGGAGTCGTACCGGTCCAGTTGCGGAAGGGCAAGGGCCGCTTGCAGATCCGTCATCCGGTAGTTGTTGCCGGCCATCTCGTAGACGTACCGCTGCCGCATGCCCTGGTTGCGCAGGATCCGGAGGCGGTCGGCGAGGGCGTCGTCGTCGGTGGTGATCATGCCGCCCTCGCCGGTGGTGATGTTCTTCGTCGCGTAGAACGAGAACGTCCCCATCCCGAAGGTTCCCGCCGCCCGGCCGTTGATCGTCGCACCGTGGGACTGGGCCGAATCCTCCATCAGGGCCAGCCCGCGGTAGGCGGCCAAGGGGGCCAGTTTCGTCATGTCCGCGGTCTGCCCGTACAGGTGCACCGGCAGCAGAACCCTGGTGCGGTCGGTGATCCGGTCGGCGACCGAGATGGGGTCGACGGCGAAGTCCTCGGTCGTGATGTCGGCGAAGGTGGCGACCGCCCCGGCCTCGAGGATGGCGTTCAGGGTGGCCACGAAGGTGAACGGGGAGGTCAGCACCTCGTCACCCGGCTGGAGGTCGAGCACCTGCAGGGCGGCGATGAGGGCCGTGGTGCCGTTGTTGACCGCCACCGCGTGTCTGGTGCCGGTCAGGGCCGCGAACCGGGCCTCGAGCTCGGCCACCCGCGGTCCCTGGGCGATCATCCCGGAGCGCAGGACCGCCAGGACCATCGCCTCCGTCTCCACCGGAAGATCAACGACGGAGATGGGAATCACGGGGAGGCCTCACTTGTGTGTCGGTGCCCGCAGGCAGGGGTCGACCTCCCGGCGACGCCTGGTGGGCACCGCTGGACAGCCGCGGGTGAGCCTATCAATCACCCCGACGGTCATCCGGGCGAACGCACACATCAGGGCATCGTCATGATCACCGTGCCTTTACCGGTGTTGGCCCTAGGGTTGGCTCCTGTGAACACGATCCACCCGACCGCCGTGATCGGCCCGCAGGTCGAACTCGGCTCCGGCAACACCGTCGGGCCGCACGCGGTGCTGCAGGGCCCGCTGACCATCGGTGACGACAACTGGATCGGCCCTTCCGTCGTCCTCGGCACCCCACCGGAGGTGCGCGGGTTCGATCACGGCGACTGGGAGCACCCCGGACACGGGGCAGGCCTGGCGATCGGGGACCGCAACGTCCTCCGCGAGTTCAGCACCGTCCACTCGGGCTGGCGGGCACCCACCCGGGTCGGCGACGACTGCTTCGTCATGAACAAGGTCTACATCGGCCACGACGGTCGGATCGGCTCCGGGGCGACGATGGCCGCCGGGGTGAACCTCGGTGGTCATGTGACCGTCGGGGAGGGGGCCAACCTGGGCCTGGGGTCCCAGGTGCACCAGCGACGGGTGATCGGGCCGGGGGCGATGGTCGGGATGGGATCGATCGTCACCCACGACGTCCTGCCGTTTGCCAAGTCCTACGGGAACCCGGCCAGGCTCGTCGCGGCGAATGTTTTCCGCCTGCGCACGCTGGGCTGGTCCGAGGATGCGATATCGCAGCTCGACGACCGGTACCGTCGGATGGCGCAGGGTCTGGTCCCCACCGGTGACCTCGACGGGCTGCCGGGGGCCTTCGATCCGGCTCTCGTGTGGTGGAACGAGGCGTCGGCAGCGGCGTCAGGTAACTAGCGAAGGTGCCATCAGGTGCAGCCCAGAACGGGTCCGATCGGGCGGGGTTCGAGAACAAGCGGGATGAGGATGTTTCGGTGGTAGAGGTCAGCGACCGGGAGGCCGGCAGCGGTCAACCGGTGCAGGCACCGGTGAGCAGGATCAGCCGGGTGCTGAACCTGTTGCGCTGGGTGCTGCTCGTGGTCGTGATCGCCTTCGCCGTCTACCAGATCTCGAGCGAGTGGGACAAGTTCACCTCGGCCATCAAGGAGATCCACCCGTTCTCGCTGACCCTGTCCCTGGTGCTCGTCATCCTCGGGCAGATCGCCGGCACCTTCAGCTGGCAGACCCTGGTCGACGACATGGGCCCGAAGGTCGGCGTGGCGCGGGGTTCCCAGGTGTTCCTGGTGGGCCAGCTCGGCAAGTACGTTCCCGGCTCGATCTGGGCGTACGTGCTGCAGATGGAACTGGGCAAGAAGTACGGCATCGCGCGGGCCCGGGTGTTCGCCGCGAGCCTGATCTCCACCGGTATCGCCGTCGTGGCCGCCATGCTGCTCGGCACCCTCGCCCTTCCGGTCCTGTTCAAGGGCCATCGGGAGCTGCTGTGGTTGTACCTGCTGCTGCCCATCGGCCTGATCTGTCTGCATCCGGCCGTGATCAGTCGGATCGCACAGTTCGTGTTCAAGGTGCTGCGCAAGGAGCCGCTGGACCATGACCTGCGCAAACGCATCGTCGGACGGTCCCTCGGCTGGAGCCTGATCTCCTACACCTGCTTCGGTGCGCACCTGTGGCTGCTGCTCAACTCGGTGTCCAACCCCGGCGCGACCGGCCTGCTGATGTGCATCGGTGTGCTGGCGGTGGCGATGACGGCGGGGCTGTTCGCCTTCATCCTCCCGTCCGGGGTCGGGGTCAGGGAGGCGGTCATCGTCGCCGGGCTGACCACCGTGATCGACGACCCCCAGGCCTTGGCGCTCGCCGTGGTCTCCCGGGTGCTGTTTGTGATCACCGACCTCCTGGTGGCCGGCGGCGCCACCGGCACCGCCCTGATGAGCCGCCGTCACCACCCCGCCAAGGCCCCTGCCACCAGCTGATTTGCTAGCGTTGGTGGTGTGGCGACCGCGGCACCACCTGGCCTGATCGATCGGCCACGTCTGGTCGAGTTGGCCCACCGCACCGTCACCCTGATCACCGGTCCGAGCGGGTACGGCAAATCGACCCTGATCCGTCAGCTCGCCGTGGGCGAAGCGACGCCGGCCGTCTACATCGAGCTGCACCGACCGGTGAGCGTGGCGGCCCTGATCTCGACCCTGGAACTGGCCGCCCGCAAGGACGGGCTGTCCGATCTGGCCGGGGTGCTGGTCGGGGATCCCCCGGAGGTCCTGGGGAAACTGCTCGCCCAGCTCACCACCAGCGGTGGACTGACCCTGGCCGTCGACGAGATCGACCTGCTCGACGACACCGCCGCGGGCTGGCTCGCCGAGTTGTGCGCCGCGGTCGAGTCACCGACCCGGATCCTGCTGGCCGGGCGTGCGGCCCCGGCCGAACTGGCGGCCCTGACCGGGAGCGGCTCGATCACGGCCGAACAGTTGACCTTCACCCGCGCCGAGACCGAGCAGATCCTGGCCGGGGCGCTGCCCGGACTGCCGGTTCAGGACCCGGTCCAGCTGGTGCTGGAGCTGACCGGGGGGTGGCCGGCCGCGGTGGCGGTCGCCGCCGCTCGCCGGGCCGCGGCGCACGGAGGTCAGGAACCCGGCGACACCACCATCATCGGTCTGCCCGAGGTGTCCACCCTGGACGGGGCGATCCGGGCGTTGGTCAGCCTGCCTCTGCTCGACCAGGCGGTCGCCGAACTGGTGGCAGGCCCGCCGGGACTGCAGGTGCTCGCGGACCTGGCGATCCCGACGGCGGACCGGGGGGACGGCTGGTGGGAGATCCCCGAGCCGGTCCGCGACCGGTTGGGGGATCCGGCCGGCCTGGACCTGGAGCTTCGGCGCAGGATCGCCGGTGTGTACGCGGTGCGGGCCGCGTTGCCCACCGGGGTCTCCCTGTTGGCGGCGGCGGCCGACCCCGAGGGGGTGGCCCGGCTGCTCGGGTCCGTTTCCTGGCGTTCGCTGCAGTCACTGGGCCACACCGAGCTGGACGTCCGGATCCGGGCACTCCCGGAGGAGGTGCTCCGCCGTCACCCCGAGGTGTTGACGGCGGCCCTGCGGACCACGGAATGGGCCGGTGTGACCCCGAGCCGCACGGACTGGCTGGACCGCGCAGCGCGGCTGACGGCGCCGACCGATACCGCCCGCCCGGCCGTGGACACCGAGCTGGCCCGGCAGTTCGTCCGGCGCGGCCATCCCGACGAGGCGATCGAGCTGGTGGACCGGGTGCTGGCCGACCCCTCCACCGATGCCCGCACCCGGGGACGTGCGCTCGTGGTCAAGGCCCAGGCCGTCACCTCCGGGGACCGGGCCTCGCAGCTGATCGAGGGACGGCAGCTGTTCGAGCGTGCCGCCGTTCAGTTCCGGGACGTGGGCGAGCGCCGCTGGGAGGCCGAGACCTGGGCCGGCCTCGGGTACAGCATCGACTTCTCCATCGGCGCGATCGGTGCGGCGGTGGAGCACCTGACCCGCGCGGTCAACCTGCTCGGCACCGCAGACACCCAACGGGCACAGACCCTGACGCTGCTGGCCGAGGCGCTCGTCTGGCTGCCCGACTACGAGCGCGCCGCCACGGCCGCCGCCGAGGCCGAACAGATCGCCGCGCGCACCTACGACGACCGCACCATCGCCTTCGGCCAGTGGTGCTGGGCCTGGGTGACCTCCCGGCAGGGGGACGCGGCTGCCACCACGACCCGGATCGCCGCAGCCATGCAGCGCCGAGGGGTGTGGTCCGAGCACGCGGTCGGGGTCACCATGCACGCCGAGTTCGCGGCCTTGCTGGCCGACATCGGGGACGAGACCGGTGCCTTCCACCAGCTCGAACTTGGACACGAACTGGGGCGGAGCCTGGGGTACGAGAGCCCGTTGCGACGGGCCGAGGCCATCGTGCATGCGAAGGTCGGCGACCCTGCCGTCGGGGCGAAACTGCTCAGGGCGCTGGTGGAGGACCCGGACACCACCCCCCTGTACCGCTGGCAGTACCTGCTGCTCGCGGCCTGGTGTGCCCATCGGCGGGTTTTCGCCGGTGTGGAGCAGACAGACGGTTCGGGTGTTGCTACCGCTGCCCCGGGGGAGGCAGCAGGCAACGGGACCGAGGCCGCCGAACTGGCCCGCCTGGCCTTCGAGTCGGCGCAGGCCCTGGGCCATCCGGCGGTCGTCGAGGCGTTGGAACCGGAGATCGGCCGCTGGGCACGGGCGCTCGTCGGTGGCCGGCAGACCCGGGAACCGGTCCGGATCCGCCTGTTCGGGGCGATCCAGGTGCGCCGTGGCACCGCGGACGTCCCGTTGCCTCCCGGCCAGGCGGCCGAGCTGGTGGCGATGCTCGCCGCAGGCGGTCCGCTGGGCGTGGAGGAGGTCATCGACCGGTTGTGGCCGGAGGCCGACCGTTCCCTCGGCCGGGCGCGGTTGCGGAACCTGTTGAACCGGCTCCGGGCGCACAGCGGTGAGCTGGTGCTGCGGGAGGGCCAACGGCTGGTGCTGGTACCGGGAGCCGAGGTGGACGTCGACCGGTTCACCGTCGCCGCGGAGGAGGCGAGGTCGGCCGAGCCGGAGAACCGGCCGGGGCTGGCCCGTCAGGCGTTGGCGAACCTGGACTGGCCGCTGCTGGCCGAGATCGAACAGCCGTGGCTCGTTCCGATCCGCAACGGGGTGCGGCGGCGGGCGCTGGCCCTGTTCGACCTGGTGGCCGACGACGCCTTCCGAGCCGGCGACCTGGACGACGCGGCCCGGATGCTGGAACGGGCGATCGAGCTCGAACCGTACGACGAGGTGCGCTACGTGCGGTTGACGGAGGTGTTCCGGCGTCAGGGTCGACGGGGTTCGGCGCGGGCGGTGCTGCGCCGGGCGATGGCGATGACCGCCGAGATGGGCATCACCCCGAGTCCGCCGCTCGCGGCCCTGGTGCGGGCGCTGGGCCGGGCTCCGCGTTGAACCCTGTTCCCTTTTTCAGCCCAGATCCCCTGACCGCGCTCCGTCCCGACAACCGCGCTTGATGCAACGCGCGCGGACGTCGGGACGGAGCGCGGTCGGCGGTGACGGGGACGGTGTCCGCCGGCGGCAGCGGCTGCGGAATTCACCGAGTTGGCCTGATCAGCAGTTTCGACGTAGACTTGTCGGTCGGCAAGCATGTCATGTGTGGCCAGGTGTGACCACAGGCCACGCAGGGACTTTTCACGACTGCCGTGCGCCCCGCCGATCGACTCGATCGCGGGGCACAAAAGTGTCCGGGGTTACCTGACGCTACGTCCGCTGACCAGCGGAGACGGGCTTGGGCTCGCACGCTTGCAGTACAGCAGCACCAGGCTCACTCGTCTTCGGCGAGCGGGCTCGAGATGAGCAGATTGCGGAGGATATGGGCAAGAAAGACGGCGCCATCGAAGTTGAAGGCCGTGTGGTTGAACCGCTTCCCAACGCCATGTTTCGTGTGGAGTTGGAGAACGGGCACCGTGTACTCGCCCACATCAGCGGCAAGATGCGGCAGCACTACATCCGCATCCTTCCGGAGGATCGCGTAGTCGTGGAGCTTTCGCCCTACGACCTGACCCGCGGCCGGATCGTCTACCGCTACAAGTAGCGGTTGCGATCAGGCCCACGAGAGAGAAAAGGCGAGAACCGTGAAGGTCCAGCCGAGCGTCAAGAAGATCTGTGACAAGTGCAAGGTGATCCGTCGCCACAGCCGCGTCATGGTGATCTGCGACAACGTCCGCCACAAGCAGCGCCAGGGCTGACGTACCCCGCAGAAACGGGTGACCGACACAGGTCGGACACCTGATTCATCGCGATACCAAGCGCACCGGTTCACGCCGGTGCGTCGCACCCCCGGAGGAGAGGCCGGGGCCCGGACGAAATGTTCGGGAAGGTACGCGACCGACACCTCTTTAAAGAACCGAAGGGAAACGCGCCACATGGCACGTCTCGCCGGTGTCGATCTCCCCCGCGACAAGCGGATGGAAATCGCACTTACCTACATTTTTGGGATCGGGCGGACTCGTTCGCTCGAGCTCCTTGCCGCGACCGGCATCAGCCCGGATCTGCGTTCCAAGGACCTGACCGACGAAGATGTTCTCGCCCTGCGCGACCACATCGAAGCCCACTTCAAGGTGGAGGGTGACCTGCGCCGCGAGGTTCAGGCCGACATCCGCCGCAAGATGGAGATCGGCTCCTACCAGGGAATCCGGCACCGCCGTCACCTCCCTGTTCACGGTCAGCGGACCAAGACGAACGCTCGTACCCGTAAGGGTCCGAAGAAGACCATCGCCGGCAAGAAGAAGGCCAGGTAAACCAAGTGCCCCCCAAGTCCCGTCAGGGTGCTGCTGGTGCGAAGAAGATCCGTCGCAAGGAAAAGAAGAACGTTGCGCACGGTCACGCTCACATCAAGAGCACTTTCAACAACACGATCGTTTCGATCACCGATCCCACCGGAGCGGTGATCTCCTGGGCGTCCGCCGGCCATGTCGGTTTCAAGGGCTCCCGTAAGTCCACCCCCTTCGCCGCGCAGATGGCGGCCGAGAGCGCTGCCCGCAAGGCAATCGAGCACGGCATGAAGAAGGTCGACGTCTTCGTCAAGGGTCCGGGCTCGGGTCGCGAAACCGCCATCCGTTCACTTCAGGCTGCTGGGCTCGAGGTCGGAGCGATCTCCGACGTCACCCCGCAGGCTCACAACGGAACTCGGCCGCCCAAGCGGCGTCGAGTCTGAGAAGGGGTAGCTAAATCATGGCAAGATACACCGGCCCAGTTACCAAGATCTCTCGCCGCCTGAAGGTCGACCTCGTCGGAGGAGACCAGGCATTCGAGCGTCGTCCCTATCCCCCCGGGCAGCACGGTCGTGCGCGCACCAAGGAGAAGGAATACCTGACGCAGCTGCAGGAGAAGCAGAAGGCTCGCTTCACCTACGGCGTCATGGAGAAGCAGTTCAGCCGTTACTACAAGGAAGCCGCAGCTCGCCCGGGTAAGACCGGTGAGACCCTGCTGCAGATCCTCGAGTCCCGTCTGGACAACGTGGTCTACCGTGCAGGCCTGGCCCGCACCCGCCGCGCTTCCCGCCAGCTGGTGACCCACGGTCACTTCGAGGTCAACGGCAAGCGCGTGGACGTTCCGTCCTACCGCGTTTCGCAGTACGACATCATCACGGTTCGCAAGCAGTCCGTCGAGAAGTTCCCGATCGAGCTGGCCCGCCAGACCTTCGGCGATCGCCCGACCCCGGCCTGGCTGCAGGTTGTCCCCGGCACCCTGCAGATCCTGATCCACTCCCTGCCGATCCGTGCGCAGATCGATTCGCAGCTCACCGAGCAGCTCATCGTCGAGTACTACTCCAAGTAAGAGAACTCATCGCTGTCCCAGCGAGTTCGGGCCGAAGGCTCGGGCGAGCGGACAATCCAGGTTTTTCGATGAGGTCCTTGCAGGGAATGCTCCAAGTAATTCTCATTGGAGTCGCTGTACCTGTGGTGTCACCCGCCGCGCCCGAGAAGTTCGCTTTTCGGGCCGGCGGGTTTCGCCACGTTCTGGGGGTAACCCCACAACTTCACCGTTGACGTCATATAGCGGACGTCATCAACACATGGAGGCCACCAGTGCTGATCTCTCAGCGCCCCGCATTGACCGAGGAAACCCTCTCGGAGAGCCGTTCGCGGTTCACCATCGAGCCGTTGGAGCCGGGTTTCGGCTACACCCTCGGTAACTCCCTTCGTCGTACCCTGCTCTCCTCCATCCCGGGGGCCTCGGTCACCAGCATCCGCATCGACGGCGTGCTGCACGAGTTCACCACCGTCCCGGGTGTCAAGGAAGACGTCACCGAGCTGATCCTGAACCTCAAGGAACTCGTCGTCTCCTCCGAGGAGGACGAGCCGGTCACCATGTACCTGCGCAAGCAGGGCCCCGGCGACGTCACCGCTGCGGACATCGCTCCGCCCGCCGGCGTCACCGTGCACAACCCGGATCTCAAGCTCGCCACCCTCACCAAGAAGGGCAAGCTCGAGATCGAGCTCGTCGTCGAGCGCGGCCGCGGATACGTCCCGGCCTCCTCGAACAAGGCTGTCGGCGCCGAGATCGGCCGTATCCCGGTCGATTCCATCTACTCCCCGGTCCTGAAGGTCACCTACCGCGTCGAGGCAACTCGTGTCGAGCAGCGGACCGACTTCGACCGTCTGGTGCTGGATGTCGAGACCAAGTCCTCGATCTCCCCGCGGGATGCACTGGCCTCGGCCGGTACCACCCTGGTGGAGCTCTTCGGCCTGGCCCGCGAGCTGAACGTCGACGCCGAAGGCATCGAGATCGGCCCGTCCCCGGCCGAGGCCGATCACATCGCGGCGTTCTCGCTGCCGATCGAGGAGATGGACCTGACGGTCCGCTCCTACAACTGCTTGAAGCGCGAAGGCATCCACACGGTCGGCGAGCTCGTCGCCCGTACCGAGGCCGACCTGCTGGACATCCGCAACTTCGGTCAGAAGTCCATCGACGAGGTCAAGGTCAAGCTGCACGGCCTTGGTCTGGGACTCAAGGACTCGCCGGCAGGGTTCGACCCGGCCGCCGCGGCCCGGTCCTACGCCGACGCCGACTGGTCCGATGACGAGGACGAGACCCCGGTCGAGGCCGAGGTCGATTACGCGGAGACCGAGCAGATCTGATTCGTGCGGCCGCCACGCGCGGTCGCTCGGTTCTGCTTGGTTTCCTGGTCCACCTCCCCTGCGGAGGCGGGCGGTCTGCTGGAGAGATCCAGCCGCCGAACACGTTTGGAAAACCGTCGGCTCCCGGGAGTTCGCTCCCGGGCCAGCCGTCCCACCCGCCCGGAACATCCGGGCGGACACGACATAGGAGCAAGCACATGCCTACACCCACCAAGGGCCCTCGCCTCGGCGGATCCCCGCAGCACGAGCGGCTGATCCTGCGCAACCTCGCGCAGTCGCTGTTCGAGCACGGCAAGATCGTCACCACCGAGGCCAAGGCCAAGCGTGTGCGGCCTTTCGCCGAGAAGCTGATCACCACCGCCAAGCGCGGCGATCTGCACGCTCGTCGTGAGGTCTTGAAGGTCATCCGCGACAAGAACGTGGTTCACACCCTGTTCGCCGACATCGCGCCGCTCTTCGAGAACCGCAACGGTGGTTACACGCGCATCATCAAGACCCTGCCGCGTAAGGGTGACAACGCTCCGATGGCCATCATCGAGCTCGTCCGCGAAGAGACCGTTTCCTCGGCCGCTTCGCGCGTGAACCGCACGGCCGCCTCCCAGGCTGCTGCCCCGGCTGCTGTTGCAGACGAGGCCGTCACCGAGGAGACCCCGGGCGAGGAAGCCGTTTCCGAAGAGGCCACCGTTGCCGCTGACGAAGCCACCGACGAGGCGACTGCTGACGATGCAGCCACCGAAGAGGTCAAGGCCGAAGAAGCCAAGTAGTCCTTGTTGTTCCGCAGCCGCCGGTTGTGCCTTCGGGTACAGCCGGCGGTTGTGTTTGGTGGGTTGATGCTCGCGGGAACTCCGCGCGTGTGCGCCCTCATCACATGAATTTGTCCGATTCCACGTGGTGGCTGTTCACACGCGGGGAAGGGTCGTCCGGGAATGGGTGATGTGTTGCTGCGGTTGAGGCTCGATCTGGCCTATGACGGGACCGACTTCTCCGGGTGGGCGGCCCAGCCCGGCCTGCGGACCGTGGCCGGTTCGTTGAGCGATGCCCTGAAGGTGTTGCTGCGCACCGATGTTCCGCTGGTGGTGGCCGGGCGCACCGACGCCGGGGTGCACGCCTCCGGGCAGGTGGCGCACATCGACGTGGACGAGGCGGCGCTGATCGCGTTGACCCCCCGTCATCGGGTGGCTCCTGCGGACGCCGATGGCTCGGCCCTGTTGACCGAGGACGAGCGGCTCGTGCTGGCCCGGCTCGCGGGTATCCGCGGGCTGCTGCGCCGGCTGGCCGGCATCCTGCCGCTGGATGTCCGTGTCCGCGACATCACCGTCGCCCCGGCCGGTTTCGATGCACGTTTCGCGGCGATGCGCCGTCACTACCGGTACCGGCTGACCTCCACCCCGTATGGTGCGGAGCCGCTCCGGCGGTACGACACCGTGGCCTGGCCGCACCGGCTGGACACCGGCCTGATGGCCGAGGCCGCCCAGAAGCTCGTCGGCCTGCATGATTTCGCGGCCTACTGCAAACCCCGCGAGGGGGCCACCACCATTCGTGAGCTGCAGTCCTTGGCCGTACTGGCCCTCGACGAACCGGGGGAGGTGACGGCCCTGGACGTGGTGGCCGATGCCTTCTGCCATTCGATGGTGCGAGCGCTGGTCGGGTCGCTGATCGCGGTGGGGGAGGGACGCTTCGCCGTCGACCGCCCGGCCGAGTTGCTGGCCGCGCGGGTGCGCTCGGGGGCGATCAACGTGGCACCAGCGCGGGGGTTGACGCTCGTCGGTGTGGATTATCCGCCGGCCGCCGAGTTGGCCGCGCGGGCCGAGGAGACCCGGTCCTTCCGGTCCCTGGACTGATCCCTTCCCGTTGTTCTCGCGCACGTTGTTGTTCCTCGCGCACGAAGTTATGTGCGCGAGGTTGAACAAGGTGCGCGAGAAGGTGCGGTGGTTCCGCGTGCGGGTTGGTGAGCGTGGAGTGTGACGGTGGGTGATCACTCACTCGCTGTCAGAAGTTTCTTGCCAGGACTCAACAATCGAGCGGGTGGCCCCGTTTAATCCATGACTCACAGCGAGTGGGTCATCGGTCCACTACCTCGATGGAGTTAATGCCATGTCTGCTCTGACGCACTGGAAGAAGATTCTGCTCGGTTCGGTTGCCTCGATCGCGATGCTCGGTGCTGCGGTGGCTCCGGCCGCCTCGGCTGCCACGTTGCCCGTCACCGCCTCGCCGGTGCCGGTGTTGCAGGGAGGAGCCGGCGGCGAGCATGCGATCAGCGTGCGCCTGCTCTCGGTGTATGTCCACGACGACGGTGACGGCGTTGGCCTCGGTGCAGGTGAGTGGGAAGAGGGTTACACCTTCATCAACATCTCAGGTTCGACGGGCGCGACTGGCACGCTCCATCTGGAGAACGGCACGGGATGGGAACAGATCTACAGCGCGACGAACGGTGTCGATCGGACCGAGCAGTACTACAGCGACAAGAACTACCCCATGACCCAGCAGATCGCGGGCTACAACAAATTCTTCGGAGTCGCTTACCCCGGGACCAAGCTGAAGCTCTACTCGCAGATCGGGGAGTTCGACAAGGTTGCTATCGGCCAGGGTTCAGTCGCGAATGCGTACACGACCCTTGCAGTGCCTGCCGCCGGTGCCGAGAAGACCGTCAGTTTCGACGTGGAGACCGGAAAGGGTTTGGGCCCGCACATCCGCGCCACTTTCACCGTCCGAATCGCCACTGCTTCCTGATCCTCCCGCGGCAAGCCTTCACATCACACCTGTTCCCGCGCACCGTGTTCCACTTCGCGCACGAAACTTCGTGCGCGAGAACGAATACGGTGAGCGGGAATGGTGCTGTTGGGGGGCAACGCGGTAAGAGTGAGCCTCGTTCGATCGCCAGGCCCGCAGCGGTGGGCCAACCCTGTGCACACCGCGACCGTCCGGATCGCCAGCGCGGCCTGATCCCAAACCTGTTCCCGCGCACGGTGTTGTTCCTCGCGCACGAAGTTACGTGCGCGAGAACGAACACGGTGCGCGGGAATTGTGCTGTGGTGGGCCGGATCCGTAGGTGGGGTGGTTCCGCGGGCGGCTGGGTGAGTCTGGGTGTGACGGTGGGTGGTCGCTCACTCGCTGTCAGAAAATTTCTCGCCAGGACTCAACAATCGAGCGGGTGGCCCCGTTTATTCCATGACTCACAGCGAGTGGGTCATCGGTCCACTACCTCGATGGAGTTAATGCAATGTCTGCTCTGACGCACTGGAAGAAGATTCTGCTCGGTTCGGTCGCCTCGATCGCGATGCTCGGTGCTGCAGTCGCTCCGGCCGCTTCGGCTGCCACGTTGCCCGTCACCTCCGCGCCGGTGCCGGTACTGCAGGGCGGTGCAGGTGCGGAACACCCGATCAGCGTGCGGGTCCTGTCGATCTACATGCACGACGACTCCGACGGTGTCGGAGCCGGGTGTGGTGAGTTTGTTCATTTCCTCGACAAGATCAGCGTGTTTTACGGCCCGGGATTGAAGGACCTCGGAGACGTGGTGTTCGACAATGGAACTGCCCGCACCGGATACTACGATGCGCCAACCAAACTGGAGGACTACACCCAGCACTACTGCAGCGATCACAACTATCCAATGCCGCAGGATTTCAATTCGGACAACAAGCTCTTTGCCAAAGGAACCCCGGGGCAGACCCTAGACATGCGGGCAACCATGGACGAAGCTGATCCTGTTGGATTCGTCGCGATGTCCTTCGGTGGGAAGGTGATCACCGTTCCGGAGGTGGGTAAAGATAAGGTCGTCAGCTTCGATGTGGAGAGTGTCCCGGGTTTCACAGAGCACATTCGCGCTACGTTGACTGTCCGAGTGGCTACCGCGGCCTGATCCCAAACCCGTTCCCGCGCACCGTGTTCCACTTCGCGCACGAAACTTCGTGCGCGAGAACGAACACGGTGCGCGGGAATTGTGTTTGTGGGGCAACCGGGCACGGGGCGGCAGCATTTGATCGTCAGGTTCACAGCCGTCGGCCGCCCCTCTGCGTGCCGCGAACATACGGATCGCCGGCACCGTCCAGCCCGAAACCTGTTCCCGCGCACGCTGTTGTTCCTCGCGCACGAAACATCGCGCGCGAGAACGAACAACGTGCGCGGGAATAGGGAAGGTCAGTCCGGGAGGTCGACCAGCCCGACGAAGCGGGAGCCGATCCCGAGGTACTCCTCGCGGTGGTCACCCGGGAACGGATCGGGCAGATCCGAGGGCCGGTGGCTGTCGCAGCTGAGATAGGTGAACGTCGGCCACCACTTCTTGGGCCGGGCGGTCTCGGTGAACCCGCACACGTCACAGGTCAGGTGCACCCAGACGGCCTTCTTGCCGGTGCGGTTCGCCCGGGACTGGACCAGCCACGGCGGCGGGTCGGCCTCCAGGGCCGCCAGCGCGGCCTCCGTCATCTTCGCGGGCAGCTCGTGGCGCTGGGCCATCTCGATCGGGATGTCCAGGCGTTGGGCTGCTTCTCGGCGGGTAATCATCGGACTCCACGATAGGCCAGATNNNNTCGCCCCGCCGCCGCGCTCGCCCCGCCGCCGCGCTCGCCCCACCCCGCCGGACAGCTCACCACCTGTTCCCGCGCACCCAACCCGGATCGGCGCACACTGCAGGGTGCGCGGACACCGGAACGGTGCGCGGGAACGGGAACAGATCAGGAGGAGAGGGTGCTCATGGACAGCCAGGTCTTCCACGGGATGGCCCACTCGTACAGGTCGCCGTCAGCGGCGGAGAGCTTCACCGAGGTGCCGATCACCTCGACCGGATCACCGATGATCGCCGAGTTGTAGTACGCCTCGGCGCTCTCGGGTGAGAGGTTGATACAGCCGTGGCTGACGTTCCGTACACCCTGCTGGTCCACCGTGGCGGCGTTCTGGTGGATGAACTCCCCGTTGTCGCTGATCCGGACGGCGAAGTACTCCATCGTCGGCTCGTAGTACCCGGGCAGCTGCATCTTGACCTCGGTCTGTTTGTCGAGGACGACGTGGATCCCGCTGCGGGTGACGAACTGCGGCTTCAGGCCGTACCGGCTGTCCGGGTCGTCGCCCATCCCGTAGGAGGCCGGGAAGGTGGCCACCGTCTTGGTGCAGGAGGCCGGGTCGTTCATCTTGGTGCAGCCCTGTTTCACGATGATCTGGTAGGTCCGTGCATCGGCGTAGACCACCTGGCTGCGGCCGATGGTGAAGTCGCTCGTGACGTTGTCGCCGCCGTAGTAGGAGTCGTTGAACTTGACCCCGTAGATGTTGGACTCCACATGCACCTTGGTCCCGGCCGGCCAGTAGTTCTTCGGCCGCCAGTCCAACGACGGGCTGTCGTCACCGTCGTGGGTGATCCAGGCCCAGGCACCCTCGACCTTGGGTGTGGTGGTGATCTTCATCGACTTCAGGATCGCGTCCGGGTCCTCGGGGGTGAAGCCGAAGCGCACGATCACCGGCTGGGCGATCCCGACGGTGGCCCCGTCACCGGGTGAGATCGAGGTGGTGATCTCCTCGGCCGGGGACACGGTCTGGTAGCTGCCGGTGACGGCCACGGTTTTGCCGTTGGCACCCTTGGCCTTGCCCGTGACGGTGTAGGTCTTGCCGTAACCGAGGTCCTCGCCGAGGTCCCAGGACTTCTTGTCGGCCGACAGGCTGCCCTTCACCACGGTGCCCTCACCGTTGGTCATGGTGAGGGAGACCAACGTCCCGTCGGACACCGACACCGATACCGGCGCGGTGGGCGACAGGTCCACGGTCCCGAAGGCCGGTGCGGCGGACACCTTCGCGGCCGGCAGTACCGGGGGCGGGGGTGGGGTGGTCGAGGTGGTGGTGTCGGCCGGGTTCGTGCTGACCGTGCTGTCGGAGGTGGAGGGCCCCGACGGATCGACCGGGGACGTGGTCGTGCCGGGATCGATCTCGGTGGGGATCGTGACGGGATCCGCCGACGAATCGGGGGTGGGAGCGGCCGTCGAGCCGGTGACCCCGGTGGTTGAGCCCGTTGCTCCGACGGGTGCGACGGTGTTGTCCGAAGCGCCGGTGCAGGCACTCACCACCATCAACGCCCCGACTGCAACCATGGCTCCGGCGACACGCATCCGAATTCGTCCGCTGACCGTCACTGTGACTTCCTTCCCTCATGACGCACCTGTGCACAACCCTCCCTGTCCCGCCCAGCCCGTCCCGAAAAGCCGTGGTGATCCGGAAGGAGTGCACACAGTCTGCGTCGACCCACCGACACCGACCATTGTTCTCCTTGGTAAGGGGATCGATGGCGCGTTTTGATGCAGAACCGCCGGTGTGAGATATCCGAGGGCACATCACCACTACCTGACGTTCGGACCCGGCCCCGGTTGCGTCGACCTCCGAACGTGGGCTTGTCAGGGCCGCAGGATGCTCGGGTTCAGCACGGTCGAGCACTGCCCGCGCCGGTACCGGGCCGGCCGGACCTTCCCGGCACCCTCGTCCCGGGCCACGAAACCCGGGGAGGCCAGCACCTTCCGCCGGAAGTTCCCCAGGTCGATCTCCGCGCCCCAGACCGCCTGGTAGACCGCATGCAACTCGCCGAGGGTGAACGGTTCGGTGACGAAGGCCGTCGCCAGGGTGCTGTACTCCAGCTTGGACCGCACCCGCTCGAGTGCGACCCGCAGGATCTCCCGGTGATCGAAGGCCAACCTCGGACCGGGGACGACGGCCCCGGGGGCTCGCGCGTCCAACCCGAGCGCGTCGACGGCCCACCAACGGGCGTCGGCCGCATCCGTCCCGGGCACCGGGGTGGGCAGGTCGGGGGCGAAGGCCACGTAGGCCACCGAGACCACCCGCATCCGGGGGTCGCGCCCAGGGGCCCCGAAGGTCTGCAGCTGTTCCAGGTGGCCGCCGAAGTCGGCCAGCCCGGTCTCCTCGGCCAGCTCCCGCGCGGCGGCGGCGTCCACCGACTCGTCGGCCCGGACGAATCCGCCCGGCAACGCCCAGTCCCGTTGGTAGGGATGGCCGGCCCGCTCCACCAGCAGGACCGTCAGAGCCCCGTCCCGGATGCTGAAGATCGCCAGGTCCACGGTGACGGCGAAGGGCGGGAAGTCGCCGGCCACGTATGCGGTGAGGAAGTCGGACTCCGTGGTCATCCGGCGGCCCGCCCCGGCTCCGGGGCACCGGCAGCAGGTCCGGCGCCGGAACCGAAGGCGACCCCGGAGGCGATGGTCCAGGACGGCGACCGGAAGGACAACCGGTGACCCAGCAGCTCGTCGGTGACGGCCACGGCGAGTTCCAACCGTTCCTGCGGTGATCCGGACACCAGGAACCAGGAATGCCCTGCCTCGGTGAGCGCGTCGGCGAACCACTCCTGCATGCCCTCGCGCAGATGTTCGCCGTCCCGCCAGCCGTCCTGTTCGAAGTCCACCCCCGCACAGTCGGTCAGCAGGTAGATGTCGCGGCGGGGGAGCAGGTCGGTGGCCCAGGGGGCGGAGGCGTGGGAGTGCTCGCCGACGTAGCGGCGTTCCCAGACGGCTGTGGCGAAGGCATCGGTGTCGCAGATCAGCACCGGTGATCCGGCGGCCGCTGCCGCATCCTCCTGCCGGGTCTGCTCGGCGGCGACGGTCGCGAAGTCCGCGCTGTCCCAGGTCAGGTCGGTCAGCGGGGCACCGGGGCTTCGGAGTTGCAGGGCGGCGAACTTCAGCTCGGTGTATTCCCTGCCGTACTCGTCCACACAGCCGGTCCGCTCCCAGACCCCGCCACGGCGGCGGTAGTGCGCGGCGAGATCGCGGGCCAGGGTGGTCGAGCCGGTGGACTCCGACCCCAGTACGACCACCCGGACCGCCAGCCCGCGACGGACCGGGGGCGGGAGCTCGGTCCAGCGGCCGACGACATCGGCGCGGAACATGCTGCTGGAGTACGGGTACCGGACGCGGTCGGGGTCCACCGCGACCGCCGTGGCACCGAACCGGGCGGCCATCTCCGCGCCGTAGGACTCGGAGGAGAACACCGCGTCGACGGCTGCCGGGTACCGCCCCCGGCGGACCGCGGCGGCCATCAGGCCGATGTGCGCGATCCAGGCACTGTCGCTGCTGTAGTCCATCGGGGCGTCGTCGAGGATCGAGAGCACCTCGACGTTGCCGAGGTGGTCGACCATCTCGGCGAGCCAGTCGGCACGTTCGGCGTGGTCGATCGATTCCATGGTCGAGCCCATGACCAGGACGGTGACGGCCGAGCAGGCGGCCGCAGCGGTGCTGATCACATGGACATGGCCGGGATGGGGTGGGTAGAACTTGCCGATCATCAGTCCGTGGGCGAAGTCGGGGGTCGTCATCGCAGGACCTCCGCCGGCTCGGCCCCGGGGGCGACTGCCCTGCTGCTCAGGTCCCGTTGCCAGTTCCGCAGGCCCAGCACACACAGGGCCAGGAAGCCCAGGTAGAGGATCGCGGTCAGGTACAGGCCCCGGCTGACGTACAGCGGCACGCTCACCACGTCGATCAGGATCCACACCCACCAGGATTCCAGGATCTTGCGGGCCTGCCCGTAGGTGGCGGCCAGCGAGGCGGCGAGGACGAAGGCGTCGGGCCAGGGCACGGTGGAGTCGGTGCCGTGTTCCAGGGCGAGGGCGATGACAACCGTGCTCGCGGCGGTGAGTGCGACCAGCAGCCAGGCCTCGCGGGGGTGGGTGCGGCGGACCGGCAGCTGTGCGTCGGCCGATCCCGCAGAACGCCCGCCGGAACTCCAGGCCACCCAGCCGTACACCGCGATGACGGCGAACACCGCCTGCAGGATCGTCTCGGCGTAGAGGCCGGCCGAGATGAAGAGGAAGCCGAAGGCGATGTTGTTGGCGATCCCGACCGGCCAGTTCCAGATCGCCTGCCGGGCCACCCCCCAGACGCAGAGGGCCCCGGTGATGAAGCCCACGGCTTCGATGAGGCTGACCGGGTTGCCCCAGACCTGGAAGAGGGCCTGGTTGAGGAAGTCGACCAGGGTGTTCATGGCACGCACGCTCCGATCCGGCGCTTCAACGGGGCGAGGAGGACCCGTTTGAATAGTCAGTCTGACTATTCAAACCATAACCCTGAGTGCCACCTGCCCGCAATCGGGTGTTCCGAAGACCCGTCCGTGTGGTAGTTGTTTAGGCTGCCCTAATTTTTCTGAGCCTTACCTAACAAGTGGAGTCATCTTGTCCGTCCAACGGTCTGTTCGGCGCGCTGTCAGCGGCCTGCTCGCCTCGATGCTGCTCGTCGGTGTCCTGAGTCCTGTCACCTCGGCCGCCGCCGAGACCTCCGACCCCGGCAGCGTGGTGGTGACCGGCACCGAGACACCGGTCGCCCCCGGTGCCCCCACCGAACTCGTCCGGTACTTCGGTGACGGGTCCAGCGCCACCGGCGCGGCGATGGGGAACGGTGCCTGCGACGTCAACGGCGACGGGTTCGACGACGTGGTCGTCGGCGCCTGGTTCTGGGACAAGGCGCCGCTGGACAACATCGGCGCGGCCTACGTGCTGCTGGGCGGGAACAACGTCCGCGGCGGCAGCCTCAACGACCCGGCCGCCGCCGGGGCGGTCCGGATCGACGGCCCCAACACCAAGGGCGCCTTCGTCGGGTTCTCCGTCGGCTGCCTGGGCGACGTCAACGGTGACGGCTACGACGACATCGGCATCAGCTACTACGACAACCAGCAGATCTACGTGGTCCTGGGGGCCGAGGAGTTCGGTTCGGTCAACCTGGACGCCCTGGGCGACCGCGGATTCGTGGTCAAGGGTGCCGTCGGGACCAGCGGGAACTTCGGCTACTCGCTCTCCGCCGTCGGTGATGTCAACGGCGACGGGTACGCCGACTTCGGTGTCGGTGAAGTGGTCGCCAAGAACAACGGCCGGACCAACAGCGGCCGGGTCTGGATCATCGCCGGTCAGGACGACGTCGCCGATGTCAACATCCTCAACCCGAAGGCCGGCCAGGTCATCATGACGATCGACGGTGCAGCCGCGCAGGAGCGACTGGGCACCAGCGCCTCCGTCGGCGACGTCAACGGTGACGGCATCGACGACATCCTGCTCGGTTCCTACGTGGCCACCCCCTACGGGACCACGGTCGCGGCCACGGGTGCGGCCTACATCGTCTTCGGCGGCAACACCGGTGCCATCGATGCGGCCAACCTGGGCAGCAAGGGTTTCACCATCAACGGCCCGAACCGCCAGCGGGATCGTCTGGGCATCTCCGTCGCCGCTGCCGGTGACGTCAACGGCGACGGCCTGGCCGACCTGTTGATCGGTGCGGACGGCGTCAACAACGCCGCCACCGGCCCGCGCAACGGCGGAGCGGCCATCGTCTACGGTTCCGCTTCCACCGCAACGGTGTTCACCGATCCGACCGCTGCCACCTCGGTCTACACCTGTGCCGGGAGCGCCACCCTCGGTGTCTGTGCCAACCCCGCAGATGTGCAGCCGCGTGGGTACTGGATCAACGGAGCGGTGAACGTCGACTCCACCGGGTACTCGGTCGCCGGCCTCGGCGACATCAACGGTGACGGGATCCCGGACTTCGCCCTGGGCGCCTACGGCTACGACCCGGTCAACCCGGCCGATCCCACCAAGCTGATGTCCGGCGCGGGCGCGGTGTGGGTGGTGTACGGCAACAGGACCGAGACCAATCTCGAACTCGCGACCCTGACCCCGGCGCAGGGCTACCGCATCGACGGGCTCGCCGCTGGTGACCGTTTCGGCCGCCAGGTCGCCGCACTGGGAGACGTGGACGGCAACGGCACCAAGGACTTCGCCGGAAGTGCCGACTTCGCCCAGCGTCCCTTGGCCCCGGCCACCCCGTTGAGCCAGGCCGGTGAAGTGGTCCTCGCGCTGCTCGGCGCCCAGAAGACCGTCGCCACGTCCGAGATCGCCCCGGTCGCACCCGGTGTCAACAAGGGCTTCACCATCTCCGCAGCAGTGTCGGCGCAGTCCGCCGCACGGGGAACCGTGGCCACCGGGACCGTCGCCTTCCAGATCGACGGCACCGACATCTGCGCCGTGGTCGAGCCGGTCGACCAGGCCGCCACCTGTGTGATCGCCGACGGGGTGGTCGGACCGGGGGACCACACGGTCTCCGTCAGCTACTCCGGCGCCGACGGTCGTTGGGCCGCCTCCTCCGCCGAGGACATCACCTTCAACACGGCCAAGTTCGCCGCGGTCACCACGGTAACCGTGCCCCAACCGTCCTACGTGGCGGGCAGGACCCCGATCCCGGTGACCGTCACCGTCTCCTCCGCTGCGGCGGCCGTCACCGGCAAGGTGACGCTGACCAACGGAGCCACCGCCCTGGGCACCGCCACCCTGACCGGCGGCAAGGCGACCTTCACCATCGCCCCGACGACCCTTCCGGTCGGCGCCCTGACCCTCACCGCCGCCTACGCCGGCGACGCCGACAACGCGGCCTCCCGGGCCACCGGTGCCGTCACCGTGGTCAAGGCCACCCCGACGGTGGTCCTGAAGGTCAGCAAGACCAAGGTCCGGAAGGCCGCCCAGCCGCTGACCGCCACGGTCACCGTCACCGCCACCGGTTTCAAGGGCAACGGTGTCGTCCTGGTTCGGGACGGCGCCAAGTCCCTCAAGCAGTTCTCCATCGGCACCCAGCACAACGGCAAGGTCACCTTCACGGTGCCGCGCCTGGCCGTCGGCAAGCACGTGCTGACCGCCGAGTACCGCGGGAACACGAAGATCAACGGCAAGAAGAGCTCCGCGGTGACCGTGACGGTGACGAAGTGAGGTTCTCCCGTCGCTCCAGCAGGACCATCGCCGCAGTGGCGGCGGTCCTGGTACTCGGCTCCACCGTGACGGCCGGACCGGCCGCCGCGGTGGTGCCGGGCCCGGTGGCCACCGCCGCCGCGCCCGCGTTCGCCGCTGCCAAGGCCGCCACCGCCAAGATCACCGTCACCACCACCTCCGCCGTGGTCGGGGCGGACCGGGTGGTCAAGGTCGCCCTCAAGTGCGCGGCCACCGCCACTTGCAGCGGGACCGTACGCCTGGTGGTCGGTACCACCACCAATGCCGCGGTGAAGTACAGCGTCGGTGCCAAGAAGTCCGTCACCGTCGCCCTGAAACTCAGTGCGGCCCAGTTGAAGACCCTGCAGTTCCAAGGCAGTTCCACCGTCACCGTCCAGGTCAAGGAGGCCAAGCCGGCCGCCGTTGCCCTGAAGTCGAAAAAGATCACCCTGAAGGCGGCGAACCCGACACCGGGGATCGCCGTCGGCACGGCCTCGGCCTCGGTCGCGGCCGATCGCAAGCTGGCGGTTTCGCTGACCTGCAAGGGTGTCTCGGCCTGCACCGGGCGGACCGCCGTCACCGTTGCCGGTGTCGTGGGACCGGCCGTGGCCTATTCGATCGGCACCGGCAGGTCCACCGCGGTCCCGGTCCCGTTGACGGTCGCGCAGTTCGCCGCACTCAAGAAGGCGCGCACGGTGACGGCCGGCCTGGCCGTCACCGAGGTCACGCCGAACGCGGTCGCCGCCCGCAGCTCGACGCTGGCGCTGACCTATCTGGCACCGGAACCCGTTGCCTCCCAGGCGTACCTGAACCGCAACTGGGCGCCGACCCAGTACGACACCTGCTCGGAGGCCCTGCACCGCAGCTACTCCGTGGTCGGACCGGACGGGAAGCTCTACCCCACCTGGCATCCCGCCGAGGTCGTCGACCCGGCCACCGGCCGGATGTGCACCTTCGGCCACGAACACGGCGACGACCCCTTCACCTCCGACATCTACGGCTGGGTCAGCGACTTCCTCACCGACCCCGAACATCCGCTGCAGGCGGGGATCCCGTTCGGCTACGTCAGCGAGTCGCTGGTGGACTACGCCGGGGCGAACGCGGGCGAGGTGGTCCGGCACGAGGACAACGTCGGCCACAAGATCATCGTGAAGAACAACGTGAAGCTGATCAGCGAGAACCCGCGGGGGTACGTCAAGGCCCCCGACGCCACCGGCAAGCTCGCCATCGTCACCTGCGACTACCTGATCAAGGTGCACCAGGGTTCGCATTCGGCCGATGCCACCATCAACAACGCGCACGAGATGCTCTACGCGATGAGATGCACCGACGGCACCGAGCTGATCTCGCTCACCATGAGCCGGTTCGGGGACGCGAACGAGTTCAACCGCTCCTGCAGCCCGTCGGTCGTGGTGAAGACCACCGGGTCGATCCTGCCCAACGGCGACGGCGGACGGCGGCTCATCCCGGACCGGGACTGCATGACGAGCTACGTCCTGGTGGACCCGGCCAATCCCCGGGTCTACAGCGACCAGTGGTCGATGTACGAGGTCTGGGAGTCCTTCAACAAACTCACGGCCGCGGACGGGGCCGTGCTGGCCGAGTTCGACCCCTGGTTCGCCGTGCGCAACCCCAGCCGCTACTACTGGCCGGCGAAGAACGCCGACGGCACGGCCGGTCTGGGCTACCCCTCGGACCTGACCTGGGAGACGGACCCGGCCGACAACGGTCGTGTCAACGCCAAACCCTGGTCGGACTTCCTCGGTCAGGACCCGTTCAACCGGGCCGATCCGCGTTCGGCCTTCGACGGAGCCGCCCGGGACTACTACCTGAGGGACACCGTCGTGGCCAACGCCGGCGGCGGCAACACCTGGTACACCACACCCTGGGGCACCAAGGGTGTGTCCACGCCTTTCACCGGCGCGGTCCGGCAGTGGGTCAGCTCCACCGACAACACCGCCTACCCGTCACTGGAGCGGCAGAAGTTCGGCCATGACGTGCATTACGGTTACGGACACGGCGTGCACGCCCCCAACTGACACCCGGCGCACACCGGGGAGCCGGTCGGCGTGCACATCGGTCCCGTCGTTTTGACCTGACCGGAGTTCACGCGGTAGGCTCGCTCTTCGGTGTGCGACCCAGTCGTACGCGGTAGTTGCTGGGTGTCGATCTGCTTTGATTCCCGCCACGCCCTCGAGGCTGACGGGAAGCACGGATCTCAAGTATCACCTCCGATCCGCAAGCACCACCCGCATCGCCCGCAGTAAACCCAAGAGCAGTACGGGAGCCCTTCGTCAGTGTGTCAAGGGCTCTGACCCAGTAGATCCAAGCGAAAAAGACGAAGAGGCAGACCTGTGCGCACGTACAGCCCGAAGCCCGGCGACGTAACCCGCGCCTGGCACGTGATCGACGCGACCGATGTCGTGCTCGGCCGTTTGGCCAGCCAGACGGCTCAGCTGCTGCGCGGCAAGCACAAGGCGATCTTCGCCCCGCACGTCGACACCGGCGATTTTGTCATCATCATCAACGCCGAAAAGGTCGCGGTGACCGGCAACAAGCGGGAGACGAAGTTCATCTACCGTCACTCCGGCTACCCGGGCGGACTGCGCAAGCGCTCCGTCGGCGAGATGCTCGACACCAAGCCCGAGACCCTCGTGGAGAAGGCCATCACCGGCATGCTCCCGCACGGCAGCCTCGGCCGCTCCATGGCCACCAAGCTCAAGGTCTACGCAGGCCCCGAGCACCCGCACTCGGCCCAGAAGCCGCAGCCCTTTGAGATCGTCCAGGTCTCTCAGTGAGCGAGAACACCAACCCCGAGAACATCGAGACGGATGTCCCAGTGAGTGAAGAAGTCGTGACCGAAGAGGCCACCCAGGAAGTGCTCGCCGAAGCCGAGGCGACCTCGGACGAAGCAGCCGAGCTGACCGAGGTCGACGGCGACGCCGACACCGACGCTGTCGACACCGATGACGCGCCCCCGGCCGTCGTCAAGGTGACCTCCGCGCCGATCGTCGTCGATCGTCCGATCCAGACCGTCGGTCGTCGCAAGGAAGCGGTCGTCCGCGTCCGTCTGCTGACCGGCACCGGTGAGTTCAAGCTCAACGGCCGCAGCCTGGATTCGTACTTCCCGAACAAGGTGCACCAGCAGCTCATCAAGGAGCCGTTGGTCCTCCTGGAGAAGGCCGAGTCCTTCGACATCCACGCCACCCTCGTCGGCGGCGGCATCACCGGCCAGGCCGGCGCGCTGCGTCTGGCGATCGCCCGTGCCCTGATCGACCTGGAGCCGGAAGATCGTCCGCCGCTCAAGAAGGCCGGATTCCTGAGCCGCGACGCGCGGATCAAGGAACGGAAGAAGTACGGCCTCAAGAAGGCCCGTAAGGCACCCCAGTACTCGAAGCGCTAAACCTGTGGCCCGATTCTTCGGGACCGACGGTGTACGGGGTTTGGCCAATGTCGACCTGACGCCGCAGAAAGCCCTGCTCCTTGCCACCTCGGCAGCATTCGTGCTGTCGAGGGAGGCGGGGCAGGGCTTTCTGTCGTCTCAGAGCACCGATGAGCCGAACAGATCCCAGACACCCGCCGGACCGCCCTCCAGCCACCCCTTCGCGGGATTCCCCTGCGCACCCGGTTCCGGGCCGCGCCCCTTCGCCGTCGTCGGTCGCGACCCCCGGGCCAGCGGCGAGATGCTCGAAGCTGCCGTCGCCGCGGGCCTGGCCTCAGCCGGCTGTGACGTACTGCTCCTCGGAGTGCTGCCCACCCCGGCCGTGGCCTACCTGACCGGTGAACTCGGTGCGGCCCTCGGGGTCGTCATCTCCGCCTCCCACAACGCGATGCCCGACAACGGCATCAAGATCTTCGCCGCGGGCGGGCTCAAGCTCGACGACGCCGCCGAGGACGCGATCGAGACCGGTATGCACACCGACTGGACGCTGCCGATCGGGGCCGGGATCGGGCGGATCCATCGCTCGACCGATGCCGACCGCCAATATCTGGATCACCTGCTGCTGGCCACCCCGCATCCGCTGAACGGGATCAAGGTGGTGGTGGACTGCGCCCACGGCGCAGCCTCGCTGCTCGCGCCCGAGGCGTACCGCCGGGCCGGTGCCGAGGTGGTCGTCATCGCCGGTGAGCCGAACGGGCTCAACATCAACGACGGTGTCGGGTCGACCTACCTGGCCAACCTGCGGGCAGCCGTGGTGGAACACCAGGCCGACCTGGGCATCGCCCACGACGGTGACGCCGACCGCTGCCTGGCAGTGGCCGCCGACGGCAGCGACGTCGACGGGGACGCGATCCTGGCGATCCTGTCCACCGCCCTGCACGCCCGCGGGGAACTGGCCGAGGCCACCGTCGTCACCACGGTGATGGCGAACATCGGCTTCCACCGGGCGATGGCCGAGGCCGGGATCACGGTGCGGACCACCGCCGTCGGCGACCGGTACGTGCTCGAGGAGATGCGGGACGGTCGGTTCTCCCTCGGTGGGGAGCAGTCCGGCCACGTGGTGCTCGCCGAGCACGCCACCACCGGCGACGGGCTGTTGACCGCGCTGTACATCATGGCCCAGATGGCCACGACGAAACGGCCGCTCGCCGAGCTGGCCGCGATGGTGACGAAGTTCCCACAGGTGCTGATCAACGTGCCGGTGGACGACAAGGCCGCGGTCGCCGCCTCCGCCGCGGTCGCTGCCTCGGTCGAGGAGGCCGCCGCCGAGCTGGGTGACTCCGGCCGGGTGCTGCTGCGGCCGTCCGGCACCGAGAACGTGGTGCGGGTCATGGTCGAGGCGCAGACCGCCGAGCAGGCCTCCGCGGTCGCCGAGCGGGTCGCGGCGGTCGTCGCTTCCTAGCGTCATTTCCCCGCCGAGCGGACCGTGGCACCCCAGAATCTGGGGTGCCACGGTCCGCTCGCGGGAGTTATTCCTCGGTGAGGTCTTCCAGCTCGGTGCCGGCGATCTTGCCGTCGAGATCCTCGGCGAGCTGCTCCTGGCCACTGAGGTGCTGCAGGAAGAACGCCGTCATCAACATCCGGGCCAGGTGCTGCACACCCTTGTCCCCGGCGTCGCCGATCAGACTGTTGGTCCAGTGGGACCCCTCCGCCACCGACAGGTGTGCCGCCTTCTTCAACGTCCGCAGCTGCACCGGACCGGCCCAGGCGCGGGCGATCCGCTCACCGTTGGTGTCGGCCGGGGTGATCGAGTCCTTGCCGCCGACCAGGTGCAGACCGGGGATGGTCAGCAGCCCGGCGGAGGTGACGGCGCTCGGTTTGGTGTCGCCGGTGTTCACCGTCGCGACGGCCTTGACCTTGTCGTTGACCCCCGCCGCCAGCACCGCCACACCACCGCCGAGGGAGTGCCCGGCGAGCCCGAGCCGTTCCGGGTCCACCGTCACCTCCCCGTTGCCGAGCCTGGTGTGGACGGCCAGTTGCAGGGAGGTGTTCAGGTCCGCCGCGAATCCCAGATGGGAAGGGAACGGGCCGGTCTCGGTCGCCGGGGCGACGGCGACGATGCCCCAGGAGGCGAAGTAGCGCAGGGTGTCGGCGTACCGGCGGACGGGCTGCAGCCAGCCGTGGGCGAAGGCGACCACCGGTACGTCGGTGGTCGAGAAGCCGGCCCGGGGGACCGGGGCGAACACCGAACCGGGCATCCCGGCGACGGTCAGGTCGCCGGCGGCGACCCGGTACGGACCGAGGTGGGAGACATAGTCCATGCCTGGCCGGTCGATGCGGGTACGGGTCCGAGCCATGACGTCTCGCTCCTGCTCTGCTGGCCGGGGTGGGAGCCTCCGGGGTGGTCTGCGCGGTGTACCGGATGAACGGTCCGCCTGGCCGGGGCGAACCCCTCTCGTACAGTAGCCGGTGACGGCCGGGCGGGTCGTTGTCGATGCCGCCGGTCACAGGTGCCGTCACCGGCGGAGAGGGTAGTGATGAGCGAGGATTTCCAGCAGGAGCTACGACGGCTGCTGCACGCCCGGTTCCCCGTGCTGTCGGTGCAGACCTCGGAGGAGCTGCGGCTGCTCGGCGACGTCACCGCAGCGGTCGCGGGCCTCGGCGGACCCGGCAAGCGGCGCATCTTCCAGTGGTCCACCTCGGTCGGCCTGACCCCGGATGTGCTGCCGGGCACCAGGACCGAGACCTTCACCCCGCATGCCGCCCTCGCCGCCGTCAGCGGGATCGCCGGACCGTGCGTGGTGCTGATGTACGACCTCCACCCGTGGATGGGCAGCAACGTGCAGCCGCCCGACACCCAGCTGGTGCGCGCACTGAAGGACCTCGCCCAGTCCTTCCGGGACGGGGAGGCCGGCCGCACGCTGATCCTGGTGTCGCCGACCCCGCGGATCCCGGCCGACCTGCAATCGGTTGTCACCATCCTGGACTACCCACTTCCGACCGAGGAATACCTGCGCACCGTCCTCGACGGCATGATCACCCGGAACACCCGCTCCGGTGCACTCACCGTCGACCTCGGGGACACCGGGGCCGAGCAGCTGACGAAGGCCGCCCTCGGGTTGACGGCCTTCGAGGCCGAGAACGCCTTCGCCCGGGCGATGGTGGACGACAGTCGGCTCACCGTCGAGGATGTCGCGATCGTGCAGCAGGAGAAGCGGCAGATCATCCGTAAGGCCGGAACCCTGGAGGTGGTGGACTCGAACATCTCCTTGAGCGATGTCGGCGGTCTGGAGAACCTCAAGACCTGGCTCACCAAACGGAGCGGTTCCTGGCTGGACGAGGCCCGCTCCTACGGGCTGCCGGCCCCGAAAGGTCTGCTGGTGACCGGGATTCCCGGGTGTGGCAAGTCCCTGACGGCCAAGGCGATGGCCGGTGCCTGGGGGCTGCCGCTGGTCCGGCTGGACATCGGCCGGATCTTCGGCGGTCTGGTGGGCGCCTCCGAGCAGAACATGCGGGAGGCCCTGCGGACGGCGGAGGCGATCTCGCCCTGTGTGCTGTGGATCGACGAGATCGAGAAGGGTTTCTCCGCCGGAGCTTCCGCCGTCTCCGACGGTGGTACCTCGGCCCGGGTGTTCGGCTACTTCCTGACCTGGATGCAGGAGAAGACGGCCACCGTGTTCGTGATGGCCACGGCCAACAACATCTCCCTGCTGCCGCCGGAGTTCCTGCGCAAGGGTCGGTTCGACGAGATCTTCTTCATCGACCTGCCGACCACCACCGAACGACGGGTGATCTTCCGGATCCACCTGAAAGCGCGGTTGAAGGCCGGCCCGGCCCTCGGTGCGTTGACGGTCGACGACGCCTTGCTGGACGAACTCGCCGCCGCCACCGAGGGACTGTCCGGGGCGGAGATCGAGCAGGCGGTGATCTCGGCCTGTTACGAGGCCTTCGACCGTCGTCGGGAGCTGACCAAGGAGGACGTGCTCGCGGCCATCGCCGCCACGGTCCCGCTCTCGGTGACGCAGGCCGAGCAGATCGGCGCCCTGCGGGCGTGGGCGGACGTCCGCGCGATCACGGCCTCGGCCCCGGACGACCGGGCGGGGTATCTCACCACCGCCGCCCCGATCGCCGTCCCGGTCGAGGCGACCCTGCAACGGGGTGGACGGGAGTAGGTGGACGGGAGTAGGTGGACGGGAGTAGGGCGACCGGTCCGGCCGCGCTCCTTGCCGACTTCCGCGCTCGATGCAGCGAGCGCGGAAGTCGGCGCGAAGCGCGGTCGGGTGTGATTTCACCGGAATCCGGTCAAAGGCGAGGCCGGGTGACCTCGCAGTTTCCGGGTAAGCGAAGTCCGGTGCGCGTCCACCGGCTAGCCTGAAGCCCATGTGCGGCATCATCGGTTACGTCGGTCCTCGTCAAGCTCTTCCGCTGGTCCTCGACGGCCTGCGGCGAATGGAATATCGGGGGTACGACTCCGCAGGCGTGGCGATCCAGAGCGAGGAGGCGACCCTGGGGGTCGCTCGCAAGGCAGGGGTCCTGGCCAACCTGGAAGCCCTGATCGACACCGGTGAGGTGGCCCTGCCCGGCAGCACCGGCATCGGACACACCCGGTGGGCCACCCACGGCGGCCCCACCGATCGCAACGCCCACCCGCACCGGGACAGCCACGGCAAGATCGCCGTCATCCACAACGGGATCATCGAGAACTTCGCGCCGCTGCGCCGGGAGATCGAGGACGCCGGGATCGAGCTGACCAGCGACACCGACACCGAGGTGGTCGCCCACCTGCTGGCCGCGGAGTACAACTCCGGCCAGGCAGCCGGAGACCTCCCCGGCTCGATGGCGGCGGTCTGCCGCCGGTTGCTCGGGGCCTTCACCCTGGTCGCGGTCCACGCCGACGTCCCGGACCTGCTGGTCGCCGCCCGGCGGAACTCCCCCCTGGTGATCGGCGTCAACTCCGGGGAGGGGGAGATGTTCGTCGCCAGTGACGTCGCCGCCTTCATCGCGCACACCCGGGAGGCCGTGGAACTCGGCCAGGACCAGCTCGTCGTCATCACCCCCCAGGGGTACGAGGTCTCCTCCTTCAGCGGTGGCGAGCCGGACTACCGCGAGTTCCACGTCGACTGGGACACCGACGCCGCCGAGAAGGGCGGCTTCGAGTACTTCATGGACAAGGAGATCGCCGAGCAGCCCGATGCCCTGGCGAACACCCTGCGCGGCCACTTCGACGGCACCGGCATCGTCCTCGACGAGCAGCGCCTCGGCGAGGACGAGCTGCGCACCGTCGACAAGGTCTTCGTCGTCTCCTGCGGATCCTCCTACCACGCCGGACTGGTCGCCAAGTACGCGATCGAGCACTGGACCCGGCTGCCCGTCGAGGTCGAACTGGCCAGCGAGTTCCGCTACCGGGACCCGGTCCTGGACCGGGACACCCTGGTCATCGCGATCTCCCAGTCGGGGGAGACGGCCGACACCCTCGAGGCCGTCCGGCACGCCCGTCGGCAGCGGGCCCGGGTACTCGCAGTCTGCAACACCAACGGCTCGCAGATCCCCCGGGAATCGGACGCCGTCCTTTACACCCATGCCGGCCCGGAGATCGGGGTGGCCTCGACCAAGGCCTTCCTGGCCCAGGTGGGGGCGATCTACCTGGTGGGTCTGGCACTCGCCCAGGCCCGCGGCACCAAGTACCTGGACGAGGTCGAGCGGGACTACCGGACCCTGTCGGAGATGCCGGCCGCGGTCGCCGAGACGCTGACGATGATGGACCCGGTGCGCGCCCTCGGGCGGGAGATCGCCGATTCCAAGGCCGTGCTCTTCCTCGGTCGTCACGTCGGGTACCCGGTGGCCCTGGAAGGTGCGCTCAAGCTCAAGGAACTGGCGTACATGCACGCCGAGGGCTTCGCCGCGGGCGAGCTCAAGCACGGCCCGATCGCGCTGATCGAGGAGGGCCTGCCAGTGGTGGTGGTGACCCCGTCGCCGAAGTCCCAGCCGGTGCTGCATTCCAAACTGCTGTCCAACATCCGCGAGATCCAGGCCCGCGGGGCGCGGACCATCGTCATCGCCGAGGAGGGGGACGACACGGTCGCACCCTTCGCGGACTGGCTGATCGAGCTGCCCAGGGTTCCTGCCCTGATGCAGCCGTTGGTGGCCACCGTGCCGTTGCAGGTGCTGGCTGCCGAGATCGCCCGGGCCCGCGGCTACGACATCGACAAACCGCGCAACCTCGCCAAGTCCGTCACGGTCGAATAGGCCGGTCAGCCCCATGACCGGTTCCCTCGACGTCCCGGCCGGGGTGGTGGGTGTCGGTATCGACGTCGTCGCCGTCCAGCGATTCGCCGATGCCCTGCACCGCACCCCGGCCCTGGCCGCCCGGCTGTTCACCGAGGTGGAGCTGCGCACCGGCTCCGGGGCCAGACGGACGGCGACCTCGCTGGCGGCCAGGTTCGCGGCCAAGGAGGCCGTCGCCAAGGCCCTGGGGGTGCCGCGGGGGATGGACTGGCACCACTGCGTCATCTCGACCCTGCCGAGCGGTCAGCCGGAGCTGACGGTGACCGACACGGTTGCCCGGGCCGCCGCCGAACGTGGGGTGACCGGGTGGCGGCTGTCCCTGTCCCACGACGCCGGGATCGCCGCGGCCGTGGTGATGGCCCTGGGCGTGCCGGTCCTGGACACACCGTGATCCACACCTACACCGCCGAGCAGGTACGGCTGGCCGAGGCGGCGGCCCTGGACCGGGAGGGTCAGTCGGCCCTGATGTCCCGGGCCGCCTTCGCCGTGGCCCGGGAAACACTCGCCCGGCTGGCCCACCCGGTGCCGGGCCGACGCGCGGTCCTGCTCGTCGGCACCGGCAACAACGGCGGTGACGCCCTGTTCGCCGGGGCGTTCCTGCGCCGCCGAGGGGTGTCCGTCACCGCGTTGATCACCGATCCGCAGCGGATGCACGAGGCGGGGGCGGCGGCGCTGCGCCGGGCCGGCGGCCGGATCGTTCCGGTGTCCCTGGCCCACACCGTCCTGGACCGGGCGCTCGCGCTGATCGGCTCGGCGGAGGTGGTGATCGACGGGCTGGTGGGACTGATGGCGCGCCCGCCGCTGCGGCCCCTCGCCGACACCCTGGTCCGGGCCGCGAACCGGTCCGGTGCGCTGCGGGTGGCCGTGGACGTCCCCAGCGGTCTGGATCCCGACCTAGGGCCGGTCGAGGGGGAGGCCTTCGCCGCCGACCTGGTGGTCACCTTCGGCGGGATCAAGACCGGTCTGGCCCTGGGGGTCGAGGACGCGGACGTGGTCCTGGCCGACCTGGGCATCGACTTCACGGGCGTCGAGCCCGACACCGAGGTGTTCACCGACGTCGACGTCGCCGATCTGCTGCGTCCACCCGGCCCGGCCGACGACAAGTTCAGCCAGGGTGTGCTGGGCATCGCCGCCGGCTCCCCGCAGTACCCCGGGGCCGCGGTGCTCTCCGTGGGGGCGGCGGTGCGGCTCCGGCCGGGGCTGGTCCGGTACGCCGGGGCCCAGTCGGCAGCCGTGCTGCACACCTGGCCCGAGGTGGTGGCCACCGACAGTGTCACCGAGGCCGGCCGGGTCCAGGCATGGACCGTGGGACCGGGCCTGGGGCTGACGGAGGTGTCCCTGGCCACGCTGGCCGCGGTGCTGGACTTCGACGGACCGGTGCAGGTGGACGCCGACGGACTGACCCTGTTGTCCCGGCATCCGGAGCTGCTGGAACGCCGACGGGACCGGCCCACCGTGCTGACCCCGCACGCGGGGGAGTTCGGACGACTCTTCCCGGACATCCCGCTCGACGACCGCCTCGCCGCCGTCCGGACGGCGGCGCAGCGCACCGGGGTGACGGTGCTGCTGAAGGGCCACCGCACCCTGGTCGCCTCCGTCGGTCGGACGGCCGTCAACCGCTCGGGTTCGGCCTGGCTCGCCACCGCCGGTTCCGGGGACGTGCTCTCGGGGGTGATCGGCTCCCTGCTGGCCCACGGCGTCCCGCCCTTCGAGGCGGCGGCGGCCGGTGCGCACCTGCACGGCCGGGCCGGCGAACGGGCGGGGACGGCCCGGGCCGCCGGGGCCCGGAGTTTGTGGGATCACCTTGCCGGGGCGTCATTCGCCTGACGGTGCCGGCTCATGGTTCCATCGAGGTATGGCCAACAGCCCGGAGACCCTGCGCGCTTACGCCGAGGTGGATCTCGATGCGCTGGCCCACAACGTCCGCGAGGTTCTGACCAGGACCGATGCCGACCTGATGGCCGTGGTGAAGGCCGACGCCTACGGCCACGGTGCCGTCGGCATCGCCCGCACCGTACTGGCCGCCGGAGCCCGGATGCTCGGTGTGGCCACCCTCGACGAGGCTGTGACATTGCGCCTGGCCGGGATCGACGCCCAACTCGTCTGCTGGCTGTGGACCCCGCAGGAGGACCTGCGCTACGCCGTCGACACCGGGGTCGAGCTGGTGGTCTACTCCCTGGCCCACCTGGCCAGGGTGCTCGAGTTCCCGGTACCGGACTCGCGGGTGCCGGGGCGGGCACCACGGATCCACCTGAAGGCCGACACCGGTCTGGGCCGGGGCGGTGCCACACCCGCCGACTGGCAGGAACTGTGCCGGGCCGCCGCCGCCGCCGAACGGGACGGCCTGATCACGGTCGTGGGGTTGATGTCCCACCTGGCCAGCGCCGACGAGGAGGACGACCCCAGCGTCGGCGAGCAGACCGAGAACTTCCGGGAGATGGCCGCCGCCGCCGAGGCCGCCGGGTTGACGCCGGAGTACCGGCACCTGGCCAACAGCCCGGGCACCCTGGACCATCCGGCGACCCACTTCGATCTCGTCCGCTGCGGGATCGCCCTCTACGGCCTCGACCCGCTGCGAGCGGACGCGACACCCGGTGGACGCCAGGTGGACCCGGGTCTGCGGCCGGTGATGACCCTGCGCAGCCGGGTCGTCCTCACCAAACGGGTACCGGCCGGGCACGGTGTCTCCTACGGGTTGACCTACCGCACCCCCGCCGAGACCACCCTGGCGTTGATCCCCCTCGGTTATGCCGACGGCATCCCACGCTCGGCCTCGTCCCGGGGCGAGGTCCAGGTCAACGGTCGCCGGTACCGGATCGCCGGCCGGGTGGCCATGGACCAGTTCGTCATCGACGTGGGGGACGACCCGGTCGAGATCGGCGACCAGGTCGTCGTTTTCGGGCCAGGAGATCACGGGGAGCCGACCGTTGCCGACTGGGCGACGTACGCCGGCACCATCCACTACGAGATCGTCACCCGGCTGGGTCCGCGGGTCCCCCGGGTGTACATCGGCGGCCCGTCGTGAACGCGGTCGGCAAGGTGTTCGGGATCGCCGGGCTCGTGGCCGGGGTCGTCGGCGCGGCCGCCCTCGGCGGGGTGACCGCCCAGCGGGTGGCGATCCGCAAACTGCGGTCCGGCGGGGTGGCGGGGGACAACCCGGAGGAGAACCGGTTCGACCATCTTCCGGTGGATCGGACCTACACCGTCGTCACCGACGACGGGGTGCTCCTGCACGTCGAGGAGGTCGGCCCGGCCGATGCGCCGATGACGGTGGTGTTCTCGCACGGGTGGGCTCTCCGGTTGGGCTCCTGGCACTTTCAGCGGGTGGGCCTCGGCTTCGACCCGTACGGGACGGCCGGTGCCCTCGGCCTGACCGAACTCGTCACCGACCAGGTCGACCCGCAGGACACCATCCGGATGGTCTTCTACGACTTGCGCTCCCACGGGCGGTCGACCCGCTCGCCCACCCGCCGTCCGACCATGGACGACCTGGCCGAGGATCTGGCGGCAGTGCTGAAAACCGCTGTGCCACAAGGTCCGATGGTACTCATCGGCCATTCCATGGGTGGGATGGCGGTGCTCAGCCTGGCCGGCCGGGAACCGGAGTTCTTCGCCGACCGGGTCGCCGGGGTCGGGCTGATCTCCACCTCCGCCACCGAGGCGGGGGAGGTCGGCCGGCGGTTCGCCGCCCTCTACCGGTCCGGCCCGGTGGTGCGGATCGCCGGGATGGTGGCCACCCGGTACGCCGGGCTGATCGAGCGGGGCCGGGCCTCGACCCGGGACGCGGCCTGGCTGATCACCCGGTTGGTCGGGTTCGCCCGGCAGGACGTCCCCGCCCCGGTGGTCGACTACCTGGACGAGATGTTGACCGGCACCAGCATCGACGTCATCGCCGATTTCGCCCCCGGCCTGATCGCCTACGACCGGTTGGCGGCCCTGCCCGCGCTGATCGGCATCCCCACCCTGGTGCTCTGCGGGGACGGCGACCGGATGACACCCCCGGCGAACTCGGAACTGATCGCCCAGGCGTTGCCGGGCGCCGAACTGGTCGAGGTCGAGAAGGCCGGTCATCTGCCGTTGATGGAAGCGCCGACCGAGACCAACGAGGCCCTGCGCCGACTGATGGTGAAGGCCCGCGACTACGCACGCGCGAGACTGTCGGGGGACGGTGCCGGCCGCTCGAAGGATTCGGGTACCAGCCGATGACACAGCAGATGAGGAACGAGATGAGTACGTCACCAGCAGGTGGTTCGATCGATGGCGACCTGGTCCTTGCGACCCCGGAGGACACCCACCGGTTCGGGGTCCGGCTGGGACAGCTGCTGCGCGCCGGGGACCTGGTGATCCTGGCCGGCGGCCTCGGGGCGGGGAAAACCGCCCTCACCAAAGGGATCGCGGTGGGGATGGACGTCCTCGGGCCGGTGACCTCCCCGACCTTCGTCATCGCCCGGACCCATCGCCCGGCGGGTGACGGACCGGGTCTGGTGCACGTCGACGCCTACCGGCTCTCGGGTTCGGTGGAACTGGCCGACCTGGATCTGGACACCGACCTGACCAGGTCCGCCCTGGTGGTGGAGTGGGGGGCGGGGGTGGCCGAGGAACTGGCCGAGGCCCACCTGCTGGTCGAACTCGATCGTCGGCCGGATGACACGCGGTGGGTGCGGTTGACGGCGGTGGGTGGCGACTGGGAGACCCGCCGCGCCCAACTGCTCTGACCCCTCCTGTTCCCGCGCACGATGTTGCTCCTCGCGCACGAAACATCGCGCGCGAGGAGCAACGTCGTGCGCGGGAACGAGGTGGTTCAGGCTCGGTAGAGGCCGGCCTCGTGCGCCAGGATGGCCAGCTGGACCCGGTTGCCCGCCTGCAGCTTCACCAGCAACCGGGACACGTGGGTCTTGACGGTCGCCTCGCTCATGTACAGGGCCCGGCCGATGTCGGCATTGCTCAACCCGCGCCCCACCTCGAAGAACACCTCCGACTCGCGCTCGGTCAGCGCTCCGAGTTTGCCCTTGGCCGTCCGCTCGGACTCGTCCCGATGGTCATCGGCGAAATGCTCGATCAACCGCCTGGTGACCGGCGGCGAGAGCATCGCATCACCCGCGGCGACCACCCGGATCGCGTTGATCAGATCCTTCGGCGGGGTGTCCTTGAGCAGGAAGCCGGTCGCCCCGGCCTGCAGCGCCCGGAATACGTAGTCGTCCAGGTCGAAGGTGGTGAGCACCAACACCTTCGGCGGATCGGCGAGCTGCAGCACCGCCGAGGTCGCGGCCAGACCGTCCATGATCGGCATCCGGATGTCCATCAGCACGACATCCGGGCGATGACGCTGTACGGCCGCCACCGCCTGGCTGCCGTCGGACGCCTCGCCGACCACCTCCAGGTCCTCGGCGGACTCCAGGATCATGGTCAGGCCGGCCCGGACCAGGGCATCGTCGTCGACGATCAGAAGGCGGGTCATGGGTGGTGTGCATCCTCGCTGTCGGGGTGGGCAGGTGTGCGGGCGTCCGGCGGGACGGGGACGACGGCCCGGATCTGCCAGCCGCCGTCGGCGGTCGGCCCGGAGGACAGGGTGCCGCCGACCAGGCCCACCCGCTCGCCGAGCCCGATCAGACCCGAGCCGGATCCGGGCAGCAGGATGCCGGAGCCGACCGGCCGCTGGTTCGTCACGACCACGGTCACGGCCCCGTCCGCGCGGTCGACGGTGATCCTGGTCGCCGCGCCGCGGGCATGTTTGTAGACGTTCGTCAGGCCCTCCTGCACGATCCGGTAGATCGTCCGGCCGAGGGTATCCGGGAGCTGGGCAAGGGCCGATTCCTCGGGATGCACCTCCAGGTCGACCCGGACACCTGCCCCGCGGGCGGACTCGATCAGACCTCCCAGGTCCCCGAAACCCGGCTGCGGGGCGAGGTCGGCCTGATCCTTGTCGGGTTGGCGGAGCACGCCGAGGACCGTCCGCAGATCCTCCAGCGCCTCCCGGGCGGTGGTACGGATCCGCCCGGCCAGTTCCGAGACCAGCTCGGGGCGGGCATCGGCGGTGACCTCCAGGCCGCCGGCCTGCAGCGCGATCAGCGACACCTTGTGGGCGAGGATGTCGTGCATCTCGCGGGCGATCCGGGACCGCTCGGAGGTCCGGGCCTGCTCGGCGCGCAGCTCCCGCTCGGCCTCGGCCTCGGCGGCCCGCTGACGCAGGGAGTCGAGCAGGTCCCGTCGGGCCCCGACGTACGCGCCGGCGGTGACGGCCATGACCACACCGAAGACGATGGCCAGGGTGTTCGTCAGGTCCAGCCACTCCCACCCGGGAGGATGCGGCACCAGGAAGCAGATCGCGGCGGTCAAGGCGAGTATCAGCAGGGTGCGGTCCCGCCGGCGGACGGCGAAGCTGAACACGGCGACCATCAGCGGTGCGGTGGCCCCGGAGACCAGCACCAGGACGGCCCCGAGGGCGAAGAACAGCCGTGGGTACACCCGACGCCACCACATCGCGATGATCCCGACCGCCCCGGCGGCGAGGGTGAGGTTCGCCCAGCCCCAGCCGTGGGCGTCCTGGACCATGCCCGCGTCCGAGACGGTGATCAGGACCGAGACGAGCATCAACGACACCGTGCGTCCGGTCGGCCCGGTGCACCGCCGCCAGCGACGCCGCCAACGCGCACGGAACCCCGGCCGCACGGGCCCCGCGGTCGGGTCCGCAGGCATGGGCGGCCCGGTCATGGCCGGCCCGGCCGAGGCCGGGCCGGCGGTGACAGGGGTGGGCGAGGACATCCTTGAAGCTTAGGCAACCTGCCGCCGATCCGGACCCGACGAAGGTCGTTGCCCCGGGCAGACGGGTCCGACTTTGGTAGGGGGCTGTCGTGAACGCACAGCCGATGTGCCGGAAGTTGTTCGCGGCGCAGAGTTCTCGCCATGATCAACGTAGAGAACCTCACCAAGCGCTACCACAGCGGATCCTCGGTCCACGTCGCCGTCGACGACGCCTCCTTCGGCTGTGCGCCGGGCACCGTCACCGGCTTCCTCGGCCCCAACGGCGCGGGCAAGTCCACCACCCTGCGGATGCTGACCGGTCTCACCCCACCCACCTCGGGCCGGGTGACCATCGACGGGAAGGCCTACGTCGACCTGCCGAACCCGGGGCGGCTGATCGGCGTCATGCTCGACGCGGCCGCCATGCACCCCGGCCGAACCGGCCTGGAGACCTTGCGGGTGACGGCCCAGGTGCTGGGCATGCCGAAGGCCCGCGCCGACGAGATGCTGGAACTGGTCGGTCTGACCGGAGCCGGCAAACGCCGGGTGGCCAACTTCTCGTTGGGCATGCGGCAACGGCTCGGTATCGCCTCGGCCCTGCTGGGTGATCCGGCGATCCTGATCCTGGACGAGCCGGCCAACGGGATGGACCCGGAGGGCATCCGCTGGATGCGCGGGCTGCTGCGGGACTTCGCCGCGGGCGGTGGCACCGTCCTGCTGTCCAGCCATCTGCTGGGCGAGGTGCAGGCCACCGTCGACCGCCTGGTCGTCATCGGCTCGGGGCGGATCGTCGCCGAGGGCTCCCTGGAGGAACTGCTCGGGAACGGGGCCACGATCGTGCGTGGTCTGGACCAGGCCGGCCTCGGCGCGGCCCTGCACCGGGCCGGTCTGGCCTACCGGACCACCACGGAGGGGGCCTTCAGCGTGGAGGGCTCCTGCGAACAGGTGGGCCGGGCCGCGGCGACGGCCGGACACACCCTCGTCGAGCTGCGGGACGGCTCCTCGAACGGTCTGGAGGACCTGTTCTTCGAGCTGACGAGCAAGGCCGCCTGAACAGCCGTCCCTGGACCTCGACCTGCCGAGCCCGACCTGCCGAGCCCGACCTGCCCGAGCCCGACCTGCCTGAACCCGACCCGAAAAGAGAAAACCCATGAGCACCACCGATTTCGCCCCGAACTCCCGGCAGGGTTCTGCCGGCCGACCGATCCAGAAGCAGGGTTTCGGGACCCTGCTGCGGGTCGAGTTCCGCAAGATGGTGAACACCAGGAGCGGGCCCGCGGTGCTGGCCACCGCCGTGGCCATCGCCCTGGTGGCCCTGGTCTGGAAGATCGTGCGTGGCGGTGACGGCCCCGCGACCTGGCACGACTACTCCGCGATCATGCAGGTTGTCGGGATGGTCCTGCCGATCATCGGCCTGCTGGCGATGACGAGCGAGTGGACGCAGCGCACGGCGCTGACGACCTTCACCCTCTCGCCGCGCCGCGGTCGGGTGCTGGCGGCGAAGTTCGGTGCGGCCGCCGGACTCGCCCTGATCACCCTGGTGGTGATCATCGGTCTGATCGTCGCCGCCGTGTACATCGGTGGCGCGGTGTCCGGCCACGACGTCGCCTTCGACGGTTTCCTCGGTGACGTCCGGGGTCTGGTGATCCTGACCGTCCTGCAGATGACCATGGCGGCCGGATTCGGGGCCCTGGCGGCGCAGACGGCGGTGGCGGTGGCCTGCTACTTCGTCGCCCCGACCTTCGTCACGATCGTCGGCACCCAGCTGCTGCACGACAACGCCAAGTGGCTCGACGTCTTCGCCGCCTACGATCGGCTCGCCTCCGGCAACCCGTGGGCCGACGGGGTCCAGTCGATCACCTCGATCGCCTTCTGGGTGGTCCTGCCGACCGCGATCGGGGTCTGGCGGAGCCTGCACCGCGAGGTCAAGTAACCCTGTTCCCGCGCACCGTTTCGGGATCGGCGCACCCTGCAGGGTGCGCCGATCCGGGTTCGGTGCGCGGGAGCGTGGGCTAGCGGGGCTGTCCGGCCAG
>QXCQ01000111.1 GCA_003576535.1 Nakamurella silvestris | reverse complement strand
CGCGCTCCCTGCCGACAATCGCGCTGCATGCAAACAGCGCGGAAGTCGGGAAGAAGCGCGGCCAAGAGGGGGTCGGAGGTCAACAAGGAGCGCGGTCAGAACGGGGGTGGGGGCAGCGGTGCGAGCGGGTACGGGCCGTTCGGGTTCGCGGTGGGGGCCGGGGCGGTCCGGGTGGTTCCCAGGGGGGATCGGACGGTCGTGGTCTGGTCCGGATTGGTGGCGGCAAACTGGTCGACGAGTTCCGACACGTGGTGGTGCCGGGTGCACAGGCACCGCAGGTTCCTCGGGTCGGTCGTACCACCGGTGTCCTGTCCGGGTCGGTACTCGATCTCGTGGTCCAACTCGGACAACATGGCGGGTTGGTGGCAGCCGGGCCACCGGCAGGTCCGATCCCGGGCACACACGTAATCGATGAGAGCCTGCGTTGGTCGGTATCTGGTTCTACCCAGATCCAGCAGCACCCCGGTGTGCGGGTCGGTGATCATCCGATACCAATCCCCACCCAACGAGATCGCCCTGGCTTGGAAGGCAGTGATCGGCCCGTACCGATCCAACAACCCGGGCTGATCATCCAACCCGATCAGGGTGGTGCCGGCGATGGTCACGTTGATCCGAGGTGTGGTGCCGTTCTGCAACGGAAACGGATCCGGGCGGCCCAGGGCACCGGGGATCCCGTCCGGGATGGGCCACACATCATCCGGGTGAGCCTCATCGGCTGCAGCACCGGCGAACAGATCTGGGGGCTCCGGTGTGGGATCTGTTGCCGGACAGGTGATGTCGGACCCAGCCGATGGACCAGACCCAGCATCCGGCGGCGCGTTTTCTGACACTTCCACGGCGTGTCCCGTCAGAAAAGGCACCACGGGTTCCGAGGTGGCAGACGCGGAATTGCTCGCCGGGCAGGTGACATGGTCGCGCTCACTCTCGGAGTCTGAGGCAGTCTCGGCGCGACCGGCAGAGGCGAGCGGCTCGGCCTGGTCGACATCCGGCGGCGCGTTCTCTGGCGTTGTCTCGGCGTGTTCCGTCAGGAAAGGCACCGCCGGTTCTGGGCTCAACGGAGCGGGAACGCTTGCCGGGCAGGTGGTATCGGGTGCGACAGACGGCTCTGCCTGGTCGACATCCAGTGGCGCGTTTTCTGACACTTCCACGGCGTGTCCCGTCAGAAGAGGCACCACCGGTTCCGGGTTTCCGGAGGCGGAACCTGCGGCACGGGCGGGGTTCTTGTACACGAACTGGCCCGTCGTCAGGACCTGTTGAAACACCTCGACCATGACGTCGACCCGGCGGGCGCCGACCGGGCGGTCATCCCCCGGAACCTTGGCGTGGGCCATGGCCTGGCAGGTCTGGAAGATCGTCTCGATGTCCTGCGCGGCGGAGAACACCGTCAAGGACCCCATCCCGTCGTCCAGAGGCCGAATGGACACATACCGTCGGGCCACGGCCTTGCGGTGCCGGTCCTCCGCACCCTTGGGGTCCAGCGAGATCACCGCCGCCTGACACTTCCTCCGCAACGTCGGAACGTTCCACCCGTCCGCATCCGGCAACACCGCCGCCTCGACCGCCGGGTAGATCGCCGGGTTCGCATCCCGCACCGCCTCGATCACCGTCCGGGCCTTGCCCCAGGTGATATGACCGGCCGACAAACACGCCAACGTGGAGGGGAGTTTCTCCACCAACATCTCACCGGCCTCGATCCGCGACGCCGCCGTGGAGATACCGATCCCCAACGCCAGCGCAGCCTCCTCGGGAAGGTATTTCTTCTCCGCCTCGTACGCCTTCGACAACCAGTGAAACCCCGACAACTGCGCCGCTTCCAGGTGGGAGATCAACGCCTGCCGGGCCACCAACACCTGCAACCCCACCCGCGGATCCACCCCCACCGGAACAGCGGCCAACACATGCGCCACCGACACAAAATCAGCAGCCTGGACCAAACCCACCAGCCCGGCCGAAGACCCCCAGAACTCCGGAGGAACACCCTCACCGGCAGGGCCCGAATCAGCATCAACAGACGTCATGATCGAAAACCCCCCTCCCGCGAGAAGTACCGCACCCCTTGCGGTATCACCACATCATACCGCCACACTCGAACATGTGTCCAGACCTTTCCGACACCAAAGCCCATCGATTTGTTCCCGCGCACGCTTTTGGTTTCCGCGCATCAAATAACGTGCGCGAAGAACAACACGGTGCGCGGGAATCGCAGCATCAACAGAACTTCCCCGAATTACATCGGGGCAGCAGGGGACAGCGGCAGATGTCACTCCCGCCCTCCTCGAACAACAGAGCTGATGCCACGATGGGCGGATGCATCCGCCCCTCCCGCCCGAGACAAGTGCCGACAACGCTGCGCCGGCCACCGAACCGCTGCCGGCGACACCGCCACGGTCCCGCGGCGTCGTCGGCGTCCTGCGCAGTGTCGTGGTGGTCCTGCTGATCATCACCGGAACACTCTGTGCGGCCGCGACCCCACCGGCCCTGTGGACCCGGGACCTGTTGGTGGACACCGACAACTACGTCAGGACAGTGGATCCCATCGCGGTGGACCCCGCTGTCCAGCAGGCGGTGATCGCCGCCGTGGAACGTCGCATCGACGACCGGCTCGACCTCCCGTCCCTCATCGAGCGGACCTTCCCGCGCGTCTCCTTCCTGGGAGCGCCGTTGCAGCAGGCCGCCGTCGATCTGGTCCGCCGGGTGACGACGGACCTGGTCACCAGTGACGCCTTTGCAGCCTTGTGGAGCGGGATCAACAGGACGGCGCATCAACAGCTCGCCGCACTCCTGACCGACAGGCCCGTCGCCGGAGGTCTGGTGCGGCTGGATCAGGAGCAGCTGATCCTGGACCTCGCTCCGGTCGTCGAGGCGGTCAAGGCCCGACTGGTCGCGGCCGGGCTCACCTCGGCGGCAACCATTCCGAGTGCGGGTGCCACCCTCGACATCGCTCATCTGCCCCACCTGTCCGCCGCCCGGGACATCACGGTCCGCCTGGACCACTGGGCGGACATCCTCCCCTGGCTCGCACTGGGGCTGTTGGCCGCCGCCATCGTCCTGGCGCGGCGGCGTAGACGGGCCCTGATCGTGGTGGCCCTGGCGGTGTCCGGCGCGATGGTGCTGCTTGGTCTCGCCCTGCTCCTGGGGCGCGGTCTCCTGCTGGGAAACCTGCCCGCACAGGTCCCGGAGGCTGCCGCCGGATCCCTGTTCGATGTGCTCATCCGCGACCTGCAGGCCGTCATCCGGACAACGGCCGTTGCCGGTCTTGTGCTTGCGGCCGTGGCCGTGCTCGCGGGCCCCGGCCCCCGCTCGACCGTTGCCCGGGTTGCCCGTGCCGGATGGCAGCCGGTCCTCCGACTGCGCAGGACACCGCCGGCCGCGTACCTCGGCCGGCACCGGACACGACTGTGGGTCGCGGTGGTGTTCGGCTGGGCGTTCGTCCTGGTCCTGTGGGACCGGCCGACCCTGCGGGTGACGATCACTCTCGCCGTGGTGGCCCTGGTGCTGTTGGTGCTGATCGAGATCCTGCGGGCCAGACCCGCTGACGGGCGGCCGGTAGTGACCACACCCGCGGCGCTCGATACCGTGGGGCAGAGTCGTCGAGACGGATGAAGGGCAGGCGGATGCACCGATGAGCGAGGAGTTGGAACGGCTGTGGGGCCGCGTCCTGAACTGGTGCGCGGTCAATGCTCCGGAGACCGCCGCTCGGATCCGTCCCTCGGCCGGGCCGGAGGCGATCCACCAGGCCGAGGCGACCACCGGGCACAGCTGGCCGCCCGAGCTCAAGGAGTGGTTCTCCCTCCACGACGGCGACGGCGCACAAGGGGAGTCCACCGCCCTGCTGCCGAACTACGGACCGTTGTCCCTCGACGACGCCACGCAGATCTGGGAGTCCTTCGCCGAGTTGATGGCCGAGCAGTACGAAGCCAGCTACTTCGACCCGGACGCCCGCAGCATCCAGCAGGGCGAGGGCGAGCCGGCCGGGCGGGAGGCCATGATGTTCCTGCCCTCCTTCATCCCCATCGGCGGAGCCGATCCCTACTACCTGTTCGTCGACGTCCGGCCCGGGGAGCAGTCCGGATGTGTCACCGCCTGGGACCACACGGCGGCCGACCAGCACGGTCCGATCTGGCCCTCGCTCACCGCGATGGTTGCTGATCTCGCGGCGGCGTTGGAGGGCGGAACCGAGTGCAACGGGTACCTGCCGGGGGTCCATCAGGGCCGGCTCGGCTGGTACCTCGAGCCCTGACCGCCCTTGTTCTCGCGCACCGTTCCTGGATCGGCGCATCCTGCAGGGTGCGCGGATCCCGAATCGCTGCGCGGGAACGAGCAGGTCAGCGGGAGCAGTTCCGGGAGAGCGGGAGCGGTTCAGTCGGCGGTGGTGACGATCGGCAGCGGACGGGGTCGGGTGAGCCAGGCGTCGTCCATCCCGAGCAGCTCGGTGGCCTCCCCCGGGAGCTCACCGGAGACCACATCGGCGAGGGTGACGGCCTCCAGCACCGTGCGGATGGCCACCCGCAGCGCGACCCAGGTGTCACGCAGGGCGGAGGCGTTGCCCGGGTACTCGACATCCTCGGGCTGCACGCCGGCGATGTTGGCCAGCGGGCCGTCCACCGCGCGGATGACGTCGGCGATGGACAGGGATGTCGGCGGCACGCTGAGCCGGTACCCGCCGTCGGCCCCGCGGCGGCTGATCACCACACCCGACAGACGCAGCTGGTTGAGGATGCTGACCAGGAAGGGGGCCGGGATCTGCTGGGCCACCGCGATGGCGTCGGCCTTGGCGTATCCGGAGTCGTAGGCGGCCGCCAGTTCGATGCTCGCACGGACGGCGTAGTCGACTTTGGCGGAAATGCGCATGGCGACAGTATGCCCGTCCGGGGCCCGGACCTTCTAATGTCACACCCGGCGCCCGGTGGTGATTTCTGTCCTCCTACCGTCGGGTGACGGTCACGCGGACCACATCACCTCAGGAAGGCGAGTACAGCCCCACCGGTCGGACCCAGGCGATATCGCCTGGCTGCAACTCGTTCTCGGCGGCCCAGCCGGCATCGGCCCGCACACTGCGGACCAGCCCGTCGGCGAGAAGGATTCCGACCACGACGAATCCCGAGCCGGCCGGATCGAAGTCCACACTCCGGACCATCGCCTGGGTGGCGTCCTCGGTGGGTTCGAGGTAGACCTCGACCTGGGTCGATTCGGGGACGTCAGGAGAGTCCGGGCGGTCGGGATCGGACGGGGAATTCAAGGACAGAGGATTCGAGGACATGGCCTGCTCCGTGCCCACGAGGGGCAATCGGGTGCTGCGTTGACGGTGGGGTCGAGGCACTGCCTCAGCGACAGAACCCGTCGAACGCATCCGCGCGCCGTCCGACCCAGAAGGGGTCGAGGAGGGCGAGTACCGGAGTCACACCGCACATCCTACCTCCGCCAATCGGCGGTTCGTCCTCGGAATCCTCACCCCGCACGGATCGTCCCTGGCACTCCCGTCCGGCGGACCGGCGACGAACCGCGCCGGGGGCAGACCGGCGCTCTACCATCGGGCGATGGACGACTTCTGGACCCGCAACATCATCGAGCCGGGCAAGTTGCCACCACTGTTGACGTTGTTCTCCTTCGTCGTCACCTTCCTGATCACCCGGTTCATCACCAGGATGATCCGGGCCGGGCGAGGACCGTTTCGGGACAACGTTTCTGCCGGCGGAACCCACATCCATCACTCCGTGCCGGGCCTCGTCCTGCTCGTCGCCGGCGCCTTCACGGCGGTCAGCGTCAACACCTCACCGCTGACCGAGATCGCCGCTGTCGCCGTCGGGATCGGAACCTCCCTGGTACTGGACGAATTCGCCCTCATCCTCCATCTCAAGGACGTCTACTGGTCGTCGGAGGGCCGGATCTCGGTCGAACTCGTCGGCCTGGCCGCTGCCATCCTGGCCTTCGTCACCATCGGATCGGTGCCCTTCGGGGTCGAAGCGGTCAGCGGGCAGGAACTGAGTGTCCGGATCACCGTGATCATCTCGTTCTCGTTGAACATCGCGATGGTCCTGCTGTGCATGCTGAAGGGGAAGTACCGATTCGCCTTGATCGGAACGTTCTTCCCGTTGACGGCGTGGATCTCGGCCCTGCGGCTCGCCCGGCCCGGATCGCCGTGGGCCCGCCGCCGCTACGCCCCCGAGCGGATGGCGAAGGCCGAACTCCGGCAGACCCGGATGGAGGATCGGTGGGACCCGCGCTGGGAGTGGCTGAGCAACCTGGTGGCCGGGCGGCCCACCCAACCGGCGGTCCCCGTCCAGCCGGCATCGCCCACTCACACGGCATCACCCACCGACTCCGATCCCGCTCCCCCGCCTCGGTCCGAGGACCGACCCTGATCAACAACGCAGTGAACAACAACGCCCGTTCACCTTGCCGGGCTACCGTTTCCCCATGCCCGACTTCGATGGGTTGCCCGGTCTGCGATCCGCGGACACGGCCGACCTCGCCGCCCGGCTCCTTCTCCGCACCTTCACCCCGCCCACCGGCACGGTGCAGCGACTGGCGCTGGACAGCACCGGCCCCGGGGTCCTGGCCGAGATGTTCGCCCTCGCCGGAGTCGAGTTCAAGGTCGGGATCCGCGCCGAACGCAAGGCCCTCAACAACGCCTTCCTGCAACTGTCCGTCGAATGCGTCCTGGTCTGGGAGAGGCACGGCATCGCCGCCCGGCTGGCCGGTGGCACCGATCCACGATCGGACGTCCTGCTGCTGCGCGCCGGCGAGGGCCTGTTGGCCGGCAGCGATCCGTATGTGACGGCGCGTCGACGCTTCATGTCCTGACGGGCCGCCTCGGCATTCGCACCGCCGCCGATTCGCACCGCCCCCCGGAGCGGCGAACCTGCCGGGCTAGGCTCAGGCCCTTCGCCGCTGACGTCGAGGTCAGCGCCAGGGAGGGGTTCGACCATGCGCGACGTGGAACAGTGCGACCTGTTCGTCACCGGGAGGATCCGGACGATGGATCCGGACCGGCCGCAGGCCGGGGCGATGGCCGTCACCCACGGTCGCATCGTGGCCATCGGAGAACGGGCGGACCTGTCCGCGTGGGAGGAGGGAGCGGCCGAGCATCTGGAACTCGGTACCGCATCGGTGTTCCCCGGGTTCGTCGAGGCCCACGGCCATCCCTTGATGGAGGCGGTCGGTTTGTCCGGGCGGATGGTCGACATCCGACCGGTGACACTGCCCGATGCCAAGGACGTCCTGGCTGCGATCACCCGCGAGGTCGCCGCACGGGGCATGGACGGTGCCTACCTCAACGGCTGGGATCCGTTGTTGCAGAAGGGTTTGCCCCTGCCCACCAGGGCGTGGCTCGACGCCATCGCCCCGGACACACCGTTGGTGATCGTCCACAACTCCGGCCACTCGGCCTATTTCAACTCCGCCAAGGCAGACCAGGCCGGGCTCGGTCGGCAGACCCCCGATCCCGCCGGAGCCCGGTTCGGCCGAGATGCCAACGGGGACCTGGACGGCAGCGCCTACGAGTCCGCGGCGGTGATGTCACTCGCGGGGCCGGTGGCGTCGATCGACCTGGCGGCCGCGTTGCCCGCCGAATGCCGTCGATTGAACGCCGCCGGGGTCACCACCAGCAGCGAGATGGCGTTCAGTCCGATGCAGAGGCGCGCGGTCGAGACCTTCGCCTCCGGTGGAGGACTGACAGTCCGATTGCGCCTGTACGAGATGTCGGGGCCGCAGTTGACGGCCTCGGTCGAACCGGGTACCGGCGACGACCTGGTCCGCCAGATCGGCATCAAGACCTGGGCCGACGGCTCACCCTGGATCGGCAACATCGCCACCAGTTTCGATTACCTCGACACGCCCGAGACACGGTCGATCGGTCTGTCGGCGCACCACCGGGGCCATGCCAATTTCACCGCCGAGCAGCTCGCCTCAATCGGCGAGGCATACTTCCCGGCCGGTTGGCAGCTCTCCTGCCATGTGCACGGCGACGTTGCGGTGGACATGGTCCTGGACGTCTGGACGGACCTGCTGGAACGTCATCCCCGGCCCGACCACCGGCTGCGGATCGAACACGCCGGGGCGATGACCCCCGCCCAGTTCCGGCGGGCCGCCGATCTCGGGGTGACCTGCAGCTTCCTCATCGACCATCTCTACTACTGGGGAGATGCGCTGGTGGACGGGCTTTTCGGTCCCGAGCGAGGTGAGATCTGGTCGGCCGCCGGATCTGCGCTCGAGGCCGGTCTGCGGATCTCCTTGCACAACGACCCTCCGGTCACGCCGGAGGAGCCGCTGCGCAACATCACGGTCGCCGTCACCCGCACCAGCCGCAGCGGACGGGTCCTTGCCCCGCAGGAGTGCATCACGGTGGATCAGGCGCTGCGGGCCCAGACCATCGATGCCGCCTGGCAGCTCTTCGCCGAGGACGTCATCGGCTCACTGGAGGTCGGCAAGTACGCCGATCTGGTGGTCCTTGCCGAAGATCCGTACCTGGTCGAACCCGCCCAGATCGCCGAGATCGAGATCCTGGCAACCTATCTGGCCGGTACCGAGGTCTATCACCGCTGAAACCCCATGTTGCCGCGCACGTTCTTGCTTCTCGCGCACCTAACTTCGCGCGCGGGAGCGAACAGCGTGCGCGGGAACAAGGGGTTGGGTCGGCGCGGCGGACTCTCCGCCCCATTCGTAGATCCGGTTGTCCTGGTCGTCGGAGGTCAGCACGGTGGCAGCGGCCGCCGCGAACTCCTCCCGGCTCACCGCAGGCACCCTGCCTTCACCGGCTCCGTCCCGGACCTGCCCCGATGCGTCGGCGCCCGCGACCGTCTCGGACCGGTCGCCGAGGTACCAGCCGTTGCGCAGGAACACGAAGGGCATCCAGGAGTCGCGGATGTACTGCTCGGTGGCCCGGTGCTCCGGCGGGACGGTTGCCGCACTGCTGTCCCGGTGCGCAATACTGCTGTAGGCCAACAGTTTCACCCCCGCAACCACGGCCGCGTCGACGACGTTGCGGTGTTGCTGCAGGCGTCCGCCGATCGCGTTCGAGGAGATCAGCAACACCCGGTCCACCCCGGCGAGTGCCTCGCTGTAGGCGGCTGTGTTCTCGTAGTCCGCCTCCCGGACCGTGACCCCCAGGTCGATCAGGGACCCGGCCCTGGAACGGTCCCGGACCACGGCGACGACATGTGCCGGGGAGAGACCGCGGGAGAGAAGATGGTGGATGACGCGGCCACCGAGGGAGCCGGCGGCTCCGGTGACGGCAACGGTCACGTGATCGGTGGTCGGTCCGCTGACTCGGTTCTGCGGAAGGGTCATGGTGGCTCCACTCGTTCAACGGCCCGCTCACCGCGGACCGGATGCTGCGCCCGCCCTGCGGGCCGACATGTGGATGCCAACGCCGGTGAACCCTCCGCTTATTCCGCCTGCCCCGCCGGAAAAACGACACATCCCCCGTACCGGCTGCGGTACAGGGGATGTGCGGTGCACAGCGATCACCAGGCCCGAGGAAGGACCCTGTCGCCGACGGAACGGGTCAGCTGACGCCGAGCAGGTCGATGACGAAGATCAGGGTCTTGCCGGAGAGCGGGTGTCCGCCACCGGCCGGGCCGTAGGCCTGGGCCGGCGGGATGACGAGCTTGCGACGGCCGCCGACCTTCATGCCGGGGATGCCGACCTGCCAGCCGGCGATCAGCTGGCGCAGCGGGAAGTTGATGGACTGGGCACGGCTCCAGGAGGAGTCGAATTCCTCGCCGGAGTCGTACTCGACCCCGAGGTAGTGGACGTCGACGGTCGAGGAGGCCTTGGCCTCGGCTCCGTCACCGACGGTGATGTCGGTGATCTCGAGCTCGGCAGGGGCCGGGCCGGTGGGCGCGTCGATCTCGGGCTTGGTGTTGTTGGATTCGGTCATCCCACCATCCAACCCGGGACCGGGGAGATCGGCAAACGGCAGGCACACCGAGGGGCCGGCCGCACCAGGGTGCCGGGCCGGGCCGCGAGCCCCTGCCGACCGGCCAGGCGCGGGCATGGGTAACGTGGACTTATGGACACCACGCAGATCCAACCGGTCGACGCGGGACCTCGGGCCATCGCCCGGTTGGCGTGGATCGGTGCCGACCCGGCCGAGATCTTCGCCCTGCTCGTCGATGTGCGACGGCACAGCGAGATGGACGGCTCCGGGACAGTGGAGCACTCGGTGGCCGGCCCGGAACGTCTGAGCCAGGGGGCCAGGTTCACCGTGCGGATGAAACAGTTCAAGGTTCCGTACAAGATCACCAGCAGGGTCGTCGCCTTCGAGGAGAACCGGCTGATCGAATGGCGTCATCCGCTCGGCCATGCCTGGCGGTGGGAGCTGTCTCCGAGCGACGACGGGGCGACCCTGGTCACGGAGTCCTTCCGCTACGCCAAGGCCAAGGCTCCGTGGGCCCTGGAACTGTTCGGCTACCCGGCGAAGAACGGCCGCGGGATCGAGAACACCCTGCGCAAGTTGCAGCAGCGCTTCCCCCGATAGCCCCGATTCCCGCGCACCCTCTTCGTTCTCGCGCACCGAACATCGCGCGCGAGGAACAAGAACCTGCGCGGGAACGGTATCCGGACGATCTCACTATGCTCGGACGGGACACGGCAGGACGGAACTGCCCGACACACCGGAGGGCACATGGCGGCAGCATCCACCGGCGGTGCCACCACTGACGGTGCCGTGCCCGCGACCCACCCCGCGCCCACGACCCACCCCGAACCTCCGGCCCGCACGGCATCTCCGGCACGCACCGCACCCCCGACCCACCCCGTACCCCCGACTCAACCCGTGCCTCCGGCCCGACCCGTACCCCCGCCCCGCACCGCACCTCCGCTGGATCCGACCGGGACCAGCAGAACCGCCTCCCGGGTGGCCCGGCTGATCGAGGCGGACATCGTGGGCCGCGGCTGGCCGATCGGTGAGGTGATCGGTTCGGAGAGCGACCTCATGCGTCGCTACGACGTGAGCCGGGCCGTGCTGCGGGAGGCCGTGCGCCTGGTCGAACACCACACGGCGGCCACGATGCGCCGCGGCCCCTCCGGCGGGCTGGTGGTCCGGCCACCCGACCCCACTGCCGCGATCACCGCGATCGTCATCTACCTGGAGTACATGGGGATCTCCGCGGAGGACCTGATCGCGGCCCGGATCCCGCTGGAGAAACTCGCCGCCTCACTGGCGGCGGAGCGGATGACCGAGGAGACCATCGCCGATCTGCGCCGAACCCTGGAACGGGAGCACTCCCTCGGTCCGGGCGACCGCCAGCTGCGGGATTTCGACGACATCCACCAGCGGATCGGCACCCTGAGCGGCAATCCGGCGCTGGCCCTGTTGATCGATGTGCTCTGCGGTTTGACGATGATCTACGGGAGCATGCCCGAACTTCCGGCCAAGGCCGCCCTGGCCTCGGTCGCCGACGTCGCCCTCGACGCCCATCGGTCCCTGGCCGAGGCGATCATCGCCGGCGACCGGGAGCGGGCCGCGCATCGCGCCGAGGTCCATCTCAAGGGCAAGGGCAAATGGCTGCAGTTCCGCCAACCCCTGCGTGGGCAGACCTGGAGCCCGGACCCGGAGGAGGGCAAACTCGCCGAGGCGATCTCCCACCGCATCCGGGCCGACATCGCCGGTGCCGGCTGGCCCATCGGCGAGGTCCTGGGATCGGAACCGGAGTTGATGGTCCGGTACGACGTCAGCAGGGCGACCCTGCGGGAGGCCATCCGGTTGCTGGAGCACCACAGCATCGCCCAGATGCGGCGCGGGCGCGGCGGCGGCCTGGTGGTGACCCGACCGGAGGCCCTGACCAGTGTCGATGCCATGGCCTTGTTCCTGACGTTCGAGAACGCGGGCGGCTCCTCCCTCCAGATCATCCGGGAGGTGATCGAGCTGGAATGCATCCGACGGGTCGCCCTGGTCGCCGCGGACCCGGCGGGCCGCGCCCGGATGACGGACCTGCTGTCGGCCGAGGGGAGCCCGGCGGTCGGTTTCCACCAGCGCATCGCCCAGGCGTGCGGCAACGAGGTACTGCCGATCCTGCTCGGCATCCTGACCAGGCTTGATTTCCACCAACGCCCGCGGTCCGGGGACCAGGCCGGGGTGGACACCGGTGCCCACGAGGCGGTCCTCGAAGCCGTTCTGGCCGGTGATCCGGCGCTGGCCCAGCACCGGATGCGGGCACACATGGCGCGCTCCCCGCACTGTCCTTGACGAAACTTGCACGACGTGCAAGCATGCATGTCATGCAAGATAAAGCACCGCTAGGGCTGCGCGAGACCAAGAAACTCGCGACCCGCAAGGAGCTGACCCGAGCGGCGCGCGAACTCGTCCTGGAGCACGGGTTCGACACGATGACCGTCGAGATGATCGCCGCTGCTGCCCAGGTGTCGATCCGGACCTTCTTCAACTACTTCGACTCCAAGGAGACCGCGGTGCTCGGCGCGCCGAGCGAGTTCGGGACCCCGGAGAGCCGCAGCGAATTCCTGGCCGGCCGACCGACCGGGGATCTGCTCACCGACCTGCTGCACGTCATCTCCCGGTCCGACGGGAACGACATCCCCGAGCGGGCGGAACTGCACATGCTCCAGCGGATCATGGACGCCGAACCTCGTTTGATGGCAACACAACTGGGGCGGTTCGTGGAATGGGAATCTGCAGCGGCCACCCTGCTCATCGAACGGATGCAGGCCGATGAGGCGATCGGCGACGACCCCGTCGGCCAGGCACGGATGATCGCCGCGATCGCCTTCACCATCCTTCGCCAGGCCGGCCAGGACTGGTTCCACAGCGAGGATCCGACCAGCAGGACCGAGCCCCCCCGGGCCGACGACCTGTCCGGCCGCGACCTTCAGCACGACCTCCAGCACTACATCGCGCGCAGCAGTGTGCTGGCCGCCCGCGTTTTCACCCACCCCACTTCCACCCCGGGCTGACCGAAAACCCCGTCCCGCAACACCTCTGGGCGCCGGCGTCGCCATGTCCGAGTTCTGCCGACAGCTCCCCCCGTCACCCCACCCCGGTTCCACCTGCCCTGATCACCCCACCTCCCGGCACCGCCCGGCACCCGACCTTGGAGCACCATGTCCACCACCACCAGCCCGGCCGGACCGGGCAGGAAGCCGGCGGGCAGGACCCGCCCGGCCACCAACGGCGCAGGCGAGGAATCCGGCCCGATCGTGTTGAACCAGCGGCGGATCTGGATCATCTTCTCCGCCCTGATCGCCGGGATGTTCCTGTCCAGCCTCGACCAGACCATCGTCTCGACCGCGATGCCCACCATCGTCGGCGACCTCGGCGGTGTCTCCCATCAGGCCTGGACGACCACCGCCTACCTGCTCGCCACCACCATCGTCATGCCCATCTACGGCAAGTTCGGTGACATCTTCGGCCGCAGAAGGCTTTTCCTGATCGCCATCGCACTGTTCACCCTGGCCTCCCTGGGTGCTGCCTTGTCGACGAACTTCTGGGAGTTCGTCACCTTCCGGGCGATGCAGGGCCTGGGTGGTGGCGGTCTGATGATCCTCGCCCAGGCGATCATCGCCGACATCGTCCCGGCGAAGGACCGCGGGAAGTACATGGGCCCGATGGGGGCCGTCTTCGGCGTCTGCGCCATCGGCGGCCCGCTGCTCGGTGGTTTCTTCACCGACCACCTCACCTGGGAATGGTGCTTCTGGATCAACATCCCGGTCGGTATCGCCGCCTTCGTCATCGGCTGGAAGTTCCTCACCCTGCCGAACAAGAAGAACTCGGGCAAGGTCGACTACCTCGGGGTCGCCCTGCTCTCCACCGCCACCACCCTGCTCATCCTGTTCACCGATTGGGGTGGCAAGGAGTACGCCTGGGGGTCGGTGACGATCATCGGGATGATCGTGGCCTTCGTGGCGGCGGTCGGACTCTTCGTTCTGGTGGAGCTGCGGGCCGAACAGCCGATCATCCCGATGTGGTTGTTCACCAACAAGGTCTTCGTCCTGGCCACCACCCTCGGCCTGGTGCTGGGCCTTGGCATGTTCTCCGCCATCGCCTTCCTGCCGACCTTCCTGCAGATGGCCTCGGGCACCTCGGCCGCGGTCTCCGGGCTGCTGATGGTGCCGATGATGGTCGGCCTCATGTTGACCGTCACCCTGTCCGGTCTCGCCATCACCAGAACCGGCAAGTACAAGATGTTCCCGATCGCCGGCTCGATCACCACGGGCCTTGGCATGTTGTGGATGACGACCCTCACCGGCACCACCCCGATCCCGGTCATCTGCACCATGTTGTTCGTGATGGGCCTGGGTCTCGGGCTGATCATGCAGGTGATCATCCTGGCCGTGCAGAACGCGGTACCGGCGAACGACATCGGCACGGCGACCAGCACCAACAACTACTTCCGCGAGGTCGGGGCCTCGCTCGGGGTGGCCGTCTTCGGGTCCATCTTCACCTCGCGGCTGGTCGACAACCTCTCGGGTGCGTTCACCGCCAATCCCGAGCAGGTCGCCGCGAGCGGGATCAGCCCCGGCACCCTGATCCCGTCACAGGTCCGGGCGGTGGCCGAGCCCCTGCACTCGGCGATCGTCAACTCCTACGCGGATGCGTTGGCACCGGTGTTCGGCTACCTGCTGCCGGCGATGGTGCTGGCGACGGTGCTCGCCTTCCTGCTGCCGGAGATCCCGCTGTCCGATGTGGCCGGGATGGTGGCCAGGGGCGAGGCGGTCAGCGAGGAGCCGACCGGGAGCCCGACCGACAGTGCCCCGCCGGTCGGCACCGCCGTGACGGGTACCGGGGACGGCACCACCGGGCAGGTGCGAAAAGGCGGGTAACTCAGGAGATCCGGACCCGCGCGATCGCGGCGTCGATGACCTCGACCAGGGTGACGGTCTGCTCGCTGTTCAACCAGCTGGTGATCGCCACCCTGGTCGTCGCCAGGAAGACGGCGGCCACCAGGTGGGCGTCGTCCTTCGGCGCCCCTGGCATCCGCTCGTGCACGGCGGCGGTGAGACCGGCCTCCAGTTCACGTCGTACCCGGACCACCGAGTCCATCTGCGAGAGTTGGTGCCACAGGCTGCGGAAAGCGGTGATCGATTCCGGGGTAGCACCGTTCAGGCTGGCCACGAAAGCCGCTCGGAGGGCCTGCCAGGCCGTTTCCTCGGCCGGCCGTGCCCGGACCAGCTCGGGCATGCCCAGCGAGGTGTCGGCCGAGGCCGAGCTCAGCACGGCCTCCTTGCTCTCGAAGTAGTTGAAGAAGGTCCTCCGGGAGACACCGGCCTGGGACGCGATGTCGTCGACCGTGACGCTCTCCCACGGCTGTTGGCGGGCCAGCATGTGGGCGGCCTGTTGCAGTGTTCGCCTGGTCTCCGCCTTCTTCTGCTCCCTGAGGTTCATCGTCCCAGCAGATCACGGGGCCAGCACCGGATGCAAAGCAGCTCCGGCCCTGATCGGACGCTCCGACACCGCCGTGTCCCGGGGTGACCGGACGGTCACCCCGGAGCACGGCCCGCACATGGCGCTCCGCATCTCGCCGCCCCGCCAGTGCGGGACATGTAGCGCGAAACGCCTCTGGCCGTCGAATTGTTGTGTCCCGGGTGGAGGTATTTTCGGCGAGATCAACTACAGCGCAAGGATCTCACCAAAGATTTCCGCGCCCCGGCTGTTCAGGTGATTCGGGGCGATTCTTTACCCCCGGCCGGGGTACACAGCCAACACTTCCGAGTTATTGTCTAGACCAATCTTGGCACCTAGCTTTACTGAAAGCAACCACACCCCCGGTGGTCGCACCTTCCAGAAAGTGGTGACGACATGCGCCTGCTCCTCAAGAAGACCCGCTCCGTCCTCCGTTCCGTCACGGCCATGGGCTTCGGCATCGCCCTCCAGTAGCACCGACGGTCCCGAACAGTCCGCTCCGCTGTACCTCTCGGCACCTATCGGCACCCCCAAGGAGGTGAACCATGCGCCAGTTCCTCAACCGGAGCCGCGCCGTCCTGCGCTCCCTGACCGCGGTCGGCTTCTCCATGCAGCTCAACTGACCGCGGGCCCGCACCGGCGAGGTCGCGACACCCTCGGGTCCGCGACCTCGCCGGTGTTGTCGGCGCACATCGTGTCGACCCGCATCGTTGTCGACCCGCATCACCCGGTACCCCGGAACGTCAGATCAGGGAGCAGATGATGTTCGGTTCCTCCATGGCCCAGTTGCGGTACGCCACCGCCGTCGCCCGCGGGCGGCCGGTGCCCGGCTGGGCCCTGCGGTCCCTCGTCACCGCCGCGGTGCGGACGGCCGCCCACCGTGGGATCAGGGCCGGGTCGACCGACGCCTTGCTCCTGGACACCGACGAGGAACTGGCCGCCGATCAACGCCGTCGACGGTTCGCCCGGCAGGTGCGGTACGCGGCTGAACACACGACCGCCTATGCCCGGTTGGTCACCCCGGACCGGACCTTGCCGCTGCCCGGCTTCGACCTGCTCCCGGTCACCACCAAGAGCCAGTACGCCGCCGACCCGCAGGCGTACCGGGCGACCGGTGTCCCGGCAGCGATGTGTTTCCACACCTCCGGCAGTACCGGTGCGCCGACGCCCGTCTGGGCCGGCGCGGACGAACTTCGCACCATGTGGGCACTGTCGGCCGTCTCGGACGTCATGCACGGCCACATCGGACCGCAGGATCACTTCGTGGTCGCCACCTGGGCACGCGCACTGCTGGGCAACACATCGGCAGCCATGGCGGCAGGGATGGCCGGTGCCCAGGTCTCGATGCCCGGCCAGTTGCCACCGGCAACCATGATCAACCTGCTGCGCACGGACGTCCCCGGCGGCACACCGGACCACTGCACCGTTCTGCTCGCCTATCCGTCCTATCTCGACCACCTGATCACCCGCGCCCGCGTCATCGGTCTGGGACCGGCGGACTTCGGGCTGCGGCGCATCATCACCGGGGGCGAGATCGTCACCGACGGGCTGATCGACCGCGTACGTTCGGTGTTCGGCGACGGGGTCGATGTGGTCCAGGGGTACGGCATGACCGAAACCTTCCCGGCGGGCGGGTCCGTCTGCGAACAGGGCCACCTGCATTTCGAGTCCTCCCGGTGCATCATCGAGGTCAAGGCCCTGGACTCCGACACCCCTGCCGCTCCCGGAACGTACGGCACCCTGGTGGTGACCCCGTTGCTCCCGTTCCGGCGTGCCACGGTGCTGATCCGTTACGACACCGGGGATGTCGTGCAAGTGCTGGAATCGCCTGCCCGCTGTTCCCTCGCAGCGCTGCCTGCCACCTCCCGGGTGCTCGGCAAACGCGACCTCTGCGCACCGCAGTCGACCGGCCTGCTCACACCGGCCCGCATCCTCCACAGCCTCGAGCGGTCCGGCACCACCGGGCATCCGATCCGGTTCGGTTTCGCCTCGGAACAACCGACCCAGGACACGGGGGTGCACCTGGAGGTGGTTGTCCAGGAACGCGAACTGTCGATGGCGGCCGAACGGATCCACACCGTCCTGGCGGCGGACCGGATCGAGATCGGCGAGCTCACCCTGGTCACCGATCCGGCCCTGCTGACCCGCCCCTATCCCTGGCGCGGGGACCTCTGGGAGCAACCGTTGACGTCGGCCGCGCAGGTGGGTGACTCGGCCCGCCTGACCCCCGCCTAACGGGTAGACGCAACCCTCTTTCGAGTTATTGTCCAGACAGAAGAACCGGGCTTAGCTTTACCCAGAGCAACCACATCCCGTGGGAGCCACAGCAGAAGAGGTGACGAGATGCGTCTGTTCCTGAAGAAGGCCCGCAGTGTCCTGCGTTCGGCGACGGCAGTGGGATTCACCGGATTCAACCTGAACTGATCTGCGGTGCCGGTCACCCGGTAGAGACCGGTGGGGGTGGGGACCTCGAGTTCCCGCCCCCACTGCCCGTTCTCGGCCCGTTCGCGGCGGCTTCAGCACAGCCGCTGGTTCCACCACTCCACCCGCGACTCCGTCACCCGGATCGGACCCGCCATGCTCTGGACGCCCCTGCTGGCCGCCGCCCTCGGCCTCCTGATCGTGACTGCACCCCTGTTCTACAACAGCCGGTGGACCCTGCCGGCCCCACCCCTCGGGGTCTTCGACGCGAGTGACATCATCCTGCTGGCCGTGGTTGTCGTCCTCTACCCGGTCCTCGCCCTCGTCGAATCGGTCACCGTTGCCGCCGTGATCAACGCCGTGCTGATCCTGGCCGCCGTCGGCGATCTGCTGCACCCGTCGATCCGACGACGGTGGATACGGCTCGCGGTCCTGGCCGCGGTGGGGGTGGCCGTCACCGGGATCGCCCTCGGCCACCCGGCGGGAACCTACGGCTGGTTGCTGACCGATCTGCTGCTGTTGGCCGTGGTGGTCTCGGTGGCGGTCGCCTGGGCCCAGCAGGGGGCCACCCTCACCCACATGGCCTTCCTGGCCGGTTTTCTCGTCCTCTACGACGTCGTCGCCACCACCCTGACCGCCTTCATGGGCGACCTGCTGGACCACCTCTCGACAATGCCGCTGGGTTTCGTGTTCACCCTCCCCGGAGCCGACGGGACCGCCTATCTCGGGGTCGGGGACGCCTTGATCCTGGCCCTGGTTCCGGTGATCACCCAGCAGACCCGCGGCACCCGACGAGCTCTCGCCGCCGCCGGCGCCATGTTCCTCGCCCTCCTCGGGGGTGTGGCCATCTCGGCCGCCGCGCCGGGCATCCCGATCCCGTTGATGATCACCCTCGGGCCGGCCACCATCTGCCTGTACGTCCTCGACCGCAGACGTCGACGCCCCCGCCCTGCTTCGGCCACCACTCCCCCCTTCCCGCGCACGATGTTGCTTCTCGCGCACGATGTTTCGTGCGCGAGGAGCAACAACGTGCGCGAGAACAGCAGGGGGTAGCCGTTGCTCAGTCCGACAGGTGCGGTCCGATCAGCGACAGGTCCGCATCCGACAACCGATCGGCGCTGGTGCTCGCCTGATGCCAGTACGGGTAGATCAGCGGTGGGCGGCTCGCCCGGTCGAGCTCGGCGAACTCCGCCGAGGTCAACGTCAGATCGGCGGCGGCCAGGTTCCCGATCAGCTGCTCGTCGGTGCGCGCCCCGATCACCAGGGAGCTGATCTGCGGTTTCGCCAACAGGTAGGCCAGTGCCACCTGGGCCGGTGAGATCCCCCGCCCCTCGGCGATCTTCACCAGTACCTCGATGACGTCGTAGAGACCCTCCTGGTCCCGCACGGGCGGCTCGTTCCACTCCCCGAGATGCCGGGAACCGGCCGGGGGCTGCTGCCCCCGCCGGTACTTGCCCGAGAGCAGACCACCCGCGAGCGGGCTCCACACCAGCGTGCCGAGTCCCTGGTCGATGGCGGCCGGGATCAGCTCGTACTCGGCCTCCCTGGCCTGCAGGGAGTAGTAGATCTGCTGGCTGACCGGAACCGGGAAGCCCCCGGCCCGGGCCGCGGAGACGGCTTTCATCAGCTGCCACCCGGAGTAGTTCGAGATACCGACGTACCGGATCTTGCCCGAACGCCGCAGGTCGGCGAGGGCCTCGAAGGTCTCCTCCAACGGGGTACGCCCGTCCCACTCGTGCAACTGGTACAGGTCGATGTGGTCGGTGTCCAGGCGGCGCAACGAGGCCTCGCAGGCGGCGATGAGGTGGTGACGGGACAGACCCTCGTCGTTCGGCCCCTTCCCCATCCGGAAGCGTGCCTTGGTGGTGATCAGGGCGGCATCCCGCCGCCCGCGCATCGCCGCACCCACGATCTCCTCCGACAACCCGTCCGAGTACACGTCGGCGGTGTCGATCAGGTTGACCCCGGCGTCCAGGGCGATGTCGATCTGCCGTTTTGCCTGGTCCAGGTCGGTACTGCCGACCTGGGCGAAATCACCCGCCCCGCCGAAGGTCATGGTGCCAAGGGTCAGGACGGAGACGGTGAGCCCGGAGTTACCGAGGTATCTGTATTCCACCCGTCCAGGATTCCACGCCTGCCTGTGCGCCGCCGGACCGGTGGAGATCCCCCAGGTCGCGCCCCGTAGGCTGGGGAGCGAAACCCGTCCCGCCGGCGCCACCCGCGCCCCGGCCTGTGGACCCGATCTCCTGTTGGAGGAATCTGTGATCCGCCATACCGTTGTCTTCCGTCTGCACGATGCTGCCGATTCCGCCGGGGCCGCTGATTTCCTCAGCAAGGCAGAGATTCTCGCCGGCATCCCCGGCGTGGAGAAGTTCGAGCAGCTGCGTCAGGTCAGCCCGAAGAACGACTACGATTTCGGCTTCTCGATGGAGTTCGCCGACCAGAACGCCTACGACGGCTACAACAACCATCCCGACCACGTGGAATTCGTTCAGGGCCAGTGGGTTCCACGGGTAGCGGCGTTCCTGGAGATCGACTACGCGCTCCTGTGACCACGCAGGCGTGACGACCCGGGGCCGGTCGTGCGGGTGTGCCCACGGCCGGTCACGGGCCGTGGTGGACCTGCCCGGCCCTGGTCGTCGGGTGAGCTGCTCAGTGCCCGGACTCGGTGTCCGGTCCGTCGTCCCCGGTGGGCAGGACCGGCAACGAGATGTGCAGGTGGCCCTTGTCAGCGGCGTTGTACAGGAGGTCGAGTTCGATGGCCGCGACCGACCACGCCTCCGAAGCCTGGTTGCGCAGATCCCCGGCCAGGGCGAGCAGCGCCGGCGCACCGGCATCGGTCGCGGACAGAGCGGCCTCGTAGGCGGCAACGGAGGAGCCCAGCACCTTGACGGCGAGGGTGAAGCCGTTGCGGGCGATGTTGTACTCGGAGTTGCCTGACGGCAGCCCCATCAGGTCGTCATGGGCCTTGACGATGACGGCCTTCCAGTCGGCCACCGCGGACGCGGCGGCCGGAACCGGTGCGGACCCGTCGGTGGGCAGCGGACCGTGCAGACCGGCCATCACCGGGAGCAGGGCGTCCTGCACGGTGATGATCTCCTCACCGATGACGCCGACGTTCTTCTCGTTCCGCTGTGCCTCGGCCTGTTGCATGGCCACGATCTCCTGGCTCAACGGGTCCACCGGTGCGGCCGTGTCGCGGTTGAGCCACACGACACCCGCGGTGACCAGCACGATCACTGCCGCCGCGCCGCCGATGAACCACCGGCTCCGGAACGGGCTGACCCGCGCCGGAGCCGGCGTAGGAGTTCGGCCGGCACCGAGCTCCCGTTCGCGTCGTGTGGAACCCGTGGTGCCGGTGGGCGTTCCGGAACGCTTCGATCCGTCCTGCTGTGATCCGGTGGTGGAACGAACCTTGGAACTGCTCACCGACGTACTCCGTCCGATTCGGGCAACTCACGAAACTGTCAACAGCGGCGCCCCGGTGGGGTTGCTCGGGCCTGCGGGCCCGAGCAACCCCACCGGGTGTGCCTACTTCCTTGCGAGGTGGATCAGCCCTGCGTGGGGTGC
>QXCQ01000208.1 GCA_003576535.1 Nakamurella silvestris | reverse complement strand
GTAGGGGGCAGGACGGGGCTGCGCGAGTGGACGGCGGCACCTCCGGATTGTGGGGTGTGGGGGTCCGCTCGCGCGTGGGGGCTGGCGGGGCGCCGCGCGAGTGGACGGTGACACCTCCGGATGTGGGGTGTGGGGGTCCGCTCGCGGGTAGGGGCAGGACGGGGTGCCGCCCGAGTGGACGGCGGCACCTCGGAATGTGGGGTGTGGGGGTCCGCTCGCGGGTAGGGGGCAGGACGGGGCTGCGCGAGTGGACGGTGGCACCTCGGGATGTGGGGTGTGGGAGTCCGCTCGCGGGTGAGTCGCCCGAGGTCTTGACGCCGCACTTGTTTTTTGCAAGTGTGGACACCGTCACTTCGGACCTACGAGAAAGAGCCCACCATGACTGCGATGTTCGTCAACCTGCCGGTCACCGACCTGGAGCGCGCCAAGGCCTTCTACACCGCCATCGGATTCACCGTGAACCCGATGTTCACCGACCACAACGCTGCGTGCGTGGTGGTTGAGGAAGGGCACAGCTACTTCATGATCCTGGTGCGGGAGTACTTCCAGACCTTCACCGACCTGCCGATCGGCGACCCGGCGGTGAACCCCTCGGTCTCGACCGCGATCTTCCACAACAGCCGCGAGGAGGTCGACAAGGCCATCGCCGACGGCATTGCCGCGGGTGGCACGGAGCCGCGCCCGGCGTCGGACTACGGTTTCATGTACCAGCGCCAGCTCAACGACCCCGACGGCAACATCCTGGAGTTCGGATGGATGGACCCGGTCGCTGCCGAGCAGGGTCCCGAGGCACTCGCGACCCAGCAGGGCTGAGGTCCGTGGCCGGACGGGATTACGGTCAGTACGACGGCATCACCCAGGCTTTGGAGCTGGTAGGCGAACGTTGGGCGCTGCTCATCGTTCGCGACCTGCTCGTCGGGCCGCGCCGGTACGGAGAACTCGCCGCTGGTCTACCACGCATCCCGAGCAACATTCTCACCTCGCGGCTCAAGGAGCTCCAGGCGGTCGGCATCCTCCGACGTGTGCCGCATTCGCGGGTCATCGTCTACGAGTTGACCCCGTACGGTCGCGAGCTGGAACCCGTGGTGCTGGCGTTGGGTGCCTGGGGTTTCAAGAAGTTGGGTGATCCTCGGGAGGAGCAGATCATCACCCCCGATTCGATGACGATCTCCTTGCGTACGGCATTCCGGCCCACGGTGGCGGCCACGCTGCCGGCAACCGCCTACGGCGCCCGCGTCGGTCCGGCGGAGCTGCTGATCCGTGTCGACGGGCCGGATCTGGAGGTGGTTCGCGGGGACGGTCCGGTCGACCTGGCCTTCGCGGCGGGTCCCGATATCCGCCGGCTGATCTCCGGCGAACTGGCACCGGAACGCGCGATCGCCACCGGTGTGGTGGAAGTGCTGCGGGGGCCGCGGGATCTGCTCCGACGATTCGCAGATACGTTCCATCTGGCGGCCTGATCCGAGGGAATTCCTCGCTCGAAAACACGTGGAAATCGCGAGGTTCACGGGGGTTTGACGGGACTCGAATAACCTGAAGGAAGATGCTTCAGTCCGGCGATCGAGTCCGAAAAGGAAAAACCGTTGCACGTGCGTGATGAAATGACCGAGACCAACCCGCCGCTGCTTCAACACAATGATCGAACCCGACGAATCGGCCCGCGGGTTCTGGCAACCGCCGGTGCTGTGCTCGCGGTGGGTGCGATCACCGCAGGCACGATGGTCTTCGCCCACCGATCTCCTACCGGTGCCCTGCCCGTCGCGGCCGGAACCACTGGTAGTTCAGAGGTGTCGGTCCACGGTTCCACCCCGAACTACGGGGTGGGACTGTCCGACGATCCGGAGATCTACAGTTCCTTGGACGGCTGGACCCAGGAGAAGTCCGACAGGTTCGCCTTCGTCATGAACGACATCGGCAAGGCCGGTCTCGACGATCCGGCCGGTACCTTCGCGGCCACCTCCGTCAATTGGGTCACCGAGACCGGGTTGGTCTACTGGCACGGTGAGATGAGCCAGCAGGCCAAGAAGCTGATCTCCGTTGCAGCGCAACAGGGAATCCACATCGAACAGGTCCAGGTCCCTTTCGGTGAACAGCAACTGATGGAGGCCATGTCGGTCGTCGACAAGGCATTTCGCGCCGCAGGTCTGAATGACCTGACGACGTCCGGACTCAATTACTCCTATTCCGGATTGGTCGTTGTCGGGGCCACCGCCGTCAACGATGAGCGTGTGCAGCAGCGGGCGCGCGAGGTCGCTGACTCGGTGGTTCCGGGCATCAAGCTATCGTTTATCCCGAGCGCGGACACCCAGGCGGCCGGGGGCCAACTCGACGTCTTCGGGCCAACGCGCTGACGCCGCCACCCGACGTGGAATGATGCGGCATGACCACCAACGGAAATCGTCTCACCGTCGAGGTCGCGGAGTTGCGCGCGGCCTTGACGAGGGTGCTGGACGCGCTTGAACATCGGTTCGGTGTCGAAATGACCTTCGAGTTCGACCTCTACCGGGCCCTTCCGGTCGAGGAGGCCTTCGACATCCTGGGGCCGGAACCCGCCTACACCATGGGTTCCTTGGCGGACGACCTGCAGTCGATGCTCTCGTACAACACCGAACCCGAACCGACCGAGAGCATCTGGCACGAGATCGCCCACCTGGGCGGAATTCTGCGGGCGATCGAGCATCGTGATCGCCCAGCCCGCGGGTCGTCCTGAGGGTGGCGGAGCGCAGGGCCCTACTGGATGAAGGCCGGTGGCGGCAGGTAGACGGTCTGCCGGTAGTGCTCGAAGGTGGTCGGGGGGAATAACTCGACAAAGGCGACGTCGCCGCGTAGTTCTGACCAGGCGATACCCTTGTCCGCCACGACGTGGAGCTTGCCCTGACGGCCCTGCCGTGAGGGCAACACCTCACCGTCCGAACCCACCAGATCGCGGAGGGTCTCGGAGTCGGTCCCCTCCGGAAGTGCGGACTCACCGACGTACACCAGGACGACCTTGTCACCGCGGACGAAGGTCCGGGCACCATCCCCGTCGAGCACGTCCAGATCCGTCAGGCTCTGGTATCCGGTGACCTCCTCCCGTTCGGCCCACATGGCACCGGTGATCCGTTGGGTCTCCCCCAGATCCGCGCCGGGAATCAACAACAGATCGGACAACTCGATCATTCGCCAGTACCTTTCGCCGAAGTCGCTCCTTCGAGCACTTCTTGTTTCTTCACCGGTGTCCAGCCGGCGACCACCTTGGCGATGAAGGCCTCGCGCTCGGGTGCCACCTTCTTCAGCATCGGCCGGTTGACGAAGAAGATCGCCACCGACTCGCAGAGATCCTCGGCCGCACCACCGGATTTGCCGTACTCGGTCGGCGGTTCTTCTGCGCCCTTCTTACCGCTGGGGGTCACCCGGTCCGTCCAGAAGTCCAGTTTACTGATCCAGTTGGCCAGTTCGGACGGCTGGACCAGGCCGTGCGCCATCTCATGGATGGCGTTGGCCTCGATGGTCGTGTTGTTGTCCGGTGCGTCCTTGCCCTCGGCGACATAACGGTCGTCGACCAGATCGGTGGTGGTGTTGAACAGACCGACCGATTTGTTCTTGCCGAAGTACTCCCCCATCACCCCGGCGGCGAGCTTGGGGCCGGTCGATGAATCGTCGAATGCGTCCGTGACACGTCCGATGGTGGTGACACCCTGTGCCTTGTCGGCCAGCGTGGACTTCTTCCGTTCCTCGCCGAGTATCGGCGCGAAACGTGCGACCGCGACCCGAACGGCGCGAAGTTCCTTCATCTCCCACTTGGTCGCCTGGAGTTTGGCGATCTCACCGCCCAGGGTCACCGAGAGATTTCCCTTCACCCCGTCCATCGCCGTCGGGGAGGACAGATCGATACCGTAGGTGGACTTGAGTTCGGCGATGATGCTCTTCGCCTCCTCGAGATCGGCCTCCTGTTCGAGGTTGACCTTCTCCGACCCGATGGTGACGACCTTGGGGTACTCGACCACCTCTTCCACCGGGGCCTGGACGATCTCCGGCTCCTTCTTCACCTCCGGCACGGGGACGATCTCCGGTGCCTTGGTTTCTGGTCCCTTCACCTCCGGGCCGGTGGTCTGTGGCCCGGAGGTGCCCGGTCCCTTCTTGACCTCCGGTACCGGAATGACCTCCGAATCCTTGGTGTCCGGCCCCTTTTTGCCCTTCTTCCCTTTCTTGGGCACACCGAAGAAGGACTTGATCTCCGACCAGATGTTGCTCAGGAGCCCGCGTCTGATCACCGGCGCACCGCCTGCCCGGACGGTTTGTCGCCGCAGCGCATCCAGGTTGGAGCGCTGGACCGTCCCCACCGCCGAGGGGGCGCCAACACCTGTTTCCTGACGGCCGTTCTGCCGCCGCAGGCCGTCCAACACGTGGTCGGCGAGGTGATCCGCCTCGACCTCCGCCGGATCGTGGGCCGGCCCGATCGTGGGTACGGCGGCGGCGGAACCTCCACCCCCACGGGCGTTCTGGGCGACATGCACCAGTTCGTGGGCCAACAGTCGTTGGCCCGATGAGCTCCCGATGCTGCCGGGACCACCGGTCAGGTAGACGTCGCTGCCGAGGGTGAAGGCTGCGGCCTGCATAGAGCGGGACAGCTCCCCGGCCTCGGCGTCCGCATGCAGGCGGACACCACCCAGGTCGGTGTCCAAGGCTGCCCCGGCGGGACCGGCAATGTCGGCAGGCAGGGGTGAACCGGATCCTTGACGTCGGCGCAGGGTCTGGGCGACGTCGGCGGACACGGCCGTACCGCCCAGCGGATCACCTGACGGTCCCGCCTCGCTTTCCCGGAGGATTTCGTGGTGGACGAGCCCGGCCACCGGGCGGTGCAGGCCCTCCTGAAGATCTTCCGGTTCGACGGACTCCTCATGGACGACCGTGGCTTCGTCGTGCTGGGGCCGGCGGCCCTGTGCGCGGACGGCGCGTGGAGTTGGCATGATCGGGCCTTCCAAGACGGTGGTGCCTCCGTCCGCAGGTCGCGGTACCTCACAGAATAAGCTGACCAGGCATTCCGGACAAGACCTTTCTGTGCTGTTCAGGGGCTGAAACCGCCGGTGGGAAGCCTCCGGCCGAGCTTGTGGAACTCCCGCTCGGTGGCTGCCAGCAGATGCCGCATGCCGAGCGGAACATCTGCGGCCGCCGCGTCGAAGGTTGCGGACAACATGATGTTGCGGATGTCCCCGCCCGCCACCTCCAGAGCACCGGCCAAGAGGTCGAGGTCCACCGGGTCCTGCTCGTCCCGGCTGGCGACGCGCCCCAGGTACAGCTCCCAGATCCGACGCCGGGTCGTCAGGTCCGGATCAGGGAAATGGACGATGAACCGCAGTCGACGAACGAAGGCGGGATCGAGATTTCCGCGCAGATTGGTGGCGAGAATGGTGATGCCGTCGAAGCTCTCGATCCGCTGCAAGAGGTAGGCGACCTCTTGGTTGGCGTAGCGGTCATGGGCATCCTTGACATCGGACCGACTCCCGAACAGTGCATCGGCCTCGTCGAAGAACAGCACGACATTGAGCGATTCCGCCTGGTGGAAGATGCGTTCCAGGTTCTTTTCGGTCTCGCCGATGTATTTGTCGATGATCTCCGAGAGGTTCACCTGGAAAAGGTCGAGGCCGAGTTCCCCGGCGACCACATTCGCGGCCAAGGTCTTCCCGGTTCCGGGGCTGCCGCTGAACAGGGCTGCGATGCCGCGACTGCTCGGATCGCTGCCGAACTGTGGATTGTCGGTCAGGACCTGGTCGCGGATGCCGGCCCAACCGACCAATCGGCGCAGGGTCGCGTCCGCGTGGTCGGGCAGGACCAGGTCGGAGAAGCGAGGGGTGGCCCCCCTGGTTGCGGTGTCGGCCCCCGCCACATCCCGGGCGGCCTGGGCCAGCCCCTGCGCTGTGATCTCCGTGCCCCGTGCAAGGGCGAGGTTGCCGGCCAGGTGGGCGGCCTGGGTGATGGCCTCGGGAGTCATCCGCAGGGTCCCGAGCTGGTCGACATCCGTGGTCAGTCCTGTCGCAGACCGCCAGATCTCGACGCGCTCCTGTTGATTGAGCACCGGTGCCTGGACGGTGACGGGTGACCACGGGAGCCAGCTCGGGTCCCACCCGCGACTGCCGACCAGTGCCACCGGGATCCGGGCCGAGGCGAGTTGGGAGAACAGCGTGTTCCTGCCTGGCCCGGCGAGCAGCTCCGCGCCCGCGACGACGAGGCCGCAACCGCGGATGGCAGCCTCCCGGGCAGCCGCGCCGAGAACCGGTGCCAGCCCGGCAGGGTCGGCCACCCGGCGCAGATCAACGGCCAGCTCGCCGATGCCCAAGGACTGCAGGGCGCCCGCAGCGAGCGCGAGACCGGCGGTTCCCCGCGGGGTATGGATCCAGACCAGGGGGATCCCTGCGTTGAAGCTCCGGACCAGGACGGCAGTATCGGCGAAGGAACGTGGCGCAACGGTGGTGAGAGCGGCTCTCAGCTCGGGTTCGACCTCGTCGGAACCCGCCAGGTGGGCCAGAACCCGTTCTGGTACGAGGATCTCCCGTGACAGCCATGGGCCGCCGGACCGTAGCCCGAGCAGCCCGAGTCTGCGCATCGGTGCGGTTTCCCCCAACCTGTCGAACGCCGTCGCCGACAGGGTCGGAATGCCTGCCACTTCAAGGGTGAGCCCGACGGATGCACCCGTCGGCCGGTCCGCGCCCTGCAGGAGTGCGTAGAGCAGCGCGATGTTGGCATCCAGGTGCGGTGCCACGGCCGCGACCAGGAGCAGTAGATCAAGGTCGTCGAGCCCGAACACCTCCCCGAGACCACCGAGCCGGTCGACCTTTTCGTGGAGATCGGACTCCAGCGGGTGTTCGGTCCGCAGAACTGCGAGCACCTCGGACAGCTCTGCTGGTTCGCGGCGGTGCTGGATGCCGGCTGGTTCTGCCGTCCCGGTTGGCGGCCGGTAGAGCGGCGCGCGCCGGTCCACCGTCGCGCCGAGCTTTGCCACCAGGTCGGCCAACCGCGCCCGCATCGGTACCTCCGGCCCGTGGTCTCCTGAATTCGACCTGTGCAGAACATTACTCAACTGCCCGCCCATTGCAAGGTACTGGTGGCCTGCCGATCCGGCGCAGCGGGACCGATCGCGTCTCCTCGTCAGGAGTGTGATCACGTCCTAGGATTCGACGGCCGTGTGCGGGTCGTCGACGGCCGGAGGAGCCGAACGGCCCAGGGCGGCAGGACGAACGGCTGCAGGCCCGCCAGCGCCACGGCACCACCAGGTGACGAGGGGCATGGAGCCTTTCACGGGGTGTAGGCACCCGAACCGATGTCGGACAGCAGGGTCGGTCCGGACGGAACCCAGTGGTAGTCGTCACGGGTGGCGGCACTCGAGCCGGTCATCTCGGTACCGAAGAACCGTCCGATGAAGCCGAAATGGGTGTCGGCGTCCCCGGGGTCGATCGAGACGGCAGGCAGGTTCAAGACCTCGCCGATGGCCTCGGCAATGGCCTTCGAGGTGACCCGCTCCTCGGCGACCGCGTGCAGCCGGGCACCGGCGGGGGCCTGTTCGACGGCGAGCCGGACCAGCTGCGCCGCGTCGGACCGGTGGACTGCCGACCAGGCGGTCGATCCGTCGCCGACGTAGCCGGACACCCCGGTTCGTTGCGCCACCGCCACGATCGAGGCGATGAAGCCGTGATCCCTCACGCCGTGCACCGACGGTGCGAAGCGCAGGGCGATGGAGCGCACGCCATGATCGAGGTACTCCAGGGCCAAATTCTCGCTGCCGCCGCGCATCGACTCCGCGCCCACCGCGGGGTTGTCGTCGGTCTCGAGGGCCAGTCCTTCGTGGCCGGGCCGCAGCAGGCCGGAGGCCAGGACGAACGGGTGGTCGGTGCCGACGAGGGCATCGGCGATGGCCTGGACGGCAGCGCGTTCCGCGCGGTTGGATTCCGCCGGATTCGACCAGTCGTGCTTGTTGGCCAGATGGACCACCGCGTCCGATTCGGCGCTCCCCCTCCGGAGTGCGTCGAGATCGTCGAGGTCTCCCCGGAGTGCGATGGCTCCTTTCTGCTCCAACGTCCGGGCCGCGGCGTCCGAACGGGCGAGCCCGAGCACTTCATGGCCCGCCCGGAGCAGGTCGTCGACGGCAGCGGTGCCGATCCAGCCGGTCGAACCGGTGACGAATACACGCATGACTTCCACCCTTCGCAGCTCCGACATGGATGTCAGAGACTGTCATCACTGTACAAGATGACGTCAGGGACTGTCATCACTAGACTGTGTCCATGGGTAGATGGGAAACCGGAGCGGGCGAGCGGTTGCGGGTTGCTGCCTTGGACCTGTTCAGCAAAAACGGGTTCGAGGGTGTGACGGTCGCCGAGATCGCCGCCGCCGCCGGCCTCACCGAACGGACGTTCTTCCGCCACTACAGCGACAAACGTGAGGTCCTGTTCGACGGGCAGGACCGGCTCGAGGGTCTGTTCCTGCAGGCAGTGGCGGAATCGCGCGCTGTCCGGCCGATGGAACTGGTGACCGAGGCCCTGTCCCGATCAGCGGAATTCTTCGGCGAGGACCGCCGCCCGTGGTCGCGCAGCAGGCAGACGGTCATCGACGCCAACCCCGCCCTGTTGGAGCGCGAGTCGCTGAAGATGAACTCCCTTGCCGCCGCTCTTGCTTCGGGTATCGAGGCTCGTGGTGTGCTGGCCGTTGCGGCGACATTGGCTGCCGACAGCGGGATCTCGGCTTTCAGGATGGCCTTCTCCCAGTGGATCGTCGAGGGTGAGGAGCGCAGCTTCGAGCAGATCCAGGCTGCGGTGCTCGATGAGCTCCGCACCGTGGTCGGCCTGGGCTGACTCCCGAGAATCCCTGGCACGTGAGGGGGCGCGGTGGTGCAACGCGATCCCTGGCGGTACCGACCGGGCGGCCGGTCGCTACCGCCAGGATCGCTCAACCGTAATAGCCCCGCAGGGCGGCAGCGGCCTCGTCGAACAGATCCGGGCCGACGTAGTCGGCCCGGACGGAATCCAGGGGAACGAAGCCCGCCGGACGCAGGGACGACAACTGTTCGTTCGACAGGGCGTAGACCACCCGGCCCAGGCCGGATCTGGCGATCGCGTTGGCGCACATACCGCACGGCTCACAGCTGGTGTACATGGTCGTGGTCGCTGCGGACTTCGGGGTGAGGTTGGCCGCGGCCCAACGCGCCAACTTCAGTTCGGGATGGGCGGTGATGTCGTTGTCGGAGATCGTGGTGTTCTGGTCCTCGGCCAGCACCGTTCCCTCGGCGTCGACCAGCAGTGAGCCGAACGGTGGGTCGCCCCCCTCGCGGGCGGCGGTGGCCAGGGCTATCGCCCGGCGCAGGTGAACCTGATCGCCCGTCGGGTCTGTCATGCGGTCGAGCCTGCCAGGTCAAGGATGCCGGAGGCCACCACCACGCCGGATCCGCTCAGCCGCACCGACTCCCCGGCGACCCGTACCCGCAGGATGCTCGGCCGCCCCAGGTGACGGCCCTGCTCGATCGCCACCGTGCTGCCGTCCGGAACACGCCCGAGTGCGACCAGCCGCGCAGCCAGCGGTCCGGCCGCCGTGCCGGTGGCGGGGTCCTCCCAGATACCGACCGTGGGATTGAAAAACCTGGTGTAGGCAGCGATGTCGTCAACAGAGTCGGGGCCGGACTGAAGACTGTAGAGGTAGGCGCCCTCTCCCCCAGCTTCGCGCAGCACCGCCGCCAGCCGCGGGGAATCAGGAATCGCCCGGTCCACCGCGGCGCGTGTGGTCACCGGGATCATCAGGTGGGTCACCCCGGTCGCCACGACCTGAGGCGGTACGTCCCCGGCCAGGTCGCCCGGGTCCAGGCCCAGGGAGGCGGCCAGTTCGGCCCGGTCCCTCAGCTCCGCGTGGAAGGTGGGCGGCGACTGGTCCATCGTCACCACCGCGCGTGCGCCGGAGCGATCCACCCGGACCGGCAGCAGTTGCGAGCCGATCTGTTGGACGAAGTCCGTGCGCCCCGCGTCGAGCTCGCCCGATGCGGCGAGCCACAACCAGGCACCCATGGCGTTGTGGCCTGCGCCGAGCACCTCGAACCCGCCGGGGGTGAAGGACCGCAGTTGTCGGTCCGCCCCGGGCAGGGTCGGGGCCACCAGGAAGGTGGTCTCGGACTGGTTGAATTCCCGGGCGATGGCACGCATCTGGACCTCGTTCAGGCCGTCGGCGTCCGGTACCAGGGTCAACGGGTTCCCGGCCAGCGCCCGGTCGGCGAACACGTCGATGAAGTGGAAGGGGTAGGTGGTCATGCTGTCTCCTCGGTAGGTCTGCACTCGAACCTACGGAGGGGACAGCGGGGCCAACAGAGTGATTCGTCGGTAGATCGGCACCTAGGCCGCATATTCTGCGGCAGACTAAGACGATGACCGCCCCTCTTGATGCCTCCGACCGCCGTTTGATCGAGGCCCTGCAGGATGATTCGCGTCAGTCCTTGACCGACCTGGCCGCGCGGATCCATCTCGGTCTTTCCGCTACCCGGGCCCGCCTGCTGGCGCTGGAGGAACGGGGTGTGCTCACCGGCTACCGGACCGAGGTGGATCCGGCCGCCCTGGGCTACACCCTGCGCGCCGTGGTGCGGATGAAGGTGCACGGTGCCCTGTACGACAAGGTGAAGTCGGTACTGGATCGGACGCCGCAGATCGTCAGGTGCCTGCGGGTCACCGGTGAGTCCTGCTACGTGTTGGAGGTGGTGGCCGTGGACATGAACGATCTGTCTGCGATCACCTCGGAACTGGCCCGGGTGGGATCGGTGACCACCGACCTGGTCTACGAGACATTGGTCGATCGACCGGTACCACCGCGCCTCTGACAACCGAAAGCTGTCCCGGCGCACGAAGAATGACCTGAATCTGCTGGTTCGCCCGGTGGGCGGGACTACTCGGGTGTGTAGCGTGGGACGGGAAACGTTCAATCGGGGGTCGGTATGTCAGTGGAATTGTCGGTGCGCGGGTGAGGAACCACCTCCGCTTCCTTCCGGTCCTGTTGGTGCTGGCCGCCTGTGGTGCGCCGGCAGCGTCAGGGCCCGATGCCCAGGGTCCCGCGGTGTCGTCCTCGAGGACCTCGGCCGTGACCGACCCGTCCCCGGCGACCGAAGCATCACCGACCACCGGTTCGGCCGCGGCGGACCCACCCCCTTGCCCGGCCGACGGTGTCCGGTTCTCCATCGACGGCCAGGACAGTGCCATGGGCCAACGCCTGGTCAATGTGAAGCTGACGAACTGCGGGCGGAAGGCTTACCAGGTGGAGGGCCATCCCGATGTCGATGCCCTCGACAGCGACGGTGTCACGGTGGGCAGCTCACGGCCCGGTGTCCTCAGCGAGGACATGACCGACCCGAAACCGCGGGCGCTGACGGTGAAGCCGGGTGATGCGGTGTTCGCCCAGCTCTCCTGGCGAGCGACGCTGACGGTGGAGGGCGGTGGCTACCAGGCCGAGCAGATCACCGTCACCGCCCGTCCGGGCGGCACCTCCGGGACGATCCCGCTCGGCATCGACATGGGCGACACCGGTGTACTTTTCGTCAGTGCCTGGCGGCCGTATTCCAGCGGCGACATCGACAGCAGCCAGGATCACTGACCGGGGGCCCTGATGCGCCGTATCCCGTTGATCGTGGGCCTCGCCCCGGCGGGTCTGGTGATGTCGGCATGCGCAGTCAGCGGGCACGATCCGACGGCGTCCATCGAGACGCCCTCAGCGGCAACGGTTCCGGCGAAGCTTCGGGATTCGCCGAGAAGGACTTCATGGACGAAGGATCCGTCTCGCCCTTGCAACCCATCGCGGTGCTTGCCCTGGTGTCGACGACTCCCTCGGCCGCCGTGCCGACATCACCGACGTTGGCCAACAGACTTGTCTACGAATTCACGTCCCCAGCCGGTCCCGCCGCCGGCCCAGGGTCGTCGCCTCGGCGGAGTTGCCCGCCAGCTCGATGGCCGCGTCGTAGGCGGATCGGGCCTCCTGGTTCCGGCCCAGACGCCGTAGCAGATCGGCGCGGGTCGCGTGGAAGGCGTGGTAGCGGACCAGTCGCTCCCCCAGCCGGTCGACGTCGGCCAGGGCCACGGCCGGCCCGTCCAACTCGGCGATCGCGATGGCCCGGTTGAGCGTGACGATCGGCGAAGGGTCGACAGCGATGAGCTGGTTGTACAGAGCGACGACCTGCGCCCAATCGGTTTCCCGGATGTCGCGGGCAGAGGTGTGGACGGCGTTGATCGCGGCCAGGATCTGATAGCGGCCGGGCACCTGGCCACTGGCAATTCGTTCCCGCACGAGCCGATGACCTTCGGTGATCAGGGCCGGATCCCACGCCCGGCGGTCCTGCTCGTCGAGGGTCGCGAGTTCGCCGGTCGGCGATATCCGGGCATCGCGGCGCGACTCGGTAAGCAGCATCAGCGCCAACAGCCCCGCGACCTCGCCCTCCTCGGGCATCAACACCCGGAGCAATCGGGTCAACCGGATGGCCTCGGCGGTGAGGTCCGCGCGAACGGGACCGATGTCGGGCCCCGAGGCCAGGTATCCCTCGTTGAAGATCAGGTAGAGCACCGCCAGGACTCCGCCCACACGTTCGGGAAGATCCGCTGCCGAGGGCACGCGGTAGGGAATACCTGCGGCCGCGATCTTGGTTTTGGCACGGGTGATCCGCCGCCCCATGGTGTCCTCAGGGACGAGGAAGGCTCGTGCGATCTCCGGCATGGTCAAGCCACCGAGCATCCGCAAGGTCAGCGCCACCCGGGCCTCGACGGACAATGCCGGATGACAGCAGGTGAAGATCAACCGGAGCCGGTCGTCGTCGATGGTTCCCACGGGCCCGGCCATTTCGTTGTACACGGGGGCCACCTCCCGGTGTTTGGCCTCACGTCTGGTCTCCCGTCGGATCCGGTCGATGGCCTTGCGATTGGCGGTGGTGGTCAACCACGCACCTGGATTGGGCGGGATGCCGTCGGACGGCCAGCGTTCGACGGCGATCGCGAAGGCCCCGGCGGCCGCTTCCTCGGCGATGTCGAGGTCACCGAACCGTCGGGTCACGGAGGCGACCACCCGGACCCACTCCTTCTGGTGGGTCCGGGTGATCGCCGCTCCGACGTCGTCCGGTCTCACAGGAAGGGCCGCACCTCGACCCGCCGGTTGCACGCTTTCGACCCTGCCGTAGCGAGTTCGAGGGCCTTGTCCAGGTCCGCGGCCTCGATGACCCAGAATCCTGCGAGATACTCCTTCGACTCCACATAGGGTCCGTCGGTCAGAACGGGTTTCCCGTCGCGGTTGTCGACAATGGTCGCCGTGTCCGGGAACCCCAGACCGCCGGCGAAAACCCAGTGCCCATCGGCCTGGAGACGATCGTTGAACACGTCGATGGCGGCCATCTCGTCCGACGGGGCCAGGTCGAGCCTGTCGTGAAGTACAGAGAGCAGATACTGCATGGTGGATCATCTCCCGTGGTGTGGACCGCCTCTGTCCGGCGGTCAGCTACCTCTGCTACGAACGGTGCTCCGGCGATCGGACAGCCTCGGCGAACTTCTTTCCGAATCTTCCCTCCAGCCTAGATCCGAGGTGCCGGTGGGTTGCCGGGCCGGGAGAACACGACGCCGAGCAGGAAGGCAGCAACGGGCAGGCCAACCAGCAGCGGTGCCGACATCCCCCAGGGGAAGACGAACGAAGCGTGCTCGGGTGCCGCGTGTGTCCGGGAGAGTTGCAGGATCCCGAAGGCGGCGACCAGGCCCAGCAGACAACCGAGTACGCCGCCGATGACGGCGACACCCGCCGAGGACCACCCTGAGATCAGTCGTCGGGTCCGTCCGGTGGCCCCGACGGCGGCCAGGACCGACAGCTCCGCGCCGGCGTCCACCACCCCCAACGCGGTCACCAGCACCACGGCCCCGGTGACCAGCAGTGCGGCCGTCAACAGGATGATCCATCGGGTGTCGCCGCCGGAGACGGGATGTCGACCGGACTCCCGAAAGACCTCGGCCGAGCCGAGACCGGCGGCCGCGAACGCTGCGGCGAGGTCGCCGACCTCGTCGTCCGGAACCAGGACTCCCGGCTGAACCAGCAGGCCGGTGAATGTGACGTCCACACCCAGGCTGCGAGCCGCCTGCGGGCTGAGGATGGCCAGCGGGGCGGTGTCGGACGGCCGCGCCGGCGCAGCCGGGGCCACATGCCGGTCGGCGGGATCAATGCCGTCGTCCTGCTGCGGGGCGTACCGCCCCAGGACGATGTTTCCGCGGTGGGACAGATAGCGGTGATCGAACACCACCGTGCCACCTCCGTTCAGCACGGCATCGGCCGTGGGATCGTCGACCCCGGTGATCATCTGCCGCAGCGTGGCATCCCCGACCATGATGGCGGGTAGACCGATGTCCTCGTTGCCGGACATCGGCCCTTGCGGGGGCTCTTCCAGATCCTGGAGCACCCAATCGTTGTCGCCTGACAATCGACCGAAGGAGGCCACTCCGGTGGCCGCCCAACGTGCCGGCACCACCTCCGGGTCGAGTGCAGGCAAGGGGCCCCGCTCGTCGACGGTTCGAGCAAGGATCTGCCCGGTCGGCAGGTTCGGGCGGTACCCGGCCTGCTGATCGGCATCCATGGTCGCGAACACGATCGAGGCGGCGATCGCGGCGGAGGTGACGGCCATGACCGCAGCGACCGCGGGTACGGTGCGTCCTCGGTGCCGGTCGGCATCGCGCAGCGCGAGTCGCATCGACACCGGCAGGGAGGAACCGAGTTTCGACGCCCCCGCCAGGATCAGGGGTGTCGCCATCAACAGTCCGACCTGACCGAGGACGATACCTGCGCCCAACCACACCGAACGGTCGAGCAGCAGATTCTGCCCCCGGAGGGTGTCGAACTCGGGGTCGGCGGCCAAGAGGGTGACGACCACGCCGAAACCGCAGCAGACACCACCGACCACAGCCCACCGGGCGGTGTGCCGATCGGCCGACGGTTCGCGCCGGAGTGTGGAAATCGGATCGGCCCGAGCGGCGGCGACGGCCGGCGGCAGGGCGGCCAGGACGGAGGTGAGGACGCCGACCGCCATCAGGACGACGATGTCGGCGACACGGATGTGCAGGCCGGTGATGTCGTACCCGAACCGGCTGTTGAACAACGGCCGTGTCGCCCAGGCGACCCCGATCCCGAGGGCCGCCCCGGTGGCTGCCCCGATCGTACCCAGGCCGAGGCCCGAAGCCAGGACCACGGCCCGGATCTGACGGCCGTCGGCCCCGATGGCCGTCAGCTGTCCGAGCTGGCGGCGCATCCGACGCGCGGACACGGCGAACGCCGGCCCGGCCAGGAAGATCACCTGGAGCAGGCCGAGCATGATCACCAGTACGGCCGCCGCGGCGGCGAGCACCGGCACGTTCGGCGAATCGACCAGCGCATCGGCCGCATGTGCGGTGGGATCGGTGATGGCCGCGCGGGAGAACACCGCAAGGCCCTCGCTGTTGAGCAGTTGGACCGCGGCCCAGTCGAGCGGCTCCGGTGAGGTGACCAGGTAGCTGGTCAGATACGAGGGGCGGAGCGTCCCGGTTTCGACGGTCTCGGGGAACCCGACCAGTACCTCCGTGCCCGACTGTGGGGTGATCGGCTCGACCAGTCCCACCACGGTACGGGGCGTGGCCGGCGACCCGACCGAGATCCTGCTGCCGACAGCGATGTCGAGTCGTCCGGCAAGTTCCGGGGACAGGACCACCTCGGCGGCGTCGGCCGGGATCCTGCCCTCGATCGTCCGGTACCGGCCGGCTGCGGCCGGGTGGCTCAGATCCAGGCCGTCGGCGCGGGCGAAGGTGAAACTGCCGTCGGAGCGACTCACCGGGAGCGCCGGGTTTGTGCTGTGCCGGGTGATCGTCGACCCGGCGGGCAGAAGTCCGCGAACCTCTGGCAGCGGCCGGATCGGGACGGCTTCGGCCGTGACCCCCTCGCCCGCGCAGTACATCGGCGGTACCGAGGAGATGACGGCCGCGCAGTACCGCTCGACCACGGACTGGTCCTGGTGGGTTTCGACGTAGGTCTGGTCCGGGGACTGCCTCAGCGTCGACACACCCAGTACGGCTTCGATACTGGCGTCCGCTCCGGCGAGCCGGCGGTCGATCGTTTCCGCCTGGGTGAGTTTCGTGGAGCGGTACAGCACATCTGCCGTGACCAGTCCCGCCACCGGCAGGGCGATCAGGGCGATGGTCAACAGCGTTCGCCAGCGGTGCAGCCGGGCATCACGTCCGGCGATCCGCAGTGCGGTTCGAAGTGCGCTCACCGGTGCGACCGGTCCTCGCGCCGACCGAGCAGGGTTTCGGCCGGTGCGCCAACGGTGGCGTCCACGATCGAACCGTCGCGGAGGAAGATCACCCGGTCCGCCCACGCGGCATGTCGCGCTTCATGGCTCACCATCACCACGGCGGCCCCGAGATCTGCTCGCTCACGCAGGATCTGGAGGATTCCCTCGCCGGTGGCCGAGTCGAGGGCACCGGTCGGTTCGTCGGCCAGGACCAGTCGCCGGTCCCCGACAAGCGCCCGCGCAATGGCCACCCGCTGTTGTTGCCCGCCGGACAGCTGATCCGGAAACCGATCCGCCTGGTCCGTCAGACCGACCGAATCCAGGGCGGCCAACGCCTCACGGTGTGCCCGCGATCGACGCACACCGCCGAGTTCCCCCGGCAGACTGACGTTCTCGGCGGCGGTGAGGGTGGGAAGGAGGTTGAAGTCCTGGAAGATGTAGCCGATGCTCCGGCGGCGCAGCTGGGCCCTGGCGGTGCGGCTCAGGGCACCGATGGTGTGTCCTTCCACCAGGATCTCGCCACCGGTGGGGGTGTCGAGTCCGCCGGCCAGGTGGAGCAGGGTGGATTTCCCGGAGCCGGAGGGGCCCATGACGGCCACGAACTCCCCCGCCCGCACCGACAGGGAAACACCGGCAAGGGCCTGTACCGCCGTGAGTCCTCCGCCATGGGAGCGGGAGACATCGCGCAGCTCCAGGACGTTTGCAGGGTGCGGTGTTTCGGCGGCGAGCGGGTGCGTCGTCCTCGCGGTCATGCGGGTGCGCCGGTTCCGCGCGCTGTCGCGTTCTGCGGGGTCGGCTCCGATGGGCCAGGGGGCCGACCGACCTCGGGTCGTCGGTGTGCCTCCCGGAGGAGGGTGCTCTCACAATGGTCGAGCCAACGGATCTCGGCCTCGGCGTTGAAGATCATCGATTCCAACACCAACCGCCAGGCAACCTCGTCCTGCTCGGTGTGTCGTTTGAGTTTCGTCAGATCCTGCAGGCTGCGCATGGTGTCGCTGCGCTGGGTCTGCAAGATGGCAGCGGCATCAATCGTGGGATCGGTGACGGCCAACGCGATCTTGATCGCCAGCTCGTCACGGGGGCGGGCGGACCGGCCGACCGGAGAACTCCACCACAGGGCCAGCTCGTCCCGGCCGGGCCCGGTCAACCGGTAGATGATGCGGCCCTCGTCGTCGGATCCGGCTCCCACCACCAGGCCGTCACGCTCGAGGCGGGCCAGAGTGGTGTAGACCTGGCCGATGTTCAACGGCCAAACCGAACCGGTCAGCGTTTCGAAGCGGGCGCGCAGTTGGTACCCGTAGGCGCTGTCGGAGGCCAGCAGTGCCAGCAGTGAATGACGTATGGACATACTCGGTATATATACCCGGTATGTAAGGCGCAGACAAAACCGATCCCGCACGTTCGAGCTGCCGATCCGATCAGCTCTGGTAGTCCTGGTAGTCCTCGAACTCCCAGAAGCCGATCCGGGACAGCTTCGCCGCCAACTGCTGCCAGTCCGCCTCTTCCAGTCGTGCCACCTGCGCGTTCAGGAAACTCTTGACCTGGTCCAGGTTGATCGAGGGGACCACGAGCAGATGCCGCCCGAGCAACGGTCCGTCAGCAGCTCTGTCCGCCAACCATGCCGGGGTGCACACCGTCAGATCGAAGGTCTCCTCCCCCGGTTCACCCTGCGGTCCGACGAGCATCCGGAGGAACAATGAGGACAGCCCGTTGGGCACACCGAGATCGAGTTCGGCGTCAGGGCTTTCGAAGGAGCGGATCCGGGCCCTCATCGGCCGATCACTACCCGGTCACCGGTCACGAGGCACCTTTCTTCGGGGTGGGGCTCTGGGTCTTGATCGTGACATGGCCGTTGTAGGTGAACTCACCGGAATCGGTCTCGCGGACCTCGAAGTTGGCCTGGGTCAGGCCCTGGTTCGGTTTGAACGCAGGTGCCCGGTACTGCCGCAGGCCGTCCTTGCTCTTCCAGCCCATGCCGCCGCCGAACTCGTACTGGCCCGACCCCAACCAGGAGATGGCCGCCTTGTTGGTCTGACTGGCGGTTGCGGTGCCGATGGACCAGTTCTTCGCGGGTCCGCTGTAGTCCTTGACGGTCTTCTCGATCTGGGCGGCTGTCAGGAAGACCTCGTCGTCGTCACGTCGGATCACACCGGTGCTACGTCGGACCTGGCCCAGCAGGCGCCGTGCTCCGCCGCCTGGTTGCAGGGTGTGTGCGATCTCGTGGGCCAGGGTGTGCGCTCCTTCAGGACTGTCCGGACGGAACTGCCCTTCCCCGAGGAAGATGTCGTTGCCCGTGGTGAACGCCTTGGCCGAGATCTGACGGCTGATGGCGGCAGCCTCGCCGCCGGTGTGGATCCGTAGCTTGTCCAGCGGCGAACCGAAGGCCGTTTCCATCGATACGCGCAGGTCGTGGGCCAGTGGAGTGCCGGAGGAGCGCAGGCTGTTGATCCGTTGGTCCGTCCGGACATCCAGGGCACCGCCTTCGTGGCCGACGCTTGCCCCCGACACCGAGGAGGCCGTGCGTTGCACGGCGGTGTGGCCGCAGCCCGGGTCGTGCCGGTGCGGGATGCCGCCGGTGGCACTGCGCCGGATCCTGGACAGTGCCGACGAAGCAGCGCGATCGGCGGCAGCCTCGAGCGGGTCGTCGGCGCTCCCGACGAGCAGACCGCCGACGGCGCCGCTCAGCAGTGGACCCGCGGAGGTGTCGGGCTCGAATTGCGGCGTTTCGCCCGGGTCCTCGGCATGTCGACGCAGGCGGGTGTGGTCATCCATGATCGGTCTCCGATCGAGGTTCTGGCACGGTCCCGACCTGCTCCTGTCAGGTGTCCCAGGAAGGCCGACCACGTGGTGAACATACACAGTAACGCGCTGCAACCATTTGTGACCTGGGCGAACGGGTGGAAATGGGCGCGGCGGCCCGGGGTGTCCTCGCCGCCGTTCAGCTGCCTGCCACACCCACCCGGAAGGGATGGCGGCCCTGGGCAAGTGCCTGATCCAGGTTGTCCGGGTCCAACGCATGGTCCAGGACGAGGTAGGCCGCGCCGGCGATGCCGGCCCGCGATTTGAACCTGGTCGGTCCGATCCGCAGTTGCCGGGTCGCGAGCGGCAGGGACCGTTGATAGATGAGTTCCCGCACTCCGGCCACCAGGTGGTCGCCGGCGGTGGCGAGGGCGCCACCGATCACGATGACATTCGGGTTGAGCAAACTCGTCGCGTAGGCGACGGCCTCACCGAGCACGCGTCCGCCCGCGCGGAGGGCTGCCAAGGCAGCGGTGTCGCCACGTTCGACGAGTGCGGCGATCTCCCGCGCCCCGTGGCCACCCGAATCCTGCCCGGGATGCAGATCCCGGGCGATGGCCCAGCCGCCGACCAACGCTTCCAGGCAGCCGAGATTCCCGCATCGGCAGAGCGGGTCGCCGTAACCGCGGATGTGGGCGTGGCCGATGTCCCCCGCCGCACCCTGGGCGCCGCGGTTGATCCGGCGGTCGACGATCATGCCGCTGCCGATACCGTTGCCGGCCTTGATGTAGAGCAGGTGCGGCACGTCCGGCCAGTATCGGCGATGCTCGGCCAGGGTCAACAGGTTGACGTCGTTGTCGATGAGGATCGCCGCCTCGTACTCACCGCGCAGATGGCTGCGGATGTCGTACCCGTCCCACCCGGACATGATCGACCAGCCTGCGACCTGCCCCGCTTCGTAGTCCACCGGGGCCGGGAGGCCGATGCCGATGCCGGCGATCGGTCGATCGGCCAGCCCGGCAGTCTGGATCATCTCGCGGATGGCTGTGGTGATCCGACTCAGGATCACCTCGGGGCCATCCCCCACGGGCAGCAGTTCGATGCGCTCGGTGATGATCCGGAGTCCGAGATCGCTGACGGCGATGCGGGTCCGTTCTTCGCCGACATCCAGGGCCACGATCAGGCCGGCTGCCGGATTGAGCTGCAGCACCTGTGACGGGCGGCCCTTGGAGGGCCGACGTTCGTCGGTCTCCAGGATCAGTCCGGCCTCGAAGAGGGCATCGAGCCGCTGCACGATCGTCGACCGTGCCAGGCCGGTGACCTCGGCGATCGCTGTTCGCGTCTGTGCCTGACGTGAGGTGATCAGTCCCAGTACGCGCCCAGGACCGAAGCCCTGGCGTCCTGTTGTCTCCTGCGGCGAACCCATCCGTCCCCTCCTTGCTCTGACCGGCGAGAGTCTAGCATTATGTCGATGATCGTACATAAGATTGATTCTTATGATTGACAGACCATCGAAACATCAGTCATAGTAGCGACCAGCGTCACAACGAGCGTCGTTCACGCGGCAGCCCACCGATGGCAGCGCCATTGAAGGCAGTCACAGCACCCATGTCGATCGCCGGACTCACGGCACCCGCAGGACTCACGGCACGCAACGATGCGGGCCCCCGGCAGAGCAGCCGGGCCAGACCAGGAGGAATCCGCATGAAAACCTTTCGAAACTCATCGCGTCTCACCCGCCGACTCGCCGTCGTGGCAGTCACGGCCTCCTTGTTGACGACCGCGGCATGCGGCTCCGACTCCAAGGACACCGCTTCTTCAGGTGACAGCGCCGTCACCATCGGCATTGTCGAGCTGAACCTGGACAACCCGTTCTTCGGCACCTTGGAGAAGGCCACCGAGTCGGCGGCGACCGCCAAGGGGTGGAAGGTGATGAAGGCCGAGGCGAAGGTGGCCGGTGATTCCGCCACCCAGGTCGCCGCGATCGAGAACATGATCGCGCAGGGGGTCAAGGCCATCGTGCTCGACCCGGCCAACCCCACCGCCCTCAACAACGTGGTCAAGAAGGCAAGGGACAAAGGCATTTTCGTCGTCACCGTCAACGCCACCCTGACCCCGGCCGACGGGGCCGACGCCACCTTCGCCACCGACAACGTGGCTGCGGGAACCCTGATCGGCAAGTGGGCCAAGGCCAAGGCCCCGGCGGATCCGCACATCGCGATGCTGGACTACGACCTGTCCGACGGACCGGCAAGCGGGCGCCACGACGGATTCCTCGCCGGCTACGGCATCACCCTCGACGATCCGGCGATCGCCGGAAGCGGCCTCACCGAAGGCAGTATCGACACCGGTCAATCGGCCATGGAGAATCTGCTCTCGGCCAACCCCGACATCAACGTCGTCTACACGATCAACGAACCGGTGGCTCGGGGTGCGGCCACGGCATTGAAGAACAAGGGCATCACCGACGCCCTGATCGTCTCGGTCGACGGCGCCTGCTCCGGCGTCCAGTACGTCAAGGACAAGGTCATCGGCGCGACCGCCATGCAGTTCCCGGACAAGATGGGTTCGATGGCCGTCGATTCGATCGCGGCCTTCCTCAAGGACGGCACCAAGCCGGCGACCGTGTTGAACGACTCCGGATCGACCCTGATCACCGACTCCCCCGTCGACGGACTCGCCTCCCAGACCTCTGATTGGGGCCTGGAGCACTGCTGGGGCACGAAGTCGTGACCTCCCCCTCCTCTCCCTCGGCGGCCCCGCCGTCGGTCCCGCAGGCCCGGGTGGACGAGCTGCAACAGGACGCCGGCAGGTCCGGCGGTGTGCGGCAGCTCCTCAGCGGGCAGGTCGCCGGACCCCTCGCCGCGCTGATCCTGGCCGTGGTCGTCTTCGGGCTGACCACCGACACCTTCTTCAAGGCAGACAATTTCGCGTTGATCCTGCAGCAGTCCGTGGTGGTCGGCACCGTCGCGATCGGCCAGACCCTGATCATCCTGACCGCCGGGATCGATCTGGCCAACGGGGCGATCATGGTGATGGGTGCCGTGGTCGTCGGCAAGTTCGCCCTCGACGGAAATCCCCTGGTCGCACTGATCCTCGGGGCGGTGGTGTGCATCGCCCTCGGCCTGATCAACGGGACCCTGGTGTCGGTGTTCTCCTTGCCGCCCTTCATCATCACCCTGGGCATGCTGTCGGTGGTCACGGCGGCGGCCCGGCTCTACACCGGTTCTCAGAGTTATCCGATCGATGCGCCCCTGCTGACAGTCCTGAACGAGGGTCCGCAGATCGGTGGGACGACGATCACCTACGGGGTCATGCTGTGGATCGTGATGACCCTGGTCATCACCTACGTGTTGAGCCAGACCTCCTGGGGTGTGAAGGTGTACGCGGTCGGGGACAACCCCGTCTCGGCCAGGCTCGCCGGGGTCAAGACCCGCCGGGTCCTGCTGTTCGTCTATGCGATCGCCGGCCTGATCTACGCTTTCGGCACCTGGCAGGCGTTGGGCCGCACGCCCACTGCGGACCCCAGCTCGTACGCCACCCTCAACCTCGACAGCATCACCGCCGTGGTGATCGGGGGCACCAGTCTGTTCGGTGGTCGAGGCGGTGTGATCGGGACCTTCATCGGCGCACTGATCGTCAGTGTGCTGGCGAACGGGCTCACCCAGGCCGGTATCGACTCCCTCTACCAACAGGTCGCCACCGGACTGCTGATCGTGATCGCGGTCGGGGTCGACCACGTCGTCCGCCGGAGGCAAGTGCGATGACCACCGAACTCAGCTCCGACACAACCCTGCTCCAGGCCCGCGGTCTCACCAAGCACTACGGCCACGTCGTCGCGATGGACAACTGCGACTTCGACCTGCGCCCCGGTGAGATCCTGGCCGTCATCGGTGACAACGGCGCCGGCAAGTCGACCCTGATCAAATCGCTGACCGGGGCGGTGGTCCCGGATGCGGGCGAGCTCTCCCTGGCCGGTGAACGGGTCCATTTCCGGAACCCGCTCGATGCCCGGCTCGCCGGGATCGAGACCGTCTACCAGGAACTGGCGGTGGCGGCCGCGTTGGACATCACCCAGAACCTGTACCTGGGACGGGAGATACGACAGGCGGGCCCGATGGGGAGTGTTCTGCGACGGCTGGACAAGAAGGCCATGCGCGCCGGTGCGGCCCAACAGATGGCCGACCTCGGCATCCGGATCCAGTCCATCCGGCAGAAGGTGGAAACCCTCTCGGGTGGTCAACGACAGGCCGTCGCCGTCGCCAGGGCCGCGGCCTGGGCGACGAACCTGGTGATCATGGACGAGCCGACCGCAGCGCTCGGGGTCCGCGAGACCAACCAGGTCCTCGACCTGATCCTGCGGGTCCGGGATCACGGTCTACCGGTGGTTCTGATCAGCCACAACATGCCCAACGTGTTCCAGGTCGCCGACCGGATCCACATTCACCGGCTGGGACGGCGGATCGCGCTGGTCGAGTCGGCCCACACCTCGATGGAGGAGGTCGTCGCGGTCATGACCGGAGCGAAGCCGCCGACCTCGATGCACACGGTCGGGGCCGACGAGATCGCGGTCCCCGCACTGCCACAGGACAAGGCGGACAACAATGGATGACCTTGATCAGCTCGACGATCTGGTGGTCGCCGCCCGGGCGCTCATGGTTCCGGGTGAGCGTCATTTCCTCGGTATCACCGGGGCCCCCGGTTCCGGCAAGTCCACCCTGGCCGAGGATCTGGTGAGGGCGATCGGCCCGGAGGCGGTCCTCGTCGGGATGGACGGCTTCCACCTGGCCAACGCCGAACTCCATCGCCTGGACCGGCATCCGCGGAAGGGTGCGGTGGACACCTTCGACGCCGCAGGCTATGTCAATCTCCTCCGCCGGTTGCACGCGCGTGAGGACGCGGTGGTGTACGCCCCTCGCTTCGACCGCGATCTGGAGGAATCCATCGGGTCGGCCGTGCCGGTGCCGGCGCAGGTGCAACTGGTGGTCACCGAAGGGAACTACCTGCTGCTCGAGGATTCGGAATGGTCCCAGGTCCGGGACCTGCTCGACGAATGCTGGTACGTGGACCCCGGTGAGGAGACCAGGCTCGCGCGGCTGATCGCCCGGCACATCCGCTTCGGCCGCAGCCCCGAGGAGGCGCACGCACGCTCCCACGGATCCGACGGGCGCAACGCCGCCGTCATCGCCGCATCCCGATCACGGGCCACCCGGGTCGTCCGGCCCGCGCCGCATCCCGGCTGACCCACGAACCGACCACCAGCAAGGAGTTCCCATGAGTGTGCTCGACCTTTTCAAACTCGACGGCAAGGTGGCCGTGGTCACCGGCGGCAACCGGGGTATCGGGAAGGCCATCGCCATCGGCCTGGCCGAGGCCGGTGCCACGGTGGTCGTCGCCGCCCGTGACACCGACCGCAACGAAGCCGCCGTCGCCGAACTGTCCGCGTTGGGAGTACCCGCCCTGGCCGTGACCACGGATGTGACCGATCGGGCGAACCTGGTGTCGATGCGCGAGGAGGTGCTGGCCCGGTTCGGCCACATCGACGTGCTCATCAACAATGCCGGAGTCGGGATCCACGGGGATTCGCTGGAGATCGACGACGACAGCTGGGACCGCGTGATGGCCACGAACATGGATGCGGTCTGGAAGACCAGCCAGGTCATCGGGGCGACCATGGCCGCCCAGGGGTCCGGTTCGATCGTCAACATCGGGTCGATGTCCGGCCAGATCGTGAACCGTCCGCAGTGGCACGCCCCCTACGCGGTGTCCAAGGCCGCCGTCCACCACATGACGAAATCCCTGGCGGCCGAATGGGCACCGAAGGGGATCCGGGTCAACGCCCTCGCCCCGGGGTATACGAAGACCGAGATCGCCGATATCGATCTGCCCGAATACCAGCACTACTGGGTGGACGAGGTGCCCATGCAGCGGTATGCCCAGTCCTGGGAGATCGCACCGGCCGCACTGTATCTCGCCAGCCCGGCCTCCTCCTTCGTGACCGGGACGATCCTGGTGATCGACGGCGGCTACACCCTGTGGTGACCATCCCGGCGGAGTGATCCGGCGGGACACACCGCCGTGGAAAGGAAGTCGTGTACACCCCACTCAGCCCCATCCGTCTGGACCCCAACTCCGTACCGTCCTTCTACCCCGGGGCGGGCCGGATCGCAGGACACCGCCGGGATCCTCGGATCCCGGACACCCATCCCGAGGACTGGATCGCCTCGACGGCCTTCCGGACCGGCCTGGCACCCAGCGGTCTCACCACACTCCCCGACGGGACGCACCTGCGGGACAGCCTTGCCGATGATCCGCTCCCCTGGCTCGGTCAGGCCCACCTCGACCGGTACGGGCCCAGCAGCGGGCTGCTGGTCAAACTTCTCGACGCCGGACGAAGGCTCCCCCTCCACATCCACCCGAGCAGGTCCTTCGCCGGCACCCACCTCGGGAGCGACTTCGGCAAGACCGAGGCCTGGATCATCCTGCACGCAGAACCGGATGCGTTCGTGCACCTGGGTTTCAAGCGGGAGGTCGACGTCGCCGAACTGAACAGGTGGGTCGCCGAACAGGACATTCCCGCCCTCCTCGGTGCCACCAACTCCGTGCCGGTCAGGGCCGGAGATGTGCTCCTGTGCCCTGCCGGGGTACCCCATGCGATCGGTGAGGGCATTCTGACCGTCGAACTCCAGGAGCCGACGGACTTCTCGATCATGTTGGAATGGCAGGGCCACGACCTCGACCCGGGGTCGGCATTCCTGGGGCTGGACCGGGAGATCGCGCTGGAGGCGGTGCACCGCGGGGCGATCGACCGGTCGGAACTGGACCGGCTGCGCGGCCGCCCGGTGCCCGGCGGGTTCTCTCCCGGCCACTCCGTGACCTCCGTCCTGCCGGCCTCCGCCGACGAGTTCTTCACCGCCGTCCACGTCAACCCCGGGCCGGGACAGCTGCTCGACCAACGGTTGTCACTGTTGGTTGCCCTGGAAGGGGCGGGTGCCCTGCATTCCGCCGACTGTCCGCCGCTGCCGGTGAGAGCCGGTGACACCTACCTGATCCCCTACGCCGCAGGTCCGACCGAACTCTGCGGTGCCCTGTCCGTCATCCGCTGTCATGCGGCCTGACCATCCACACCGAAAGTGCCACGATGACCTACTCCCACCAGTCCGAACGTCCGCTGTCCGGCAGTGGTGTCGCAGGATGGACCGACCTCGACCGCCGTGCGGTTGACACCGCCAGAATTCTCGCTGCCGACGCGGTCGAGAGGGTCGGCAACGGCCATCCGGGAACGGCCATGAGCCTGGCACCGGTCGCCTACCTGTTGTTCCAACAGGTGTTGCGCCACGATCCGGCGGATCCGGCCTGGATCGGTCGTGACCGGTTCGTCCTCTCCTGCGGCCACACGAGCCTCACCCTGTACTGCCAGCTCTACCTCGCCGGGTACGGCCTGGAGATCGACGATCTCAAGGCGCTGCGAACCTGGGGTTCGCTGACCCCGGCCCACCCTGAGCACGGCCACACCGCCGGTGTCGAGATGACCACCGGTCCGCTCGGACAGGGGTTGGCTTCCGCGGTCGGGATGGCGATGGCGGCTCGCCGGGAGCGGGGTCTGCTTGACCCCGATGCTCCCGCCGGGACCAGCCCGTTCGACCACCGGGTGTTCGTCCTGGCCTCTGACGGCGACATGATGGAAGGCGTGACCTCGGAGGCCTCCTCGATCGCAGGCAATCAGAAGCTCGGCAATCTCACGGTGATCTACGACGACAACAAGATCTCGATCGAGGACGACGTCGCGGTGACCTTCACCGAGGACGTGGGCCTGCGGTACCAGGCCTACGGCTGGCACGTCCAGCACGTCGACTGGCGACAGGACGGCGGCTATGTCGAAGACGTCGACGCCCTGTTGCACGCGATCAACACCGCGGACGAGGTCATCGACCGTCCGTCGATCATCCTGCTGAACACCATCATCAGCTGGCCTGCCCCGACAAAGCGCAACAGCTCCAAGACCCACGGGAGCGCCCTCGGTGCATCCGAGATCGCAGCCACGAAGATCCTTCTCGGGTTCGACCCCGAGGTGGGCTTCACCGTCGACGAGGAGGTTCTCGCCCATGCCCGAGCTGTGGGTGAACGCGGCAGGCGGGCGCACCTGGAATGGCAGGAGTCCTACGAGCGGTGGCGCGCCGACCACCCCGGGCAGGCGGACCTGTTGGACCGGTTGACCGGTCGCGGGCTTCCGGCCGATCTGGCGGCGGCGGTCCCGTCGTTCGACGGCGGGACCTCGATGTCGACGAGGACGGCATCCGGCCGGTTCCTCAATGCCGTCGGCGGCCTGCTGCCCGAGCTCTGGGGCGGCTCGGCCGATCTCGCCGAATCCAACCTCACCACGATCGACGGGGAACCGTCCTTCCTGGCCGAGGGCGGCAGCACTGCGGCCTGGTCGGGCGGTCCCTACGGTCGTACGCTGCACTTCGGTGTCCGCGAACATGCCATGGCCGCGATCCAGAACGGCATCGCCCTGCACGGACTCACCCGCCCGTACGCGGGGACCTTCCTGGTGTTCAGCGACTACATGCGGCCGGCGATCCGGTTGGCGGCGATCATGAAACTGCCGGTCGTGTACGTGTGGTCGCACGACTCGATCGGACTGGGCGAGGACGGTCCCACCCACCAGCCGGTCGAGCACCTTGCCGCGCTGCGGGTGGTGCCGGGTCTGGACGTGGTCCGGCCGGCGGACGCCAACGAGACCGCAGTCGCCTGGCGGACCATCCTGGAGAATGCCGATCGGCCGGCCGGTCTTGTGCTCAGTCGGCAGGCACTCCCCGTGTACCAGCGGGATTCCGGCAATGATGCGGAGGGTACGGCCCTGGGCGGTTACGTCCTGTTCGAGGCGAGCACCGAGGATCCGGAGGTGATCGTCATCGCCACCGGGTCGGAGGTCGCCGTCGCCGTGGCGGCTCGCGAACTCCTGGAGGCGCAGGCGATTCCCACCCGGGTCGTGTCCCTGCCGTGCCGCGAGTGGTTCGACCGTCAACCGCAGTCCTACCGCGATCACGTCCTGCCACCCGACGTCACAGCCAGGGTGTCCGTGGAGGCAGGCGTTGCCACCGGTTGGCACGACCTGGTCGGCCCGCTCGGACATGTTGTGAGCCTCGACCATTTCGGAGCCTCCGCCGATGCGGCCACCCTGTACCGGGAGTTCGGTTTCACCGCCGAGGCCGTGGCGGCCGCTGCCCGGAGGCTCGTGGATTCGCGCCGGTAGTGGACCCCTCACCCGAGCGGTGTTTCACTCGCGCCCGACGGTCAGGTTGTGGGAACGTGGTCCGGAGGTCTTCTGACGGACGGGACAGGCATGACGGATGCACCAGGGCGGCTCAGGGAGGCGCTGGCGGCGCAGGACTCCTCGGCGCGGTTGCAGGCCGCCCTGGCCGCCGGCACCCACCCGGATCCACGGTTCGTGGAGATCCTCGTCGAGCGATGCGCGGTAGAACCGGATTTCTACGTGCGGGACACCCTCACCTGGTCGTTGGCCCGGCATCCGGCATCCCTGACGGTGCCACTGCTGTTGGCGGAGACCCGGTCTTCGGTGAACCAGGCGCGAAGCCAAGCGCTGCACACGCTCTCGAAGGTCGGTGACCCGCGGGGCTGGGAGGCGGTCACCGAGGACCTGCTCCGTGATCCGGACGACGAGGTCGCTCGGAGCGCCTGGCGCACAGCCGTGGTGCTGGTTCCGCAGGTTGGGCGGGAGTCCCTGGCGCGTGTGCTGGCCGGTCAGCTGGGCCGGGGCGGGCGCGATGTACGGCTGAGTCTGAGTCGCGCGTTGGCCGCCCTCGGCGCTGCTGCGGATCAGGTCCTGACGGAAGCCGGTGGCCATCCCGATCCGCAGGTGCGCACCCATGCGCTGGCAACCGAGCGCCTCGTCCTCGACCCCGACGAGGGTTTCGATGCCGCGGTGTTCGAGGCCGGACGGATCGTCGCACTGGGTGCCACCGCGGCAGGCGGGGTTGATCATGGCGGTATGGATCATGGCGGGGTGGAGGAATCATGATCGAGGTGATCGTCGTCGGCGGTGGTCCTACCGGGTTGATGCTGGCCATGGAGCTGACACTCCAAGGTGTGCCGGCAGTGGTGCTGGAGAAGGCCGCGGAACCGTCCAGCCAGTTGCGATCCCTGGGACTGCATGTGCGCAGCATCGAGATCCTCGACCAGCGCGGGATGCTCGAGCCGTTCCTCGCCGCGGGCACGGTCTATGAACGCCGGGCCTCCTTCGCCGGGATCGACAAGCCGTGGCCGGAGGACATGGACACGGCTCACCCGTACATCCTCGGAATCCCGCAGACGACCACAGACCGTCTCCTGCATCACCACGCCGTCGAGATGGGCGTCGAGATCCGGCGTGCTGCCGAAGTGGTCGGTCTGGAACAGGACGAGGACGCGGTCACCGTCCAGTTGGCCGATGGCACCCGGTTGCGGTCGCGGTACCTCGTCGGCTGCGACGGGGGCCGCAGCACGGTACGCGCCCAGGCCGGCATCGACTTCCCGGGTGAGGCCACCCGGGTCGAGAGCCTCCTCGGCGAGGTCGAGGTGACGACACCGCCGGCCGAGCTGGCCGCTGTTGTCGCCGAGATCCGAAGAACTCAATGGGGTTTCGGAGCCGGCCCGACCGAGAACGGTACGTACCGCATTGTCGTTCCCGCTGCAGGTGTCACCGAGGACCGGTCGGTTCCACCGACGTTGGCGGAGTTCTCCGAACAGCTGGTGCGGTATGCGGGGACCGACTTCGGGGCACACTCGCCGCGCTGGCTGTCCCGGTTCGGTGACGCGACCCGACTTGCCGAGACCTACCAGGTCGGCCGGGTGCTGTTGGCCGGTGACGCGGCCCATGTGCATCCGCCCCTCGGTGGCCAGGGTTTGAACCTCGGGCTCCAGGACGCCTTCAACCTCGGTTGGAAGCTGGCTGCCCAGATCAACGGTTGGGCGCCGAGCGGGCTGCTGGGGAGTTATGGGTCCGAACGACGCCCGGTGGCCGCCGATGTCCTGACCAGCACCCGGGCGCACAGTGAGCTGATCTCGGTGGAACCGGGGGCTCAGGCTGTGCGGCAGGTGTTGTCGGAGCTGATGGACTTCGAGAACGTGAACCGGTTCCTGCTCGAGAAGGTCACCGGTATCGGCATCCGCTACGACGTCGGCGGTGGAGACCTCCCTGTCGGTCGACGGTTGAAGGACCTGCCGCTCAGCGATGGCCGGTTGTACTCGCTGATGCACGCCGGGCGTGGAATTCTGCTGGACACCACCGGACGTCTGTCCGCCGCGGGGTGGTCGGACCGGGTGGACCACGTCGTCGACCGCGAGGTCGTTCTCGGGTTCCCCGCGATGTTGCTGCGTCCGGATGGTCACATCCTCTGGGCCGGTGGAGATCAGGGTGAGCTCGATCGTCGTCTGTCGACCTGGTTCGGATCCCCGACATCGGCCACGCCCTCCTGACCGCGCTCCTTCCCGACTAGCGCGCGCGTTGTACGGAAGTTGTCAAGCTGTCTGAGACAGTTTGGTGTTGATTCCGGTGGGTGTGGGTAGTGGGGGTGCTTGGGGTGGGGTGGTGAATCGGTTGGGGTGTTTGAGGTTCCCCCGTGAAAGTGGACTGGGGGTTACGCGGCCTGGCTGGCCGTGGTTGAGGCTATCTCGTAGTTGATTGGGCTGAGGTATCCGATGGTTGAGTGCCTGCGTTGGTGGTTGTAGTACCGGACCCAGTCATCGACCGCCCGGATGAGCTCGGTCTTCGTAGCGAAGACGTGCCGGTAGTAGAACTCGTGTTTGAAGGTGGACCAGAGCGATTCCGCGGCGGCGTTGTCCCAGCAAATGCCGGTGTCGCCCATCGATCTGAGCAACCCTAACCCGGTAGCGGTATCCGCAACAAGTGTTGAGGTGTATTGAGTTCCGCGATCGGAATGGAAGATCACACCCTTGCAGGACCCTCCTCGGACGTTGACCGCGTCGATCAAGCAGTCGGCGACGAGGTCGGCGCGCATGTGGTCGGCGACCTTCCATCCCAGGATCCTCTTGGTGTGCTCATCCTTCACAGCGCATAAGTACAGATCCCCCTGCCCGCAGGTCAGGTATGTGATATCCGAGGACCACACCGCGTCCGGGCGTCCCTGATCGAAGGCCCGGTTGACCAGGTCGGGTGGGAACGAGGCGTTCGGGTCCACGATCGTGGTTCGCATTTTGAAGGTCCGCGGGCTGATACCGGCGATGCCAGCACCGGCCATGATCTTCGCGACGGTCTT
>QXCQ01000245.1 GCA_003576535.1 Nakamurella silvestris | reverse complement strand
GGCGGCGGGACAACAACCCCGCCCCGGCACCGCCGAGGTGTATCCGGGTGGCTCAGCGGGTCGGGACCGTCAGCAGGTCGGCCAGTTCCACCCGCGTCAGGATCTCTGCCCTGATCCGGTCCGTCACCTCGCTGACAGCGGCGGACCCGTCGTCGGCCGGGGGCTATGTGCGCCCGGCAATGGCTGACGAACGGTGTCCGCTCCAGACCGCAGGACTCCCAGCGACGCAAAGTCAGGCGAGACCGCCGTTGGTGTAGATGACCTGACCGTTGATCCACCGGGCCGGACCGGCGAGAAAGGCCACGGTTTCGGCGATGTCGGACGGGATGCCGAGCCGCTCCAGCGGCGCGGCCTTGGCGAGGGTGTCGACCGTGGCCTGATCCTTGCCGTCCAGGAACAGGTCCGTCGCGGTCGGCCCGGGGGCGACCGCGTTCACGGTGATGTCCCTGCCACGCAGTTCCCGGGCGAGCACCAGGGTCATTGCCTCGACCGCCCCCTTGCTCGCGGCGTACGCGCCGTAGGTCGGGAACTGGAGCTTGGTGACGGAGGTGGAGAAGTTGATGATCGCGCCGCCCACGCGGACCCGGCGTGCGGCCTGTTGGGAGACCACGAAGGTGCCACGGATGTTGGTGCGGTGCATCCGGTCCAGGTCGGCCAGGTCGAGGGTGGCGATCGGTGCCAGGATCATGATCCCGGCTGTGTTGACCACGACGTCCAGGCCGCCGAACTCGGCTTCGACAGCATCGAAGGCGGCCGACATGGCCACCTCGTCCGCGACGTCCCCGCCTATGGCGATGGCGCGACCACCGGCCGCCGTGATGGCTGCGACGGTCTCGTCGGCCTTCGCCTTGTTCCCGGCATAGTGGACGCCGACGGCCGTGCCGTCGGCGGCCAGTCGCTCGGCGACCGCTCGGCCGATGCCGCCGGATCCTCCGCTGACGAACGCGACCCGCGATGTGGTGGTGATGTTCTCCGACATGGTGCTGCTCCCCTTCCAGGGTGAGGTGTTGGTGGTGCGCTCGACATCCGGGACGGATGGGGTGGGACGAGGCCGCGCCGCATGACGAACGGCCGGCGCTATCGGGTGGGGATCCGGCGGAGCCATTCGCCGAGCATGGAGGCCTCGTTGGTGGTGAACGTTCCGTCGGCGGCCAGGTCGTCCAGACCGACCGCCAGGGTGTTGACCGCAGCGCCCCGCGCATCGTCGGCCGGGTCGGCGGCGCTGCGCTCCAGCAGGATCGCCCGGTGGATCGCATCCCGTACCGACGCGGACAGATCCGGGCCGGGGTATTGGGCCGGCCGCTGCACGAGGGCCAGGGCGACACCGGTGTTGGCCGACATCACCATCTGCGCGGCGACCGCCGGCGGGACCCGCAGCCTTCCCTGGGCGGCAAGGCGGTCGAGCACGACCCGGAGCAGCCGCATCGCCTCCTCCGCCGAGCCGGGCTCGGTGGCCCAGGTCGTGGCGAAGAGGAGCTTGTACGCATTCGGGTGGGCGAGCGCGAAAGCCGTGTGGCTGTCCCAGCCCGATCGCAGGTCGGCGAGCGGGTCCTCGGACTGCTCCGCGGCGCGTTTCATTCCGAGGTACTGCTCCCAGACGAAGTCGACCGTCGCTGCGAGCAGCCCGTCCTTGTCTCCGAAAAGCCGGTACAGGACGGGCTGCTGCACACCCGCAGCGTCACAGACCGCCCTGGTCGAGATGTCGCCCGACACCGATCCGGAGAGCAGTTCGGCCGCCACTTCGATTATCCGCGATCTCGTATCCATGTGAGCGACGGTAACACCAGCAGCGTATCGGTGCAACCTACCGCCCGTTATCACCGTTACGGGGGTGGGGTCGACCCTTCGACCAGCCGATTCTCCGCTGTCGGACCCTCCATCTGGACGAGACCGGGCCATTCCGGGAGGGACGGGGTGAGGTCAGCGCCCATCCCTGCCGCAGCATCCGTCGGCCTGCGTCTGCACCTCAGGGGCGTCGAAGTCCCCCGCACCGCCGCACACCCCGCTCTCCGGCAGGACCAGTTCCACCCGCCCCGCGGACTCCTGGTCGCCGTCGATGGCAGCCACCACCGAACGGACCTGCTCGTACCCGGTCAGCGACAGGTACGAGGTCGCCCGCCCGTAGCTCTTCATACCCACCACGTACAGACCCGGCTCGGGCTGAACCAGTTCGCTCGCTCCGTGCGGGTACACCGTCCCGCAGGAATGGACGTTGGGGTCGATCAGCGGGGCGAGGGCGCGCGGTGCCTGCAGCACCGGGTCAAGGTCCAGCCGTACCTCCGACATCCAGGTCAGGTCCGGCCGGAACCCGGTCAGCACGATCACCTCGTGCACCGCCAGCCGCCGACCATCCAGTGATTCCAGCACCAGGTGCCCACCAGGTGCCGGATGCACCGCCGTGGAGCGGAACCCGGTGACCGGCGTGATGCGGCCGGACCGGAGGGCCTGGTCCACCTTCAGCCCCAGGGCACCACGGGCCGGCAGCTGGTCGGCGTCACCTCCTCCGAGGGCCGCGGCCGCACTGCCACGACGAAGCAACCAGAAGACCTGGGTGGCAGGATCCTCGGCGGCCAGGGCAGCCAGCCCGATCAGGGCAGTCAGGGCGGAGTGCCCTGATCCGGCGACGACGACCCTCCTGCCCGCGTACCGGACACGGACCTCCTCGGCCCCCAGATCCGGCACCCGGTAGGAGAGACGTTCGGCCGCAGCCAGTTCACCCAGCGCGGGCAGGCCGTCGGTACCCAGCGGGTTCGGCGTGTTCCAGGTGCCCGAGGCGTCGATGACCGCAGCAGCCGGTATCCGATCCTCTCCGAGTGGAGTACGGACATGGACCACCAGGGGTTCGGTGTCGCGGCCGGAGTCCACGATGCGGTCCCGCCCACGACGGGCCACCCCCACCACCGTGCTGTTCAGGCGCACCCGGTCCCCGAGGACCGCCGCCAGCGGATGCAGGTAGTCACTCACCCACTCCGCGCCGCTCGGGCGAACAGCAGGATCCGGGTGCACCCACCCTGTCGGGACCAACAGGCGGGCGGCTGCCGTGTCCACCACCTCCGACCACGCGGAGAACAGTCGAACATGGTGCCACTGAGCAACACTCGCCCCTGCCACATTCCCGGACTCGAGCACGAGCGGGACTCGGCCCCGCTCCACCAGATGGGCGGCGGCCGCCAGCCCGGCCGGGCCGGCACCCACCACCACAACAGGAAGATCAGACATCTCAACACTCCTTGGCATCGACACCCAGCGGTGCCGTAGACGGACTCATCGTTGGGGCCACTGGATCGTGACCAACACACATCTGCGCAGCATCAGTACTTCTCGGACACCTGACGGCCCGCCCTCAGACCGTCACCCTCCCCCGGCCCGTGGGACGCCGGCATCCTCGGGGAAGAACCGCCGTCCGGCCCACATCGCTACGTACACCAGAGCCACCAGCACGGGCACCTCGATCAGCGGGCCGACCACACCGGCCAGCGCCTGCCCCGACGTCACACCGAAGGTCCCGATGGCCACCGCGATCGCGAGTTCGAAGTTGTTCCCCGCCGCGGTGAACGCCAACGTGGTCGCCCTGGCGTACCCCAGCTTCAACGACCTGCCCAGGGCCATGGCCGCACCGAAGGTCAGCAGGAAGTAGATGACCAACGGCAGGGCGATCCGTGCGACATCCCAGGGGCGGCTGGTGATCTGGTCTCCTTGCAGCGCGAAAAGAACCACGATGGTGAACAACAACCCGTACAGCGCCCACGGTCCGATTCTCGGCAGGACCCGGGACTCGTAGTACTCGCGACCCTTGATCTTCTCCCCGATGGTGCGGGTGGCGAACCCTGCCAGCAGCGGAATTCCCAGGAACACCAGGACACTGGCGGTGATCGCCCGGACGGAGAACTCCGCACTGGTGGTGGCCAGGCCCAACCAACCTGGCAGGACCTGCAGGTAGAACCAGCCCAGGGCGGCGAAGGCGAACACCTGGAAGACCGAGTTGATCGCCACCAGCACCGCAGCGGCCTCCCGGTCACCGCAGGCCAGTTCGTTCCAGATCATCACCATGGCGATGCACCGGGCCAGTCCGACGATGATCAGCCCGGTGCGGTACTCGGGGAGATCCGGCAGCAGCAACCACGCGAGGGCGAACATCAGTGCCGGGCCGACCACCCAGTTCAGCACCAGGGAGGAGATCAGCAACCTTCGGTCGCCGGTGACCCTGCGCATTTCGTTGTAGCGGACCTTTGCCAGTACGGGGTACATCATGACCAGCAGACCCATTGCGATCGGCAGGGACACCGAGCCGACCTTCACCGCGTCCAGTCCCTCGGACAGGCCGGGAATCAACCGCCCCAGCAGCACCCCGACCGCCATGGCGGCGACGATCCACACCGGCAGGAACCGGTCCAGGACCGACATGTTCGCCAGGACCGGGGCACGGTGGGGCTCGGTGAGACGAGCGGGGTCGACGGTTTCAGGCATGGGGTGCAGGACTCCTCAGGCATCGGCAAGACATCGATGAACTTCAATGGAAGCCTGGCCCAGGACATCGACGTTTGTCAATGCGTGATGCATACTTGAATCCATGAGCACAGGACGGACCCCCGACCCGGACACCGGCATCGCCTGCTGCGCACCGCTGGTTCGCGAACCGCTGAGCGCCGCCGACGCCGAATCCCTTGCCCGGGTGGTCAAGGCGATCGCCGATCCAACCAGGCTCCGACTGCTGTCCCTCGTTGCCGCCCACGACGGCGCCGAAGCCTGCGTGTGCGATCTGACCGAACCGATCGGCCTCAGCCAGCCCACCATCAGCCACCACCTGAAGATCCTGGTCGATGCCGGTCTGCTCAGCCGCGACAAACGCGGTGTCTGGGCCTACTACGCCCTGGTTCCCGGTGCCCTCGATTCGTTGGCCGCCGTGCTCAGCTCCGGCAGTCCGCAGCCGGTCGCCATCGGAAGCTGATCGAAAGTCCTGAAGGAGATCTCCTGTGCCGCACAAACCCTCGGTCCTGTTCGTGTGTGTCAAGAACGGCGGCAAATCCCAGATGGCCGCCGGCCTCCTGCGCGCCGTAGCGGGTGACGCCGTCGAGGTGAACTCGGCCGGGACCTCTCCCGGGTCGGCCGTGAACGCACTCTCGGCCCGAACGCTGGGTGAGCTCGGCATCGACATCACCGACCGGACCCCACAACTGATCACCGACGAGATGGCACGAAGTGCCGACCTCGTCATCACCCTCAGCAGGGAAGTCGCCCTGACCGAATTCCCCGGAACCCGCTACGAGAACTGGGACACGGACGAACCCTCCGAGCGGGGCATCGACGGCATCGATCGGATGAGACTGGTCCGCGACGACATCGCCGAGCGGGTGGCCGAACTCGCCGCCCGCATCGCACCGGGCACACCACGCACCCGATAGGAACGGTGCCGCCGACGCGGTTGCGGAATACGGGCAATAGGATCATTTGATGGAATTGCAAGAATTGACCGGCGCATGTTGACCGCTGTCGGGGCGTCGATCTTCATTGCGCTGGGATTGGTGCTGGCCGCACTGCCGATGGTGCTGATCACCATCGTGCTGGCCACCAAGCGCCCACCCCAGGTCTCCTGGGCCTTCCTCGGTGGATGGGTGACCGGGTTGGCCGTCATCGGCACCGTCGTGATCACCGTGGTGGATGTCGCGGAATCTGCGGACACCTCGCCCGCCTGGGTGCCGTACCTCAAAATCGCATTGGGCGTCCTGCTTCTCGGCCTCGCAGTGCGCAAATGGATCGGCCGTCCGCGCACCGGTGAGGTGGTTGTCGCGCCGAAGTGGATGACGGCGATGGAATCGGTGTCCGCCGGCAAGGCCCTCGGCTTCGGTTTCGCCCTGGCGGCGGCGAACCCGAAGAACCTCGTCATCGTCACCTCCGGTGCCACCGTGATCGCCGATGCCACACCTGTTCCCTGGGAACAGGCAATCGCATTCGCCGTGTTCACCGTGATCGCCAGTCTCGGCGTCGCCGCCCCTGCGATAGTCCGCCGCACCCTCGGCGAGCGCGCAGGCCCCGTACTCGCGGCCGCCGACACCTGGATGACCCGACAGAGCAGCACCATCATGTCGGCGGTCCTGCTGGTCCTGGGTGTGGTCCTGATCATCAACGGCATCACCGCCGCCTGACCGTCAGCCCTTTCGCCGCAACAACTCTGCAATCGCCTCCGCCACTCACCAGGCCACCGCCCCACGGACGGAGGAGAAGGTCCCGCTCGGGCCGTCCGGACCGATCTGCGCCAGCCGCACGATGATCTCCGCTCCCTCCTCCACCGTCTGGGTGCCGGTGCCGCCGTTCAGGTCGGTGTCGGTGTAACCGGGGTCGACCGCGTTGAAGCGGATACCGGGCAACGCCTTCGCGAACTGGATCGTGAGGGCGTTCACGGCCGCCTTCGACGACGGATAGCTCAACCCCTGGTAGAAGTGCGTGAAACTTGCCGGATCGGCGAGACCGCCGAGAGAGCCGAGACCGCTGGACACGTTGACCACCACCGCCCTCGCCGAGAGTTGCAACAACGGCAGGAACGCCTGGGTCACCCGGACGATGCCGAAGACGTTGGTGGCGAAGGTCCGCAGCACGTCATCGGCGGTCTCGTCGAGGGGCGTGGGAATCACGTTGCCGGCCAGACGCGGTTCGACACCGGCATTGTTGACCAGGACGTCGAGACCACCGGCCGACCCGATGGAAGCGGCGGCAGCCGCCACCGAGACGTCGTCGGTGACGTCGAGCAGAACGGCTCGTGCGCCGAGTTCCTCGGCGGCGGCCCGGCCCCGCGACTCGTCCCGGGAACCGATCCAGACGGTGTGCCCGGCAGCGACGAGTCGGCGGGCGGTTTCCTTGCCGAGGCCCTTGTTCGCCCCGGTGATGAGTGTGTTGGTCATGTGTCGAGCGTGCGCCCGCCCCCCGGGAACAACCAGTTGTCGGTGTGTCCTAGGACTGCCAGGGCCAGGACAGAACAGAACCGTGGGCGCACACTGGAGCAGTGGAATACTCGGAGTTCGGACAGGTGGTGCGCCGTTGGCGCGACCGCATCCCGCCCGAGGCGGTCGGGGTGTCCCTCGGCGGTCGGCGACGGGCCACCGGCCTGCGCCGGGAGGAGCTCGCCGCACTCTCCGGGATCTCCGTCGACTACCTGACGCGCCTGGAACAGGGCCGGGCGACCTCCCCGTCCACCCAGGTCATCGAGGCCCTCGCCCGCGCGCTGAGACTCTCCGACCCAGAGCGTGGGCTCCTTTTCAACCTCGCCGGCCAACCGGCCCCGGGTCCGGGCCTCGTCTCCTCCCGGATCACGCCCAGTGTGCAGCGGCTCCTCGACCGTCTCGAAGGGAACCCGATAGCCGTCTACGACGCGATGTGGAACCTCATCGTGGCGAACGCTCCCTACGACGCGTTGATGGGTGACACCACCACCTGGTGCGGTGTCGAGCGCAACGGTGTCTGGCGCAACCTCATCGGTTCCGGCTCGCGAGCCGTCCTCACCCCGGAGGAACACCAGGACCTGGTCGTCGGGCTGGTCGCCGATCTTCGGATGACCGCAGCCAGGTACCCGCGCGATCCCCGGGTCCGGCAGCTGGTCACCGAACTGCGCAGCGGCAGCGCGCAGTTCGTGGAGCTGTGGGAGTCCGGCAACCGGGTCCAGCAGAACGATCCCGCCCGTCACAAGATCATCGAGCACCCGACCGTCGGACGAATCGCGGTCGATTGCGACACCCTGATCGTGGCCGGGGACGACCTTCGCATCATGGTTTACACCGCCGCACCGGACACCGAGGACGCCGAACGGCTCGCCCTTGCCTGTGTTCTCGGCACCCAGTCCCTGATCGAGTAATGACCGAAGGTTCGCCTACGGCCTCGACCCGTCGTCATAGAAATTCGGCGCGACCATTTTGTGCGCCCGGCAGACACGACCGTCTGGAATGTGACGGGCAATCGGGCCCGACCACCTATTCCGGATAGCTGCCCTCCACTATTCGCGAGCACGGAGTGATCAATCGCCTACGCCCTGCTGTTTACCTCCACGTCCGGAGCAGACTTCGATGATCGGCCCCGCCACGTTCGACGAACAAAAGGAACAAATGATCTTCGGGTCGACCGAGAGTGATTGCACCTGAGGCTGTTCCGAGCGAGAAACTCCCCCCCTCAGTCGATTGGATCGACCCATCACTACTCCTTTCGGGGTATGAGCGGTTCGCCGGCCACTCGCCGGAGCTCTCGGTCGGGAATAGGAGTGGAATCCGCCGCAGGAAACATTGCCCATGGCGGCGACTGGCATGCGCATGCATTTACCTGTATCTATGAGGGTAGAGCGGCCTGCGCACCTCTGCCCCTCCCTCCCCGGAGATGGATTTGCAGTGCGACAGCCAACCCCGCCTGGCTGGCGCAGGCCGCTTCCACCACGCCTGGGCGTGGTCATTCCTCCCACGGGTCGGCCATCGGCACCCGTGTCCACGTTTGACAGAATCGAGTGGAGCCTTGAGGGCAAGGACCCAGGAAACGGAGCGACACATGGCCGAGCGACCCGACAAACACGATCCTGCGACAGTCGGTTCCGCGACCTGGGCGGTGCACGGCGGCAACGCCGTCGACCCGACGAGCGGTGCGATCAGGACCCCTCTGACCATGGCCAACTCGTATCAGCTGCCCGAGGATCCCACGTCGATGAACTGGTCGACCACCGAAGGTCTGGTGTACACCCGGAACGGCGGTGTGAACCAACAAGGTTTGGAGAAGAAGCTCGCCGCGATGGAGGGTGGCACCGCCGCGGCCGCATTCGCCACCGGGGTCGCCGCCTTGCACGGCGTGTTCTTCACCTTGCTCAAGAGCGGGGACCATCTCGTGGTCTCGGATGTCACCTACGAGGCCACCTGGCGGCTGTTCGCCGAACTCCTCCCGCAGCGGTACGGGATCGAGGCGACCTTCGTGGATGTCGGGGATCTGGACGCCGTTCGAGCCGCCGTGCGCCCGAACACCAGGATCGTGCACGTGGAAACGATCGCCAATCCCACCACCAAGGTCGCCGACATCCGTGGGATCGCCGCCATCGCCCATGAAGCGGGGGCTCTGCTCACCGTCGACAGCACGTTCACCCCGCCGCCGCTGTTCCGCCCGCTCGACCACGGTGCCGACCTGGTGATCCACTCGCTCACCAAGTACATCAACGGACACGGTGATGCGATGGGCGGGGCCGTCATCGGCGATGCCGCCACCATCGGACGCATCCGGCACGACGCGGTGGTCGATGTGGGCGGGGTGATCTCACCCTTCAACGCCTGGATGATCATGCGGGGATCGGTCACCCTGCCCCTGCGCCTGGCGCAACATCAGTCCTCCGCCCAGAAGGTCGCGGACTTCCTCGCATCCGATCCCCGGATCGGATTCGTCGCCTATCCCGGCCTGCCCTCGCATCCCCAACACGAACTTGCCACCCGGCAGTTCGACGGCCGGGGGTACGGGGGCATGCTGGCCTTCGCCCTCGACGGTGACCCGGACACCCAGAACCGTTTCGTGGCCCAGCTCGGCGTCATCACCTCGGCGGTCTCCCTCGGCCACGACGAGTCCCTCATCGTGCACGTCGGCAGCGAAGGACGGGGTGGCAGCGACCGCTACCCGGAGGCGTTCCGGACCTACGGCCACCTGCGTCTGTCCGTCGGGCTGGAGGACGCCGAGGATCTGATCGCGGACCTCGCCGGGGCACTCGACCGGACCGAGATCACCGGCGGCACCAAGAGGTAGGCATCGGGATGCGTGTCCTTTTCACCTTCGCCGGCGGTACCGGTCACTTCCTCCCCCTGGTGCCCTTCGCCCGAGCATTGGCGCACCGGGGCCATCAGGTGGCAGTCAGCTGCCAACCCAAGATGCTGACAGTTGTTCAGGAGCACGGCTTCCCTGCCATCGACAGCGGCGGGAACACCCTGGCCGACGCCGGAGCACGGACTCCGCTGGTACCGCCGGACCGCGCAGCCGAGGAACAGGTGGTCCGAACCGTGTTCGCCGGAAGGATCGCCCGGGAGCGGGCCGGTCGGCTGACGGAGGTCCTCTGCCAGTTCGGACCTGACGTGATCGTCCGGGACGAGGTGGATTTCGGCGCGATGATCGCCGCCGAACGGAGCGGGATCCCGCAGGCGGTCGTGGTGGTCCTGCTCGCCGGTGGGCTTGTCCGGCCCGACCTCGTCGGCGAGCCTCTGGACGAGCTGCGTGTCGAATTCGGGTTGCCCGTCGACCCGCAGCTCGCCCTGCTGCGCAGCAGTCCGACCCTCTACCCGGCACCGGCCGGATACCGCTCGCCCGACGATCCCCTCCCCGCGACGGCCAGACCTGTCCGGCCTGCCGTCCTGGAGGCCGGAACCGTTGCCAACGAGGAGGAGTCGGACCTGTTGGACCGTCTGTCGCGGGAGCCGGAGACACCCGTCGTGTACTTCACCCTCGGCACCGTCTTCCACACCGAATCAGGTGACCTGTTCGCGCGGACGATCGAGGGCCTGCGCCGGTTGAAGGCTCAGGTCGTGGTCACCGTCGGCCGGGAGATCGATCCGGCCGAGGTGGGTCAGACGTACCCGAATGTCCATGTGGCACAGTATCTTCGTCAGGAACTGATCCTTCCCCGGTGTGATCTGCTGGTGTCACACGCGGGCTCGGGCAGCGTGATGGGGGCCCTGGCCTTCGGGGTTCCGATGGTCCTGCTCCCGATGGGCGCCGACCAGCCGCTCAATTCCGACCGGTGTCTGGCCCTCGGCGTGGCCGCCGTGATGGATCCCGTCACCGCCACCGGTGACGACATCCGGGCGACCGCCGAAAAGGTCTTGTCCGACGAACGTTTCAGGGAGAACGCGAAGAGGATCGGTCGACTGGCACATCGGCTCGACACCGCAGCGGCGGCGGCCTCGATGATCGAAGGCCTGATCCCCGAGCCCTGAGACGCGGGACTCCCCGCACGTGCACCCCCGCCACGTGACCTCGATCGGATCACGGTGACGGGGGCGCACTCGCCGGGCAGCACGGGTCAGCCGCCCGCCCCCATCGATTCCTCGGCGACGATCTCGACCGGGCCCTTGACCGCAGGTGCTGTCTTCGGCGCCTGCACGGCCGCCACCTTCGCGGCCGGAGCACCGGCCTGGTCGTACATCCCGTAGTCATCGGTGACGATGTTGCCGTTGGCGAAGATGTTCAGCCCGAAGCTCAGACCTGTCATCCCGTCCGGGATCGGCGGAGTGACCCACACCGCCTGGGTGAAGCTGTCGGCCGGCGCGAACCACGGACTGGAGGTCCAGTAACGCCAGACGTCACCGGAATCCCGGAGGTACACGGCGAACTGGGTGACGGCCGTGGAGGTGTACCACGTACGGAGCGAATACTGATGACCACTGACAACGGTCGGCGCACAAGCCCCCAGATCCAGTGTGGGCAGCAGTTTCGCGTCCCCCGATTGATAGTTGGTGACCGTGGTCCTGACGGCGCTCGATCCGCCGTGGGCCGGGCTCGCGGCGGTGAAGGCAGCCGTGTTGGATCCGTACCCGCCGATCGAGAAGCAATCGGCCGGGGTGGTGGAGGAGGCCGTCTCCAGGCCCGGGTTCACCACTGCGTTGACACCCGGTGCCGCAGCAGGGGCCACCGGACCGGGTACCGCGGCCGCGACCGGGCCGCCGATGACCTGGGCGACGGTGCGGACCCGGGTGTTGATGAGCGTTCGGGGAGCCAGCCAGTTGAGGAACTGCCCGAACACCGTCGGACTCACCGAGAGGGGGTCACAGTTGTTGGCACAGATGTGATGGAAGGTGAACTGCACCCATCCGCCCGTTCTCTCGGCCCGGGTCACCGAGTCCTGGAGATCCTTGAGGGTCCAGGTGTTGTCGACCTGATCGAGGGCGGCCGTCTCGAAGGGGTCCACCGGTGGGACCGGTGAGGCGTACGGGCAACGGGCGCAGCCGAAGCGGGTGCGCAGGTCTCCCAGCCCCCGGGCGCTGTTGTATCCGCATCCCTTGACGATGGCCTCCGTGGCCGGGGAGGAACTCGCGAACGGGTAGGCGAAGCTCGTCACGGTGAAGCCCCAGTTGGTCAGGGCGACCCTGTTGTTGCAGACCTGTCGCGTGGCCTCATCCGTCGACAAGGTGGTCAGGTCAGGGTGATTCACCGTGTGTCCGCCGATCTCGTTGCCCGCGGCCGCGATCGACTGGAGCTGGGCGAGCGTGAAGAAGCCGTCGCCGCCGATGAAACCGGAGTTGATGAAGAAGGTGCCCTTCATCCCCCTGGCCGCCATCGCCGATACTGCCGCAGCCTGATCGGCGATACCGTCGTCGAAGGTCAACGAGATCGTGGTCGTCGGCAGGATCGCCGCCCGCGCCGCCACGGGGGGTGGGGCGGCCGTGGCGACCGCGTCGGTCGCGGTCATCGGCAAGAGACCGACGGTGAGTACGGCGCCGGTAGCGGCGTACAACCACCGCCGTATCCGGGATGGTGATGTCATGGCGGGCTCCTTGGGTGATCGATGGGGCGGGTGATCAGGCAACCGTGACCGATTTGGCCAGATTGCGTGGCATGTCGACGTTCCGGCGCAACCCCAGCGCCAGCTCGCGAGCCAGGACCTGCTGCGGGATGATGCTCTCGAGTGGTCCGCACAGCTCGGAGGTCCACCCTGACGCGCCCCCGGACGCGAACACCGGGAGGGTGCTGCCGGCACCGCCGATGTGGATGACATGTCCGCCACGCGCGGCCACCTCGGCCATGTTGCCGACGAGCCGGCGGTCGTTCGAATCGACCACCACCACCGGCGTACCCGGTTCCACCAGGGCCAGCGGGCCGTGTTTGAGTTCCCCTGCCGGGTAGTGCTCCGCCCAGCGGTAGGTGAGTTCCTTGAGTTTCAAGGCGCCCTCAGCCGCATAGGGAACCCCGGGGCCACGCCCGAGGTAGAGGAACCCGGTGGCGCCGACCAGCCCCGGGACAAGCTCGGGGACCACTTTCCGGGACACCGACAGCGCACCGGCGAGCCGGTCCGGCAGGCGTCGCAGTTCGTCCACCAGCCCGGCTGCCGCATCCGCCTCCAGTCGACCGTCGGCCACCAGCGAGGACACCACCACCGCCACCCCGGCAAGTACCTGGGCCACAAAGGTTTTGGTCGCGGCCACTCCGATCTCCACCCCGGCGCCGCAGTCGAGGACGGCATCCGCCCTACGCCCCAGACTGGAGTGGATGTTGTTGGTGAGAGCCAGGACCGGGTGGCCGGACAGGCCGGGTTCGTCGAGGGCGGACAACACATCAGCGGTCTCACCGGACTGGCTGATCGCCAGCAGCAGGGTGCCCTCCTCCAGCAGGACCTCGGGGGCCTCGCTCGCGACGATCGTCGTCGCCGGCACCCTGCCGATCCGGCGGTAGGCCGAACCGATCACCGCGCCGGCGTTGAGGGAGGTGCCACATCCGATGACGGCGACACGCTTGAAGGCCGCCAGACCCAGGTCCCGCCAGAGGGAGCCCGAGACCGCCGCATCCGCCAGGACATCGACGATCCGCGCGGCCATCTCCGGTTGCTCGGCGATCTCCTTGGACATGAAATCCCGGTGGCCGCCGACGGACAGCTCCTGCCGCCGTCGCAGCCGGGGCAACACCTCGCGCGGCACCACCATGGCCCGCCCCTGGTGCTTCCAGACGGGTCGTGGGGCCAGTTCGACCAGGTCCCCCTTCTCCAGCGGCTGGAAGGAATCGACCCACGGCGCGAAGGCGACGGCATCGCTGGCGAGGAAGGTGCCGTGGTCGGTGGTCGCGACGACCAGGGGTGCGCCGGTGGTGGTCGCGACCACCCGTCCGCTGGTGTACTCCATCGCCGCGAAGGCCCCGTTCCCGTGCAGCTTCCTGGCGGCCTTCGGCAAGGCGTCGGCGAAGTCGAGGCCCCTGCCCATCTGGTCCTCGATCAGGTGGCAGACGATCTCGCTGTCCACCTCCGAGGAGAACACGTGGCCGGCCGACTCCAGCGCTCGGCGCAGTTGAACCGCATTCTCGATGATCCCGTTGTGCACCACGGTGATGCCTCCGGTGCAGTCGTGGTGCGGATGCGCATTCGATTCGTTGACCACACCGTGGGTGGCCCAGCGGGTATGGCCGATCCCGGAGCCGGAGAGCGGCGGCCCCGACCATCCGTCGATGAGGGTGACCAACTGATCCACCCGGTCGGTCGTCCGGAAGTGCGCCCGCTCACCGGTGGTGGTCGCAATCGCCACCCCCACCGAGTCGTAACCGCGGTATTCCAGCGACCGCAGGCCGGTGGTCAGGAAGGACGCGGCATCCGCAGGCGCGACACACGCCACGATCCCGCACATCAGTGTTCCGTCCCCGGCAGGCCGTTCCGGGCCGGCCTCGCCTGGGCCATCTGCCAGTCCTCGCCGGCCACCGATTCCCGCATACTGCCGGCCACCCCGCGCACGATGGCTTCGATGCCCGTCCGCGGTACGAAGCCGATCAGCGCCTTGGCCTTCGAGTTGTCCGGCACCCGGCGGCGCATGTCCTCGTACCCCGGACCGTAGGCGTTGGCGTAGGGCACCAGGACGACATCGCTGGCACTGTCGACCACCTCGAGCACGGTCTCGGCCAGGTCGAGGATCGATATCTCGGTCGATCCCCCGAGGTTGTAGGCCTGCCCGTAGGCCTCGGGGGATTCGGCGATGGCCACCAGGGCCGGCACGATGTCCTCGACGGCCGAGAAGCACCGGGTCTGCCGTCCGTCGCCGAAGACGGTCAACGACTCACCCCGGATCGCCTGCCCGACCAGGTTGGGCACCACCATGCCGTAGCGCCCCTTCTGGCGCGGACCCACGGTGTTGAACAGCCGTACGATCGACACCTGCAGGCCGTATTCCTCCCAGTACGCGCGGGCGAAGGCCTCGTCGATACCCTTCGCCGCCGCGTAACTCCAGCGGGATTTCAGGGCCGATCCCAGGATCCGGTCCGACTCCTCGGTGAGACCGTCCGATTCGTTCTTGCCGTAGATCTCGCTGGTCGAGGCGAGCAACAAGGTCGTCCCGGTCTCGTGGCAGACCATCAGGATGTTCTCGGTACCGTGAATGTTGGTCCGCAGACACGAGAGCGGTTGTTCGACCACCAGTTTGACCCCGACGGCCGCCGCGAGATGGAAGACCCGGTCGACGTCGAGGACGACGTTCCGGACGATCACCGGATCGAGGATGGTACCGACCACGACCTCCAGACCCGGGTGATCGGCCACCTTCGCGAGATTGTTCATGCTGCCGGTGCTCAGATCGTCGAGCACCACCACCGAGTCACCGACGTCCAGCAGGTGCTCCACCAGGTGGCTGCCGATGAACCCCGCGCCTCCTGTGACCAGCGATCTCATGCGGCGGCCCACCGATGGACGGCGGGGTTGCGGGTGTCCAGAAGCAGTTGATCGGCGGAGATCCAGCTCAGATCGGTCCCGCTGTGGCGGGTGTGGATCAGGATCAGGTCGGCGCAGAACACATCCGGTCGGACGATGCCGGTCAGGACCGAACCGGACTGCAGGGTGACGGTCGGGAAGTTGTGGTCCAGGTATCCCACGGCGGCCCCGTCGGCCTCCAACCGGGAGAGGATCTCCAACGCCGGGGACTCCCGCAGGTCCGCGACATCCGGCTTGTAGGCGATCCCGATGACGAGCACCCGGGCACCGGCCAGGGCGGAACCCCGTTCGGACAAGGACTGTCGGACCTGGTCGACGATCCGCCCGGGTCGTTGGGAGATCTCGACCATCGACTGCTCGATGAGTGGTGCCGACACCCGCTGGCGCTTCAGCTGCCACAACAGGTAGTGCGGATCGCACGGTATGCAGTGTCCGCCGACACCGGGTCCGGGCCGGAAGGGCATGAAACCGTACGGTTTCGTCGCCGCGGCATCGATGACGTCGTTGACGTCGATGTTCAGATGGCCGCAGATGTCGGCGAACTCGTTGGCCAGGGCGATGTTGACCGCCCGGAAGGTGTTCTCCAGCAGTTTGGTCATCTCGGCGGCGCCCAAGGATCCCACGCGGTGCACGTTGGTCGCATACCGATGCAGCAGCCGGCCGGCCATCTCCTCGCACTGCGGTGTCGCCCCGCCCACGACCCTGGGGACGAACTCCTGCTCGAAGTCGGTGTTGCCGGGGTCGATCCGTTCGGCGCTGAAGGCGACGAACAGATCTCGGCCCACGACGAAACCGCGTGCCTGGAGCGGAGCGACCAGCAGATCGTGGGTGCATCCCACGTAGGTGGTCGAGGTCAGCAGGATGGTCTGGCCGGCCACCGCCTGACGGACGACGGCGGCGCAGGCGGCGTGCAACAGATGCAGGTCAGGGGTGAGGTAGTCGTCGACCGGGGTGGGCACACAGACGATCACCGCGGCGCAGTCGCTCATCCGTTCGGGATCGTCGTCCAGCGTCAGGTGTGTGGATTCCAGGCTCCGGGTCAACCGGTCCTGATCACGGACGAGCAGGTCCGCCCCGCCGGAACGGATGGTCCGCAGGCGCGCCTGGTTCACATCGAGCCCGAGGACCTTGCTCCCCGCCGTGCTGTAGGCGATCGCCGTCGGAAGCCCCACGTAGCCGAGGCCGATCACCCCGACGTCGAAGGCGAACCCTCCGGTCGGCTCGGCATCCTGCTCCTCACGAAGTGTGTGACTCAACATGGTCATCTCGTGGTTCCTTCCTCGGCGGATCGACCTGACCTGTGCACAGTGGTTCGATCCGAATGGAAACGGAAGCCTTCACCGCCTCGAATGCGGGAATGCGGTGTCGATGTGCGGTTTTTCTCCCCGCACACCGCACAAGCCTGCGGGCCGCAGACCTCTGCGGTGGCAGGCATCCGGGTTACCGTGGCGGCGAGCGCAAGGAGGCTCGGCGCAATGAACTGGTCCGTCGTGGCAACCGCTGGTCTGGTGGTCCTGCTGGTCGGTGTGAACACGCTGCTGTGGTCGGCCGTCGGCGTCGGCCGGATGGTCCATGCACTCAGCACCCGCGGCCGCGGCATAGACAGGGCCCCGGCCCCGCCGATCGAGCCACGTCACGTGGCTGTGATCGTCGCCGCCCACAACGAGCAGCTCGTGATCATGCAGACGCTGACCTCGGCGGCGGTACATGTCCGTCCGGACCAGATCTTCGTCGCCTCGGACGGTTCCACCGACGACACCGCCGACATCGCCCGTCGCTTCGGCGCGAACGTGCTCGAGCTCAGCCCGAACCGGGGGAAGGCCGGGGCGATCGTCGCCGCCGTCGAACACTTCTGTCTGGTCGACCGGTTCGACGTGGTGGTCCTGCTCGATGCGGACACCGTCCTGTCCCCCGACTACCTGGCGACCGGTCTGCCCTACTTCACCGATCCCGAGGTGGTGGCGGTCGCCGGTCGCGCCGCAACCATCGCCGATCCGCGCCCCACGACGCTGATCGGCCGGCTTCTGGTCAACTACCGGGAACGCGTCTACGTCGTGGTGCAGTTCCTGGTGAAGTTCGGTCAGGCCGCCAGGGGGGCCAACGTGGTCAGCATCGTGCCGGGGTTCGCGAGCATGTACCGCTCGCAGGTGCTGGACAAGATCGACATCTCCGCACCGGGTTTCACCATCGAGGACTACAACATGACCTTCGAGATACATTCGAAGTCGCTCGGCCGCATCGCCTTTCATCCCCACGCGGCGGTCGCCTACACCCAGGACCCGGACACCCTGCACGACTACGCGCGTCAGGTCGGCCGCTGGTCCTTGGGGTTCTGGCAGACCGTGCTCCGGCACCGCTGGCGGGCTCGTCCGTTCTGGTTCTCCCTCGGCCTGTACATCTTCGAGCTCGTCCTGGGCGGGGTCATGCTGGTGGTGTTCCTCCCGCTGCTCGCCGTCACGGTGGCCGCCACGATCATCACCGCCGGCGGCACGGACACCTCCGGGGTGAGCGCCGCGATCGCCTCGGCCCTTCCCCCGCAGGTCCTGCTCATCGGGGTGCTGCTCCCGGACTACCTGCTGACGGTCGTCGCCGCGGTCATCACCCGACGGCCGGCCTTTCTCCTATTCGGACTGGCCTTCCCGCTGGTACGCATCCTGGATGCGGCGATCTGCCTGCGCCGCCTCCCGCAGGCCCTGTTGGGCGGTTCCACCGGCACCTGGACCAGCCCCTCTCGCCGCGGCACCGTTCCGGATGCGCACTGAACCGAGGTCCTTCGACCATCCGTCCCGCAGACCTGTTGCATCGAAATGTGATTCGATCCGCTCGTCCTTGAGGATCTGCAACAGGTGGCTGCGGGAGCGGGCATGAAGTTTGCGATAGATCTGGGTGATCCGTACCTCGACGGTGCGCAGGGACAGGAACAGGGCACTGGCGATCTCCCGATTCCGCGTTCCCCTGACCATGAGATGCAGCACCGCCAGCTCACTGTCGGTCAGCCCGGCCAGCAGCTCGGTCCGCCTGGTCGGCCCGTCGGTGTCACGCGACCCGGATTCGGCGAACACCGGCCACAGTGGAAGTTCCTGGTCGTCGAACAGATCTCGGGCACGTCGACGAATCTCGGTCGATTCCGTCGTCAGGCCGGACCGGACGAGGAAGCGTAGGCAGCTGGCCAGGGTACGAGCGTGTTCGTACGGGGATCCGACCAGACCCGGAGCCGCAAGAGCACTGTCGAAAGCGGCGGTCACGGTCTCCTCCGGTGCCAGCAGCGCTCGGCAGCGGGCGAGGGTCAATCGCGTCCACGGCGATCGGGGCGACATCTGTGCCTCGAACTCACGCATCGCCGCAACGGCCTTCACCCTTTCCCCCGCCCATAGGTGTCCCTCGATCAGGTCGGGCAGACACCGCAGGAAGGTGTGCGGCAGCGTCGGGCCCGAGATGGCGGCACGCAGATGCACGACGGCCTCGACCGGGTCGTCACGCAGCAGCGCCGAACTCCCCTGTTGGGCCAGCAACCTGGCCCGATTGACCGGGTTCGGGTGTGCGGCCAGGACGTCCTCGCACTCGTCGAGATGGTCCTGCTCGGACCCGTCCCAGACCATCCGGGCTCGCCAGGCGCGGAGAAGGCTGTCACGGAACCGATGGGCGTCATCGGTTCTCGTCACCGACGCGATCAGCCGGCAGGCGCGACCGAGCTCGCCGGCGCGTACCTCGTTCTCGGCCGCGAGCCGCCTGGCGATGTCGTGCCACACCTGCGCCCGGCCGTCGCGAGGCAGCATGACCAGCACCTCGTCGAAGGCGTGGCGGGCCTCCTGATGCTGTTCCTCCAGGCTCAACGCCCACCCGGCCGTGAGCACCAGCGGCGGCTTCATCCCGGCGAAGTGCCGGCCCGCGGGCAGGTCGGGCGGAGGTTCGGGCGCCTCCCCGCCGTCACTGGCCGCGAGGATACGACGGGTCCAGTAGATCAGATCGGGCGAACCCGACTCGGGGGCGAGGGAACGCGCCCGGTCGATGTAGCTCCGTGCCTGACGGATGTCTGCCTGGGACACCAGGAGGAACGACGCCAGGGCCAGGAGCGACGCGGCCTCGGCCGGGTAGGCCTCGGCATGGTGGTCGACGAAGACACCCGCGTCGTCCAGCCGCAGATGCGAGGAGGTGAGGCCCTCGGCCGCGAGCACCATCCCCACCGACCGCAGGGCCTGGGCCCCGGTCGGGAACCGGTGCAGGTGCTGGGAGGCATAGCGGTTCACCAGGGCGAATTCGCCGTGCAGCAGGAGCGCTTCCACACACATGAGGAGTTCGACCGGGAAGGTGCCGTCCACACTCAGCAGACCGCGGTCGCACAGCTCGACAGCGGCGGCCACATGTCCTTCCTTGATCAGTTCGGTGGCTGCACCGAACAGGGCGGCCGAGGGAACGGTGGCGGCCCCGGCGTGGCTGCGGTGCCAGACGGCGAGGGCGGGCCGCCGGGTGGCCTCCATCTCGGCGGCCAGGAGATGGACGACCAGCCGCTCGTCCGCGGTCATCCCCCAGTAGACGGCCGAACGCAGCCCTGGGTCCACCAGGTAGGCGCAGGAACCATTGGTGGCGGCCACCCCCCGACTGAGCAGCTCGTCGAGGTCGGCCCGCTGGCGCGAGGTGTCGCTCCCGGCCGCCAGGGAGGTGAGGGAGGTCAGCGGGGCCGCCGAAAGCCGACGGACCAGGTCCGACATCGGCCCGTCCCCCACACTCACCGCACGTCTGGTCCCGCTGGACCGCAGCGGGAAGACCAACGGTGCCCGTCCGGTCAGCTGGTGCGGGGTCAGTCCGGCGAGCTGCCCGGCGATCACACCCGGGAGTCCGGCGGACTCTCGGCAGATGATCTCGACGGTGGCGCGGTCGACCCAGGGACCGATGGTCCCGGCAGCGAGTTCGAGCCCGTCGTCGACGGTGATCGGGGGCAGGACGAGGACCGGGAGCCCGGCGAACCGGGTGGTGGCCGGCGAGATGCTGCCGACCAGGCTCATCCCGGTTCCCGACAGCCGTGCAGCGAGACCACCGAGGATCTGTTGGCTCTCCAGATCAAGGGTGTCCAGGTCGTCGACGACGAGCAGGACGGGTGCCAGGTCGAGGGCGCAGACGAAAGTGACCAGGCTCGTGACGACGATGGTCGCGTGTTCGGCGGGGTCTATCCGGTCCACGTACTCGTTGAGGCGGGTGTCGCCAAGCCCGCGGAAGAGCATGGACAGCCCGGACAGGGCGATCTCCCGGTCGGAGGGACGGGCCGTGATGAACACGGTGGGCAGAGCCGCCGTGCTGTGCAACTCGCGCAGGATGGTGGTCCGGCCGATACCGGACGGCCCGACGACCAGCAGGGCAGACTCAGGCTCGGCGGTTCCGACCCTGCCCAATCGGCGGATCTGTTCAACTCGTCCGATCATCAGCGCTCCTTGGTCACACCATCCCGACCACGTACCAGGATTGCCCTCGTTTGCCCTGAATGGGTGGTAATCAACCAAATTTTCCAAGAAAACATGAAAGTTCTTGTGACGGGTTGTGACATTGGTTGCCCACTGGGACGTATGAACCGTCAGGCGAACGCCTGATAACGCCAGGTTCGGGAACGACCACTACAGGTAGCCGAATCGTTCCCGCACACCGCGCCCGGATCGAGCGCACCACGCAGCGTGGGGTCGACCGGGAAGCCGTGCACGGGAACGACCCGCCGAGGCGGTTCAGGCCAGGAGCGCCAGGAGTTCACCCAGGGCCGTCTTCTCCGCGGCCGGATCGGGCCCGGCGGCTCGCAGGTCGCGGAGCACCGTGTCGATCGCGCCGTCCACCCTCCCCCACTGCTCCGTGCTCCGCGGCTTGAGCCGAGCCTGGGCGTTGTCCCACTCGTACTCGAGGTCGGCGACCCTGCCGGTCGCCCCCGCCTGGTCCCCGGCGTCGATCAGCCCCAGGGTGTCCCGGGTGATGGTCCGGAAGACCGTCATGTCACCGAGGGCGGGCACCTGGGCGGAAACTTCGGCAGCGGTAAGACCGGCAGCAGTAAGGCCGGCACTGCTCGCCGCCTCCGCCTGCAGGGCGGAGTGACGAAGGTTGTACCCGGTGACCGAGGCGGCAACCACCAACCCCACCACCACGGCGGTCTGGACGACCCCGTGACGGCTCGGCGCCTGGTGTTCCGCGGGCGTCCTGACCGGCACCCGGACGACGTCCTTCCTGCTCACGGACAGATACCCGACGATGACCAGGATGCCGACGATGAAGATGATGCTGGTCAGGGTCACACCCACGCCCAGTCCGCCGTGGGAACCGGGCTGCGACAGGTAGTCACCCAACGATGCACCGAGCGGTCGGGTGAGGATGTAGATGATCCAGAAGGAGAGGACGGGGTTGAGCCCGAGACGCCAGGCCAGCGCCCCGACCAGGATCAGACCACCGACGATGAGTCCGGTCCGCGAATATCCCAACCCCAGACCCTCGGACATCAGGTCACCGGCGGCGGTTCCCAGGGCGAAGGTGAACAGGATCGCCAGCCAGTAGAACACCTCCCGCCGCCGGGTGATGATCGAATGGATCGAGAGTGTCCGCTCGCTGAGGTACCAGGCACCGAAAACCGCCGCGAGCAGTACCGCGAAAACGATCGTGCTGAGCTGGAGCGGGACCCCCAGCCCGTCGGTGAGATTGTCGGTGACGAGGGTGCCGAACACGCTGACCAGGGCCACGGCGGTCCAGTAGAGCGCCGGGACGTAACGGCGGGCCCGGAACTGGGCGGCCAGGACAACGGCCAGCAGGATCCCGGTGACCACCGAGGTGCCGCGGAGGCCGAAGTTCAGATTGACGTTCAGGTAGTCGGCCGCCGTTTCCCCGACCGTCGTGCACAGGATCTTGATGATCCAGAAGTAGACGGTGACCTCGGGGACCTTGCTCCACCGTTCGAGGGTTCCCGGGGTGTCCGGTGCGGCGGCGGTTCCGTGCGGACGTAGTCGGGTCTGAGCACGGTCGGGGAATTCGGGGCTCGGCGATTTCGCCGCGGATGAAGGCATCGGACGATCCGTTCGTTGGTCGGAACCAGAAACTGGTCAGCGGCCCGAGGAGTCGGATGTCGTCGCGAGCGGCACCCAGCAGGGCACCGCGAATGCTAAGGACGGGGGCCTGAGAGGCCCCTGAGAGGTGAGCGGACGGTGTTCGGCGCGCACCGTCCCGGGTCGGCGCACCCTGCAGAGTGCGCCGACCCGGGGACGGTGTGGGTCGAACGGGTCAGGCCGTCAGTGTCCCGCCACCCCCTGCAAGCGGTAGAGGAACGCCGCCATCGCCTGGCGCGAGATCTTCTCGCCCGGCTGGAACTTGTTCCCCGCATAGCCGGTGGTGATGTTCTGCGTCTTCAACCAGCTGATCTCACCGCAGAACTGGCTGCCCACCGGAACATCGGCGAACGGAGCCGAGGTGCAGGTCGGGCCGGTGGTGACACCCGGGTGCCGCAGCCGGTACAGGAACGCGGCCATCGCCTGACGGTCGATCGACGCCCCGGGCTGGAACTTGTTCCCCGCATAACCGGTGGTGATGTTCTGCGTCTTCAACCAGCTGATCTCACCGCAGAACTGGTTGCTCACCGGAACATCGGCGAACGGGGCTGCGGCGCAGGTCGGCGCGGCCTGACCCGGGTGGGTCATGCGGTAGAGGAACGCCGCCATCGCCTGACGCGAGACCAACCCGATCGGATCGAAGCCTCCGCCCGTCACCCCGGTGGTGATCCCGGAACCGGACAACCACAGGATCTCGTCGTAGAAGGAGGATCCGGGCGGGGTGTCGAAGAAGTAGATCTCGACCGCGGCCGCCGCCGAGGTGGACGCCGACACCGTCGTGCCGTCCGGGGTGAAGGCGACGGTGAACTGGCGCCGCCCGGTGGCCATGCCGGTGGCGTGGTCGCGGAAGGTCACCATGCCCTGGAACAGCGGGTTGTCGCCGCTCGTCCCGTCGGGAACGTACAGCGGGTTCGTCGCGATCGCGGTGGCGCCGTCGTAGAGGGTGACGGTTCCGGCGAACGGGACGGTCGAGGTGACCTTCGCCGTGACGACCAGGTCGTCCTTGGTCGACACCGTGGTGTCGGCGACCTCGATGGTGGTCTTCGTGGCAACGACACCGATCTTGGGAACCGTGAGTTCCTGGGTGGTCTCGGCATTGCCGGCCCGGTCGGTGGACCGGAAGGTCACCGTCTTGTCGGAGGTTCCGGAGGTCACGGTGAACGGTGCGCCGTAGCTGGTCCAGTTGCCGTTGTCGATCTTGTACTCGGTGGAGGCGACACCGGAGGTGGCATCGGTCGCGGCCAGGGTAACCGTCACCGTGCCGGTTCCGGTGAGGCTACCCACGGTGACCGGGCGAACGGTGTCGACCTTGAAGGACTTCGTCGCCGGGGTGGAGGTGTTGCCGGCCGCATCCGTTGCCGTCACCGAGATCTGGTGCGTGCCCTGGGTGCTGACGGTGACCGGTCCGGTGTAGGTGACCGCGGCCGCGCCGTCGATCGAGATCTTGACGACAGGGTTGGCGTCCCGGTCGTCGGTGGCACCGGCGGTGACGGCGACAGGCACGTTGTACCAGTCGTTGTCACCGGTCGGCGCGTTGGGGGCCAGGGAGACCGTGGCTACCGGCGCGGTGGTGTCCGGCCGGACGAGCGGTTCGACGCTGGTCAGGGTCGGGACGACCTTCTTGATGGTGCCATCGGCGTTGAAGTACAGGTGGTCGATGGTCGTCTCGCGGTGGGTGCCGTCGCCACCGGGGATTCCGAAGCGGTGGTAGACGATGTACCAGTCATCGGTGCCCGGGACCTGGACGATCGAGCTGTGGCCGGTACCGAGAATCCCTTGGGAGACGTCCTTCTCAAGGATGACGCCGCGGTAGGTCCACGGACCGTCGACGCTGGAGGAGGTGGCGTAGCCGACCCGGTAGTTCTCGCTGCCGGTGTCGTCGATCGAGTAGGTCATGTGGTAGATGCCGTCGCGGTAGTTGATGAAGCTGCCTTCGCGGTAGCTCGTCAACCCGCTCTGCGCCTTGATCGTTCCGGGCTTGAGGGAAATCATGTCGTCCGCCAGTTCGGCGTAGACCGGAGAGCCGTTGCCCCAGAACAGGAAGTACTTGCCACTGACCGGATCATGGAATGTGGCCGGGTCGATGGCCTGCCCGGTGGTCACAGCCTCGTTGTTGAGGATCATGGCCTGCGGCTGCGCCACGAACGGACCCTCGGGACTGTCCGCCACCGCGACGCCGATCGTCTTGCGGTTGAGGGCGGCGTTGTGACCGGAGAAGTAGAAGTAGTACTTCCCGCCTCGCTCGATGATGGTCGGCGCCCAGGCGTTTCCGGTTGCCCACGGCACAGTGCCGTTGGCCCCGTCCAGGGTCAGGAACGGCTGCGCGGAACGTTCCCAGGTCACCAGGTCCTTCGACTTCCAGGAGTAGAAGTCCTTGCCGCCCCAGCCGGCGGTGCCGTCCGTGGTGGCGTAGATGTAGAACGTGTCGCCGAAGACCGCGATGTTCGGGTCGGCGTAGAACCCGGGCAGGATCGGGGACTTCATCACCGTTGCGGTGACGGTCCAGACCCGGGTGGCACCGGTCGAGGTCGTGACGGTGACGGTGCGGGGGGACGTGTAGTCCTGGGCACCGCTCTCGTTCACGCTGCTGCCCGGACTGACGGCGAACACGGGTGCCAAGGTCTTCACATCGGTTCCGGCCTTGACCGGCAGGAGGACGGTGTTGGTGTCCGAGTTGATGATCGCCGGCACCTTCAACGAATCCAGGGTCACCGAGGTGAGCGCGGTGGCGTTGTTGCCCAAGGCACCGATCTCGGCGGCGGACAGCGCCCGGTTGTAGAGACGGAAATCCCGGACCTTGCCCTTCAGGTACTTGTCGGAGGTGAACATCGAGCGTCCGATGTAGTTGGCCGTGGTGGTGCCGCCGCCGATGTCACCAGGAACCGCTGTGACACCGGTCTTCTCGCCGACCTTGATCCCGTCCAGGTACAGGGTGGCAGTACCGCCGGCCAGGGTGTACGTCAGGTTCTTCCAGACACCGCGGCCCAGGGCCGCACTGTTGGTGACGGTTTGTTCGGCCGTGTAGCTGCCGGTGGTCAACGAGGTCCGGTAGTTGTTGCCGGTGGTGAAGAGGTAGCCGTTGCCCGCACCGGAGGTGTCGGTGTTGCCCAGTCCCCAGATGAAGTACGGGGTGGCCTGGGTGGAATCGATCCACACGTCGGTGGAGACGGTGATGGCGTCGAGTCCGGCCATGATGTTGTTGGGAAGTTTGACGTACCCGTTGGTACCACCCAGGTTCAGCGCACCACCGCTCAAGGTCGCATCCCCCGAGAGGGTTCCGTTGTACCCGTTGCCGGAGGCGTCGGCGGCAACGGTGCCGCTCGTCGCGTCGAGCGGGTAGCGCAGGACCAGCCCCTCGGCGGTCGCCTTGACCGGGTCCGGGGCGTTCACCAGACGACGCAGCTCGGTGGCCGTCACCGGCAGGATGGTGCCGTGCCGCGGGTTCGCCGGCAGGCTGTAGCTCGCCGGGACCTTCCAGGTCGGGGCGTCCAGACTGTTGGTGCCCAACGGGATGTAGCCGCGCCCGCCGTACTCGTCGACGAAGAGGTAGTACTTGGACCCGGAGGTGTCACCGTCGTTGGTCTTGATCGCGGTCGGGCCTTCGACCGCGGAGGTGCCGGCGTTCTTCCCGATGCAGGACGAGACCTGCTTCCACTTCCGGTTGTTCTTGTCGTAGGACGGATCCGAGATGTCGTCCACCGCCAGGAGGTCCGTGCTCTTCTCCTGGATGATGTCCGAGCACCCGGTCGCGCTGCCCTCGTCCTTGGTGAAGCGGTAGTAGGTGCCGTTGTCCTTGAGGACGGTGGAGTCGATCACCGAGGTGCCGGGATCCTGCCAGACGACCGGCGGGGTGAAGGTGATGAAGTCACGGGTGTTCGCGGTGTAGATGCGGTGGTACCGCTTCCCGCCGATGGTCATGTTCGACGCCCAGTAGACGACATAGGCGCCGGCCTCGTCGGACCAGTACGCCTCGGGTGCCCAGGCGTCGCCCGCGGCATCGGGTGCGACCTTGACGTGCCGTTGGGCCGACCAGGTGACGAGGTCGGTGGACTCCCAGACCTCGAGGTACTTGCTGCCGTTGTCCTGGGCGTTGCCCCAGCTGGTCCCGCCGCCGATGGACAGGTCCGTGGCCAACAGGTAGAACTTGTCACCCTCGGGGGACCGGATGAGGAAGGGGTCACGCAGACCCTTGGTGCCGAGGGTGGAGGTCAACACGGGCTGGCCACCGTTGACCTGGGCCCACTGCAGGGCGTTGTTGCCCTTGCTGGCGGCGAAGTAGATCTTCTCCCCGGCCAACGAATCACCGGTGAAGTAGCTGAAGGCATACCCGGCAAGGGCTTCCGGCTTGGGAAGAGCCGGCACGGTGGCGGTCAGCACCCGGGTGGCCGTTGCGGTCCCGACGGTGACCGTCGCGGTGAGGGCAACGGACTTCGCGGTCTGGCCGAAGGCGGGACGGTGGACGACTCCACCCGCGGTGACGGTCGCAGCGTCCGCAGAGGACCAGGTCACCGAGGACTCGTACAACCCGGCCGACGGGAGGGTCAGGTAACCCCGGGCATCGGCGAGGTTGGGCACGGACAGGGCAGCGGCGGCGGCATCGGCCCGGGCCTGCGCGCTGAGGGCGGCGAGGACCTTCACCTGGAAGGTCCTGGTGTCGGTGACGGCACCGTTGGTGAGGGTGGCCGTCAGGGTGGCCGTGGCATCGTTGGAACCACGGGTGATCACTCCTGCGGCGGTGATCACGGCCGGGTCGGAGGTGGCCCAGGAGAGCGTCGAGCCGTTCTCGGCGGTGGCGGGAAGTGCGAGATTGGCGGCGACAGCGGAGGTGTCACCCAGACTCAGGGTGGCCTTGTCTGCCGCGACCCGAGTGGTCGGATTCAAAGCGATGTCTGCGACCTCGGCACCGGTCAGGGCGCGGTCGTAGACCCGGAAGTTGCGCACCTTGCCGTTGAGCAGAGCATCGGCGGCGTAGTTGGACCTGCCGATGTTGTTGTTGGTCGTGCTCGTCAGGGCACTGGGCAGTACCGACACCGCGGTGTTCTGGCCGACCTGCACCCCGTCCTCGTAGAGGGTGCCAGTGGTGCCGGTCTGCGTGTAGGTCACGCTCTTCCAGACGCCACGGGCCAGGTTGCTGCCCTTGCTGGTGACCTTTTCGCCGGACCAGTTGGTCGTGGTGATCCCGGCGCGGAAGGCGTCTCCGCTCATGAAGAGGTACCCCGTGCCGGCACTGCTGGTCGCCGTGTTGCCCATCCCCCAGATGAAGTACGCGCCGGTCTGTGCCGGGCGGATGAGGACCTCGGTCGACACGGTGACGGAGGCAAGGCCGGTGAGCAGGTTGTTCGGCAACTTGACCGAGGCGGTCGACCCGTCGAGGGACAGCCCTCCCGCGCCCGTCCAGGTTCCGGTGCCGACCAGGGCGCCGTTCTTGCCGTTGCCGGAGACGTCGGTGACGACCGTTCCGCTGGTCTGCGTGAGGGGATAGCTGAGGATCAGTCCGTCGGTGACGTCGGCGGGGGCCTGCGCAGAGGCGGAGGCCATGGCCGGGGCGGCAAGGGCGGAGGCGATGAGCGTGGTCGTCGTGAGCAGGGTCAGACCTGCCCGACGCAACCGACGCAGAGGGGGCACGGGCATGTGCGGCCTTTCGGTCGTTCGGCGACAGTGCCGCGTCCTACGAAAGGGGCCGACGACACGACACTGTGTGTGGGGACGGTCCCACGGCAGGGGAGGCCGGAGATCGTGTTGTCGAGGATGTTAACGTTCACTTCTCGGCTTGGCTACTGTTTGCCACTGATTCACAGCAACGATTTGGTGACGACGTCGGGCACACAGGTGACCCCTGATCTCCTTCCGCGTACGCACCCGGATCGGCGCACCCTGCAGGGCGCGCCGATCCGCGGAGCGTGCGCGGAAGGAGAGTGCCGACCGGAACCGGAGTGCCGGGCTCAGCGCATCTTGATCCCACCGCCGTCCACCATGATGGTCTGCCCGGTGATGTACCGGGAGGCATCACTGGCGAAGAACACCACCGCAGGCGCGATGTCGGTCTCGATGTCCCCGATCCGCCGGAGCGGCACGATCGACAGAGCATGGGCCGCCTGCTCCGGATACGCCTCGCTCCACCACCGCACCCCGTCCGTCAGCGCGAACGGGCAGATCACGTTGGCACGGATACCCTCCGGGCCCCATTCGTTGGCGGCGACCCGGGTGATCCCACGGATCGCCTCCTTCGCGGCCGCGTAGGAGCCCTGATTCGGGTCCCCGCTCAGGCCCGCCCCCGAGGCGAAGTTGATGATCGACCCCTGGGCTACGGCCAACGCATCGTGACACACCTGCATCAGCCGCAGCGTCGGCAGGAAACTCGAGTGGAAGACCTGTTCGAGGTTGGCATCGTCCACCTGGAGAAGTGGTGCCGGGGTTGATGCATTCGCGTTGTTCACCAGGACGTCGATCCGGCCGTAGGCCTTCAGCGCTGCATCGCGGATGGTCGCGGCCGCCTCGGGGAGGGCGAGATCGATCTCCAGGAACTGTGCAGCGGGTCCGAGCTCACGCTCCAGCGACCGGCCCGCCTCCGCCGAGACGTCGACGAAGAGCACCTTCGCCCCGGCCTTCACAAAAGCGGTGGTCAGACCTCGACCGATCCCTCCGGCGCCACCGGTGATGATGGCGACCTTGTTCACGAGTTGCATGACGTTTCTCCCTGTTCGTTGTACGGATGGTTCAGCGGATGGGTCGGTGTGGTGTTCTTCTGGCGGTCAGGCCTTCGCGGCCGTCGGCACTTCGACGTCCGAGGCGGGACCCGCGGTGACGGCACTGCCCTCGACGTCCAGCCGGGGCAACCACTCCAGCCACCGCGGCAGGGTCCAGGCCCGATCGCCGAGCAGGGCCAGCGTTGCCGGCACCAGGACCATCCGCACCACGAACGCGTCGACGAGGACACCAGCGGCGAGGACGAACCCGATGAGCTTGATGGTGCCGTCACCGCCGGGCATGAATGCGGCGAAAACGGCGAACATGATGGTCGCTGCCGCGACGACAACCGGTGCGGCACTGTGGAATCCGGATCTGATCGCGCCCCGGGCCGATGTGCCCCGGCCATGGGCCTCGTGGATCCGGGAGACCAGGAAGATCTGATAGTCCATGGCGAGCCCGAAGAGAATGCCGATGGCCAGGATCGGGACGATGCTCAGGATCGGGCCGGTGGTGTCCAGTCCGACGAGATCCTTGAACCAGCCCCACTGGAACACGGCGACACTCGATCCGAGGGCTGCCCCCAGCGTGAGAAGGAATCCCAGAACCGCGACGAGTGGCACCCACAGCGATCGGAAGACCAGGATCAGCAGGATGAGCGCCAGGCCCACCACCAGTACCAGATAGATCGGCAGGGCGTCGTTGAGGGCATCGGAGACATCCACGCTGACAGCGGTGCTTCCGGTGACGTAGGCGTGGGCGCTGCTGTCCGCCAGTGCGGTGCGGAGGGTGACGACCAGGTCCTCGGTGGCGTTGGTCGACGGACCGGATCTGGGAACGACGGAGAACAGCGCCGCGGTCCCGTCGTGGTTCGGGGTCACCGATCCGACCGATGCGACATCGGGAAGTGCCTTGACCGAAGCGATCTCGGCACCGGCGGCCTCGGCCGCGGAAGGTCCGACGAACAGGACCGTCAAGGGTCCGTTGACACCGTCCCCGTAGGCCTCGCCGAGCAGGAGCTGTGCCCGGCCCTGGGTGGTGCTCGGCGAGGGATTCGCCACCAGGGCGGTGTCCATCGACAGCACCGGAACCGAGAGCGTGCCCAGGCCCACCACGGCCAGCAGCAGTGCCGCCAACGGCCTGCGCACCACCCTGTCGATCCAACCGCGGAAGAAACCTCGATCGGTGTGCCCGGTCGACCGGTCCCGGCGCGCCGGTCCGGTTCTCCCGGTGACCTCTGCAGCACCGCCAGGGGCCGGGATGGCATGACGTTCTCTGCGGGGCAGTGCCTTTCGTCCGAGCACACCGAGCACCGCCGGAAGCAGGGTGGTGGCGACCAACACGGCGATGACGACGGTGAAGGCGGCCCCGAGTCCCATCTGGGTCAGGAATCCGATTCCGACGACGGACAAGCCGGCCAGGGCGATGACCACGGTGAGACCTGCGGTGACCACAGCGGAACCGGCCGTCCCGTTGGCGATCGCGACGGCGGTGGCGACGTCCTGCCCCTTGCGCAGTTCCTGCCGGAATCTGACGATGATGAACAGGGCGTAGTCGATCCCCACGGCCAGGCCGAGCATCAGGGCCAGTACCGGAGTGGTGCTCGAGAGTTCCATGAAGCCGGTGGCGATGAAGATCCCGGCGAAGCCCACTGCCACGCCGATGAGAGCGGTGAGCAGGTTCATCCCGGCGACGGCCAGACCGCCGAAGGTGATGAGCAGGACGACGAGCGCCACGACGACGCCGACCACCTCGGCCGATGCACCGTGGGCCTTGTCCACCACTGCGGAGCCTGTCGCTTCCACCGTGAGACCCCGGGCACGGGTCGAGTCGAGGGTGTCGTTGAACTCCTCATGCTGTCGATCGGTGAGATCGGTTGCGGGGAGGGAATAGGTGACGGTGCTGTAGGCGGTCGTGCGATCTGCGGACAGGGTCGGGGCGGCATCGTCGAGGGGGTTGCCGGCAGCGGCGACACCAGGCAGTGCCGCCAGCTGCGCCACCAGTTCCTCGACCGACGACCTGTTGTCGACGGTCGTCAGGTTCTGCCCCTCCGGTGCCCGCACCACCACCTGGGCCGTGGCGAAATCCCGCTCGCCTGCGCCGAATTTCTCCGTGATGACGTCCATCGCCGAGGTCGACTCCCTGCCGGGGATCGACAACGTGTCCGAGGTGTCTCCGGACAGTGTCGCAGCGCCCACACCGGCGCCGACCAGCACGAACAACCAGACCAGGATCGTGGCGACGCGGCGCTTGTACGCGCCGAGCCCGAGGCGGAACAACAGATGTGCCATGTGGATCAGGCCTCCAGCAGGGGTGGGCCGGCCTCAGCGGGTGGCAGCTGAGGTTCGGGACGTGGTTCAGGGCGGCCGGAGTGCGCGCGACCGATGCCGCGCTCGCCACCCCACCGTCGGGAGCTCGCTCGTCGAGGACCCTGATCCGAATTTATCCTGCACGGGAGAAACTGGCAAGAGTGCGGACTGTCCCACGCCTCTCCAGGGCCGGACAGGAGGGCGGCCAGCAGCACGGAACCAGTCCTGAACTGCCATTACGACATCCCGACCGGGGTCCTGTGATGTGCCGCACTGTTTTTTCCCGAACGGGAAGATGTAGGTTGAAGGTCAGCCCCGCGCACCGGGCAGGACGAACAGAAACGGACCACCGCATGTCAGGACGAACCGATCACCACGATGTGCCGGCAGTTCGTCGGCCGGGCCGCCCCCGGGTGATCGACCGTCAACGCATCCTGGAAGCGGCACGCACCCTTGACCCGCGCTCGCTGACGATGAAGGCCGTCGCCGACGCGCTCGGTGTGGATCCCAAGGCGGTCAACTACCACGTTCGCGATCGGGAGAGCCTGCTGGAGATGCTTGCCTCCGACGCCTTCCACCGGTCGTTCGAGGAGGCCAGGTTCAGCGCCGACACCGACTGGCGGGTGGCGGTCCGGGCGTTCGCGACCGCCATCCGGGAAGGGGTCGTCGCCACCGGCGCGCTCTCGGTGTACTTCCGCTTCGAGAACGAGCGGGAACGGGGGGTGCTCGGGCCCGCCGAGGGGACCCTGGCATCCCTGGTGGCAGCCGGCTTCGACGAACGGACCGCCGGGCACACCCTCGCCTTCATCGCCGAGTTCGCCGTCTCCTCCGCCCGTAACGCGATCGGGGTGGCCGCACTCGACGGCGATCGGCCGCTGCCGGATCTCCGGCGCGCATTGGGGGTCGCGGACGTCGATGCGTACCCGATCATGCGGCGGCTCGTCGAACTGCCGGTGGACCCCCTGGGACACAACCAGTTCGAGTTCGACCTGCGTGTCCTTGTGCTCGGACTGGAGCAGATCCTGAGCACCTGACCCCTGTTCGGTGCGGCTGAGGGGATGCTCAGCGGCGTGGCCAGGCCTTCCAGCGACCGCCGGAATCTCTCAACGCTGCGACGGCCGCCGTCAACCGCGGCGACGGCTCGGTGGTCGTCCAGCCGCCGGAGCCCTCCTCGCCCTCTTCGGTGAAAAACGTGTGCCCAGAACTCTTCCGGTCGGCCTGCTCGGCGTACCTGCCTTCCACCACGGCGAAGACCGTACGTTCCAGCTCACCGATCAGGTGGTCGATGTCCTCGTCGCAGGCATCGCAGCCGCAGATCGGAAAGATGAAGTCCTGCAACAGGCCCGCGTGAACGTAGACCGTCGGCGGATCGGTGAATCCGAAGGTGAGCGGCGCGGCCGCCGGGTCCTGCGGCGTCAACCGGACGATCCGGGACAGGCCGTAGTCGCGCAGGAAGTCGCCCGCATGTCCCGGACCTTCCCTCTTCTCGACCTCGAAAGCTGCTGTCAGGTAATCGATCAGGGCCAGCGCCACCGGGACCACCGGAGCAAATCGCGCCGGATGGGTCTCCACGCTGTAGGTGTCCTCCGGCGGTGATTCACCGCCCCAACGCCTCCCGTAGGGGATGACGTCTCCGGCGGGGTCGCGGAAGACGAGGTGATCGATCTCGGGTCGCACGTACACGGTCATGCCTAGAACCCTAGGAGCGGCGGCAAGCGCAATTCCCACCCCGACAGACATGAGTCGCCGCAGGGACTCGCATGAGTCCCTGCGGCGACCGGTGTCATGTCGATCGTGGGACGGCTACGGCCGCCCGGAACTCACCAGCTCCGGCCCTTCGGGGGCCGCCTCCACCGTTTTGGCCAGGCTCTCGCCTTCGACGTCGACCTTCGGCAGGATCCGATCGAGCCACTTCGGCAACCACCAGGCGTGTTTGCCGAGCAGGGCCATCACGGCCGGGACGAGGGTCATCCTGATCACGAAGGCGTCGATGAGAACACCCATGGCCAAGGCGAAACCGATGGACTTGATGGTCGAGTCCTCGCTGACGATGAACCCGGCGAAGACCGCCACCATGATCGTCGCGGCACCCACGACCACCTTGGAGCTGTGGGCGAACCCACCGATGATCGCCTTCCTCGGACTGGCACCGTGGACGAAGTCCTCCCGCATCCGCGTCACCAGGAACACCTGGTAGTCCATGGCCAGGCCGAACAGGATGCCGATCATCAGGATGGGCAGCAGACTCATGATCGGACCGGGGGTGACGCCGAAGAGGTCGGACAACCAGCCCCACTGGAACACCGCGACCACCATGCCGAAGGTGGCACCGATGGTCAGCAGGAAGCCGACGGTCGCCTTGATCGGCACCAGCAGGGATCGGAACACCAGCATCAGCAGGATGAAGGCCAACCCGACGATCAGGGCGAGGTACGGCAGCAGTGCCCCGGACAGTTTGTCGGAGACATCGATGTTCATGGCCGTCTGGCCGGTCAGCGATATCTGGGCACCGGTGGTGGCGTGGAGCTGCTCGGCCTCGGACCGGATGGTCCCGACCAGGGACTTGGTGGCCTCGTCACTCGGGCCGGTGGTCGGAACGACCGACAACATGAAGGTGGTCTTCGCCGCGTCCGGGAGGGCGGGGCTCACGCTGGCCACGCCGGGGATCCCGGCCAGCAGCTTCTCGGCCTCCTCGATGGCCCCGGCCGGGTTCGCCGAACCGGTGGCATCCACCATCACGGTGAACGGACCGTTGACGCCGGCACCGAAGCCCTCGGACATGATGTCGTAGGCCTTGCGTTGGGTGGTGTCCTCGGCGGCGGTACTGGCGTCGCCGAGTCCCATCCGCAGGTCCAGGGTCGGGATGGACAGAACGCCGATCGCGGCGACCACACCGATCAGGATCAGGGCCGGGCGTCGCAGGACGAATCTCGCCCAACGGACGCCGATACCGGCACGTGCCGTGGGATTGTCGGCGTCGGCACTTTCCTCGGTCGCGGAGGAGGCCGCCTTCTTCGGTGCCCGGATGCGGTTCTGGGCGAAACCGACCATCGCCGGGAGCAGGGTCAGCGCGATCAGCACGGCCACCAGGACAGTGGCCGCGGCGGCCACACCCATCGCGGTGAGGAAGGGGATCCCGACGACGGACAGGCCGGCGAGGGCGATGATCACCGTTAGGCCCGCGAAAACAACGGCGCTGCCTGCTGTTCCGGTGGCGCGGCCGATCGCCTCCTCCCGAGTTCGCCCGTAGCCGAGCTCGGATCGGTAGCGGGTGATGATGAACAGCCCGTAGTCGATGCCCACGGCCAGGCCGAGCATCATCGCCAGAATCGGGGTGGAGCTGCTGATGTCGAGGAAGCCCGAAGCCATGGTGATACCGAGGACACCGACACCCACACCGACGAAGGCCGTGAGCAGCGGAAGGCCGGCGGCGACCAGGGACCCCAGGGTGAGGAAGAGGACAAGGGCGGCGATCAGCACACCCACGATCTCACCGGAACCCACTGCTGCCGGCGGTGTCTCCAAGGCCTGACCGACCACTTCGATCTCCAGGCCGGATGCGCTTGCGGCCGAAGTGATGTCGAGGATCTCCTGCTTCGACTCCGGGGTGACCTCGGGGTTGGTGACCGAGAAGTGGATGGTGGCGAAAGCGGCGCTGCCGTCCGGCGAGACGGTCTGGGCCTGGAACGGGCTCGGCACATCCTTCACCTGCGGGACCGCGGCCAGGGATCCGACCACCCGGTCGATCGCCGCGGTGTTCGCCGGATCGGTCAGCTTCTGCCCGTCGGGGGCCTGGAATACGATCTGGGCGCTGCCTCCTTCGAGGTTGGCCGCCGGGAACCGCTCGGAGAGCAGGTCGAGGGCCTTCTGCGATTCCGTTCCGGGAATGCTGAAGGCGTCGTTGGACTCTCCGCTCAACGTCACCGAGCCGACACCGATCAGGATGAGGGCACCCGCCCACAGGGCGGCGACGAGTCGTCTCTTCCGAAACGAGAACTGGCCGAGCCGGTACAGAAACGATGCCACGCGGAACTCCTTGGGTCTTCACGGACCGACACACTGCTGGGCAACGTGCGGGCCACAGCAGCGGGGTGCCCATCAAGACTGTCGGAATCGGCCGGTGGTGTCGTCGTCCGGACGGTGTAGATCTTTCGGGAACTATCCCGCCATCGGTACTACACAGGTGGTACCGACCCCCGACTAAAGGATGACGCCGCGGCTCGACCACCCGTTTCCGCGCTCCGTACCGACATCCGCGCTGCATGCAGCGAGCGCGATAGTCGGCAAGGAGCGCGGCGGGCCTTGCGGGAATCGGTCGTGAGGGTCACGAGGTTGATGTGCAGCGACCCCCGGGCCACAGGCCGTGTCGAACATCTCAGTAGGGTGAGGCCATGGCGACTGTCCCGGAAGATGACCATCCGTCCGACCTGATGACGCCGATGAGCAGGCTGCTGGGGAAGGAAGATCGCATCAGCGATCTCATTGCCTTCCTGGCAACCTTGGATCCGATCCCGTTGGCGACGGCCTTGGGCATCAGTTCCACCGGCACGCTGACCAGTCACCGAGAAGTCCCCATCACCGGGGGCCGCCCCGACCTGATGATCCGATGCGACGACGTGGACGTTGCTCTCATCGAGTTGAAGCTCTCTGCAAGTCAACACGGACAACAGTATTCGGCGTACGAAACCTGGGCAATGGATCAGCGTCCACCTGTGGCCCACTACATTGCTTCTCTCGACAACGACGTCGAGGGAATCGGCCCTAGTTGGATCTCCTTGGATCTGGACGTTTTGGTGTACTCCTGGGAGGACAGCGGACACCCTCACGCGCGCTGGCTGGGTCGAATCGCCGGCGGCACGCTGAAGACGTGGAAGAAGGAAGTCGACGGCCCCATCGGGTCGGCAACGAACAAGATCGTCGCAGACCTGATCACTCGCAGGTTGGTCGGAGAACTCAACAGTTCCCTAGGTGACGATTCGGCGCAGGCATTTCGAACCAGCGGCGGACTGCCGATGTTGACGTTGTCTCGACCCATCGCCGGAGGGCCAGCGGACTGCAGACTGGTCATCGATGTTCGTTCGACCAGCCGTTCAGATGCTGCCGCCCCCTGGATCTTCCGCTCGGGAGTCGAAGTTGGCGTTGAGAATCGAACACCGCAAGAAGCACGGGTCCTTGCCCACGATCTTGCACTTGATATCGAGACGGCACTCAGTCTCCGGGCTCTTCAGGACGCTCTTGACGGATCAGGACGTTCCGACCTCAGGGCCGCTCTGACGGCTGGCAGAGGCGCTGCAGACGGTATGAAGATGACTGATGCGGGAAGCCTGTCTTCCTGGCGGACAAAGGCTCTCGTCGAGGACAGGGTCTCTGCTCACCCGAGAATGTTCCACGACTGGGGTCGCCGCTTGGCGAGTCAGTTGAGGGTCAACGTCGTTGGGCTCGACCGTCACGGTCTCGCAGCAATCATTCGGGCACGGATGGAGCTCCTGTCGGCTCACCATTTCAACCTTCCCCGGGAAGCGGCTGGAACGGGCGAGAGGTGAAGCCGGGAGTTACACCGACGCCGGGTCCAGCCCCCGTAGGAGGAGATCCGCCTCGGCGGCCTGGTCCTCATTGAACACGGTGACCCCGTGTTCCCGCAGCAATGCCGTCGTCACCCCCGCTCCGGTGAGGGTCACCCCGCCGAAAGAGCCGTCGTAGATCCGGCCGCTTCCGCAGGACGGGCTCTTCTCCTTCAGCAATGCCACCCGGACCCCCTGGGATTCAACGAGTCTCAACGCGATCTCTGCGCCACGGCGGAACTGCTCCGTGACATCCGCGCCGCCCGCCTCGACCACCGCCGCGGATCCGGCGAGCACGGTACGCCCCGGCCCACCGACGATCTCCGCCGGCGACCGGGGTGTGCCAAACCCGGCTGCAACCTCCGGGCAGACCACCACCAGGCGACCTTCGGTCCGCCACCGGGACATGATCTCGCGGCTGCCCTCCGGGACCTGGGAGGCTCGTCCGTCGTAGCGGACCCGGTGTCCGAGCAGGCAGGCGCTGATCAGGATCTTGGCCGGTCCCGTCACGTGAGCTGATTCCGTTCGGGGGCCCACCGGCGCGCGATCAGCCCGTCGGCACGGGACGGATCGATGTCGGCCCAGGCGATACCGACCGTACGGTAGGGCACCTGTGCCAGCAGGGCGCCGTCGGGGCCGATCACCGCGCTGGCCGAGCCCTGGGCGGCTCCGGCGATGTTCGCACCGGCGATGTAGACGCTGCTTTCCATCGCGCGCATCAGCAGGGCCTTCTCGTTGTACGGATTCCCCGGCGCACACCATTCGGTCAGCGGTGCACCGCCTTCCACGGTCACGAAGTGGGGGACGAACACCACCTGGGCACCGGCTACCGCCGCTTGGCGGCAGAGCTCCGGGTACCGGAAGGCCTCGTGGCAGGTCGCCACGGCGAAGGTCAGCCCGCCGGTGTCGAACAGACGACGCCCGGTGCCGGGGACGTAGTACTCCTCCTCGGCCGGATCGATCTGGGTCTTGGGTTGCTCGCCCAGGACGATCCCATCGGCATCGATCACCACCGCCGTGATCTCCCCGCCGGCCGGGGTGGGTTTTTCGACGCTGAGGACGACGGCGACACCGGCCTCGCCCGCCGCGGCCGCCACTGCACCGATCGCTGCTTCCAGCTCTGCCGGATCGACCTCGGACACCGCGGCGGCCTGCATCCGGTGGCCGGGCAGCACCGTCTCCGGCAGGCACAGCACCTCGACCCCGGCCATCCCGGCGCGTCGGATCGCGTCCAGGACGACGGGAATGCCTTCGGCGATCGACGCGGTCAGCGGCGTCGAGGCAACACCAATACGGAACTCGGTCACCCGAAAAATCTAGCCCAGCCCGCTGCTTGCACCGCAGCGGGCCGGGGCGCAGGCGATCAGACCCGCGCTGCCACCGGCGTGCCCGCCCGGGTGCCCTGCGGGGTATCGGTACGGGACCCCGCGGAGCGCAACGGGATGCTGATCGCCACTGCGGCGGCCGCGAGGGCGACACCGCAGCCGACCAGCAGGGCGACCCGGAACCCGGTCTCCGAAGGCAGGGTCCGGCCACCGAAGTCGATGGTCAGCTGGGCCAGGATGACACCCATGAGCGCGGCCGAGACGGAGCTGCCGATGGAGCGCATCAGGGTGTTGAAACTGTTGGCGGAGGCGGTTTCCTCGCGCGGGACGGCCCCCATGATCAGGGCGGGCATCGCCCCGTAGGCCAGTCCGACGCCCGTGTTGGTGATCAGGCTGACGGCGAGCAGACCCCAGGTGGATCCGAGCAGCACCATCGAGGAGGCGTAGCCGGTGGCGATGATCAGGCTGCCGACGGCCAGGGTCACCTTCGGGCCGCGGGCGGCCGAGAGTTTCGCACCGAACGGGGCAAGGGCCATCATCGCCAGACCGGCGGGTGCCATCCACAGGCCCATCTGGATCATCGACTGACCGAGGCCGTAGCCGGTGGCCGAGGGCAGTTGCAGCAGCTGCGGGATGACCAGGGACTGGGCGTACATGGAGAAGCCGACCAGGATCGAGGCGACGTTGGTCATCAGGATCTGCGGGCGGGCGGTCACCCGCAGGTCGACCAGCGGCTGGGTCGTGCGCAGTTCCCACCATCCCCAGACGAGCAGGGCGAGGACCGCGGCGGCGAGCAGGCCAAGGGTGGTACCGCTTCCCCAACCCCAGTCGGAGCCCTTCGAGATCCCGAGCAGCAGGCAGACCAGGGCGATGCCGAGCCCGATGGCCCCGAGCAGGTCGAAGCGGCCCGGTGTCGGGTTCGGACGGTCGGACGGAACCACCACCGTGATCAGCAGGGCGACGACAGCGCTCAGTCCGGCGGCGACCCAGAACAGCACCCGCCAGCTGGTGTTCTCGGCGACGATCGCGGCGAACGGCAGACCGAGCGCGCCGCCGACGCCCATGGAGGCGCTGATCAGGGCGATGGAGGAGCCGAGTTTGGCCGGCGGAACCACGTCACGCAGGAGGCTGATCCCCAATGGCACCACGCCCATCCCGAGGCCCTGCAGGCCACGACCGGCGATCATCGGCAGCACCGACGAGGAGAGCGCGCAGACCACCGAACCCGCGATCAGGGGGATGGTGAGGATCAGGATCATCCGGCGCTTGCCGAACATGTCCCCCAGGCGACCGGCGACGGGTGTGGCCACCGCCGCGGCCAACAAGGTGGCCGTCACCACCCAGGTGGCGTTGGACGGGGTGGTGCCGAGCAGCTGCGGCAATTCCCCCAGCAGGGGGACCACCAGGGTCTGCATGATCGCCGCCACCACCCCGACCGAGGCCAGGACTGCGACGATGCCACCGGTGCGGGTGGCTTGTTCGGTGTTGCTCATGGGTTCTCCTGCACAGACCGGGTGATGTTCGATGTGTACGATACATATCCTGTGCTGAATACATGCCTTGTGCGTGATACACATCACCTGCGGTAAGCTGGGAAGGATCCCGAACTTGTACCCGGAAAGGACCACCTCGTGGAAAAACCGACCGACCTCGTCGAGTTCGAAACCATGGTGCTGATGCGGCACGGGTACTTCTACAAGAACCAGGCGACGGCCGACAACCGCCTGCTCGACCGCAGCGCCTATGTACTGCTCCGCCGGATCCAGCTCGACGGACCGATGTCGATCAGCCAGCTCAGCGAGGCCCTCGGCCTGGATGTCTCGACCCTCAACCGGCAAACGGCATCGATGCTGAAATCCGGTCTGGTGACCCGGATCCCGGATCCGGACGGCGGGATCGCCCGCAAGTTCCGCCTGTCGGAGGAGGGTTCCGCGCGGGTCGACGAGCACCGGGAGGTCAACAACCGCGGGCTGGAACGGGTGCTGGAGAACTGGACCGCCGAGGAGGTCGCCGAGTTCGCCGCCGCCCTCGCCCGGTTCAACGGCGATATCGAGCGGCTGGAGAAGCGGCGCTGGCCCAGGCCCGGCGTCGACCCGGAACACTGCGGTGCTGACGACTGATCACCCCGGGCCGATCCATCACCCGTGACCAGGAATACCTGCTGCGCCTGCGGCGCTGTACCACCTGCGCATCAGCTCAGGGATACCACGCCGGAAGGACGACAGCAGCGGTGAAGAACAGCAGAATCGATGTGGCCGACCATCGTCGTCCATCACGAATCACCAGGAGAACGGCCGTGAAAACCCCCTGCTTCCCCCGCCGCATGCGACTGGACGCGGACGAGAGTCTGGACGGCGTGGTCGATCTGCTGCCCAGCATCCTGCCGCCCATCAGCGCGGAGGAACCGCCGTTCCTCCAGCACCACGCCGGGGACGTCCTTGTCGAACAGTTCGGGCATGTGCAGACCGCCACTGCGGTGCACCGCTTCGTGGACGTCGACGGCGGCACACCGACCCGTCGACGACAGTTCGCCGAAGCACTTGCCGGCCTGAACCTCGGAGCCCTGGAGGACCGGACCGGGGCCCAGATCCGCGCGAGCAGCACCGCACTCCTGGTCTCGGCGCCGACCCGCAGCCGCCTCGACGACCTGACCAGCACGATCCTGCTGGCCGCCTCCTCCACCGGCATCACGGCCACCATCCCCGCACGCCGGCAGGTCGCTCTGTTCCGTCGTTATCTGTCGGTCGCTCCCGAGCGCGCAGAGATCGCCGGTTCCTAGGGACTCGCCGGTGCGGGTGCTGCGGCCGGCCTGCCGATGCCGGGGATGCCCTGCCGGTGCGGGTGCTGCGGTTGGCCTGCCGGTGCGGGAGCTCGGGGCCGCGGGCACTATGTTCTTCCTGTCCGCCGTTCTTCATGTCCACCGTTTTCATGTCCACCTGTGCCTCCCCGCCCCCAGCCGTCCACTCCTCCAGCCGCCCGCCCACCGGGGCATGACGGCCTGAACCACATCGACGAGGGAAAACCCGTGTCCTCCATCGCCACACCGCTGCCGCCTCTCTCCCCCGCCGAAGCCTGGGCGCTCATGCTGGAAGGGAATCGGCGGTTCATCATCGGGGACGCGCAGCACCCCCGGCAGGACGTCGCCTACCGGCAGCAGAACCATCACAGCCAGAACCCTCCGGTGGCGCTGTTCGGCTGCTCCGATTCACGGTTGGCCGCCGAGTTGATCTTCGACAAGGGACTCGGCGACCTCTTCGTCGTCCGCAACGCCGGACAGGTGGTGTCCGACACCGTCATCGGGTCGCTGGAGTACGCCGTCGCAGTCCTCAAGGTGTCGTTGATCGTGGTGCTGGCCCACGATCAGTGCGGTGCCATCGCTGCCGCGGTCCAGTCCCAGCAGCCGGATCCGCCGGAACTGCCCGTCAACATCGCCCGGCAGATCCAGCCGATCATCCCTGCCGTACAAGAGGTCTGGCTCCGCGACAACCCTCTGTCCCCGCGGGTGGACCCGGACCTGATCGACACCTTCGAGGTCGGGCGTGCGCACCTGCGCGGGTGTGTGGCCGAGCTGCTCCGCACCTCGGCGCTGATCAGCAACGAGATCTCCGAGGGCCGCCTGGGGATCGTCGCCGCCAACTACCGGTTGGCCGAAGGACTGGTCGAGGCCAGCACCGCGATCGGCCCGGTCAACACGGTCTGATCCACCCGAACCGGACAACTCGCAGAGCGGGCGTGACACCCCTTCTCCGGTAAGGGATCACGCACCTGCCCGGCTTTCATCGGCGCGACCGCACGCAGCTCGTGTGCTGCCCACGGCCGCTTTGACAACTTGGATGCAACTTGTATCCTAGGCACGATGAGCAACCGGACCCGCAACACCGCACCGACGTCGATCGCCGCCCTGCAGAAGAGTCTGCGCACCTCCCGGCGGGTCAACGTCGTCCTGGCAGCGGTGGTGTTCTTCCTTGCCATTGTTGTTGTCGCCCAGACCTCCTCGGACGCGCCTACACCAGGGGCAAGTGCGCCGGGGCCGACCGCACCGGGCTCGGACGCAGCACCCACGACATCCCCGACCAGTGGCCCGGCCCAGCGCACAGACGGTGATCCACAGGCCCTCGGGCCGGTGGACGCCCCCGTCGTCATCTCCGAATGGGCCGACTTCCGGTGCCCGTTCTGCGCAGTCTTCACCAACGAAACCCTGCCGACGTTGATCCAGGAGTACGTCGACAAAGGTTTGGTCCGTTACGAATTCAACGATGCGATCCTGTTCGGCGAGCAGTCCTTGAACGCGGCTGTCGCCGCTCGTGCGGCAGGCGAGCAGGGCAGGTTCCACGAGTACATGGCCGCCGTCTACGCCGCCGCACCCGAACGGTCCCACCCGGATCTGCCGCGGGAAAAGCTGATCACCTTCGCCGAGTCCGCCGGTGTGCCCGACATCAACAAGTTCACCGCCGATCTCGACCGGAAGGACCTGCGGGTGGCCGTGGAGATCAGCAATTCACGCGCCAAACGCCTGGGAGCAACGTCGGTTCCGTACTTCGTCATCGGTGACGAGGTGGTCGCCGGAGCGCAGCCGATCGACACCTTCCGGCGGATCCTCGACGAGCAACTGGCACTCGCGGGACGATAGACATGGACATCGGTTTTGCCGGCGCACTTGTCGGAGGTGTCCTGACCCTGCTGAGTCCCTGTTCGGTGATGCTCCTGCCGGCCTTCTTCTCCTACGCGTTCACCAGCCCGGGTCGGCTGCTGGGGCGGACCGGGGTGTTCTTCCTGGGGCTGGCGACCACCCTCGTTCCACTCGGGATCCTGGCCGGGACAATGGGTTCCTTCGTCCGTGACCATCAGATGCTGCTGGTCACCACGGCGGCGGTGGTCGTCATCACCCTCGGCGCGGTGCAGGTGGCGGGTCTGCGCCTGCCCATGTTCACCCGGCAAGCCGCAGCCGAGAGCACCTCCACCGTCTCGGTTTTCCTGCTCGGGAGCGTGTACGGGCTGGCCGGCACCTGCGCCGGCCCGATCCTCGGATCGGTACTCACCCTCGCGGCCGTGGGCGGCAGCCCGCTGCGGGGCGGGCTGGTCCTGCTGGTGTTCGCCGCCGGTATGACACTGCCCCTGCTGGTACTGGCCCTGATCTGGGGGCGGGTGAGCCGGATCCGCGACTGGATGCGGCCGCGCGAGGTGCGGATCGGCCGATGGTCGAACACGTGGACCCAGATCGTCGGCGGACTGCTCTCGATCGGCATCGGGGTGCTGCTCATCGTCACCCGCGGGACCACCGATCTGGGTGGAATCCTCGGCGCCACCGACCAGTACCACCTGGAGAGCTGGGCCTTGGAGAGCACCGACTCGGTCCCCGACATCCTGATCGTCGGACTGTGCCTGGCCGTCCTGGCCGGGATCCTGATCGTCCATCGGGTCCGCGCGGCCCGCCGGGTGTTGCCGCAGGATCGTTGATGGACACCCTGGTAGGGCCCTCGCCGCGTGCCGCGTCGACCGGGCCGGGCCGTTCGCGGGATCATGGACCGGTGCCGACCCCCAAGACCGCCGCGGAGATCTCCTACGACGCGATCCGCGCCGCCATCATCGACGGCACCCATCGGGAGGGCACGATGCTCTCCGAGAACGAGCTGGCCCTGACCATCGGGGTCAGCCGGACCCCGATCCGCTCGGCGCTGACCCGACTGCAGGACGAGGGTTGGCTGTCCATCTACCCCAAACGGGGGGCCCTGGTCCTGGGACTGAGCGCGAGCGACATCGCCCACCTGGCCGACGCCCGGCTGATCCTGGAATCGATGGGGGTCCAACGGGCGACCACAGCGGCGCGGCTGGAACTGGCCGACCGACTCGAACCGCAGGTCGCCGCTCAGCGCGCGGTCCTCAAGTCCCAGGACATCGGCGCCTTCGTCGAGCTGACCACCAAGTTCCACCGCACCTTCGTCGAGGCCGGGGAGAACCCGTTCCTCATCGAACTGGGCGACCGGTTGACCGACCGTCAGCGGCTGCTGCTGTTCACGCAGAAGGAACAGCTTTTCGAACGGACCGACCAGATCATTCAGGAGCACACCGGGCTCATCGCCCACCTGCGCAACGATGATCCGCAAGGCTTCTCCGAGGCCCTGCGCACCCATCTGATCGACACCCACGGGCCCGAGATCGGGCCGATGTAGTTCTCCTGCTCGTGCTCTGAGAGAGGAAGCCGATGCCCAGCTTGGTGGAGGCCGTTGTTCCGCCCGGGACGCTGGGTGAGGTCGCCCAGCCGGTGATCAGGTCCGAAGGGCTGGTCCTGCGCCCATGGGCGGAATCCGACATTCCCGTCCTGGTGGGTGCCTACCAGGACCCGGACATCCAGCGGTGGCATCTTCGAATGATGACGGCCGGCGAGGCACTGGTGTGGGTGCATTCCTGGACGGGGCGCTGGGCATCCGAGATCGCCTGCGACTGGGCCGTCGAGATCGAGGGGAAGGTGCACGGACGTATCGGCCTGCGACTCAAACTGGGCGAGGGATTCGGGGAGGTCGGCTACTGGGTGCTGCCGGCCGCTCGCGGGCAGGGAGTGGCCCCGAAAGCCCTTGCTGCGCTGAGTGAGTGGGCCTTCGACGAAGTGGGCCTGCATCGGTTGGAGTTGCAGCACTCCACCCAGAACGTCTCGTCCTGCAGAGTTGCGGAGAAGGCCGACTACCTCCTCGAGAGCACCCGGCGCAGTTCGTTGCTGCACGTCGACGGGTGGCACGACATGCATGTGCACGTCCGGATTGCCGGGGCCGCTGCAGCTGTGTGACCAGCTTGCTGGGCGGCCTTGCATCGCTCCACTGCGCCGCTCCACTGGACCGCTGCACCCCAGAACGTCTCGCTCCAGTGGACCGCTGCACCCCGGAATGTGGGGTGTGGCAGTCCACTCGCGGCCGGAGAGGGAACTCACCACATTTCAAACAGAGTTTCGGATCGGTACCGGCTCACCCGGCAGTGGGGCCGGGAAGCAATTGGACATCTTCGAGGCGCGTCAAAGTCAATTCACGACTCATTGTTCCTGGCAATGCATCCTCGGGTAATGTCAGGACGTCAGCATCCACAAGTTCTGGAAGGTGGAGTTCCGTACGCCCGGCGATCAGCTCAACAGGTACCTGATAGGTGCGGTACTTGCCAAGCGGCGAGGCTTGAACGGAAGGGCCACTCAGGAGCTGTTCGACCAGTTCGCTCTGGTCGAGAATGTACCCCGTGGCAGATAGACCGCCCTCTCCGACCCAGGCGATGATCTTGTAGAACTGCAGCGGCACACGCAAGCCGCGGTAGAGCGGATCACTTTCGTCGAGAATCGGCCCAGTGAAGACATTCAGCCGCTGCTCATATTTTTCTGCGTGTTCGATCACGTAGTCCTCGAGACCGCGCCACAGGGACTTGGATTGATTGAAGGTTGCCACCTGAGGGGCTGCATTGGTGAAATAAAATGTGTCACTGTTGGCTTCCTCCGCTTCGGCTTGGGTACCCCAGCAGGGATCCTCCCTGCGGGTGAGGTGACCTCTGTCAAAATCATTTCCCACGTAGATACTGTTGGTCGCCTGCGCCCCGTCCCCGACTCGGGGGTCAATTCTCCATGGGTCCATGGTGCGAGGCACGGCCTTGAGAAGGGCGCCATGGATGTTCACCGCCGAAACAGCTGCAAGTCGCCGATCGAGTCGAAGAACCACAGTGAAATGAGAATATGGCAACTGTGTGGTCGGGATCGGACTCGGCACTGTCGGCAGCGGAACCTGCAGGCCGAGAAACCCCGGGTCGTAACCCGACTTCATTTCGAGATCAGGGACGGTGCCGATCCCTCAGAGACCGGCCTGTTCAGGCCCGACCAAGAGGAATCGGGCAACCCGACCAGGTGCGTACTTGAGGGGGCGAAGGTGGTATTGGCCGGCCCATCGAAGACCTCTCGAGCGGTACCAGGGCGGTAAAGGTTCACACCAAGGGCGCCCCAGGGTCCCTGTCCAACCGTCATGAGCCAATCATCGCAGGCCAGCGACGTTACAGGCAGCATATGACTGAACATGGTCCCCCACGGACCTGGGCGAAGGGCGTAGCCGGGTCGCCCGTCAGCCCGCGGGGATCTCCTCGGCCACGGGGTAGGCATCCTCCAGATCGGCCAGGACGGCCGGATCCTGCAGTTCCATCCAGGCGATGACGTCCTGGTAGGTGGTGCAGTAGGTGTCCTTCTTCCCACAGGTGTCCCTCATGAAGTCCTCGGTCGGCGGGTTGAAGGAATCGCCGTTCCAGTTGTTCAGGTGGTTGGCGATCAGGATCGGTGCCCGGTTGCCGTTGTAGGCCTGGTCGTACAGGTAGTCGTAGGTCTGCCTGACGATCTTGCGGAGCGCAGGTGCACTGCTCGGGTCTTCAGCGCCGCCGTTGTAGTTGACCCAGAAGGAATAGTCCATCGCCTGCACCATCCCCTTGAAACCGGGTGAGTAGATGTACGGCATGTAGAACTCCCAGATGCCGTCGACCTTCTGCGGCCAGTAGATGCCGTTGCGGGGGGCGGGCTTGGACGAGTCGTACGTCATCCCGTGGGCCTTCCACACCTGGGCCATGCTGGAGAAGGCCTCATCGGTGCTGACCCCTTCCAGGCAGGGGGTCCGGCCGCCTTTGACGTCCTTGCTGGTGAACTTCATGGTGGGCGCGTCCGGCAGGTCGTCGAGCTTCTTGTAGTCGTCGACGAAGGTGAAGGCCTGGTCGAGCTCGCTCGTCCAGTCGGCCTGGGTCCAGGCGTCGCCGCTGCCCCCGCAGAAGTGGCCGTTGTAGTGGGTGCCCATCTCGTTGCCGGCGGCCCACATCCGGTTCCAGTCCTTGACCCGCTGCACGATCTCCGCTGAGTCGCCGCCGAAGCCCACCGAGGACTCCCCCGGGTCGCGGCCCGGACCGGTGTAGTCGGTGCCCTTGTCATCGGAGAGCATGTACAGGCCGGTCAGGAATCCGACGAACCGCGAATCGGTCTTCGCTGCGGTGTCCATGAACCCGTTGAGCTTCGTGGTGTTACCCGCGCCGTCGAAGGAGAAGATGATGAACTGCGGGGGCTTCTGACCCTTCTTCAACTTCTTCATCGGCAGATTCGTCGCGGGCCGGCCGTCCGGGGGTGTGACGGGGCTGGTCCCCGCACTGTCGGTGGTAGCGGGGTCCGTACTCGCCGGGTCGGTGCTGCCCGGTCCGTCCGAGCTGCCCGAGGTGTCCGGCGGTGCCGCCGGGCCGGTGGGCGGGCGGGTCGTGGTCTGGGTGATGGTCACCGGACCGTCGGCTGCCTCGTTCGCGCCGGTACGGCTCTGGTAGACCAAGACCCCGGTGGCCACGGCAAGGGCAAGCACCAGGCCGAGGATCACCCAACGACTAGATCGCATCTGGACTCCGTAGGTTCCGCAGGTGGCCGGTCGACGATTCCTGTCGGCGCGCCCTGATGGGCCCGCCCAGGGGCGTCACCGGGCCTGGCGTTGTTGACTGTAGAACTCCCCGGGGTCCAGATATGTGAGGTTGGCCCATGTCCTGCTGGGTCTTGTGATTCGGCTGATGGTGGTCCGGTCGGACTTGCGGTCGCCGATGGCCGGACTGCTCCTCCGCGAGTGGGCCCTCACACCCCGGAATCTGGGGTGTGGCGGTCCGCTCGCGGGAGAGTGTTGGCAGACGGGCCGCTCGAGCGGACCGCCAGACCCCGAAAAGTGGGGGGTGACGGCCCGCTCGCGGGAGAAGGTGAGGTGGGACCGCCCGCTCGCGGGGAAGGTGGGGGCGGGACGGTCCATTCGCGGGGGCGGAGAGGGCGAAGAACCGCGGATAGCAAAGATCCCCGCCAGGCCGAAGCCTGACGGGGATCTGTACTTCACGTTCCGGCAGCTGACTTCACTGACTTCGGTGGGCGAGGGGGGAGTTGAACCCCCACGTCCTTTCGGACACACGGACCTGAACCGTGCGCGTCTGCCATTTCGCCACTCGCCCGAGCGACTCAACGAGATTATCACGCTCCACGGGGTGCAAAATCCACCTCCGGTCCACCACCCGCACCCCTCCCGCAGACCCTCGCCGAGCACCTCGGGAACTCCGCAGGTCCCGAGCCATCGCGTGGCGGGATATGCGCAGCAAATCGCCCGAAAATCTGCGCATATCCCACCGAGGGATGGACAGACGAGCTCACCGGGGGCCGAGCCCGAACCCGCGAACAGCCGAGCAGAATCCGCCAACCTCCGCCCAGATCCCGCCAGACTCCACCCTCACCCCCCGATACCGCCAGGACCACCACCAACGGCGTCGCACACTTGTCCTCAGCCTGAACCCCGCACTACTCTCCAGCTAACTTCCTTCAAACAAGTTAGGTTCCTCCGTGAGTCACGCCGTCACCCCAGCCACCTCCGGCGGACCCGCGCCCGAAGGACCCGCGCCCGAAGGACCCGAAGCACCAGAGACCGCCGCACGAGAAGCCACGCAAGACCAGCACCCCACCCCGAAACACCACCGGGTCCACCCGGCCTGGATCGTGGCCGGCGTCGCCTTCATCGCACTGATCGGTGCCGCCGGATTCCGCGCCGCCCCGAGCGTGCTGATGGTCCCCCTGCAGGACGAATTCGGCTGGTCCCGGGGTGTCCTGTCGATCGCCGTGGGTGTCAACCTCGTCCTCTTCGGCCTCACCGCCCCATTCGCCGCCGCACTGATGGACAAGTTCGGCATCCGCAAGGTCACCGCCGTCGCCCTGACCCTGGTGGCCGCGGGCAGCGGCCTCACCGTCTTCATCACCGCCGACTGGCAGCTCGTCCTGCTCTGGGGCTTCCTGGTGGGCCTGGGCACCGGCTCGATGGCCCTGGTCTTCGCCGCCACGATCGCCAACCGCTGGTTCGTCAAGCGTCGCGGCCTGGTCATGGGCATCCTCACCGCCGGCAGCGCCACCGGTCAGCTGATCTTCCTGCCGGTCCTGGCCTGGGTCGCCGAGATCTCCAGCTGGCGCACCGCCTCGCTGATCATCTCCGCCGCAGCCCTGGCGGTGGTGCCGCTGGTCGTCATCTTCCTGCGCAACCACCCCTCGGAGCTGGGGGTGCGGGCCTACGGCGAGGATCCGTCAACACCGGAGTCGACGGCCACCCCCGCATCACCGCAGGTCAACGCCGCCAAAACCGCCATCAATGCCCTGCGCCAGGCCTCGCACAGCCGCACCTTCTGGGCCCTGATGGCCGGTTTCGCCATCTGCGGCGCCACGACCAACGGCCTCATCGGCACCCATTTCGTCCCGGCCGCCCACGATCACGGCCTGTCCCAGACCACCGCCGCCGGCCTGCTCGCCGTCGTCGGGATCTTCGACATCATCGGCACGATCGGCTCGGGCATCCTCACCGACAAGGTGAATCCGCGCACGTTGCTGGCCTTCTACTACTTCTTCCGCGGTGTGGGCCTGGTCATGCTGCCGTTCCTGCTCAGCGATGCCGTCCACGTCAGCATCGTCGCCTTCGTCATCGTCTACGGGCTCGACTGGGTCGCCACCGTCCCACCGACCGTGGCCCTGTGCCGTGAGCTCTTCGGCATGTCCGGCACCATCGTCTTCGGCTGGGTTTTCGCAGCTCACCAGATCGGAGCGGCCCTTGCCTCGGTCGGCGCGGGTGTCATCCGGGACCTCACCGGCGAGTACACGCTCGCCTGGTTCGCCTCGGCCGGGCTGTGTGTGATCGCCGCCTTCATCTCCTTCGGCATCCGTCAGACACCGGTACCCACCCCGGTCGTGCTGACGAAATAACGGAGACCAACCTGCGGCGATCCGACGGATCATCTGCAACCTCACCCGCTTCGGCACGTCCAAGTTAGGATCGGGGTTTGTAGACCGTCCAATTCCACGGGAGGTGAGCATGGGTGTCATCCAGAGTTTCGAACGACGGCTTCAAGGAGCCGTAGGCAACACCTTCGCCCGCCTGTTCGGAGGAGGTGTCCACCCGGCAGAGGTGATGGACGCGCTCCAGGCCGAGGCGGCCGAACATCTGCAGGACCAGAACGGCCGGCACATCGCGCCGAACAGCTACACCGTGCGCCTGGGCCGGACCGACCGCGACGGGCTCGGCCAGGACGACGCGAAGGTCGCCGCCGCACTGAGCGACACCGTCCGCGAGTACCTCGCCGAGCAGGGGTGGCAGACCTTCGGGGACGTCGCCGTCGTCCTGGAGCAGTCCGACAGCCTGCACACCGGCCAGTTCCGTGTCCGCTCGACCATCGATCCCGACATCATCGCCCGCTCGGGCCGGCTCACCGTCACCGACGACCCCGGCCCCGGTGCTCATCCGCAGGGCGGCCAGCAACCGCCCGCCGGAGCTCATCCCGGGGCTCGCCCCGCTGCCCAACCAGGAGTGGGAACCATGACCCAGCAGCCGCACGACCCGAACCGCCCCTATTACCCGCCGCAGCAACCGCAGCAGGGCCAGCCGTACTACCCGCCGCAGCCGCAGCAGCCGTACCCGCCCCAGCAGCCCCCGCAGCAGCAGCCGCCGGCCTACGACCCCAACGCCTACCCGCCCCAGCAGCCCGGGTACCCGCAGCCGGGGTACGAGCAGCCGCAGTACGACCAACCCCAGTACGACCAGCCGCCTGCCTACGATCCCTACGCCCAGCCGGCCCCGCAGTACGGCCAGCCGGGTTACGAGCAGCAGTACGCCCAGCCCCAGTACGACGAGTACCAGCAGTACGCGCCGCAGCCGGCTCCGGACATCGTCTGCATGCTGCAGCTGGACGACGGATCCGGACGCCGCCACCAGCTGGTTCGTGGATCGAATGTCGTCGGCCGCGGCCAGGACGCCAACTTCCGGCTGCCCGACACCTCGGTGTCCCGCCGCCACATCGACATCTACTTCGACGGCCAGGTGGCCGTGATGCACGACCTCGGTTCGACCAACGGCACCACGGTCAACGGCACCGGGGTCCAGACCTGGCAGCTGGCCGACGGCGATGTGATCCGCATCGGACATTCGGCCATCATCTTCAACCTCCACGGATAACTCGTGCCCGCTTTGATCCTGCAGCTCACCCGTGTCGGGTTCCTGCTGTTGCTGTTCCTATTCGTGTACGCGGTGATCAGGGTCATCCGGTCCGATCTGCGGTACGCCTCCGCCGATGTCGCGGCCGCGTCCTCCCGCCGCGCCCGCAAGGATGCACGCAGGCAGCCCACCGGGCCGGATCCGAGCGCCGTCCCGCGGGTCCTGGTGGTGACGGCAGGACATCTGTCGGGCACCCGGATCCCGTTGAACTCCAACACGATCCTGATCGGGCGGGCCGACGATTCCACCCTCGTCCTCGAGGACGACTACGCCTCCACCCGTCATGCCCGGCTCACCCTGCAGGGCACCAGCTACTGGTTGGAGGATCTCGGGTCGACCAACGGGACCTACCTCGATCGCACCCGCGTCAGCACCCCGGTCCCGGTACCCATCGGCAGCCCGATCCGTATCGGCCGCACGGTATTCGAGTTGCGGCCATGACCCATGTACTGCGGTATGCGGCGCGGACCCATGTCGGTCTGATCCGCCAGAACAACCAGGACTCGGTCTTCGCCGGGGACCGGTTGCTGATGGTCGCCGACGGTATGGGCGGACATGCCGCGGGCGACAAGGCCTCTCGCCTTGCCGTGAACGCCTTCATCCCGCTGAACGACCGGCAGCCCGGCAAGGACCTGTTGGGGCCCTTGGACGATGCCACCCACGACAGCAACCAGGCCATCGCCGACATGGTCGCCGAAGACGCCACCCTCGACGGCATGGGTACCACCATCACCGCCCTGCTCTTCGACGGGAACCGTTTGGGTATCGCCCATGTCGGCGATTCCCGGGCCTATCTCTGGCGTGACGGGATGCTCTCCCAGATCACCCACGACGACACCTTCGTCCAATCGCTGATCGACGAAGGACGTATCACCGAGGACGAGGCCGCCCACCACCCGCAGCGTTCCCTGCTGCTCCGGGCCGTCAACGGCACGGACAGCGAACCGACGCTGCAGCAACGGGTTCTGCAGGTCGGCGACCGCTACCTCATCTGTTCCGACGGCCTCTCCGGGGTGGTCGCCCCCGAGGCCATCGCCGACACCCTGGCCAGCTTCGAAGTGGCCCCGGCCGCAGACCGGTTGATCGACCTCGCCCTGCGCGGCGGCGGTCCCGACAACGTCACCGTCATCGTCGCCGACGTACTGGAAACCGGTGTCACCGCCGGAGCCGTGCTGATCGAAGAGATCGACCCGGACGCCGATCTCGACGCCACCGGCCCGATCCTCCCGGTCCACGAGACCCAGCGGATGCCGCGGATCCCGCTCCCGGAGGAGCACGCCGACTCCGACCTCGCGTCCATGGCCACCGCGCCGATCCAGCTGCAGGTCCCGGACGATGATCAGGACCTTCACGACGACGAGGACGAAGACGACGAAGAGGATGACGAGCACGATCTGATCCAGACGGCTCCGGAGCGGAAGTGGCGACGCCGTAGCGCCTTGACCCTGGCCCTGGTCGTTCTCCTGGCGATCCTGGGCACCGGAAGTTTCTTCTGGATCCGCAGCCAGTACTACGTCGGCGAGGACTCCGGACGGGTGGTCATCTTCCGTGGTGTGGACGGCTCGATCCTGGGGTGGAAGCTGGCCTCGGCCACCGAGGACTCCTGCCGGTCCGCCCTCGACTGCCAGCCCCTGAAAACGGGGGACCTGGTGCCCGGGGCGCGTTCCCAGGTGATCGCCGGCATCCCCGCCTCCGGCCTGGACGAGGCCCGCGACGTCATCACCCGGCTCACCAACGAGCTGCTGCCGCCCTGCCGGGTCGTTTCCGTCGACCCGCCTGCCACCGTCACCCCCACGGTGCCCACCGTTCCGACGGTTCCGACCGACCCGGTCCTGACCACCATCGTCACCACCAGCCAGCTGCCGCCCCCCACCGGGACGACCACCGGCTCGGCGAGCTCCGGCACCTCCGGCAGCACCGCGTCAGGTAACACGGCCTCGGGCAACACCGATTCGAGCAACACCGCCTCCACCAGCGCAAGCACACCGAAGCGGCCGGCGAACGGGACGACCTTCGCCCGCAACGCCAGCGGCGGCCGGTTGATGCTGGTCCTCACCACCACCGAGGCCAGCGCCCCCGACACCGGGACCGCGGCCGACACCGCCGCCGACACTGCGGCAAATACCGAGGGCAACCCCGGCGAGACCGTGCTGACCTACGTCACCGAGGTCACCCCGACCCCCTCCGACTCCCCGACCTTCGACAGCCAGACGCAGGCCACCAGCACCTTGACCACCCCGGCGCTCATCCCGGGCGAAACCTGCCGGCAGGTGGGTTGATGTCCGTCGAATCGGCCGAGGTACCTGGCAAACGCTCACGTCGGAGCGCTCCGCAGACGAACCCGGACGGCACGCCGACCGTCCGCCGGCCGACCGGCCGTGCGGCCGAACTGGGCCTGCTGATCCTGGTCGCGATCATCGTCACCAGCGCCCTGGCCCTGGTGGAGCTCAACCAGAACCGGGCACTGTCCCTCGCCCTGCTCTGGTACGGGCTGGCGTTCTTCGTGGTGTTCGGCGTCGCCCACCTGATCGTCCGCTCGATCGCCCGGTACGCCGATCCGCTGCTGCTGCCCCTGGTCGCGCTGCTCAACGGTCTCGGGCTGGTGATGATCCATCGCCTCGACCTGGCCAACACCGCCAAGGCCCTGCGCGCCGGGGACGACCTGCCGAGTCCGATCGCCCCCACCCAGTTGGTCTGGACGGGTGTGGCCGTCGCGTTCTTCCTGGTGGTGCTGATGGTCATCAAGCACCACTCGACCCTGCAGCGGTACACCTACACCCTCGGCCTGGCCAGCGTGGTCTTCCTGGCGGTCCCCGCGGTCCTCCCGGCCCGGTTCTCCGAGGTCAACGGGGCCAAGATCTGGATCAAGATCCCTGGTGCCTTCTCGATCCAACCGGCCGAGTTCGCCAAGATCGGGCTGATCATCTTCGCGGCCTCGTTCCTGGTGGCCAAACGCACGGTGCTCTCCACCGCCGGCAAACGTGTCCTGGGCCTGGTGCTCCCCCGCGCCCGGGACCTCGGACCGCTGCTGATCGCCATGGTCGTCGCCCTCGGGGTGCTGTTCATGGGCAAGGACCTCGGCACGGCCCTCCTGCTGTTCAGCGTCTTCCTCGTGATGGTCTACATGGCCACCGGGCGGGCGAGCTGGCTGATCATCGGGTTGCTCGGCTTCGCCGCCGGCGCCTACATCGCCTACCGCGAGTTCTCCCACGTGCGGCTGCGGGTCGACATCTGGCTGCACCCCTTCGCCGATCCGTCGAACACCGGGTACCAACTGGTCCAGTCCCTCTTCGGGCTGGGAACCGGTGGCATCTTCGGAACGGGGCTGGGCGCCGGGCGTCCTGACCTTGTGCCCTTCGCCAACACGGACTTCATCACCGCCGCCCTGGGCGAGGAGCTGGGTCTGGTCGGCCTCACCGCCATCCTGCTCTGCTACCTGCTGCTCGGGGCCCGCGGCCTGCGGGCGGGCCTGGCCGTCAAGGACAACTTCGGCAAGCTCCTGGCCGCCGGGCTGTCCTTCTCGATGGTGTTCCAGGTCTTCGTCGTCGTCGGCGGTGTCACCCGGCTGATCCCGTTGACCGGCCTGACCACACCTTTCCTGTCCTACGGCGGTTCGAGTCTGCTGGCCAACTACATCCTGATCGCCCTGCTGGTCCGGATCTCCCACTCCTCACGGATGCCGGTCGAACGACCGGCCCCGCCGCCGGCCCCGCTCAACGAGGCGATGACGGAGATGGTCCCGATCGGCGACCTCCGAGGCGGTACCGCATGACGGCGACCGTGACCCCGAACAACCCTCGTTCCCGCGCACCGTACTGCTCCTCGCGCACGCAACTTCGTGCGCGAGGAGCAACAACGTGCGCGGGAACAGGGATGGCAGGCAGTTCGGGAACAGGGAAGACAGGGGGCACGGCATGAACCGCACCCTGCGCAAGGTCGGTATCGCGATGATCGTCCTGGTGGTCGCCCTCCTGGGCAACCTCACCTACAACCAGGTCGTGATGGCCGACCGGTACCGGCAGGACCCGCTCAACCAGCGCATCCTGTTCGAGGAGGCCACCCGGCTGCGCGGCCAGATCACCGCCGCCGACGGCACCATCCTCGCCAAATCCGTCCCCTCCGACGACCAGTACCGCTACCAGCGCGAATACCCCGGCGGATCGGCCTATGCCAACCTGACCGGCTACTACTCCCTGCGGTACGGGCCGATCGGCCTGGAGCGCTCCCAGCAGGACATCCTGGTCGGCGACGACCCGTCCCTGCTCGGCGACCGGGTCCAGGACTTCCTGACCGGCCGTGACCCCCGCGGCGGGAACGTGGAGCTGACGATCCTGCCGGCCGTCCAGCAGGTCGCCTACGACGAGCTGACCGCCAAGGGCTACACCGGCGCGGTCGTGGCCATCAAACCCTCCACCGGGGAGATCCTCGCCCTGGTCTCGACGCCGAGTTTCGACCCTGCCCCGTTCGCCAGCCACTCCGAGGCGGTGCAGAAGAAGGCCTACAACGCCCTCGTCCCGGCCCGGGACCCGGACCCGTTGACCAACCGCGCCGTCACGAACCTCTACCCGCCCGGCTCCACCTTCAAATTGGTGGTGGCCGCGGCCGCCCTCAACGCGGGGATGACCCCGGACACCTCCGTCACCAGCTCGGCGACCATCACCCTGCCGAACACCGGCGGGGCCACCCTGTCGAACTTCGGCCGGGAGTCCTGCAACGGCCAGGTCGGCGACGTCACGCTGACCGAGGCCCTTGCCCACTCCTGCAACACCGCCTTCGCCGAGGTCGCGATGAGCCTGGGCGCCGACGCCATCCGGAACCAGGCGATCGCGCTGGGCATGGACTCCACCGAGTCCAACATCGGCCTACGGGTATCGGCCTCCACCACCGGCGAGATGGCCGACCAGGCCGCCGTCGCCCAGTCGGGCATCGGCCAGCGCGATGTCGTCACCACCCCGCTGGAGAGCGCCGTCATCGCGGCGACCATCGCCAACAACGGTGTACGGATGACCCCGCACCTGATCTCCCGGGTCACCGCCCCCGACCTGACGACGGTGTCCCAGACCGAGCCCGAGGTGGCCAACCCCGACGCGATCAAGGCCTCGGTCGCCGAACAGCTCAAGGCCATGATGATCACCACCGAGGACGCCACCCCCGGTGCCGGGCAGATCGCCGGCCTGGAGATCGCCTCCAAGACCGGGACGGCCGAACACGGCACCGACCCGAAGAACACCCCGCCGCACACCTGGTACGTGGCCTTCGCCCCGGCCAAGGCCCCGACCGTCGCGGTCGCGGTCCTGGTAGAGAACGGCGGGGACGCCGGCCTCGATGCCACCGGGTCCAAGGTGGCCGCCCCCATCGGACGGGACGTGCTCAAGGCCGCCGTCGCAGCCCAGGCGGCCGGCGGATGACGCTCGCCCCGGGCCTGCTGCTGGCCGACCGCTACCAACTCGGGCACCGTATCGCCGTCGGCGGTATGGGCGAGGTGTGGGAGGCGACCGACCAGCGGCTCGGCCGTCCCGTCGCGGTGAAGATCCTCAAGTCCGAGTTCACCTCCGACCCGGAGTTCGTCGACCGTTTCCGCACCGAGGCGCGGATCACCGCTGCCCTGAACAACCCCGGCATCGCGGCGGTCTACGACTACGGCGAGACCCAGACCTACCGCGGCGGCCCGAAGGACACCGCCTTCCTGGTGATGGAACTGGTGGCGGGGGAACCACTCTCGGCGGTGCTGGCACGCTCCCCCCGGCTGCCGGTGAACCGGACCCTGGACATGCTCGAACAGTCCGGCCGCGCCCTGCAGGAGGCCCATGCCCGCGGGCTGGTCCACCGGGACATCAAACCGGGCAACATCCTGATCACCCCGGCGGGGAAGGTCAAGATCACCGATTTCGGGATCGCCAAGGTGGCCCATCAGGCGCCGCTGACCCGACAGGGCATGGTGATGGGCACCGCCCAGTACCTGGCCCCGGAACAGGCCTCCGGTGGCGAGGCCGTTGCCGCCTCGGACGTGTACGCCCTGGGCATCGTCGGCTACGAGTGTCTGGCCGGGCGACGGCCGTTCACCGGGGACAACCAGATGGTCATCGCCATGGCCCAGATCCGCAACGACCCGCCGCCGCTCCCGGCCGATGTCCCCGCGCCGATCGCCCAGCTGATCATGCAGGCCCTGGTCAAGGACCCGGCCACCAGGTTCCCCAACGGGGCGGCCTTCGCCGATGCCGTGGCCGTCATCCGCAAGGGTGGAGCGGTACCGGTTCCGGTCGGCGCGCGGGCCCAGGCCCGGTCCGCCCCGACCGGTGGCACCGCCGTGTTCCAGCCCCCACCGCCGGTACCCGCACGCGGTCCGTCGGCACCGGTCCGCAGGTCCGCCCCGGCGGCGGCGGTGCCGACCGGCAGCCGCACCGGTGTCTCGGTGGCCATCACCCTGCTGATCCTGTTGGTGGCCGCGGCGATGCTCGTCTCGACCTTCTTCGACCTGGGTGGGCCGCTGGACATCGGCCTCGGAGCCCTCGTTCTCGGCGGTTTCGGGCCGTTGAAGGTCCCGATCGTGCCCGGCGTGGAATCAGAACGTGATCTGCGGCTGGGAGAATCACAGGGGCCTGTGCCGTGGGGAGGGCTGTGACATGACCGCCGACCCGACAAGTGCAGTGCGCACCGCACAGCACCGGCCCACCATCGACCTACCGAACACAGCTCCGATCATCACGCGGATGACAACGATGCAGACCCAGACACAAGGCAGAGGACACCAATGACACCGTCGAGACTGTTCGGCGATCGCTATCAAGTGGGCGACACCCTCGGCTTCGGCGGCATGAGCGAGGTCCACCGCGGCCGCGACCTGCGCCTCGGCCGGGATGTCGCGATCAAGGTGCTCCGAGCGGACCTCGCCCGCGATCCGTCCTTCCAGACCCGCTTCCGCCGCGAGGCGCAGAACGCGGCGAGCCTGAACCATCCGGCGATCGTCGCCGTCTACGACACCGGCGAGACCCCGGGCGAGAACGGCCCCATCCCGTACATCGTGATGGAGTACGTCGACGGCCAGACCCTGCGCGACATCCTCAAGCGCGAGGGCCCGCTCCCGGCCAAACGCGCCATGGAGATCATGGCCGACGTCTGCGCTGCCCTGGACTTCTCACACCGGCACGGCATCGTGCACCGCGACGTCAAACCCGCCAACATCATGCTGACGAAGGTCGGTGCGGTGAAGGTGATGGACTTCGGCATCGCCCGGGCCATCGCCGACGGCCAGGCGACCATGACGGCCACCGCCGCCGTCATCGGCACCGCCCAGTACCTCTCCCCGGAACAGGCACGCGGCGAGGCCGTCGACGCCCGCTCCGATGTCTACGCCACCGGCTGTGTGCTGTACGAGCTGCTCACCAACACCCCGCCGTTCACCGGCGACTCCCCCGTGGCCATCGCCTACCAGCATGTCCGCGAGGACGCGAAGCCGCCGAGCGAGACCAACCCGAATGTGCCCAAGGAACTCGACTCGATCGTTCTCAAGGCACTGAACAAGAACCCCCTCAACCGGTACCAGACCGCGGCCGAGATGCGCAGCGACATGGTCCGGGCCCTGTCCGGCCAGGCCGTCCACGCCACACCCGTCATGAGTGACGACGAGCGGACCGAGCTGCTCCGCGCCACCCCCGCCCGGATGCCGGCCGCCAACCAGCGGCCGAGCCAGGCCCCGCTTCTCGCCCCGCCGTCGCGTATCGCACCGGCCGGCGAATGGGAGGAGGAGCCGCCGAGCAAGTCCAAACGGGTCTGGACCTTCATCGGGATCGGCGCCTTGTGCCTGGCCGTCCTGGCTGCCGCGGTGTGGATCACCATCAACCTCACCAGCCAGAAGCCCAGTGTGGCGAAGACCCAGGTCCCCGACGTCAGCCGGATGACCCAAGGGGAGGCGACGGCGAAACTCACCGAGATGGGTTTCGAGGTCGCCATCCCCTCCAAGTTCGCCGAATCAAGCCAGGAGCTGAAAGACCTGGTCATCGACCAGTCCCCCAGCCCGAACACCCTGGTCGACCGCGGCACCGCGATCACCCTGACCATCGGGTCCGGGATGAGCCAGGTGCAGGTTCCCGACCTCGTCGGTGACGACAAGGACGCGGCGGTCGAGCAGCTGAAGAAGCTCAACTTCACCGCCAAGATCAAGGAGGCCCAGTCCAGTGCCTCCGACAACGGCCGGGTGGTCTCCCAGGACCCCAAGCCCAGCGACAAGGCGCCCTACGGCGGCGAGGTGACGATCACCGTCGGCACCGGGCCGGAGCTCACCACGGTTCCGAACAACCTGCTCGGTCTTCCCCTCGACGAGGCCAAGAAGGCCCTGGTCGCCTCGAAACTGCAGCCGATCGTGCGTCCCCAGGTCTCTGCGGAGCCGAAGGACAAGGTCCTGGCAACGGAAGGGCCGGAGGCCGGTGCCCAGGTGGCTGTCGGCACCCCGGTCACCCTGGTGTACTCCGACAACAGCCAGATGACGATGCCGTTCATCCAGAACGCCAGCCCGCAGGCCGCCTTCGAGCAGCTCAAGGGCCTCGGTTGGGAGGGCAACGGCCCGCAGGACCTGCAGGCCACCACGGAGCCGACGTGGGACACCGGCCTGGTCGGCAACATCCTGCGGCAGTCCCCGGACCCGAACACGGTGATCTCCAAGTCCGACTTCATCAGCATCGTGGTGGGCACCACCCCGCAGTGGACCGTGGGCGGGTACATCAACGGCCCACTCGCCGCAGCCCAGGACGATGTCAACACCCAGACCCGGGGCCGGTCGGTCGTCATCGTCGACAAGGAGAACCCCACCGCGGACAAGGCCCAGGACGGCATCGTCAGCGCCCAGAGCATTGCCTCCGGGAGCGTGGTGGACGTCGACTCCCAGTTGCACGTGCAGATCTACAAGTACACACCGCCGGTGAACACCTCCACCGCGCCGCCGACCGGCAGCGGGACCACCAACCCGGCGCAGACCAACGGAGCCCAGACCAGCGGAGCCGGGCGGCCAGGGGGCGGCTGAGCCCTTTCGCCCGACTCTGTGGTTATTGTGGCGATGAGTGCGGGACGATGCTGCTGCGGCAGGATCGTCCCGCATTCTCCGTTTCAGGGCACGTTCCCATGAACTCGACGATGATCTCTCGGTCACGGCTCAGTGGGCCCCCATGGAACCCACACATTGCGGGGTCACTGTTGCTGCATGAGCGATCAAGACCCGAACTTCGAAGCCGCCCGCGAGGCAGCCGCTGCCGATTCCGCTGATGTTCAGCCCGCCGCCGATTCCGCTCCCGCCGTTGACCCGGCCGTCGAGCGTCCGGCCCCCTATCCGTCGTTCCACACCGCCGCAGGCACCGAGCCCTCGGCCCAGCCGTCCGCCGCCGGCTACCCGGTGACCCCGGCCCCCGAAACCCCGGCCGCCGAGGACCTCTCCGGTTACGCCCGGTACCGGACCACCGGGGAGCACAACCCGCAGGCGTACCCGACCTCGGATCCGGCCGCCCCCGGTCAGCACGTACCGCCGGCCTCCTACGGTCAGGACCAGGCCCCCCGGCCGCACGGTTACCCGCAGCCGCCGGCCCTGTACAACCCCCAGTACGGTGCGCAGCCCCAGCAGCCGAACCGGCCGCAGGACCAGCAGGGGCAGAACAGCGGGTACCAGCACACCCGCCAGTTCCCGGTCTACGGCAACCCGGTGAGCGGCTCCTACGGCCCGGAGAACCAGGCCCCGGCCTGGAGCCGCGGCTCCCAGCAGTTCCCGCCGCCCTCCTTCGGCCCGTCGACCATCCGGCCGAGCAGCATCCCGCCGGCCTCCGGCGGGACCACCACCCAGGAGCGTGGCAAAGGCCGCCGCTCCGGCCTGCTGGTCGCATCGGTCCTGGTTCTTGCCCTCGGTGCGGGAATCGGCGGCGGGGTGATCGGCTCCAACATCAACTCGGACAAGGTCAACACCGCATCCGCGGACACCTCGATCAACCAGGGTGCGACGCAGCAGCCCGCCTCGGTGACCACCACCGTCACCACCCCGGGTTCGGTCGAGTCGGTCGCGAACAAGGTGCTGCCGAGCGTCGTCTCGGTCGTGGCGAGTTCGAGCTCCGCCGAGGGTGAAGGCTCCGGCGTCATCCTCTCCGCGGACGGACTCATCCTCACCAACAACCACGTCATCGACGGGGCCACCAACATCACCGTCCGCTTCAACGACGGCACCACGGCCAAGGCCGAGGTGGTGGGAACCGATCCCACCGACGACCTCGCCGTCATCAAGGCCACCGGCACCACCGGCCTCACTCCGGCCGTCATCGGCACCTCCGCCGACGTCAAGGTGGGTGAGCAGGTCGTCGCGATCGGTTCGCCGCTGGGTCTGTCCGCCACCGTCACCACCGGTATCGTCTCCGCGCTCAACCGCCCGGTCCGGACCGAGTCCAGCGAGCAGCCGCAGCAACAGCAGCAGCAGTCCCCCGGCAACCTGTTCGGCCAGGACCCGACCCAGCAGGACCAGCAGCAGGCCGCGGCGAGCAGCGCCTCCTCCGGGACCGTGCTGAACGCGATCCAGACCGACGCGGCGATCAACCCCGGCAACTCCGGTGGTCCCCTGGTCAACATGAAGGGTGAGGTGATCGGGATCAACTCGGCCATCGCCACCCTGTCCTCGGACAGCAGCAGCCAGTCGGGCTCGATCGGTGTGGGCTTCTCCATCCCGATCGACCAGGCCAACCGGATCGCCCAGGAGATCATCAAGACCGGTAAGGCCAGCTACGCGGTACTGGGTGCCAGTGTCGGCGACGCGGTCGAGGGCGACTCGAACATCCCCAGTGGCGCCGAGATCAAGTCGGTGACCTCGGGCGGTGCCGCCGAGGCGGCCGGACTGAAGGTCGGTGACGTCGTGACCTCGATCGACGGCCACAGCATCGAGTCCTCCGACGCCCTGGTCGCGGCGATCCGGTCCTCGGTCCCCGGCGGCAAGGTCACCGTCATCCTGACCCGCAACGGCGAGCACCAGACCGTCGAGGTCACCCTCGGCTCTGCCGCCGCCTGATACCCCCTCGCATCCCTGCGGGCGAGCCGGTGCCACGTCGAAGTTTCACGTGGAACACCGGTTCGCCCGCAGGGGCGGGTGGCAGGCTCCCCGGGATCTGCGCGGCCGGCCATCCGGCAGTGTCCGGCCGATGGTCCCGGGGTCCACAACTTCATTCGGTTCCGCTCTGGCCGGTCCGATCCGCGTCTATCGCAGTCGACCGGCATTCACGGTGAGTTGATCGCTCACACCACAGCTCCGCACAGGGACGCTCGACCAGGTGGTACACACCAGGAAGACCGTCGGAACCCTGGAAATCCCCCTGCCGGCCCTCGGGCCGGCGGGGGGATTCTTGGTTCCGGGGGCCTCCCGCCGGGGCCGTTCGACGATTCGGGCTGTAGATGGTCCGATTTCGACCATCTGGAATCCGAATCGTCCGGCCGGGTCGGCCGGGAGCGGCGAGGCGACCGACGATTTGGGACCTCAGTGGCTGAAATATCGCCACTCAGGTCCCGAATCGTTCCGGGCAACGCTCAGAGCTTGGCGGCCAGCTCGGCGTCGGTCGGCTCGACCAGGTACTCCCCGTCGGGGAAGACGATCACCGGGATCCGGGTCCGGCCGCTGATCGCCAGCGCCCGGTCCGCACCGTCCGGTACCGCCACCAGGTCGACGTAGTCGTAGTCGGCACCGCGCGCATCCAACAGGGCCTTGGACCGGCGGCAGTCGCCGCACCAGTCCGCCCCGAACATCAGGATCTTCGACGGATTGCTGTCACTCATGGGTTCCTCCATCACCTCGAACGTCGCACATCACGACCGGACCAACCGGGCGATGGCGTCGGTGGCCTCTTTCATCTTGGCCTCGCCCTCCTCACCGCCGACCCTGACGGCGTCGGCGACACAGTGCTTCAGGTGGTCGTCCACCAGCCCGAGGGCCACACTCTTCAGCGCCGAGTTCAGCGCCGAGATCTGGGTCAGGATGTCGATGCAGTACTGCTCCTCGTCGACCATCCGGTGGATCCCGCGGGCCTGGCCCTCGATCCGCTTCAGACGCGCGAGGTACTTGTCTTTGTCGCTCATGTACCCGTGGTGGTGCGGGCCGGCGGAGGCGGTCATCTGAAATCACTCCTGTACGTGGTGGTCACCGGCTGGACCGGGCAAGGGCGGCGCGGACGCTCGCCTCGGGTGAGAGATCGAGCTTCCGCAGTAATTGTGCGTTGAGGGCGACGACGATGGTGGACAAGGACATCAGGAGCGCCCCCACCGACATCGGCAGGACGAACCCCACCGGTGCCAGCACCCCGGCCGCCAACGGTACCGACAACAGGTTGTAGCCGGCGGCCCACCACAGATTCTGCGTCATCTTCCGGTAGGCGGCCTTCGACAGTTCGATCACCGAGAGCACCGACCGGGGGTCGTCACTCGCCAGGATCACCCCCGCCGAGGCGATCGCGACGTCGGTGCCGGCACCGATGGCGATACCGACATCCGCCTGGGCCAGCGCCGGGGCGTCGTTGACACCGTCCCCGACCATCGCGACCTTCCGGCCCTCGCGCTGCAGTTGTTCGACCGTGCCGGACTTGTCCGCCGGCCGGACCCCGGCGAACCACCGCTCGATACCCAGCTCCTCGGCCACCGACCGCGCGACCGCTTCGGCATCGCCGGTGATCATGACGACGCCGACCCCGCTTGCCTGCAGTGCCCGGATGGCGGTGCGGGACTCCTCCCGCACCTCGTCGGCCAGTTTCACAGCTCCGGCGACCCTGCCGTCCACCAGGACGTGCAGGATGATCGCCCCGTCGGCCCGCCAGCGATCGGCGACGGCGAGCTCCTGGCCACCGGCCTCCTCGAGCAGGTGCGGGCCTCCCACCTGGACCCGGGTGCCGTCGACATCCGCCGCGACCCCCACCGCGGGGGCGGAGGTGAACCCGGAGGCCACCAACACCGGCAGCCCTTTCTCCCGGGCGGCCCGGACGATCGCCCCGGCCAGCGGGTGCTCCGAGTCCGCCTCGGCGGCGGCCGCCAGCTGCAACACCCGATCGGCGGAGAATCCGGTCGAGACCTCGACGGCGGTGACGGTCGGCTGCCCCTTCGTCAGGGTCCCGGTCTTGTCGAACAGGACGGTGTCGACGGTGCGCATGCTCTCCAGCGCGAGCCGGTCCTTGACCAGCACCCCGCCGCGGGCGGCCCGTTCGGTGGCGATGGACACCACCAGCGGAATGGCCAGCCCGAGGGCGTGCGGGCAGGCGATCACCAGCACCGTGATGGTCCGGACGACCGCATCGTCCGGCGATCCCGCGAGGGTCCAGACGATCGCCGTGATCACCCCCGCGATCAGGGCGAACCAGAACAACCAGCCGGCGGCGGTGTCGGCGATCCGCTGCGCCCGCGAGGTCGAGTTCTGCGCGTCGGCGACGAGCCGCTGGATGCCGGCCAACGCGGTGTCACCGCCGACCGCGGTGACCTGCACCCGCAGGCCGGAATCGGTGGCCACGGTTCCGGCGACCACCTGGTCGCCCTCCCCCCGGCGGACCGGCCGGGACTCCCCGGTGATCATCGATTCGTCCATGTGCGCGGTACCGGAGACGATCCGCCCGTCGGCGGGCACCCGGCCACCCGGCCGGATCACCACCACATCGGCCAGTGCCAGCTCTGCCGGCGACACCGTGACGATCTCCTCCCCTTCCACCCGCTCCGCCTCATCGGGCAGCAGGGCGGCAAGGGAGTCCAGGGCCGAGGTGGTCTGCGCCAGTGAACGCATCTCGATCCAGTGACCGAGCAGCATGATGACGATCAGCAGTGCCAGTTCCCACCAGAAGTCCAGCTCATGGTCCAGGATGCCCAGGCTCGCCCCCATCGAGGCGAGGAAGGCGACCGTGATGGCCAGCGCGATCAGCAGCATCATGCCGGGGCGGCGGGAACGCAGTTCGGAGACCGCCCCGGTCAGGAACGGCTTCCCTCCCCAGAGGTACATCACCGTTCCCAGGACCGGCGAGATCCAGCTGATCCACCTCTCCTGTGGCAGTTCGTATCCCAGCAGCATCGCGAACATGCCGGAGAACACGACCACCGGCACCGCCAGGACCAGCATGATCCAGAACAGCCGGCGGAACTGGCCGACGTGGTCGGCGTGCCCGCCGTGGCCGGAGTGCCCGCCGGCGGAGCCGTGGCCCTCGTGACCGGAGTGGCCCTCGTGACCGAGGTGCCCCTCGTGTGCCACGGCCTCCTCGGCCGTGCCGTGCGCACCGTGTGGTGTCGAGCTCATGACGTCACCGCCTGGGACTTGAAGGACCGCAGCCGCAGGCTGTTGCTGACCACGAAGACGCTCGAGAAGGCCATCGCGGCCCCGGCGAGCATCGGGTTGAGCAGCCCCAGCGCCGCCAGCGGGATGGCCGCGACGTTGTAGGCGAAGGCCCAGAACAGGTTGCCCTTGATCGTTGCCAGGGTGCGCCGGGAAAGCCGGATGGCATCGGCGGCCGACCGCAGGTCGCCACGGACCAGGGTGAGGTCCGCGGCCTCGATGGCCACGTCCGCCCCGGTTCCCATGGCCAGCCCGAGATCCGATTGGGCAAGGGCGGCAGCATCGTTCACCCCGTCACCGACCATGGCGACGGTCCGTCCGTCACGCTGCAGGCCGATGATGACGTCGACCTTGTCCTGGGGCAGGACCTCGGCGATGACCTCCTCGATCCCGACCTGGGCCGCGACCTGCGCTGCGACCACCTTGTTGTCGCCGGTGAGCAGCACCGGCCGCAGGCCCAGGGCCTTGAACTGGGTGATGGCCTCGGCGCTGGTGGCCTTGACCGCGTCGGCGACGACCAGCACACCCCGCGCCTGGCCGTCCCAGGCGACGGCGACAACGGTGCGGCCGGCCTTCTCGGCCTCGGCCTTCGCCGCAGCAAGTCCGTCGTCGAGGGTGATGGACCAGTCGGCCAGCAGGGACTCCCGCCCGACGAGCACCAGGTGTCCGTCGACGATACCCTGCACCCCCCGGCCCTCGATGTTGAGGAACGATTCCGGGGTCGACAGGGCACCGACCCGTTGGGTGGCACCCTTGGCGACGGCCTGTGCGATCGGGTGCTCGGACGCGTCCTCGACGGCTCCGGCCAGACGGAGCAGTTCCTCCTCGTCCGTGCCGTCAGCGGTGTGCACCGCCAGCATGGTCATCTTGCCGGTGGTGACGGTGCCGGTCTTGTCCAGCACGATGGTGTCGATACGACGGGTCGACTCGAGCACCTCCGGCCCCTTGATCAGGATCCCCAGTTGCGCCCCGCGGCCGGTACCGACCAACAGGGCGGTCGGGGTGGCCAGACCCAGGGCACACGGGCAAGCGATGATCAGCACGGCGACCGCAGCGGTGAAGGCCGCCGAGATCGGGAACCCGCCGCCGAGCCAGACAGCAAGGGTGCCAACGGCAATGGCGATGACGATCGGCACGAACACCCCGGCGACCCGATCGGCCAGCCGCTGCACCTCGGCCTTTCCCGATTGTGCGTCCTCGACCAGCCTGGCCATCTGGGAGAGCTGGGTGTCGGTACCCACCCTGGTAGCCCGGACCACCAGTCGGCCGCCGACGTTGACGGTCGCGCCCACGACGTTCTCGCCGGGGGCGACCTCGACGGGCACCGATTCCCCGGTCAGCATCGAGGCGTCGATCGCCGAGGTCCCCTCGACGATCACCCCGTCGGTGGGGATCTTCTCCCCCGGGCGGACCACGAACTCGTCATCCACCGCGAGATCCTCGATGGGGATCCGGATCTCGGTACCACCACGGAGCAGCGCCACATCCTTGGCACCCAGTTCCAGCAGTGCCCGTAGAGCGGCCCCGGCCTGTCGCTTGGATCGTTTCTCGAAGTAGCGCCCGGCCAGGACGAACATCGTCACCCCGGCGGCGACCTCCAGGTAGATGTTGGAGGCACCGTCGGTCGGGGCGATGCTCAGCTCGAAGGCATGGGTCATCCCGGGTTCCCCGGCCGTCCCGAGGAACAGGGCGTACAGGGACCAGAGCAGGGCAGCCAGGGTGCCGATCGAGATGAGGGTGTCCATGGTGGCCGCGCCGTGGCGCAGGTTCATCCATGCCGCCCGATGGAAAGGCCAAGCGGCCCAGGTGATCACGGGGGCCGCCAGCACCAGGCTGGCCCACTGCCAGTAGGTGAACTGGAAGGCCGGCACCATGGACAGGGCGATGACGGGCACCGACAGCACGATGCTGCCGATCAGCCGCTGTCGCAGGCCGGTGAGTTCCGGGTCGGCCACCTCGGCCGTGGCATCGGCCTGCGGCACCTTGGCCACCAGAAGCGCTGCGGTGTAACCGGTTTTCTCGACCACCTCGATGAGGGTCTGCGCGTCGTAGCCGGCCGGGGCGATGACCCTGGCCTTCTCGGTCGCGTAGTTCACGGTCGCCGAGACCCCGTCGAGCTTGTTCAACTTCTTCTCGATCCGCATCGCGCAGGAGGCACACGTCATCCCACCGATGGTGAGTTCGATGTTGTCCCCCAGCACTTCTGACGGGGCTGCCGATGTGGTCACGATGATCCTCCTGGATCGATGGAACTATCGATGGAGCTGATGCCGCGCAAGGGGACGCGGCGATGGGTGTGGTCAGTGACCGGAGTGGCCGGTTCCGGGTTCGGATGTGCTCAGCGCGGCTGAGTGGTCGGCTGCCGTCGCGGAGACCGCGGTCACCACGAACTCGGCCGTCCGGACCTGGCCGTCGATCTGGAAATCCAGGTACAGCAGGTACTTTCCGGCAGTCGGGGCGGTGGCGAGGAACTCGACCCGCGGTCCGGACTGCGTCGATCCGTCCCCTGGCACCCCGATCGGGTGGACATGGAGATACCCCAGGTCCCCCTCGCGCAGGGCCACCAGGTGGCCGAAGGCCCCGAGGTAGGGCTCCAGGTTCGTCACGGGACGACCGTCGTGGCTGATGTCGAAGGACAGGGCCGATTCCACCCCTGCCACCAGGGAGCCGGTGACGGTGACACCGTGATCGCCGACAACGGCGGTGGCGGCGTCCGCGACCGGTGGCCGGGGGACGAAGTCACCGGCAACGGGCAGGCTGCCGGTCAGGGTCACCTGCCGCCCGAGGTCGGTGGGCACGAAGTCGGCGTAGATCCGATAGGACCCGGCCGCCTCCCACCGCCACGGAATCGTCCAGCTGCCGTCGGTGCCCGCCACCGGATGCACATGACGGAACCGGGCACCGTCGGTGCGGACGACCACGAGGTGGAGTTCCTTCTCGTGACTGACCTCATACCCGGTGACCCCGAGACCGTCCGGGCCGGTCAGGCGGAAGCTGAGAGTTCCGTCCTGACCGACCGCGGACGGTGCGGACAGGTCGACGAGCTGGTAACCGTCCTGGGTCGTCGACAGCCCGGACATCACCGGTGCCGACATCTCCTCACCGTGACCGGTGCCGTGCGCGGAGGCGGCGGCCCGTTCGGTCCACGACGCCGCCGCGGTGTCGGGGATGATCGCCCGGGCACCGAAGAAACACACGGCGAAGACGGCGACGAGCCCGAATCCGTACAGGCCGAGCCTGGCGGGAGCCTTCATGTCAGACCCGCACGGCCTCGTAGCCGGCCTCGTCGACGGCGGCGATGACCGCTGCGTCGTCGAGGTCGGAGGTGTGGGTCACCGCGAGGGTGCCGGTCGCCGCCGAGACGTCGATGCCCTCGACCCCGGCGATCTTGCCGACCTCTTCGGTGACGGCCCCCTCGCAGTGTCCGCAGGTCATACCGGTCACCTGGTACTGGGTGGTGCTCATGGTCAATCTCCTCCGTGTGCTCCCCGGCGGGACCCGGCACTCCGGGCCATACCTCTGGGGGGTATCTCGTTGTCTCCAACACCATACCCCCTCTGGGTATTCCTCGCACCCAGCCGCATCCGCCCGCACCCGCCCGTGCCGACCGCGCACCCGCCCGTGCCACGTTCTCGCGCACCGCCTTGGTGTTCGCGCACTCTGCAGGGAGCGCGGACACACGAACCGTGCGCGGGAACAAATGGATGGGCCTGCTCGCCAGTGAACGGGAACGGGCGGCCACGCTGTCCCATCGGCAGCGGACCCCGTTGACCGCGTTGCGGCTGGAGACGGAGCATCTGGCCGACCACACGGACACCCGGGCCGACGAGCGCCGCAGACTCCGCGCTGCCCTTGTCTCGCTCGAACGCGGCCTGGACGAGGTGATCAACGAATCCCGGCAGACCCGGGACGAGGGCCTGCCGCAACATTCGGACGCGGAGGCGGTCCTGCGCCAACACCGCCTCCGCGAGTGGACTGCCACACCCCAGAAACTGGGGTGTGGCAGTCCACTCGCGGGGGGAAGGCAGCTAGACGGCGGAGAGGCGCAACCGCTCGACATCGGCCTCGAGCAGGGCGACCCGGTCCAGGGCCTCGGGCAGACCGCAGGTCGCGAGCCAGGTCGCGAGCAACCGGTGCCCACCCTGGGTCAGCACGGACTCGGGGTGGAACTGGACCCCCTCGATCCGGAACTCGCGGTGCCGCAGGCCCATGATGACGCCGCCCTCGGTCCGCGCCGTCACCTCCAGCACCTCCGGCACGGTTCCGTCCACCACGGCCAACGAGTGGTACCGGGTGGCGGTGAAGGAGGTGGGCAGGTCGGCGAACACACCCTCCCCCTCGTGCACGACCACCGAGGTGCGTCCGTGCAGCAGCTCCGGGGCGCGGTCGACCACGGCGCCGTAGACCTCGGCCAGCGCCTGGTGTCCCAGGCACACCCCGAGCACCGGCATCCGACCCTCGCAGAAGCGGATCATCGCCTCGGTGACACCGGCCTCCGCCGGCACCCCCGGCCCCGGCGAGAGCAGCACCCCGTCGACGGGGGTACCCCCCGGCCCCAGCGTCAGGACCTCGTCGGGGGTGACCTCGTCGTTACGGCGCACGATGCACGTGGCACCGAGCTGCTCCAGGTACTGGACCAGGTTGAAGACGAATGAGTCGTAGTTGTCGACGACCAGAATGGTGGACACGGACCAGGTCCCTTCGTGGGTGTGACGCGATGACGTCCAGCCTGCCAGGTCGGCCCCGGTCCAGGCGAACCGGTTTCCCGGACGACTCCGGCCCGGGTCCACCGTGCTGGTGGAGCCGGGCCGGGAAATCGTCACGAGGAAAGCTCCGGTCAGCTGCCCACTTCGACCTTGTCGAAGGGCAGGTGCGGCTCGGCCCACGGGAAGACCACGAAGAACAGGAGGGCGGTGATCCCGAGGAAGAGGATCAGCACCTGCAGCAGTCGCACGGCGGTCGGTCCGGGCAGATGACGCCAGATCCAGCTGTACAAGGTTTATACCTCCCCTAGTTCCGGTGGCAGGAAGCCCTCGCTCTTGGCGTAGGACTTCACCAGGACACCGTGCACGATCATTCTCTCCGCATCGGAGAACTGCGGATGACAGGTGGTGAGGGTGATCAGCCGCTGGGTCGCCTGAGAAACGTCGCTGGTCAAGGAATGCGGAATGGCATACACCTGGGCGATGTCACTCGGCGTGGTGATCTCCCGTCCGAAAACGCCTTGGTAGGCGTCCTTCTGAACCTTCACATCGGCGCATTTCGGATTCGACCGCGGATTCCAGGTGGCCACTTCCTCCTGCATCGGCAGCACCCGGTAGACGAACCAGTCGTACTTGGTCTCGATGACGATCGCGTCGCAGGAGTTCAGCGATCCGAGTTCGTTGAAAGGTGATCCCTTGGACACCCGGTGGCCGGCGACGGCGAAGTTGCCCTTCTCCCCCGGCAGCTGGCTGTCCGGGTAGTGACCGGGGCCGACATAGAGGTCATCCGGGTTGGTCCCCTCGATGATCGCCCGGGAGTAGTCGGCGCCGAAGGCCGGGATGAAGATCAGGGCGAAGGCGTCGCCGAGGGTGACGTCGTAGGTGGGCTTGCGCTTCTCCGGATCCACCTCCGCCTGGGCGGGGGCCGTCACGATGGCGGTCTCGACACCGGGGGCTCCGACGTCGTCCGGGCTCGGCAGCCAGATCTCCTCGAGCTGGGTCTTCGCCTCGGCCTGCTTCTGTGCCCCGAAGATGTCGGTGATGTAGACCTCGTAGACCACGAACAGCAGCACGATCATGCCGAGGGTGATCAGCGTCTGGCCCACCCCGCGGGCGGCGGTGCGGATCGGGTCCTTGCCGCGGCCGACCGAGCGGGCATCCTTGCGCCGACGGGACCGCGGGGCCGTGACCAGCTCGTCTTCCGGGGTCTGCGCCGCCGACCAGGCAGCTTCCGCGGCCGGGCCGGTGGGGATCCACTGGGTCCGGTCGTCCTCGTCGGACGCGGCGGTACCGGAGAGAAGGGTCGGCTCGTCGAAGCTCTCACCCGACGGGATCGGGGTGTCCTGAACGGGCAGGACCACCGGGACGAGCACGGTCGGCGCCTCCGCCCCGGCCTCCGTCACCGGTTCCACCGGGGCCACCGGCTCGACCGGGGCGACGGGGTCCACCTGGTTCACCGGATCGACCGGGGACAGGACCCGCGGGATCTCGGTGATGTCGGGAACGGACTCGGCGCGCACCGCCTGCTCGAGGTTCTCCTCGGCCGATTCGTGGACCGCTTCGCCTTCGGAGTCGGCGAACGGGACCGGGACTGCGGGGACCTGCGGGTCCCGGGGGCGCGGGGCGTACGGCGGCAACCGGTCGTGATCGGCCTCCGGTGCCCGTTCCGGGCGTCCCCCTGGCGGCACCCGATCCGGCCGGGCCTCCGGCGGCACCCACCCGTTGTTCGGGCGCTGTGTGTCGTCGCTGCTCATTTCGCTTCCTCCTGCGCGGAATTCATACGTACGAGACCGTCGTAGGCGGGCATTGTCACGCTGTCCAGGATTTCAAGATCAAATCCTAGGCCAAAATTCTGGACGTACTGCGCAAACAAGGCCACACCCGGTTCTTTGTTCAACGCATCCACCATCGCGTCGGTTCCGCCGATTGCGGTGATCACGAAGGGTGGTGAATACGCCCTCCCCCTCAACAAGAGGGTGTTGCCGATACATCTGACCGCGGACAGTCCGATGATTCGCTGGTCCATGATGGTCATCGCCTCCGCCCCGCCCGCCCAGAGTGCGTTCACCACCGACTGCACGTCCTGTTGGTGGACCACCAGGTCGTCCGGGTTGGCGTCCTCGGGGTAGTTGCCGTCGGAGTCGCGCGGGGCGTCGGTCAATGTGACCCGGATCGCGGGCCCTTCGACAGCGGTGAGGCCGGCGCTGCCGGCCAGTCGGTCGGACTCCTCGACCACCTGGGCCACCTTCGGGGAGACGTCCGAGCCCGCTTCGGCATCGATCGCCTGTTGCAGATCCACCGCCCTGGTCTCGGCGGCGGCGACCCGGTCCTCGGCCTTGTGGATGACGCTCGACAGGTCGACGTTACGACCGCGGATGTCCTCGCCGTGGCTGTATGCCCTGGTGGAGCCCAGAAGGAAGCCGGCGAGCAGGCACACCACGGGTACGGCGACACCCCAGAGTTTGGGCCGCGACATGGTCCCTCTCCCGCTCCGCTTCGTGGTCCACGTTCTCCGAAGGAGAAATTTTGGTGTGCTGGCTGCTAAATACTCGACGCAGATGGGGCTCTTTGACCAGGGCATCGCCGCGCACCACGTAGGCTAAGCGAAGAAATGTACGGTCCCGGTGTGCCGGGGGACGATGACGAAACCGTCACGCCCGATACTCCTCAAGGGTATAAGCCCTTCGGGAGCATTCGCCTGTGTCAGCCCGGAGGAAAGTCACATGCCCAAGTCCAAGGTACGCAAGAAGGTCACGACCGAACGGGCGACCGCGTCCGGATACGCGTCGTCGTCGACCGCCGAGGCCGCAGCGCTGCGCGCCAAGGTCGCTGCGCCGTCGAGCCCGGTCTACATCGGCATCATGCTCGGCCTGATGCTGCTCGGCCTGATCTGGCTCGTCGTCTTCTACCTGTGGCGCAGCAGCATCCCGTTCATGGACGACCTCGGCAACTGGAACTTCGCCATCGCGTTTGCGCTGATGGTGGCCGGTCTGGTCATGACCATGCGGTGGCGCTGACCGTTTGCGCAGGTCGGCCCCGGTGTGCACGGGTTGTTCACATAATGTGGATTGTTCACACCAGGGCCATCGCCCCGTGACCTCGGGTTTGGCTCGGATTCACCGAATGACACAGGTGTTATTCATCCCCAATGGGGACAACTCCTGTGGACAACTCCGAGGAATGTGGATGGATCGGGTATGACGGACGATCACCGCGACCGGGACCTGGTGTCCCCGGACGACTTCCCGGAGCCCCATGACGCGGGCTCGCACACCCCGGGCAGTGACGCCTCGGGCGTCCACGTCTGGGGTCCCCGGCCCGAGGTCCTCGCCGTCACCACCCTCCTGACGGCCCTGGCCGTCCTGTGGCTGCTGCTCGCCGAGAGCGGCCCGGACAAGTTCTTCGCCGGGGTCCTGACCCTGGCCGCGGCCGCCACCACCGTCGCCGGGCTGATGATGCGCCGCCGCCTGGTCGTCTCCGAGCACGGGCTGCGGGTCGGCACGATGTCCGGGGTCAAGCTGGTGGCCTGGGGACAGGTCCACCGGATCGAGATCACCACCCGGCGGCACCTGGGAATCGGGTCCGAGATGTTGCACCTGGACCTGGACGAGGACGGCCTGTTCATCTTCGGCCGGATCGACCTCGGGGCCGACCCGGAGGACGTCGCCCGGACCCTGAAGCAGATCCGACGCCGCTTCGGTCAGTTCTAGGCGCGATCCGGTGCCCGCGAGGGCCGGTGCCGCGCAGCGGCGTTCGCGAGGCTTCTGATCAGGACTTCTCCGCCAGATCCTCGGCGATCTCCTCGGCCGAACGGGCCGGGATGATCCGCCAGGTGATGACGGCGGCGATGAGCAGCAGGCCCGCCGCGATGTAGGACGTGACCTGCATGGCGTGCACGAACGCTTCCTGCGCCGCCGCCACCACGGCCGCGCCGGTCTCACCCTGGCCCTGCGCGGCCCCCACCACCGCGGCGAGGGACTGTCCGGCCTCGTCGGCCAGCGGCTGCGGGGTCCCGGCCGGAACCACCAGACCACCGCGGTACAGGGCGACCAGGACCGATCCCAGGACCGCGATCCCGAGGGCGACCCCCATCTCGTAGGCCGTCTCGGACACGGCCGAGGCCGCCCCGGCCTTGTCCTTGGGCACGGCCGACACGACCGCGTCGGTACTCAAGGTCAGCGCGATCCCGATGCCGGCGCCTGTGAGGACCAGGGCGATCGCCATCCACAGGTAGTTCTGTCCACCCTCGGCAACGGCAACCAGCACCAGCCCGGCGGCGCTCACCGCCAGGCCGAGCCCGATCGACCGGCCGCGACCGAGCCGGGCCACCAGGACCGCGACCAGGGCGATGACGGCGATGCTCGCCAGGGCGGCCGGCATCTCCCGCAGCCCCGCCTCCAGCGGTCCGTACCCCAGGACCAGCTGCAGGTACTGGGAGAGGAAGAACAGCAGACCACTCAGGGCGAAGATGCCGATCAGGTTGCCGACGACCGCTCCGGAGAAGGCTCGGTTGCGGAACAGGGTGATGTCGATCAGCGGCACGGCGAGGGTGCGCTGCCGGCGGACGAACCAGGTCAGCGCCAGCAGTCCGACCACCGCCGCGAGAACGGCCGCCACGGTGTCGCCACCGGCGGCGATCTCCTTGACCCCGTAGACGATCGCGACGATGCCGACCACCGACAACAGGGCGCTGACCAGGTCGAACGGGCCCGGATGCGGGTCCTTGGACTCCGGGATCAGGAAGATGCCCAGGCCGATCATGGCGGCCATCACCGGCAGGTTGATGATGAATACCGATCCCCACCAGAAGTGTTCGAGCAGGATGCCACCCACCAACGGACCGGCGGCGGCACCGGAGGCGGCCATCGCCGACCAGACCGCGATCGCCTTGGTGCGCTGTTTCGAGTCGTGGAACAGGTTCCGGATGATCGACAGGGTCGACGGCATCAGGGTGGCACCGGCGATACCGAGCAGGGCGCGGGCCGCGATGAGCCAGCCCGCCGTCGGCGCGAAGGCGGCGAGCAACGAGGCGGCCCCGAATCCGGCGGCCCCGATGAGCAGCAGTTTCTTCCGGCCGATCCGGTCGCCGAGGGTGCCCATGGTGACCAGCAGGCCGGCCAGGACGAACGAGTAGATGTCACCGATCCACAGCAGCTCGGTGGAGGAGGGGTTCAGGTCGGCGCTCAGCGCGGGGATGGCCAGGGACAGCACCGTCCCGTCGACGGCCAGCAGGAAGACCCCGAGGGCCAGGACCATGAGCGCGGTCCATTCCTTCGCACCGGCGCGGCTGTTGCTGTCGAACGGGGCGGGGACGGGGTGGGACACGATTTCTCCTTGTTCGACCGGTGCTGGTGCACCGGACGTTCGACCGGTGCACCAGCACGGTCGGAGCTCTCAGATTAACAGACCGTCCGGACGGTTGCTAGGATGATGACGAAGATAACCCCAGGCCCAGCCGCCAGGGCGTCACCACTGAGCGGCGGAACACCAGCCGACAGACAACCGAGGAGGCCGATGTGCGAGTCGATCGGAACGCCAGCCGAACCCGTGGGGAGCTGCTCGCGGCGACCGTGCGGGCCCTGCTGACCCACGGCCCCGGGGTCAGCATCGAGGTGGTGGCCAGGCTCGCGGAGGTGTCCAAGGGCGGGCTGCTGCACCACTTCCCGACCAAGGCCGAGCTGTTCGTGGCCATGTTCGACGAGTACTGCGTGCGCTACGACCAGGACGTGGCCCGCTGGTTGAAGGAGGAGGACGGGTCGGTCGGCAGTATCGCCCGGGCCCACATCCACGCGACCTTCAACGAACCGGCCTCGGACACCTACCTCTGGTGGCGCGCGGCCTGTATCGCCGGTCTGTCCGGGATCCCCGCCGTCGAAGAACGCTCACGGCAGGCCTACCGGGAATGGCAGGAGGAGTTCGACACCGACGGGCTGCACCCCGATCGTGCGGCCGTCATCGGCCAGGTGCTCAACGGCATCGCCCTGAGTGCCCTGCTCATCACCCCGGCCGAGGCCTCGGACGAGCGGATGCGGGAGCTGTTGATCGCGCTGACCAGGCAGCCCGGGCCGCTGGTGTAGGTCAGGCCGTTACCGGAACACCTCGGGCGGACCGCAGAAGGTCGCCTTTTCCGAGGAGACGTACTGACAGGTGTAGGGCACGATCTTGTCCGCCTTGTAGACGGTGACTCCGGCCAGGACGACCAGCACCGCGGCGCAGGCCGCGACCTGGACCTTCATCCGATTCTCCCGGCTCGGGTAGACCATGGCCGCGCCCACGATCGCGCCGACCACCAACCCGCCCAGGTGGGCCTGCCAGGAGATCCCGTCGACCCTGAAGGTGATCACCAGGTTGATCACAATCAACACGGCAAGCTGCCGCAGGTCGTAGTTCATCCGCTTGAAGGTGACGGCCAGGGCGCCGAGCAGACCGAAGATGGCCCCGGAGGCACCGATCGTCGGCACCGTCGGTGAGGACAGCAGCAACACGGAGACACTGCTGCCGAGCAGGCTGATCAGGTACACCACGGCGAACCGGGTCCGGCCCAGGATCCGTTCCAGGGTGGGCCCGAGGAAGTACAGGGACAACATGTTCAGGCCGACGTGGATCAGACCGCCGTGCAGGAACCCGGCCGTGACCATGCGGTAGTAGTCGCCGTCGGACACCGCGCCGGGAATGAGGGCACCGTCGATCCACAGCGCCGAACGGCTGGGGTTGTCGGCCGAGCCCGCCTGGATCGACACGATCAGGAAGACGATCACATTGATGGCGATCAGGATGTAGGTGACGAACGGCTCGACCCCGGCGCGGGCACCGGACACCGTCCGCGCCACCCGCTGGGTGGCCTGGGACTCCGCCACACAGGCCCGGCAGTGGAAGCCGACCGAGGCCGGGGAGAGACACTCCGGGCAGGCCGGACGTCCGCACCGGGAACAGCTCAGGGCCGTGGCCCGGTCCGGGTGCCAGGTGCACACCGTCTGCCCGTACCCCTGGCCGTAACCCGCCGGGCCCTGGGGCGGGCCGGGCTGGTGCGGCCAACCACCGGGATTCTGCTCGCCATGGGGCTGGCCTGACGGCGGGTAGGTCACAGGGTCTTCTCCATCAGGGTGGATCGGGTGGTCAGGTCGTTCAGGCGTTCGCTTGAGGAAACTGAACGACCGCGGCCCGGTCCGGATACCGGACCGGGCGCGGCGGTGGTGCGAGGGCCGTGGACCCTCACACCGCAGGTGTCGCTCAGGCCTCGGCCTTGGCGGTGTCCTCGATCTCGATCGAGGTGATCGCGATGTCGGTGGTCGGGCGATCGAAACGATCGACCTGGGTGGCGGCGATCTGGTCGATCACCTTGCGGGAGGCGTCGTCGGCGACCTCGCCGAAGATGGTGTGCTTGCGGGTCAGGTGCATCTGCGGCGAGACCGTGATGAAGAACTGGGACCCGTTGGTGCCGGGGCCGGCGTTGGCCATGCCCAGCAGGTACGGCTTGTTGTAGACGAGCTCGGGGTGCGGCTCGTCGCCGAAGCTGTAGCCGGGTCCGCCGCGGCCGGTGCCCGTCGGGTCGCCGCCCTGGATCATGAATCCTTCGATGACCCGGTGGAAGATCGATCCGTCGTAGAACGGTCCCTCGTGGGTGCCGCCGGCGTTGGCCTCGGAGTAGTCGCGAGTGCCGGTGGCAAGACCGACGAAGTTGGCGACCGTCTTCGGCGCATGGAGCGGGAACAGCTCGATCTTGATGTCGCCCGCTGTGGTCTTCAGGGTTGCGTAGAGGTTGCTCACGTATCCCATCCTGTCAGAGGACCTCGGCTACGTGCACCGACGAACGGGGGCTGCTGCGAATTTTGTGCTCACAGTTTCAGGTTCTCGATCGCTCCGACCACAAAATTCTTGGCCTTCTTCGATTCGGCCTCGTTGGAGGCGGCGATGATGACGATCTTGCCCTTGGAGACCGCGTACACCGCCTGTTCCTGCTCGTTCAACAGTTGCGGCGGGGCACCGATCTCCTTGTTCCAGTAACCGCCGGTCCAGCCCCCGTCCAGGGTCGCCGGGTAGGACTTCTTCACCGGGGCCGCGTAGTCCACCATCGCGACGGCAGTGGCCTCGTCCTTGGCCTTGGCGACCTGGATGCTGGCGCTCCAACCCCCGTCGCTGCGGTAGAAATCGCAGACCACATAGGGTTTGGTCGGCCGAATCATGGTCTGGCCCAGGCCCTGGCCGTTGAAGATCTTTGCCTGCTCGTCGGAGATGTACGGGCACTCGCCCGGCTCCTGCGCCGGCAGGGGGGCGGGGGTGAAATCGGCTGCCCCGGCGCTGCTGGACCCCTCCGGGGCGGTCTGGGTGATCGTCACGGTCGAGGGCGGTGCGGTCGTGACGGTCCCGGTCGGCGGCAAGGTCCGCACGATGGTCTCGGTGCCGGTCACGATCGTCTCCGGCCCGGCTGCGGTCCCCGTGGTGCAACCGGCCAGGACCACCAGGCCGACAGCCAACGCACCGGCCGCTCGAGTACCTCTCATCTGACGCATCCCACCCATTCCAGCTCTGACCAGGCAGTCCGTGTGATGACTGCCCGATGTGTTCCGTGTGCCTGGTCCCCCGCCGAGCGCGGACCCTGTTGATCATCCCAGGTCCGCTGCATCCGCTGGACCTGTGAACCTAGTGGACCGCCTGTGGGATCCCCGTTCCCGCGCACCGTGCCGGGATCGGCGCACTCTGCAGGGTGCGCCGATCCCGAAACGGTGCGCGGGAACAGGGAGGAGGTGAGCCGCTACCGGGTCGCCCCGGCCAGCAGCTGGACGTACCGCCCGTCCAGGGCCAGGAGTTCCTCGTGCGTCCCCCGCTCGACGATGCGCCCGTGGTCCAGGACCACGATCTCGTCGGCATGGCGCACGGTGGAGAGCCGGTGGGCGATGGTCAAGGTGGTGCGGCCCTCGCTGAGTTGGTCGAGGGCCTCGGAGACGGCGGTCTCGGTCCGGGTGTCGAGGGCACTGGTCGCCTCGTCCAGGATCAGCACCGGCGGGTTGCGCAGGATGATCCTGGCGATCGCCAGCCGCTGCTTCTCCCCACCGGAGAAGCGGTAACCCCTTTCCCCGACGACGGTGTCGAAGCCGTCCGGCAGACCCTCGACGAGATCGAGGATCTGGGCCCCGCGGGCGGCCTCACGCAGTTGGTCGTCGGTCGCGTCCGGGGCAGCGAACCGCAGGTTGTCGGCGATCGAGGAGTGCAGCAGGTACGTCTCCTGGGAGACGATCCCGACCGCACCGGCCAGATCGGCGAAAGCCAGGTCCTGCAAGGCGATTCCGTCCAGCAGGATCCGCCCCTCGTCCGGCTCGTACAGCCGGGAGGCGAGGTAGCCGAGGGTGGTTTTCCCCGAGCCGGTGGCCCCGACCACGGCGACGTGGGTGCCCGGTCGCACATCGAGATCGATCCCGACCAGGGTGGCCTGTTCCGTTCCCGGGTAACCGAAGCTGACGTCCTCGAAACGCAGATGACCACGAGATCCGTTCAGCATCAACGGTTCCCGACTCTCCTGGATGTCGATCGGCAGGTCGAGGTAGTCGAAGACCCGGCGGAACATGGCCAGGGAGGTCTGCAGGTCCACCCCGGTGCGGAGCAGGCTCATCATCGGACGGAAGAGCTGCCCCTGCAGGGTGGTGAAGGCGACCAGGGTGCCGATGCTCACCACACCCGTGGTGCCGGAGACCGAGAAGGCCGCAGCCAGGTAGATCGCCGCCGGCAGGATCGAGATGATGATCCCGATCGAGGACTGGCGCCACCGGCCCGTCATCGCCGACCGGGTCTCCAGATCCGCCAGGTCGGCCGAATTCTGCGCGAACGTCGAGGACAGCTCGGCCGACCGGCCCATGGTCTTGGTGAGCAGGATCCCGGACACCGAGAGGGACTCGGCGACCATGCTCGACATGTCGGCCATCTTCTCCTGACGGCTGGTGGCGATACTGCGCCGCATGGACCCGACCTTGCGGGAGATCCAGACGAACAGGGGCAGCAGCACCAGGGAGACCATCGTCAACTTCCAGTCCAGGGCCAACATGGCCGCGAAACTGGCGATGACGGTGGTGCCGTTGGAGACGATGGTGGTCGCGGTGCTCGTCACCACGGCCTGCATGGAGCCGATGTCGTTGGCGATCCGCGACTGCACCTCGCCGGTGCGGGTCTTGGTGAAGAAGCCCAACGAGAGTTTCTGCAGGTGGCCGTAGACCGTGGTGCGCAGGTCATGCATGACGGACTGCCCGACGATCGTCGACTGCCGGGTCTGGACCACGTCGAGGGCGGTGGTGATCACCGCGACCGCGATCATCCCGCCGGCCAACAGGGCCGTGGTGGCGGTGTCCCGGTTCGGCAGGGACTCGTCCAGGATGTGCCGCAGCAGAAAGGGGGTGGCCAGGGAGGCGACCGCCGAGGCGACGATCAGGATCCCGACGACGGACATGGCGCGTCGGTAACCGCTGAACAGCCGGAAGACCCGGCGGAGCTCCCCCGGCCGGCCCTGACGGGCAGCAGCTTCGGGACGGGGTCGGTCGGTCGGGCCGTTCCCGCCGGCGCGGTGGGACGAGGTGGTGCGGGGGCCGGGAGCGCGATGCTCGGACCGGCGGGTGGGCGTCTGTTCGGTGAGGGTCCGGATTGTCGTCTGACTCATCGACGCCTCCTCTCTGAAGTTTCTGTACTTGGCGAGCATAGCTCATAGTGAGGTAGACTCACAATAGATTTGGCTCACAGTGAGTTCCGGCCCCGTACACTTCCCGCCGGTGCACCCCCACCACCCGAGCGGAAGAAAGACGCGGTCCGCCTGCACGCCAGGCGGAAACGGCGAACAAGGAGGAGACCATGGCAACGAGTGGCGAACTGGGTGATCTGATCCAGCGCACCTCCAAGCGCCTGCGCCGGGCCTACATCGGCGCACTCGCCCCGCTCGGCCTCACCCCGGCGCAGGAGCGCGCCCTGCTGACGATCACCCGGGCCGGGGAGCCGATCAGGATGGGCGCCTTGGCCGAGCGGATGGACATCGTCCCGCGCTCGGTCACCTCCCTGGTCGACGCCCTGGAGGACGCCGGCCTGGTGTCGCGCACGATGGATCCGGACAACCGCCGCTCCATCCTGTTGGCATTGACCCAGAAGGGCACGGCGGTGCAACGTGTCATGGCCGAGGCGCGGGCAGCGGCGGCCGCGGAGATCTTCGCCCCGCTGACGCCGACCCAGCGGGCGCAGCTCGCGGGCCTGCTCGAGCTTCTCGACCTGCCCCGGCACCACCACCCCTGATGATCCATGCATACGCATAGACCAGGGCCGTAGACTCGTCGGCATGGAAATCGGCCTGTACTCCTTCGGTGAGGTGTCCCCCGACCCCACCTCCGACAACTACGTAGAACCGGGCCAACGCCTGCGCAACCTGGTCGAGGAGATCACCCTCGCCGACCAGGTGGGCCTGGACGTCTTCGGCCTCGGCGAGCACCACCGCCCGGACTTCCCGATGTCCGCCCCGGCCGTCGTGCTCGCCGCCGCGGCCTCGGTGACCAGCCGGATCAGGCTGACCAGCGCCGTCACCGTGCTGAGCTCCGCCGACCCGGTGCGGGTGTTCCAGGAGTTCGCCACCCTCGACCAGCTGTCGAACGGACGGGCCGAGATCATGGCCGGCCGCGGCTCCTTCATCGAGTCCTTCCCCCTGTTCGGCTACGACCTCGCCGACTACGACGAACTGTTCGCCGAGAAGCTGGACCTGCTGCTGGCGCTGAACGACTCCCCGCACATCACCTGGCAGGGGAAACACCGGCCCTCGATCAACGGACGGGCGGTCCACCCACGCCCCCTGCAGGACCCGTTGCCGATCTGGATCGCCGTCGGCGGCAATCCGGAATCGGTCATCCGGGCGGCCTCCCTCGGTGTGCCGATGGCCCTGGCCGTCATCGGTGGGGATCCGGCCCGCTTCGTGCCCTACTTCGACCTGTACCGCCAGGCCGCGGCGGAGTACGGACACAACCCGGCCACCATCCCGCTGAGCCTGAATCTGCACGGCTTCATCGCCGACACCGAGGCCGAGGCGGTCGAGTCGTACTACCCCGGCCATCAGGCGATGATGGGCCAGATCGCCAGGGAACGGGGTTTCACCCCGCCGAGCCGAGCCGGGTTCGAGGCCGAGCGCTCGCTCCACGGGTCCCTCTTCCTCGGCTCCCCGGATCAGATCATCGAGAAGATCCTGCTGCAGCACAGCCTGTTCGGCCACGACCGGTTCCTGATGCAGACCGCAGCCCCCGGCCTGACCCGGGCGCAGATGCTCCGATCCATCGAGCTGCTCGGGACCGTCGTGGCACCTGCGGTGCGCCAGGAACTCGGTCGCGGCTGAGAGACAACAATTGAGAGACAACAATGCGGTGGCGACCCGCGTTGAGGTAGTAGCTGCCCTTCTCTAGGGCGACTCAACCTCGACGCCCGACCGCTCGCCGGGCGTCACGCCTTCTCAAAGGATGTGATCGTCGTGGGTCGTAAATCAGCCTGGATCCTGGTCGGCACGATGGCCCTGTTGGCAGCCTCGGCGACGGTCGCCGCGGCGGACCCGCCCGGGCCGGCAACCGCTGTCCGGCAGACCACCGGGCCCGTGGTGCAGCTCAAGCCGGTGGCCGATCCGGCTGCATCCCCGGCCCAGGTCACCAGCTGGGGCCTGAACAGCTGGGGGCAGCTCGGCGACGGCACCCATGACCAACATCTGGCCCCGATCCTGCTGACCCAGGCACCGCTGCTGGGCAAGCCGATCAGCGGGATCAGCACCGGGAACCTGCACACCTGCGCGATCACCATCGGGACCCTCTGGTGCTGGGGATCGAACCAGCACGGCGAGATGGGCAACGGCACGACCGGCGGCCCCCAGGACGTCCCGCAGCAGGTCAAGGGCGCGCTGTCCGGCCGGTTCGTGACCTCGGTGAGTGTCGGCGACACCCACATCTGCGCGGTGGCGAACGGAACCGTCTTCTGCTGGGGCGCGAACACCCTGGGCGAGATCGGGAACAACAGCACCACCGATGTCAGCAAACCGGTGGCCATCGCCGGCACGCTCGCCGGGAAGGTCGTCACCTCGGTGAGCGTCGGCACCCAGCACACCTGTGCCGTCGCCAACGGCGCGGCCTATTGCTGGGGCCGCAACGTCGAAGGGGAACTGGGCTACCTGACCGACGAGAACATCAGCAAGGTGCCCCAGCAGGTCACCCAGTCCGACGGCGGCCTCCTCGGGCACCTGGTCACCTCGATCGGCACCGGGCAGTTCCACACCTGCGCCTTGGCCGACGGCCGGGTCTACTGCTGGGGGTACAACGCCCACGGCCAGCTCGGTATCGGACCGCACGGGAGTGTGTTCGTACCGTTCGTCGTCAAGGGTCTACTGAAGGACCTGCCGGTCAAAGCCCTCTCCGTCGGGTTGGACGAGAACTGTGTGATCGCCGGGGTCTTCACCACCAGGAACGGGTTCTGCTGGGGCAGGGGCGGGAGCGGTCGCCTCGGCGACGGGGGCAACACGGACCGGAACAGCCCGGTCGCCCTGAAAACCACCAACACCCCGGTCCAGAACAAGGCTCTCAGCGCGATCACCATCGATGACGGCGGCGGGTGTGTACTGGTGAACGGCAAGGGTTACTGCTGGGGCGACATCGACAAGAACGGGCGTCTGGGCTTCGGCAGCGCCCTGGGCAGCACCCAGGCCGTGCCGGTGAAGGCCAACGGTGCGCTGGCCGACCATGCGCTGTTGAGGCTGACCACCTCCTACGACCACAGCGCCGGCATCGCGGTCGTCACCCGCGCCTTCACCGACGTCCCGCAGGACTATCCCTTCCACGACGACATCAACTGGCTGGCCGGGTCCACCATCACCACCGGCTTCGTCGACGGCACCTACCGGCCGACCAACGCGATCGACCGTCAGGCGATGGCGGCCTTCCTGTACCGGTCGAAGAACCCCGGATCCGCCCCGCCGACCTGCACCGGCACGGTGTTCACCGATGTGGGGCCGAAGTCCCCGTTCTGCGGTGAGATCGAGTGGATCGCCGACAAGGGCCTGCTGCCGCCCGGCGGTCTGTTCCACCCGCTCGGGGTCGTCACCCGGGAGACCATGGCCAACTGGATCTTCCGGATCACCTACGCCAACCTGCCCGATCAGAAGTGCGCTCCGGGAGACCGCCTGTTCAAGGACGTGCCGGCCCAGTTCGACTCCTGCGGGAACATCGAGTGGTTCGCTCACGCCGGCATCACCACCGGGTTCAGCGATGGCAGCTTTCAGCCGTTCGGTTCGGTGAACCGGGACTCGATGGCCGCTTTCTTCCATCGGGTCCTGAGCATCTCGGACAACTGAGCCCGACCGCGCTCCCTCCCGACAATCGCGCAGTGTGCAGCGAGCGCGGTTGTCGCGAGGGAGCGCGGTCAGTCTGGGTAAATCAGCCCGCGAGCAGGTTCGTCAGCCAGTCGGCGTTCTGGGTGTTCACCGCGACGTTGTCCTTGAGGACCACCGGGCTGCTGACCCCGCCGATGACGGAGGTCAAGGTCGCCTGGGACTGGGCAAAGGAGGACTTGACCAGGTCGACGTTCGTCCCGGAGGTGATGCAGTCCGCCGCGGCCCCGGCGCCGGAATCGGTGGCGAACTGGGCAAGCTCGGCGTTGGTGTGGTCGGAGGAGCTGCCTTCCTTCGGCTGGGTGCCCGAGGAGAACAGGAGGTCGTGGAACTTGCCGTACACGCCCGGGGTGCTGCCAGACTTCTGGGCCACACACATCAGGGCGGCCGAGGCACGGGTCGAATAGTCCTTGCTGGCCGAACTGGCGTCCAGGAAGTTCATCAGATGGTAGCGGACGGCCAGTTTCCCCTGGTCGATGCTCTGGGCGATCTGTTGACCGAACTTCTGCTCGAAGGCACCGCAGTAGGGGCAGATCGGGTCCTCGAAGACATCGATGGTCACCGCGGGCGAGCCGGACGAGAGGGTGATGACCCCGTTGGTGTCGATGGTGGCGACGGCCTGGGAACTCCCGTAGCCGTCCGAGACGGCCTTGGTCTCCCGGTTCGCCAGCACGATACCCACCACGGCAACGGCGATCACCACCACCAACGCCCCGGCACCGATCACCCAGGCGGTGCGGTTGCCGGAACTCTTGCGGGCAGCGGCCACCTGGCGCGCACCGCTGGATCCGGCTTTTGTCTTGGGCTGGGGCTTCTTCGACATGGGGGACTTTCTGCGAGGCGTTCGGTCTTCGAGATCATGCGTGCCGCTCGGCCGCTTCAGCAATCCTGCGACAGACAGTGCCGGGGCCGGAAGGAGATGGGTGTGAAAGCCGTGGGAACCGCTCCGCCGCGATCGGTTCAGCCGGCTGTTGCGGGCACGAAACTGAAGCTGTACTGCCTGGTCGTCCCGACGTCGGTGGCGGTACAGCGCGCCACGAACGCCGCCTCGGACACCTCGAGGACCGTGTAGACGGTGGGACGTTCGAACCGGCGTTGGACACAGAAGCTGCCCACCGCGGTGTAGTCCCCCCGCCCGGTCTCACCCGAAGGCTCGCTCAGCACACTCCAGGCCGCTGCGGGATCGATCAGTTCGATGCCCTCCGCCACCTGGCCGTTGACCGTGAAGCGCAAGGACCGGTGTGCACCGTCCCCGTCGGTGGGGCGTCCTGCGTAGAAGCCGTCCGTCCGCGGCTGGAACCACGTGGAATCCGGGAGCTGGTCGTCCGATCCGGCCGCATCCGGTGCACCGGTGTCCCAGTGCTCTGCTTCCTCGGCACCGTCGCGTCGCAAAGACTTGAACGCGTCTCGTAAACCCATGTTGTCGCATCCTTCCCCGCTGCACTGCAGTGATCTTGCGAATCTACCGTCGGCCGGTCGACGCCCTGTGGGTCGGGCCCGTTCACCCGGGAAATCGGCATCTGACCGGGAGTCCGCCGAAGGCCGCCCCCACCCGGGTACCCGACAGCCCGCGCCCGTATGCCCGCAGCCGTGTGCCCACGGCCAACAGCTCGCAACTCGGTGTTCGCGCGCGGTCAGGCGACCGGCTTGGAGCCGGACACCGAGTGCAGCAGATCCAGGCAGTCCGCCAGAGGAAGGTCCAGCACCTCTGCGAGCAGGGGGATGACCTCACGTTCCAGCAGAACGGTGTCCCCGTCGTCCGGGCTCCTGCGCAGATTCGGCTGCGAGCGCACCCAGCGCTTCAACGGATCGAGTCGGACCTCATCGCTCTGGTCGAGGGCCGTGAGGTCGATGCGGTACACCGACGGCTCCACCCTGGCTACCCCACCCGGGCCGCCGGAGCGCCATTCCAGCCCGCCGAGAAGAGCGAGCGGGTCGACGTTCAAGGTGTGGCAGAGCTCGAGGAACCTGCCGATGTTGACCGGCCGCTCCCCGTTCTCATACGTACGGATCGCACCGCTGGAGATTCCGGTGAGTGCGGCAAGGTCACGCAGGCTCAGCCGACGGGCCTGACGGGCCTGACGGAGCAGCGCACCGAGGGTGCGGTTGAGTTCACCGAAGCCCTCCGCGCCGACCTCGTCGTCGCCCGCCGAGGTGGTCACGGGACCCACCTCGGGGCGTTCATCTCTACTTCAGCAGCCAACACGAATATCAACACCCTGACGTGGCAATCGGACCGACATCTCCTTCAGGGAAAAAGGATATCCGCCCGTGAGCACCCAAAGTGTTCATACGTCACTCATACGGGGGCACAGTCACCCTTACGTGAGTGAATTGGCCTGCGCCTTATGGCCGAATCATGCAGTTCGCGGCTTTTGCTCGTCGGCAGACCCGCCGGATTTGCCTCGACCGGAGGTGTTGCCGGAGGCGGCGCGGGGCTTTTTCGGTGCCGCTGCGCGCGCGGTCTTGGCTGCAGGGGCCTTGCCTGCGGTGCTCTTGGCTGCGGGGCTCTTCGCTGCGGGGGCCTTGGCCGGTGTCTTCCCGTCGTCGGTCCCGCCGGCTGCGCCGACGGCCGGCTTTTTCGCCGCCGGCTTACGGGCCGGCTTTTTCGCCGGGTCCGCGGTGGTCCCCGTCTCGCTCTTGTCGGACTCGCTCTTGTCGGACTCTGCACGGTGGGCGTCCACACTCCGCTGCAGTGCCGCGAGCAGGTCGAGGACCTCGGCGTCCTGACCCTCGTCCTCGTCGGGGGTGCTGAACGCCTCGCCTCCGCTGAGCTTGGCGTCGATGAGTTGCTGCAGTTCCACCCGGTAGGTGTCCTGGTGTTCCTCGGGGTGGAAGTCGGCGGAGTAGGTGTCCACCAGCATCGTGGCCATGTCCTTCTCCGCCTTCGCCACGGACACCGGCTGCTCGAGGATCGGGAAACTGACCTCCCGCACCTCGTCAGGCCACAACAGGGTCTGGACCAGCAGGACGTCCCCGGACACCCGCAGAACGGCCAGTCGGGTCTTCTGCCGCAGGGCGAAGTGGACAACGGCCACCCGCTCCGCGTGGGAGAGCACTTCGCGGAGGAGGACATAGGCCTTCGGCGATTTGGAGGCCGGTTCCAGGTAGTACGACTTGTCGAACAGCACCGGGTCGATCTGGCCCTCCGGCACGAACGAGAGCAGGGAGATCTCCCGGTCCGAACTCGTCGGCAGGGTCTTCAGGTCCTCGTCGGTGACGATGACGGTCTGGCCGTCGTCGCTCTCGTATCCCTTGGCGATGTCGCTGAACTGCACGGTCTTCTCGCACAGCTCGCAGCGACGTTGGTACCGGATCCGCCCACCGTCCTCGGCGTGCAGCTGGTGGAACCGGATGTCGTTGTCCTCGGTCGCCGCATAGACCTTGACCGGCACATTGACCAGGCCGAAAACCAGTGAACCGCTCCATATTGACCGCATGCGCCCATCATGCCGCCTGTGGTGGTCCAGGGCCAGAGCTGTGGTCGGTGACAGCCGCGGACGGCCGAGCCGTCGACGCGGATCGGGCCGGCGCTCCCGCGGGATCGCGCTCCTCCCGCGCGTGCCGACCACCCCCGGCCGGGTGTGATCGGCGAGCGCTGTTGAATGGACCCACCCACGACCACATACGCAGGCGGCACGATGGACGACCAGGACAGCGCGTACGACGAGGTCGACAGCGGGTCGGCGGGCTGAAGGACGCCCTGAGGGCGTTCGACTCCCACCGGCGGCTGGTCGAGATCGCCTACGGCAGCAAGGATACCGAGGATCTCCGGGCCCGACTCCGTAGCGGGTGGCAGTTGACCGAGTTGGAGGCGGACCTGGTCCTTAGCCTCACTCCGCGGCAGATGACCGGAACCCACCGTTCGGGAATCCGGTCCGAACTCGACCAGTTGATGCGCGAGGAACCCCGCACCTGACGCCCGCGCGCCGACCGCGAAGCCCGGGTGCGCACCGCCCTGCCGGGGGCACCTACCTCACACCCGATTCCTCTGCCGTCACCGCCATGGGCAGACAGGCTGCCGCGCAGACCGTTTCGGCCTCGATGAGCACCTGACCCCGCTCGGCCACCACGCGGGCCCGATGCAGGAGGCCGACGACCAGGGCGGTGATCGTCACCAGCACCACGAGACCACCCACCACCCAGTGGAAGGCCGCCGCGTAGGCCTGCGCCTGCCCCGGCGTGCCCGCCGCCGTCGCCAGCGCCAGCTCGTGATCGGGTATCGACCGCCCGATCAGCCAGGACAGCGCCACGGCGTACAGGCCGACGAACAGGGCCTCGCTCCCGATCCTGATGAAGTTCAGCACCCCCGCGGCGGTGCCGGTGCTGTGCGGGGGCACCGTCGCCAGTGCCTCGGAATCGACCAGTCCGAGCGGGAGACCGAAACCGAAACCGACCAGCACCATCGGCACCACGACCCATCCGAGGGCGACATCCGGTGCCAGGAGCAACATTCCGGATGTGCCCAGGACCAACGAGAGCAGAGCCGTGTAGATGATCGCCATCGAGGAGATCGACGAGGACCTGGCAATCAGGAAGGAAGCAAGGACGGGCCCGACCAGGACCGGAATCGTCATCGGCAGCATGACCAGGCCGGCGGCACCGGCCGAGAGCGACGAGATCCCGCTCAGGGCAACGGGCAGGTAGGTCAGGAGGGTGACGAATCCGATCGCGCCGGCGACCGGGACCAGACACAGCGCCAGGAAGGCCGGATTGCGCAGCAACGAGAAGTCGACGAACCGCCGACCCGGATTCGAGTGGTGGGCCACGTGCGGGAGCAGCACACTTCCGGCCAGTGCGATCAGCAGCACGACTCCGTGGGCGACGAACACCCCGCGCCAGCTGATCAACGAGATCAACGCGCCCGAGATCGTCGGCCCCAACGCAAGTCCCAGGCCGATGACGGTGCCGAACACGGCGAAGACCCGCCCCCGGGCCGCTCCGGTGTAGGCGTTCGAGAGCATCGCGGTGGCACCGGTGAGCACCGCCGCGCTGCCGACACCCGCGAGGAACCTGGCCAGATCGAGCACCAGCAGGCCAGGGGCGAGGGCGGTCACGATCACCGATCCGAGGACCAGGACGACCCCGGTCCGGAAGGTGCGGCGATAGCCGATCCGATCCGAGGCGACACCCCAGACGAGCCCGAAGACGGCGAAGGCCACGTTGAAGCCGTTCACCACCCACTGGAGCAGGGTCGGCGAGTTGCCGAGGTCGGTGGCGATCTGCGGCAGGGCGATCGCGGTGCCGGAGATGCCCATCGGTATGACGAACACCGCCAGCAGGACGACCGGGGCCAACAGGCGCGGCGGTGCCGACGACCCGGACGCCTCCACAGGCCCGGACTCGAGTTGATCTGCCACCGACACACTCCTTAGGTACGATGCATGTTGTACCTATCCAGTGGAGCAGAATTCCAGGTACGACGCAAGCCGTACCTATCAGGAGGTGTGATGACGGACGAGTGGGGGCACCCGGCCCCGGACGAGATCGACTTCGGCAAGCTCATGGCCGCACTCGCGGATCCGATGCGCCTCAAGGTCGTCACGGACCTGATCCAGGACTCCGTCGACGCCGAGCGCACCTGCGCCTCCTTCAACCTGCCGGTCTCGAAGTCGACGTGCACCCACCATTTCCGGGTGCTCCGGGAATCCGGGCTGATCCAGGACGTGGACTACGGGAACCGACGAGGTGTCCGGCTCCGCCGCGAGGACCTGCAGTCCCGGTTCCCCGGGTTGTTGGAGGTTCTGGCCCACCAGGCTGCCGCAGGAACACCGACCGCCGCCCGTTGACCTACCCCGATCAGTTCCCGATGCCGCAGAACTGGCCGGCTCCGTTCACGCCGGTACCGGTGAGCCGCAGGGACAACGGCCCGCTGAGCACAGCCACGGTCGTACCCCGGTTGGGGTTGTAGGTGATGCGTTGGCCCTTGAGTGCACCCTTCACCGTGGTCTCGGTGAAGGACACGAAACCACCCCCGATGTGGATCTGGTCTCCGGCCTCTGCCCGGATGTCCAGGGGCTCGACGATCGGTGTGCAGGGCCCAGGCCCCGGACCCGCGTCGACCCGCTGGTACAAGGACAACCGAAAGGTGGCCGCGAGCTCGGTCTTCCGGTCGATGCCCGCAGACTGCGGCAGCCAACCGTCCCGCAGTCCCTCCTTGAGGAAGCCCATCGTCACTTCCGTGGCATAGGCGTCCTCGGGCAGCGGACGGAGATCGTCGGGGGCGTCGGCGGCCAGCGGGTTCACCGGCAGGGCCATGATCAGCTCGCGGACCTTGGTGATCTGTTTCTGTTCCGCCCGCGCCGAGCTGAACGCCTTGTCGATGTTCTGCGGGATTCCCGCCACCAGGACCACCAGGGCAAGGATCCCGACCGCCGTGTTCCGCCGACAGATCGCATCGACGGCCACCGCGAGCAGCGGGATGATCAGCGCGATCGCCACCCCGGAGAACCTGCTGCCGGCGGCACTTTCCGGGCCGTAAGGGCCGGCTCGCCCGATACCCGCCGCGAGATAACTGCCGACACCCCCGAGGAACATCGCGGCCGGCGCGGCCAGTCTTCCGCGGAAGACCGACCAACCATGGCTGAGCACCACCAGGGTGAGTCCGGCCAGCAGGACGATGACCAGAAGGACTCCACCCCAGGGGATCTGACTGAGCGAGTTGAACGCCCCCCGCATCCCTCGCCAGATGAACTCCGCCAGATCGGCCGCCGAGCCCGGCCGGAACTTGCTGGTGCCGTAGAAGGCCGACCACAGCAAGAACACCGCCGCCAGCGGAACGGTCTGCAGGACCGCCGTCTTCCAGCCCCGACGGAGGAGCATGGTCAGACCGGTCACGGCAATCATCGTCACGGACACGTTGGAGCACAGCATCGCCGTGAAACCCGCGACCAGCGCCCAGTAGTCGCGACGTTGCCAGGGGCCGTCGTGGTTTGCCAGCAGCAGTTGCAGCAGGCCGAAGGAAAGCGCGCCGACCATCGTCAACTGCGAGGCGAAGATGATGTTGCCCAGCGCGGATCCGAGCAACAGGAAGGTCGTGGCACCCGCAGTGGCGATCCACGCCCCGACGCCCGCCCGTTTGATGTGCGCCCAGATCAGCCAACTCACGCCGAGATGGAGGATGATCACAGGGATCTGGTAGGGCAGGTAGGAATCCAGTTTGAAGATCCCGAAGGTCAGCCGCTCGACCACGATCGGCAACAGTTGCAGGTGCTCGTTGTGCGGACGCAGCAGGCTCGCCGGGACGCCGAGGTTACGGACGACAAGATAGTCCCAGTCGTCGGCGAAGAACCACCGGTATCTGGTCATGTACAGGTAGAAGGCGGCAGCGCCCACCGTCACGAGGACGAAGAGTCCGACCGCCCACTTCGGCGACCGGTCGATCCACACCGAGGGCCGGGCGTCGTCCTCGGTCTCGGCATCCCACTCGGTCCGCGTACTCACCCGGCATCTCTCCCATCCACGGGTCCCAGCATGACAGCTTCAGCGCCGGGCGTTCACCGCGCAGAAGGCGGAATTCCTGGATCTGCGGATTCCAGAGCGTGAAGCTTGCGGGCCGGCCACCATCGACGGGTGAGCAACGCCCCGACAGTGCCGCCGGCTGTGTTCAGCAGAAGGTCATCCACCGAAGTCACCCGGCCCAGCGGGAAGACCAACTGCAGGAGTTCGATGACGAGGGAGATCAGGAACACCACCGCGGCAACCTGCCCTGTTGTTCGGAACGCGGCGAACCGAAGCGGGATCATCGCGCCGAGCGGGACCAGGAGCACCAGGTTGCCCAGGGCCTGGGCCCAACCGGTGGTCGACGGTGCCAGGAACAGGTTGACGGTCTCTGCCGGAGTCAGGTCCAGGGTCCTGGCCGCCCTGTCACCGAGAGGGATGGGCACCAGCACTGTCAGATACAACACGACCAGGGCCCAGGACGGCAGTGCGACGTCCAGGAGTGAACGCGTCAGCGGCCGCCGTCGACCCGCGCGCCGGCGGGACCGGTGCAGCAGGAACACCGCCAGTGACGCGAGGAGCAGAACGGAGAGCACCAGGATCGGCAGGAGGTTGCCGAAACTTCTGGAAAGCGTGCTCAGCATCCGGGTCCGTTCTTCATCGTCCGTTCTCCATCGTCCGTACTTCATCATTGCCCAGTGCCCTCGGACCGGTCGGCTCAGCGTATCCGCCGACATCTACTGCGGGTGCAAGAACGGTGAGATCGGACACCCGGTAGGTCAGGACGCATCGGCAAGAGTTTCGGCAAGGATCGTCGCCGGGGCGAACGCCGCTGCCGTCCCGGAAACGCCGTTCCCGAATGTGGTCCGGAACGCACAAAAGGGGAGAAACCTGGTGGTTTCTCCCCTT
>QXCQ01000133.1 GCA_003576535.1 Nakamurella silvestris | reverse complement strand
AACACGCCCTCGCCGCCACCACCATCGACGCCCTCCTGCCCGCCTGAAACACATCTCCCGGATGAACAACCACCGCCTCTCGGAAAGGTGTTCGGCGACAGCCGATCCCGGACGGCGGCGCGATGGCGGACCCCCCGACCTAGCCAACGCCGTCGGCCACGTCGTATGGTGACGTTTCCTGCGGCCCGGATTCTGCACCGGTGGCGCGGCGGTAGCCGGATCGGGTGAAACCCCGGTCCCGGACCCGATGTCGGCGTGAGTGCGACCGGATCCGCATCCTTGCCATCCCTGTCGGGACCGGCAGGGCCCCTGCTCCGCATGCACCTGATTTTCCACAAGAACAAGGGAGTTCTGATGAAGGTCCGCCAGATCGCGGCCCGAGGCATGCTGCTCAGTGCCGTCTGGTTGCTCTTGGGTGTCGTCGGGCTGACGGCCCTGCCGACGGCATCGGCGCACAACGAGCTGACCGGCAGCAACCCCGAGGCCGGTTCGGTCCTCGCCGCCTCCCCGGACCGCCTCGAGCTCACCTTCGCCCAGGAGATCGACGCGGACTTCGCCTCGGTCGCGGTGACCGCCGGGACCGTCGACCTCACCTCCAAGCTGGAGGTCCAGGGCCGCACGGTGAACGTCCTGCTGGAGGACCTGCCGAGCGGGGTCACGGGTGCCACCGAGGCGACGATCTGGAAGTTCGGCTACCGCATGATCTCCAAGGACGGCCACCCGGTGAGCGGACTGATCCAGTTCACCGTCGACCCGTCGACCCCGGGAGCGATCGGGGCCTCGACGGAGAACACCGCGGTGCAGGCCACCACCGGTGCCGCCGCCACGACCCAGACGGCCGCGGTGGAGAACGCGGACGAGGAGGGCTCGGGGGGCATCGGCACGGCCGGCTGGGTCATCATCGCGCTGCTCGCAGTCGCGGCCGTGGCCGTCCCGCTGCTGTTGCGCCGTCGCGCACCGAAGCCCCTGCCCTCCCGGCGACCTGCCGCCACGGCCAAGGGCCGGAGCCGGACGTCGTGAAGCCGACCTCCGCCACCGAGGAGCGCCCGGCCGCCACCGCCGGTGATCCGGGTGCCTACGCCACCGCGGTGGACGCGGCCACCGCCCGGGCCGCGGCCGCGACCGCGGCGGCCTGGGCCGAGTTGCGCGGCCGTCGGGCCGGCACCCTCCCCGAGATGGCGGAGCTGGTCTCCACGATCAGCGGACTGGACGGCGGCAAGTACCTGCGTCCACGGTTGGCTGCCGCGACGTACCACGGGCTGGGCGGCAGCGACGACGGTGTGATCGACACGATCAGCTCCGCCCTGCAGAGCCTGCATCTGGGGCTGTGCATCCACGACGACCTGATCGACCGCGACGAGTTGCGGCACGGCCGGTTCAACGTCGCCGCCACCGTTCGCCGGGCTGATCTGGAATCCGGCCAGGATGCTCGCGCCGCCGAGCGGCAGGGGACCGCCGCGGGGCTGCTGGCCGGCGATCTCGCGGTCAATCTGTGCCTGCGGACGTTGGCGCACTGCCGGGTCGACCCGGCGGTCCGACATGATCTGATCCTGGAAACCCTTGCGGCGGTGGAGGACACGATCGCCGGGGAATGGCTCGATCTGCGCAGCGAGCTCGCCCCGCTCGACACCGACCTCCCACTGACCGTGGCCGAGCTGAAAACCGCCGGCTACAGCATGATTCTCCCCCTCCGCCTGGGTGCCGTCGCCTCCGGCGGTGCCACGGCCGAGATCCTCGCGGCGCTGACGACCATCGGCCGCAACCTCGGGATCGCCTACCAGCTCGTGGACGACGAACTCGGCCTCTTCGGCGATCCGGCCAGAACCGGGAAATCCACCGTCTCCGATCTCCGCGAGGGCAAACGCACCGAACTCGTCCGACTTGCCCATGTCCTGGGCTCGGACTCCGACCGCGAACTCCTGACCGCCGAGGTCGGCAATCCCGATCTCACCGAGCACACCGCTGCGCGGCTCAGGTCCGTGGTCGAGGACAGCGGTGCCCGCTCAGCACTGCGCGAGGAGATCTCCCGGGCCTCGCGGGTGGCGAAAGAGCTTGCCCGGGAATCCCTCCCGGCGGCGCTCGGTCGCTATCTCGCCGACCTCGCCACGCGTTCGGAGCGTCGTGATCACTGATCACCGAGAGTTCACAGATCGGATTCTGTGCCGCCATTCGGGGGAACATTATTCCCCCGATTCAGTGTTTGTTACCGCTGATCTGCAGGTACAACTAAGTCGGTGATCTTGAACAGTCAACTTTTGTTTGACTGTCGTCAAAACCCTGGTTAGCCTCTGGGTTCAGGCACCGAAAGTACACCCCGTCGATCGAGGATGATCGGCGGCCCGTGCGTTCGTGCCCGTGCTGGCGTGCAACGAAGGACGCCCGGAGCGAAGGAAACCTGATGGTCGACAATATCTCTGACACTGCCGCTGCGCCGACGTCGCCCGGGGCCGGAACCTGGACCCACGGCCGGACCGGTGTCTGGTTCATCGGTGCGCGCGGTTCCGTCGCCACCACCGCCACCATCGGGATCCACGCGCTCGCCGCCGAGCTCGTCCCGCCGACCGGCTGCACGACCACCTCGGCCGCCTTCGCCGGTGTACCGCTTCCGGCCTTCGCCGACCTGGTCATCGGCGGCCACGACATCAGCACCTCACCGCTGACGAAGAAGGCCGAGGCCCTCGCCGACGCCGGCATGATCCCGCCGCGGATCGTGAGCGCCGTGCAGGACGGCCTGGTCGCCACCGAGGCCGAACTCCGACCGGCCTACGACCAGCGGACCAGCACCACCAGCCAGCGGGCCGAAATCGACCGGCTGGCCGCAGACATCACCGACTTCAAGACGCGTCACGGCCTGGCCAGGGTCATCGTCGTCGACATCGCTTCCACCGAGCCGATCCTCGCCGATGCACCCGAGTTCCACGATCGCGAACTGCTGGAGGCCGCCCTGGCCGATCCCGCTCGGACCGTCCTGCCTGCCAGTTCGCTCACCGCCCTCGCCGCGATCACGGCCGGGTCGCCGTTCGTCTCCTTCACCCCCTCGCCCGGTCTGAACCTGCCCGTGCTGATCGAACTGGCCACCGAGGCCGGCCTGCCTTTCGCCGGTCAGGACGGAAAGACCGGCGAGACCCTGCTCCGTTCCGTGCTGGCCCCGATGTTCACCGCACGCGGGATGAAGGTCCTCTCCTGGGCGGGCACGAACCTGCTCGGCGGCGGCGACGGCGCGACCCTCGCCGACCCGGAGGCAGTGCGCTCCAAGCTCGCCTCCAAGAACCGCGGCCTGCACGACCTGCTCGGCGACGACGTCGTCACCCCGCTGCACATCGACAACGTGCCCGACCTCGGTGATGTGAAAACCGCCTGGGACCACGTGCACGCCGAGGGCTTCCTGTCCTCCCGGATGACCCTGCAGACCACCTGGTCCGGATACGACTCCGCCCTGGCCGCACCGTTGATCATCGACCTGGCCCGGCTGATGGCCCTGGCCCACGCCGCCGGAACGAGCGGCCCGGTCGCCGAGCTCGCCTTCTTCTTCAAGGACCCCTGGGGCAGCGATGTCCACGGGTTCGCCGACCAGACCACGATTCTGACCGACTGGGCGCACCGCACCGGTCGGCAGCTGTGAAGCTGGGCACCTACCTGGATCTCGTTCGCGCGCCCGCCGCGCTGACGGTTCTGGGTGACACCGTCGCCGGTGGCGCGGCCGCCGGGCACCGTCTGACGGCCCGTCGGCTGCCGCTGTCGGTCGCCTCGGCCCTGCTCTACGCCGGGGGCATGGCCCTCAACGACTACGCCGACCGGGAGCTCGATGCCGTCGAGCGCCCGGAGCGTCCCATCCCGTCCGGACGGATCAGCCCACGTGCGGCCTTCAACACCGCGGCCGGTCTGACCGCTGCGGGCCTGTGCGTCGCCGGGATCGCCGGTGGACGCAAGAGTCTGGTGCTTGCCGTGCCCCTGGCCGCGAGCATCTGGACCTACGATCTGGTTGCAAAACCAACAGTTCTCGGCCCCCTCATGATGTCAGCCTGCCGGGGCTTGGACGTCTTGATGGGGGCCGGGGCCGGCTCCCTCGGCAAGGCGCTGCCCGCAGCGCTGGCCATGGCCGGCCACACCGCGAGTGTCACCGCGCTGTCCCGTGGCGAGGTCAACGGCTCCACCCCCGCCGCGGCCGCCGGGGCGAGTGCGATGACCGCGGTCAGCGCCCTCACCGCCGTTGCCGGATCGGGAACCGGGCGCAGTGCGGCGGTGGCCGCCGCGGCCGGGGTCCGCTACCTCGCCGTGAGCCTGCCCGCGCAACTGCGGGCCACCCGCAATCCGGCCGCCGACCAGGTCAGGACGGCGACCCGCAGCGGCATCATGGCGATGGTCCCGCTGCAGGCCGCCCTGACCGCCCGCGCCGCGGCCGTCCCCGCGGCGGTCGGCCTGCTCGCCCTCGACGGCCTCTCCAAGCTCGCCTTCCGCCGGCGCCGCAAGAGCGACATCACATGAGCAGGAACCACTCCGCGCACCCGGACACCCCGTTCGCCCTCGGGTACGGCACCAACGGTTTCACCGACCACACCCTGGCCGATGCGCTCACCGTGCTGGACACCTACGGCTACCGGGCACTGGCCCTGACCCTGGGCCACCCGCATCTCGACCCCTTCGGTGAGGGCTGGGCCGAGCGGACCGAGGCCCTGCGCGCAGAACTGGACCGGATCGGCCTTCGGGTGGTGGTGGAGACGGGAACCCGTTACCTGCTCGATCCTTTCACCAAACACCGCCCGACCCTGGTAGACGCCGAGGCCGAGAGCCGGTTGGCCTTCCTGCGCCGGGCCGTCCAGATCTGCGCCCTGCTGCACGCCGAGTGCGTCTCGATCTGGTCCGGGGTCCTTCCGGCCGGCACCACCCCGGAGGAGGGCTGGGCGCTGCTGCTCGACCGGATGCCGGCCCTGCTCGCCTACGCGGCCGAACACGGGGTGAAGATCGCCTTCGAACCCGAACCGGGCATGCTCGTGGAAACCGTGGCCGACGCCCGGCGTCTGCGCAGCGAACTCGGCGACCCGGAGAACCTCGGAATCACCGTCGATCTCGGCCATTGTGTCGCCGTGGAACCCGGTGGGGTCGAGGGTGCGTTGCGCGAGGCGGGCGAGCTGTTGATCAACGTCCAGGTGGACGACATGCTCCCGGGGGTCCACGAACACCTGGAGCTGGGCCACGGGGACCTCGATCTGGCCCTGGCCCTGCGCACCCTCGCCGACATCGGCTACCGCGGTGTCGCCGCCGTCGAACTCCCCCGACACTCACATGACGCCCCTGGGCTGGCCGAGCGGAGCATGGCCGCCATGTCCCGGGCCTGGAAGGAAGCCGTGACCACACCGGAACACCCCTGGCTCACCGAGGCCCGGAACACCCTCGAGACGAACCCCGGCCGGATCTCGCTGCTCTTCGCCGGCGCCGGCCGCGGGGTCGGCCGCACGCCGATCGATCCCGACAACGACCCGCAGGGGATCCGGCGCGGCACCGTGGACGACCATGCCCGGGCCGAACTGGTCACCACTCTGCGGAACCACCTTCCGGCAGCCGGTTTCGCCGAGACCGTGGTCGAGCTGTACCGGCGGGGGGACGACGCCGAAAGGCGTGGCGTCCTGTACGGCCTGAACACCGCTGCCGCGCAGGGGCTCGCCGAGGAGGACCCGCTGGTGCCCGCCGGGCGCGAGATCGTCGCCGATGCCTTGCGCACCAACGATCCCCGGGTCGTCGCCGCCTCGATGGGCACCTTCTCCGGTCGTCACCTCGACCAGTACAGCTGGCGGCACGGCGTGCTCAAGCTCATCTTCATGGACGTCACCCTCGACGTCGTCGACGGACTCCAGGAGCGCACCGACGAGGAGCTCTCCCGGATGGCCGTGGCCTTCGCCGCCGAACGCCACGCGGCCGGTCGGCCCGTTCCGGAGGACGTCCACCGACTGACCACCCCGCCGACCGAGCGTGAAGAGGCCTGACGATGCGCATTTTCGATCCCCACATCCACATGACCTCACGCACCACAGACGATTACGAGGCCATGTACGCCGCCGGCGTCCGGGCTCTGGTCGAGCCCGCGTTCTGGCTCGGCCAGCCACGGACGACCGTCGGCTCCTTCGTCGACTACTTCGATGCGCTCATCGGCTGGGAACGGTTCCGGGCCTCCCAGTTCGGCATCCGCCACCACTGCACCATCGGCCTGAACCCGAAGGAGGCCAACGACCCCCGCTGCCGCGAGGTCCTCGACGTGCTGCCCGGGTACCTCGCCAAGGACGGTGTCGTGGCGATCGGCGAGACCGGCTACGACTCGATGACCAAGGAGGAGGACGAGGTCTTCAACGCCCAGCTCGCCCTTGCCGTCGAGTTCGACCTGCCGATCATGGTCCACACCCCGCACCGCGACAAACTGGCCGGCACCCGCCGCACCCTCGAGGTCGTCGCCGCCTCCGGGATCCGCCCGGAGATGGTCGTGGTCGACCACCTCAACGAGACCACCATCGAGGCGGTCGCCGAGAGCGGCTGCTGGATGGGCTTCTCCATCTACCCCGACACCAAGATGGACGAGGCGCGGATGACCGTGCTGCTGCAGAAGTACGGGACCGACCGGGTCCTGGTGAACTCCGCCGCCGACTGGGGTCGCTCCGACCCGCTCAAGACCCGCAAGACCGGCGAGCACATGCTCGCCGCCGGCTTCACCGATGCCGATGTCGACCGTGTTCTCTGGCAGAACCCCGTCGACTTCTACGGCCAGAGCGGACGACTCAACCTCGATCCGGTCCCCGGCTTCACCGAGTTCGAACCGGCCGCAGCAGGGAACTTCGAGGGCAACTCCGTCCTTCGCGGCGCACCGAAATCCTAAAGGGTCGTTCTGACATGCACCTGTCCTACTGCACCAACGTCCACCCCGCCGAGGACCTCGCCGGGGTGCTCGACCAGCTCGACCGGTTCGCCGGACCCGCCCGCGTCGCCGCCGGCCTGGAGATCCTGGGGGTCGGCCTCTGGCTGCCCGCGGGTGTCGCCGCACAGCTGGCGGCCAGCGAGTCCGACCGGGATCTGTTGCGACAGCGGCTGCAGGCCAACGGGTTGGAACTGCGGACGATCAACGCCTTCCCCTGGGCTGCCTTCCACGCCGAGGTCGTCAAACTCGCGGTCTACTCCCCCGACTGGACCGACGCCGCCCGGTTGACCTACACCCTGGACTGCGCCCAGATCCTGGCCGACCTGCTCCCGCCCGGGGCGGACGGCAGCATCTCCACCCTGCCGCTGGGCTGGCGGACGACCTGGACGCCCGACCACGACCGCCGCGCCACCGAGGCGATGATCGCCCTGTCGGCCCGGCTCGCCCAGTTGCGGGACCGGACCGGCCGGACCGTCAGGGTCGCCATCGAACCCGAACCCGGTTGCATCCTCGACAATGTCGCCGATGTCGTCGGCTGGCTGGGTCCGCGCCTGGGCCCGATCGACCCGGAATTCGTCGGGGTGTGCCTGGACACCTGCCACCTCGCCGTGTCCTTCGCTGACGCCGAGGAGGCGGTCGCCCAGATCGAGGAAGCCGGTATCCGGGTGGTGAAGATCCAGGCCTCCGCGGCTCTGGAGGTTCCGCGTCCCTTCGAGCCCGCCGCGAGGGAGGCCGTGTCCAGATTCGCCGAACCCCGGTACCTGCACCAGGTCAGGGAGTTCAACGAGGACGGGACCGTCAGCGCCACCGACGATCTCGCCGAGGCTCTGACCGACCTCCCGGGGGAAGGACCGTGGCGGGTGCACTTCCATGTCCCGCTGCACCACGAACCGGCAGCCCCCCTGCGCGCCACCACCGAGGTCCTGCGGGACGCGGTGGCCGCGGTGCGACGCACCGAACACGGCGACCAGGCCCACCTGGACGTCGAGACCTACACCTGGTCCGTCCTGCCCGAAGGCGCCGATCCTGCCGACCTCGTCAACGGGATCGCCGCCGAACTCCGCTGGGCCGTCGACGAACTGCTGGTGGCCGAGCCCGCGCGATGAGCCGCATCCTCGCCACGGCAGCACCGAAGGACCTGTACCCGCACGCCGTACCGACAGCCAAGGCACTGGGAGCCACGTCATGAAACCTGTTCTGCTGCTCGACATCGTCGGCCTCACCAGCCGAGCACTCGCCCAGATGCCCCGGCTGAGCCGTCTGGCCGGCGCCGGCCGTCAGGTGCACCTGGACACGATCCTGCCCGCCGTCACCTGCAGTGTGCAGTCGACCATCCTGACCGGCAAGATGCCGAGCGAACACGGGATCGTCGGGAACGGCTGGTACTTCCGCGATCTGGGCGAGGTCTTCCTGTGGCGCCAGCACAACCGGCTGGTCCAGGCCGAGAAGGTCTGGGAAACCGCGCGTTCGGTCGATCCGGCGTACAGCTCGGCGAACATCGGCTGGTGGTACGCCATGGGCGCCACCACCGACGTGACGATCACCCCTCGGCCGATCTACCACGCCGACGGGCGCAAGTCCCCCGACGCCTACGTGCGTCCGCCGGCCCTGCACGACCAGCTCACCTCCCAGCTCGGCGAGTTCCCGCTGTTCCAGTACTGGGGGCCCACCGCCTCGATCAAGTCGACGGCCTGGATGGTCGCGGCCACCCGCCAGGTGATCCGGGAGCGCAACCCCAATCTGGCGATGGCCTACCTCCCGCACCTGGACTACGACCTGCAGCGGTTCGGGCCGAACTCCCCGGAGGCCGACCGTGCGGCGGCCGAACTCGACGTCGCCCTCGCGCCGCTGCTCGACGACGCCCAGAACCGCGGGATGACCGTGATCGCGTTGGCCGAGTACGGCATCGCCGAGGCCAACCGCCCGGTGGACATCAACCGGGTGCTGCGCCGGGAAGGACTGCTGGAGGTCTACGTCCAGCAGGACCGGGAGCAGCTCGACCCGTGGACCTCCCGCGCCTTCGCCGTCGCCGACCACCAGGTCGCCCACGTCTACATCGCCGACGAATCCGACATCCCCCGCGTCCGCGACCTGCTCACCGGGCTGCCCGGTGTCGACGAGGTGCTGGACAAGGAGGCACAGCAGCGGTACGGCCTGGACCACGAGCGTTCCGGGGAACTGGTCGTCGTCGCCGAACCGGGAGCCTGGTTCACCTACTACTACTGGCTGGACGACACCCGCGCGCCGGAGTTCGCCCGCGGCGTCGACATCCACCGCAAGCCGGGTTACGACCCGGCCGAGCTGTTCTTCGACCCGGCCGACAAACTGGTCAAGGCCAAGGCGGCCGCCAACCTGGCCAAGAAGATGGTCGGCCTGCGGTACGCCATGAACCTGGTCCCGCTCGACCCGACCTACGTCCTCGGCACCCACGGCCGGCTGCCCGAATCCGCCGCGGACACCCCGCTGCTGATCTGCTCCGACCCGACGCTGATCCCCGACGAGCAGGGAGACACCGTGCACGCCACCGCGGTCCGCGATCTGATCCTGTCCGCCCAGGGGCTGAAGAAGGACGGCAGCTGACATGGCGGGAACCGACACCACCCCGGAGCTGGTCATCCTGCTCGACGAGGCCGGCACCGCCATCGGAACCATGGACAAGGCCCTGGTCCACGGACCGGACACCCCGTTACACCTGGCCTTCTCCTGTTACGGGTTCAACCCCGCCGGTGAGCTGCTCGTCACCCGCCGGGCGCTGGCCAAGGTCACCTGGCCCGGTGTCTGGACCAACACCTGCTGCGGCCACCCGGGGCCGGGCGAGAGCCAGGAGGAGGCGATCACCCGCCGGCTGCGCTCCGAGCTCGGGGCCGATGCCGTGACGAACCTACGGGTGGTGCTGCCGGACTTCCGCTACCGCGCCTCGGCTGCCGACGGCATCGTCGAGAACGAGATCTGCCCGGTGTACTTCGCCGAGCTCTCCGGCGACCTGGACCCCGATCCGACCGAGGTGGTCGAGTGGGCCTGGGTGCGGCCGGAGAAGTTCGCCGCTGCCGTCACCGCCACCCCCTTCGCCTTCAGCCCGTGGAGCGTGACCCAGGTCGAGCAGCTCGGCCGGGCCGGGGCCTGGTGACCCGGAGCCCCTGACGGGCCACGTCGGCTCCGGCCGGTCTTCCCCTTGCGGCATACTCCTTCCGCACGTTCTGTCCTGACCATCGATCCGACTGTTCCAGCCCGCCCCGAACCACATTCAGCGACACCCTCTGCGCCATACCCTCTGCGATATACCCTCTGCGACGACAGGAAACCCCTGCCATGACGGCCCTCGACACCCAGCCGCACCCCTCCGGCACCCTCGACCACGACGGCCTCGCCCTCGGCGCCGACGTGGGCGGCAGCAGCATCAAGATCGGTGTGGTCAACCGCCACAGCGGCCAGATCGTCGGCTCGACCGTCAAGGTCACCACCCCGAAACCGGCCACCCCGGAGGCTGTGGTCGCCGCCATCAAGGGGGCAGCGGAGAAGCTCGGCTGGACCGGACCGGTCGGGGTGGCCGTGCCCGCGGTCGTCCGCGCCGGCCGCACCCATAGTGCCGCGAACATCGACCCGAGCTGGATCGGGGCGGACATCGAGGCCCTGTGCCGTCAGGAGCTGCACCCGGATTCGGTGGTGGTCAACGATGCCGATGCCGCCGGCATCGCCGAGGTGCGCCTGGGTGCCGGCCGCGAAGTCCGCGGGACCTGCCTGCTGCTGACCCTGGGCACCGGGATCGGCAGTGCCCTGTTCACCAACGGCGTCCTGGTGGCCAACACCGAACTCGGCCACCTGCGGATCGACGGGGACAGCGCGGAGAAGTCCACCTCCGCATCGGCGAAGGTGCGGGACGGGCTGTCCTACCCGGACTGGGCCGCACGCCTGCAGCACTACCTGGAGTACGTCACCAAGGTGCTCACCCCGGATGTGCTGATCTTCGGCGGAGGTATCAGTGCCGACGCCGACCTGTGGGTACCGCTGCTCGACCTGCCGGTGGAGATCCGGGTGGCCCAGCTGCGCAACGACGCCGGCCTGGTCGGCGCCGCCCTCGCCGTCCCGCACCGCTGAAACAGCCGCCGCGAGTGGACCTTCGCACCCCATTTCCTGGGGTGTGAAGGTCCACTCGCGGGGGGATTTTCAGGCGGGGCCGGTGGTGCTGCGAACCACCAGCTGGGTCGGCATGGTGATCGACTGCGGCTCCTGCGCCGCGGAACTGGCCATCATCTCGATCAACAGGGCGGCAGCCACCCGGCCCTGTTCCCGCACCGGCTGGGAGATGGTGGTGAGCCCGAACAGGTACGACATGTCGTGCCCGTCGAAACCCATCACCGAACAGTCCTCCGGCACCCGCACCCCCCTCAGGTGCGCCCGGTAGAGCACCCCCATGGCGATCTCGTCGCTGGCGGCGATGATGGCGGTCGGCCGCTCGGGCAGATCCCAGAGCCGGTCGAAGGCCAGATGCCCGGCCCCGACGACGAACTCGGCCGGCACCTGCAGCCGTGGGTCGGGGGTGATCCCGTGCGCGAGCAATGCGTTGCAGATCCCGGTGTACCGGTCCGGGGCCACCGGGAAACCGAACTTGTCGGCCGGGTCACCACCGGCGAAGGCGATCCTGGTGTGCCCGAGGGAGATCAGGTGCTCGGCGGCATCACGTCCGGCGAACACGTCGTCGATGTTCACCGAGTGCACCCCGGCGGTCACCGGCCCGACCGTGACGACGGGAGAACGGAACCGACGGAGCTCCGCCTGCTCCTCCGGGATCGGGTGGACGCTCAGGGCCAGCAGGCCGTCGACGCGTTTGGACAGCACGCGGGTGTCGATCCGGTGCGGTTTCCCCGAAGCGATACCGACGGGGTACAGCAGCATGTCGTAACCGGCCTCGGAGACCACCTTCTGGGCACCGTCGACCAGGGTGGTGAAGAACCACCGGGAGATCCAGGGGACCAGCACCCCGATGGCATTGGTGCGGCCGGTCGGCAGGGCGGAGGCCGACGGCGAGGCCACGTAGCCCATCCGCACGGCCGCGGCCCGCACCGCCTCCCGGGTGCTGTCGGACACACCCGGGAGGCCGCGCAGGGCACGGGACACCGTCGCCGGCGAAACCCCGACACTGGCTGCGAGATCAACGATTCCGCTCATTGCACTCGAGCCGCGATCATGTGGTCAGCCCTTCACGCCACCGGCGAGGAGGCCGCGGACGAAGAAGCGCTGCAGGGCAAGGAAGATGACGAGCGGAACGGCCATCACGATGAATGCTCCTGCCGACAGCAGGTACTGCCTGTTGCCACTGCCCAGGTTTCCAATCAACTGTTGCACTGCCAGCGGCAGTGGCGCATTGTTCTTCGACCCGGAGAACACGGTGCCGACCAGTAGATCATTCCAGACCCAGAGGAATTGGAAAATTCCGAAGGCGGCAATGGCCGGGACCAGGAGTGGCATCAGCACCTTGAAGAAGATCTTCACGTGCCCGGCGCCGTCCACCCGGGCGGCCTCGACGATCTCCCGCGGGATCTCCTTCATGAAGTTGTGCATGAGGAAGATGGCCAGCGGCAGACCGTAGATGGTGTGGGACAGCCAGACCGGCCAGAAGGACCCGTCCAGCCCCAGCCACTTGTAGGTCTTCAGCAGTGGCAGCAGGGTGACCTGGATCGGCACGATCTGCAGTGCGAACACCGCCACGAACAGGAAATTGCGTCCGCGGAAATCCACCCAGGCGAAGGCATAGGCCGCCAGGAGCGCCAGGGTGATCGGGATCAGGATCGCCGGCAGGGTGATGACAAAGGAGTTGAGGAAGTTCGGCCCCAACGCCTGGGTGGTCCAGGCCTCCTTGTAGGTGTTGAAGGTGAACCCGCCGCCGCCTGCGGTGAACGCGGTCCACCAACCCGAGGTCGGCACCACGTCACCCGGACGGAAGGAGGTGACGAGCAGACCGAAGGTCGGGATGGTCCACAACACGGCCAGGATGATCGCGATGATGGAGGCGCCGGGGGAGGAGATGCGCTTGGCGGTCTCGGCCGCGGCCATCGCCGCCTTGTTCTTCCTCGCCTCCTTGCGATCGACGGGTTCGACAAAGATCTCGCCGGCGGTCATCGGGTCTCCTCCTGCTTACGCATCTGGCGAACGTTGTAGACGACGATCGGCAGCACCATCACAAAAAGCACCACGGCCAGGGCCGAGGAGAGGTTCTCGGTCTCGGCCGAGTTGAAGTAGGTGATGAACCGGGTGGCGATCACGTCGACCGTCGGGTTGCTGTTGCCCATCGCCTTGACGATGTCGTAGGCCTTGAGGGCGCCGATGGCCAAGGTGGTGAGCACCACGACCAGGGCGGACCGGATGCTGGGAATGGTGATCCTGGTGAACAGTTTCATCCCGCTCGCGCCGTCGATCTTGGCCGCCTCGATGGTGTCCTCCGGGATCGCCTTGATGGCGGCGGAGAGGATCGTCATCGCGAAACCGGCCTGGATCCAGATCATCACGATGATGAGGAAGAAGGTCGTGGCCAATCCACCGTTGAGGAAGTTGATCGGCTTGAGGCCGATCCAGACCAGGAACTGGTTGGCGATACCGATCTGGTTGGCACCCGGGGCGTCGTTGATCGCGTAGACGAAACGCCAGATGATCGCCGCGCCGACCATGGAGATGGCCATCGGGATGAAGATCAGGGTCTTGGCGAACTTCTCGAACCGGGACCGGTCGATGATGACCGCGTAGACCAGACCGATCGCCGTGGCGACCAACGGGACCAGGATGGTCCACAGCAGGGTGTTGCCCAGTACCCGCAACAGATCGGAGTCGGTGAAGATGCTCTTGTAGTTGTTGAAGTTGAACGAGGTGGTCTTCTGGATCGAGAAATCAGGGTTCCGGACCGGTTGGTTGTCCGGTCCGATTACATTCGCCGTGGTCTGGAAGGACTTCCAGATCGTCTGCAGGGTCGGCCAGACCAGGCCGACCGCCAGGAAAATCACCACCGGGCCGAGGAAACCGGCCGCCACCAGCCAGGACGGGGCCTTCTCGTTGCCCACCGCCAGCAGGATCGCACCCATGACCACCACGAAAATCACGATGGCCGCGATCATCGAAAGTATCTTGTCGCCGGCCGTGACCGGCGAGAACAACCAATCCATCAGTTCTCCCTTGTGAACGTCTTCGGAGCCCTCAGATGCAGGACGGGTCCGCAAGCGCACTCACGCTCACGGACCCGTCCTGCTTCATCGCAGCTCACCAGCAGGCGGCCGGGTCACGGCCGTTGGTTGTCCTACTTCGGCCAGGAGGCCTCGATGGTCGCCAGGGTCGAGGCGGCGTCGACGCCGTCACGAACGAAGCTGGTCATCCCGACCCAGAAGGTGCCGGCACCCACCGAGGAGGGCATGAGGTCGGAGGCGTCGAACCGGAACACCGACGCCGGGTCCTGCAGGATCTCGGCCGACAGCTTGTCGATCGGGTTCGCCAGGAGGGAGGTGTCCAGGCCCTTGTTCGCCGAGAGCCAGCCACCGTTGGGGGTGGCCTTCGCCTTGGCGTTGGACCAGGCCGGGGAGGACAGGTAGGTCTGGAAGGCCTGGACCTCGGGACGGTCGGAGAAGGCCGCGGCGAATTCGCCACCACCCAGGACCGGCTTCGTGGTGCCGTCACCCGGGAGGTAGAAGGCGTAGACGTCGCCGTCCTCGGACACCTTGGTGCCGGCCGGGAAGTTGGCCGCGTAGAACGAGGCCTGGCGGTGCATCCAGCACTTGCCGGTCAGCAGCGGAAGTCCCGCCTCACCGAACGGGGTGGTGGCGATGGAATCCGGTCCGCCGAACCCGCCGTTGACGTACTTGTCGTTCTGCAGGTAGTCGCCCACCGCGGTCAGGGCGGTGACGATCTTCGGGTCGTTGAAGGGGATCTCGTGCTTGTACCACTGGTCGTAGACGTCCGGGCCGGCGGTGCGGAGGACGAAGTCCTCCAGCCAGTCGGTGCCCGGCCAGCCGGTGGCGGTGCCGGATTCGAAGCCGGCGCACCAGGGCTTGGCACCGGTGGCGGCGATCGTGTCGGAGAGGGTCTTCAACTCGTCGAGGGTGGTCGGGACCTTGTAACCGGCGGTGGCGAAGGCCTTCGGGGAGTACCAGACGAAGGACTTGACGTTCGCGCCGACGGGGCTGGCGAAGAGCTTGCCGCCGACCGAGCCGTACTCGGCCCAGGCCGGGTCGTAGTACTTGGCCAGGTTGTCGATGACGGTCTGCGGCGCGGGGACGACCTTGCCGGTGTCGTTGACCAGCGTCTGCAGCAGACCCGGCTGCGGGATGTAGGCGATGTCGGGGGCGGACCCGGACTGGACACGCAGCTTGATCTGGTTCTCGAAGTCCTTGTTGCCCTCGTAGTTGACCGTGACACCCGTGCAGTCGGTGAAGGGCACGAACGAGTCGATGTGCGGCTTGTCCTCGGGGGCGACGATCGAGGTGTAGATGCTGACCGACTTGCCCGAGATGTCCGGGTAGGCGGCCTTGATCTCGTCGCACCAGGCGTCGTCGGTGGGGATCGCACTGCCGGAGGGTGAGGCCGAACCCGAGGTCGCGCTCCCGCCGGTGGTCTCGGAGCCCGAGGTCGTACCGGTCGAGGAGCTGGGAGCTGCCGAGGTCTCGGGAGCTGGCGTGGAAGTCGGCGGCGTGCTGCTGGGAGTGGCGGAGTTGTTGTCGCTCCCACAAGCGGAGATGACGAGTGCGAACGCACTTGCTGCGGCGATGGTAGCCATCACCTTACGAGCTGAAGTCTTGGCCATCTTGGCCGACCTTCCCTTCAGTTGGGGACGGGCACAGTGAGTGATTTCACAGAGCCGATGCCCCATGAAAACGTTTGCGTAAACCTTGCGCAAGTCCAGGAGGCGATTATCTGCGTAACGATTGCGTAACCCGCCAGCCGTTGCCCATCGGTCTCCCACCGTTCTCACATGTCGATCATGCGGGCTGACCTGCATGAACAGCCCAGGGGGAGCGTCGAGGTGAATCGATCAACGTTCCACTCAGACGAAGTGGGGTCACGGAAGACCCGATCGGGTATTTTTCGCGTTCTCACCGCCACGAGTGGACCCCTGCACCCCGGGACCGGGGGTGTGCGGGTCCACTCGGCGGGCCAGGACCGGGGACGTGGTTGGCCGGGACCAGGAACGCCGGCGACCGGGGCCGGCGATTAAGCTCCTACGTCGTGCGCATCCTGTCGATCCAGTCCTCGGTCGCCTACGGCTATGTCGGAAACAGCGCGGCGACCTTCCCGCTGCAACGGCTCGGCCACGAGGTCTGGCCGGTGGTGACGGTCCACTTCTCCAACCACACCGGCTACGGCCAGTGGCGCGGGACCGTGCTCGACCCGGCCGTGGTCGCCGACGTCATCGAAGGCATCAACGACCGGGGAGTGCTCGGATCCGCCGATGCCGTCCTCACCGGCTACCAGGGTTCCCCCGGTGTGGCCGAGGTCGTCCTGTCCACCGTGCGCCGGGTCCGCGCGCTCAACCCGGCGGCCGTGTACTGCTGCGACCCGGTGCTCGGTGATGTCGGACGTGGCTTCTTCGTGGCCCCGGGCATCCCCGAACTGATGCGGGACGAGGTCGTGCCGACCGCCGACATCTGCACCCCCAACGCCTTCGAGCTCGCCTTCCTGGCCGGCGGCGCTGCCCGGACCGCCGAGGACGGCGACCCCTTCGAGACCATGGCTCAGGTGCTCGAGGCGGCCGACCGGCTGCGCGCCCGCGGACCGCGGACGGTCCTGGTCACCTCGGTGGAACATGCCGACCTCGGACCCGACGAGATCGCCATGATCGCCGTCGACGACACCGGGGCCTTCGAGGTCCGCACCCCGCGACTGCCGTTGTCCGTCAACGGTGCCGGTGACGTCACGGCTGCACTGTTCCTGGCCCACCTGACGACCGACGGGATCGAGGCGGCGTTGGCCCGGACCGCCTCCTCGGTGTTCGCGATCCTGGAGACCACCCACCGGCTCGGGGCCAGGGAGATCCGGCTGATCGACGCCCAGGAGCAGATCGCCGCGCCGGCCTGCGAGTTCCCGGTGACCCGCCTGCGCTAGAGACCTGTTCCCGCGCACGTTGTTGCTCCTCGCGCGCGTTACATCGCGCGCGAGAACGAACAACGTGCGCGGGAACAGGGGAAACCTCAGGGGCGGCGACCGATCCTGGCCCCGACCAGCACCCCGATGAGCATGGTGATCGCGCCGAACAGTGCCGCACCGATCAGCGAGAACGGGTTCGCGCCACCGGGAGCCACCGCGATCCCGCCATCGGCCGGCCGACCGAACCCCGTGGCCACCGTCGCGGCCGGCACCGACACCCCGCTGTCAGCGGGAACCGCGGCAGCCTGCGCCAGCACCACCTTCTTGCCCGTCAGCACATCGTCGATGGCCGAGAAGAACAGCCCGGCCGTCTTTTTCGCCACACTGGTCAGCACCCGCTGGCCGACACCGCCCACCATGCCACCCACCACCGCATCGGCGTCGTAGGTCAGCTCGGTGGTGCCGTCGCCCAGGTCTGCGAGGGTGACGGCCACGGTGGTGTCGATCGTCCCCGGACCACCCGACCCGGCCGCCACCATCGTCAGGGAGGACGGGACGACGAGGTCGTTCAGCCGCACCTCACCCGCGTAGGACCCCTTGATCGAGGCCACCCCGAGGGTCACCGTGAGCGCGAAGTGGTTCTCCCCCAACGGTGCGAGCTCGTTGCAGCCGGGGATGACACCCGCCAGCACCGCCGGGTCGGTGATCGCCGCCCACACCTTCTCCGGTGTGGCGTGCAGCACCGACGTTCCCGCAACCTTCATGTCCGGTCCACCTTCTCATTCGTTGCCGTCGCGGGGATCTCGCCCGCCTCATGGGCCTGCCGCAGGGCGAACAGCAGGTTCGGGTTCACCGGCATCGCACTGATCCGGAAACCCATCGCATTCTCGATCGCCGAGGCCAGGACGGCCGGTACCGGGATCACCCCGGCCTCGCCGGCCCCCTTGATCCCCAACGGGTTCAGCGGTGACGGGGTCTGCAGATGTCCCAGCTCCATCTGCGGGACCTCGGTGACGTAGGGCATCAGGAAGTCCATGAACGAGGCGTTGAGCAACTGCCCGTTCTCGTCGTAGGCCATGGTCTCGTACAACGCGCCACCGACCCCTTGTGCCACCCCGCCGTGTACCTGCCCTTGCACGATCATCGGGTTGATCAGGTTCCCGCAGTCGTGCATCACCTTGTACTCAAGGATCTTGATATCGCTGGTACCGGCGTCGATCTCGACGATCGCCGCATGCATTCCGGAGGCGAAGGTGGACCGGGGCGGGCTGTAGTAGTCCCGGCCCTCCAACCCCGGCTCCTCGCCGGGGGCCACCGGGGGTTTGTCCGGGTCGGCGGGTTTGGCGAACTGGGTGGCGGCCTTCGCCGCGTCGTCGAAGGCGTACCGCAGCGGGTTGGACAGCACCGCCACCTGGCCGAGGTCGATGGCATGGGAGGGGCTGCCTTTCACCGAGACGACCCCGTCGACGAGCTGCAGGTCCTCGGCGGACACCTCCAGGATCTCCCCGGCCACCCGCAGGGCCTTGGCCTTCGCCGCGCGGGCGGCCAGGGCAACCGCCGAACCGCTCATCACCGCCGCCCGGGAGGCGAAAGTACCTACCGCATAACCGAAACGGCGGGTGTCGCCGGTGACCACCCGTACCCGGTCGAAGGGCACACCCAGTTCGTCGGCCACGATCTGGGCGAAGACGGTCTGATGGCCCTGCCCCTGGCTGGTCAGTCCGATGGCCACGTCGACCATGCCGTCGGTCTGCACCTGGACATGGGCGCCCTCGTACGGGCCCGGGCCGGTGCCCTCGACATAACAGGCCAGACCGATGCCCAGCAGGCGCCCCTCGGCCGCTGCCGCGGCCTGCCGCGCCGGGAAGTCCTCCCAGCCGATCATCTCCTTGAGCATGCCGAGCTGGGTCGGGTAGTCCCCCGAGTCGTAGATCAGCGGTCGGCCGTCCTGGAAGATCAGCCCGTGGTCGTAGGGGAACTCGTCCGGCTGGATGAAGTTGTTGGCCCGCACCACGGTTCGGTCCAGGCCCAGGTGGTCGGCGATCCGGTCCAGGGTCCTCTCCATCGCGAAGACCCCTTGCGGCCGACCGGCCCCGCGGTAGGGAGTGACGATCACCGTGTTGGTGTAGATCGAGAAGAACTCGACCCGGTAGGAGCGCGGCTTGTAGGGGCCGAGCAGCTGGGTGGAGGTGACGATCGGGCAGATGATCCCGTACGGGGTGTAGGCCCCGTTGTCATGCCAGAAGACGACATCCAGTGCCAGCAGCCGTCCCTCGTCGTCGAAGCCGACCTTCACGTGCTGGGACTGCCCACGCTCGTGGGCGCTGGAGATGAAATGCTCCCGCCGGTCCTCGACCCATTTGATCGGCACCCCGAGTTTCATGGCGGCGAAGGGGATCATGATCTCCTCCGGCCAGGGGTGCATGATCTTGACCCCGAAACCGCCGCCGACATCGGGAGCGATCACCTCGACCTTGCCCAGGGGCAGTTGGAGTTTCGCCGCGATGGCCGCGCGCACCGATGTGGCGGTCTGGGTCGAGGAGTACACCCGCAGCGAGCGGTCGTCCGCATCCCACCGGGCGTACACCCCCTTGCCCTCCAACGGCATCGAACAGGACCGTTCGATCTCCAGATCGATCTCGAGAACATGGGGGGACGAAGCCATCTGGCCGTCGATGTCGCCGACCGTCTGGATCAGGTGGGCCGCGACGTTGTCGGGGACGTCGGCGTGGACGGCATGCACCGCCGCGCGCGAGGCGGGGATGCCGACCACCGGCGGCAGCACCTCGTAGGACACCCTGATCCGCTCCACCGCGTCCTCGGCCAGATAGCGGTTGCGGGCGACCACCATCACGATCGCCTCGCCGACATGGTTCACCATCTCGTTCGCCAGCGGGTACCCGGTGCGCGGGGCGTGCAGGGCCGGATGCGGGATGAGGACCGGAAGCGGTTCCGCCGCAGGACCTTCCAGGTCCTCGTAGGTGTAGATGGCGATGACCCCCGGCACTTCCAGGGCATCGGTGACGTCGATGTCGGTGATGCGGGCATGGGCGTGCGGGGACCGCACGAAGGCGCATTCCAGGGCGGCAACGGCGTCCTGGCCGATGTCGTCGAGGTAGCGGCCGTTGCCGGTGGTGAGCCGCAGATCCTCGGTGCGGCGCATCGAGGTACCGAAGTAGCGGGTGGCCATCAGCGATCACCCTCGTGCCGGTGTCCGTCGTCGGCGTTCGGCGCGTCAGGGTCCTTCGTCAGCTCCGCAGCGCGCAGCACCGCGGCGACGATGTTCTGATAACCCGTGCAGCGACAGAGGTTTCCGGCGATCATCTCCACCGCCTCCTCCCGACTGGGCTCCGGGTTCTCTGCCAGACCGGCCGTGATCGTGGTCAGGAAGCCCGGGGTGCAGAAACCGCACTGCAGGGCGTGGCAGTCCCGGAAGGCGCGTTGCACCGGCGACAGGGAGCGGGGATCACCGTCGGCGTCGAGCTGGCCGAGCCCCTCGACGGTGGTGATCTCCTGACCCTGCACCGACACGGCGAAGATCAAGCAGGACCGCACCGGCCGTCCGTCGAGCAGCACGGTGCAGGCACCGCAGACCCCGTGCTCGCAGCCCACATGGGTGCCGGTGAGCTGCAGGTCGTGCCGGAGGTAGTCCGACAGGGTCCGGCGGGCCGGCACCGTCGCCGACCGGGCCAGCCCGTTCACCGTCACCGGCACCAGATGCACCGAATCGCCCGACTCCACGCCGTGATCGGCCACAGTTTCCTCCCCGCTCATGTCCGCGCCCTCGCCAGCGCCCGCTCGATCGACCGTCCGGTGAGCACACCCGCCAGGTGACGGCGGTACCCGGCGGTGGCGTGGATGTCGTCCGCCGGGTCGACGGCCGCCCTGGCGACCTCGGCGGCCTCCTCGGGACCGGCGGCCCAGGCCTGCGTCAGGTCGAGCACCAACGGGGTGTCCGACACCGACAGGTACCCGCATCGCACCGAGACCACCGCGCCGTCGGGGTCCAGGGTCACCACGGTGCCGACACCGCACAGGGCGTAGTCGCCATGACGCCGGGACAGCTCCACGAAGGCCGAACCGCTGAACGGGGCGGCCCGGGGGAAGTACGCGCTGATCGCGAGCTCGTCCGGGGCCAGGGCCGACTCCAGCGGGCCGAGGAAGAACTCCGCCGCCGGGATCGTGCGCTCACCCCGCACCGACACGGCCGTCACCGATCCCCCGGTCAGGGCGAGCACGCAGGTCATCTCCCCGGACGGGTCGGCATGGGCCAGGGAGCCGACGGTGGTCCCCCGGTTCCGGATCGTCGGGTGGGCGACGTTGACCAGGGCCTGGGCGAGCAACGGCTGCGCGGCCCCGGCCGCCACGTCCCGCTCCACGTCACGGTGACGGGCCAGCGCCCCGACCGTCACCCCGTCGGCATCGGTGCGGACGTAGGCCAGATCTGCGATCTTGTTGATGTCCACCAGATGCGCCGGGGAGGCCAACCGCATGGCGAGGACCGGGACCAGGGACTGGCCACCGGCCAGTACCTTCCCCTCGTGGCCGACCTCGGCCAGCAGGGACACCGCCTCGGCCACCGAGGCCGGTCCGTGCCAGGAGAATGGCGCCGGTTTCATAGCCCTACCTTTCCTGTGCCGCGCTCGCCGGTACCGATCCACACCGACCGGCCAACAGGTTGTGAAGCATCCTCTCCCGACGACCTCCGGCGGGGAATGGCGGTTGTTGCCAAGGCAACACCGGCCTCGGGTTCAGTTCTACCGGCGAGTGATGACAACGACGTTTCCCGCCCCGACATTTCCTACCCCGACATTTCCCGCCCCGACGTTTCCCGCCCCGACATTTCCCGCCCCGACGTTTCCCGCCCCTGAGGTTCCCTGCCCTGGACGTTGCGGCCCTGGCACGCGCCTGGACCTAGTGGTGCGCCACCCGCATCTGCCAGACGTACAACGCGACCGTCAGGTCCGCCCGCAGCCGGGCATCGTCGGTGAAGGATCCCAGCACCCGTTCCAGCTTGCTGATCCGGTACCGCAGCGTGTTGTAGTGGAAATGCAACCGGCGGGCCGTCTCGGCGACGTTGAGATTGGTGTCCAGCAGCACCGTCAAGGTCCGGCGCAGCTCGTCGCACTCGGCATCCCCCTCCGGCGCGGCCAACGGGCCGAGGGTGTCCGACAGGAAGGACCGCAACTCGGTCGACTCCCCCACCAGCGACAACAACCGGTACAGGCCGAGATCGTCGAAACGGGAGACCGAGCCGGGCCCGGACAGTCTGCGGCCGACCCGCACCGCCTCCCAGGCCTGGGTGTAGGCCTTGGGCAGTTCGTCGGAGGAGCTGACGACCCGGGAGACCCCGACGACACCGTCGAAAGGGCTCCGCGGGGAGGAGAGCCCGCCGAGGAGTTCGGTGATCCGCTCCCCGGTCGGGACCTGGCCGTCCGGTGTGTGCAGGACCGCCACCGCCTCGGCGGCGAAGGCGGCGGCCGCGGCGGCCGGGTCCTGCCTGCGCACCCAGGCGGCCCAGGAGACGGCGAGCTGCTCGGCCCGTCGGCGACGCCCGGGTTCGTCGGCCCCGGTGGTCTCGGCGGCGGCGACCACCACGACCATCGGCCCGGACAGGTCCCACCCGAAACCACGGGCACCCACCACGGCCGCATCGGCGTTGACCCGACCGGCCAGAACGTCCCGCAGGAAGTCACCGCGGTACTTGCCCTCGACGGTCTGCACGGCCAGTTCGCGGGTGATCACCAGGGCGGCCGTGGTCGCCCCCCGTTCCAGGGCGATCAGGTCCTGGGCGTCCCAGGGGTGGTCGCCGCGGATGGCCACCAACCGGCCGTGATCCCCCTCGGCCGCCACCGAGGCGACGATGACGGACAACGGACCGACCGAATGATGGCCGTGGCTGAACGCGGTGGTGCGGAAGAGCGTGTCCTGGTCGAACAGCTCGGCCGCGCTGGGGGGGAGCTCGGCCCCGGCGCGCGTGGTGCAGCGGCCCGTCCGATCCACGTGCAGCACCGTCACCCGGTCGTTGCTCTCCGGACCGGCGAGCTGGGCGGGCAGTGCCTCGGCGACCTCCTGCAGTCCGCCACCGCTGAGCACCAGCCGCAGCAGCTCGTTGTGCGCACGCTCGCCCCGGGCCAGGAGTGCCGCCTGGCGGCCGAGCACACTGGCCAGGATCTGGTTCAGCACCTCGTCGAAACCGACTCCGTCCGGGATCTGCAGCACCGGGAAGTTCAGCTCCTCGGCCTGTTCGAGCATGGCCGCCGGCAGCTCGTGGATGTAGCGGCCCAGCTTGATCGCTATCCCGGCCAGTCCACGTTCGTGCAGGGCCCGGACGAAGTCCTCCAGCGCGTCAGGCGTGGAGCGGAGCGGGTAGCCGGTGGTCAGCAGCAGTTCATCGGCCTTGGTCCACGGCAGGACGTCCGGCACCTCCATGATGTTGACGTAGCGGACCATCCGGCCCAGCCCACCGGCCCCGGCCAGGACCTTCGCCCCGGCCATGGACGGCTGGGCGAGCACCTCGGCCACCGAGATCCCACGAATGCCCGGGGTCGAACCGACCTCGGTCCGCAGCCGCCAGGAACCGGGCTCGTCGATGTGCTGGTCGGCCGGGTCGCTCACACCGGCCGGCGCGGAGCCGGGAACTGCAGGATTCATACGCCGCCTCGATCTCTGGTCGGAACGTTCTCTGGTCCGTGCTCCAGGGGGACCGCCGACGGAACCGGTCGGACCACACCCGTTGAATTCACCTCATCTTGGCGTATTCAACCGCAGATCGGGGCATCTGTCGTCAGAACTTGTCATGGGTCGCCCGGTTCGCACCCCGCTAGCGTCAGACCCGGGCCGCTGGAACACGGTGCAGGCACCTCGCCAGGCACCCCGCCCGAGCAGCCCCCGCGTGTGGAAAGCCCTGCCGTACCCCGGACTTCGGGTTTTCCCGCTCGAGCGCACTTCCCCGTGGGCATCCACCCGCAGGCATGACGAGGGGCCAGATACCTGACATGTCCGAATTCACCGGTCCAGCCGCTTCCGGCTCCGCAGCGCCCTCCCCCACAGCGCCCTCCTCCACAGCGCCCGCGACGACGGCGCCCGGCGCACGCCAGTGCCCGGCGGTCGCCGCCCAGGCCGTGCTCCCTCTCGTCAACGGCCCGCTGCTGGCCGGCGAGGTGCTGGCCAGTTGGTACTCGGCGATGGCCCTGGCCGTCGACACCCCTGCCGGCACCCGGGTGATCGGACTGCTCGCCGCCGAAGCCTCCGGGGTGCCCCACGGCATCCGACTCGACGTCTCCGCCGAGGCCCGGCCGTTCCGCACCTTCACCGGCGGCGACCCGGTCTTCGTCGGTGCCGGGTCGATCAGGCTCCAGGGCTGGCAGATCCGCCCCACCCGCATCTACCCGACCGCAGTGGGAATCCTGCAAGCCGATCCGACCTGCATCAACACCTTCCGCGAGCGGATGCTCGGCGCTCCGATCGGTATCCCGGCCGCCCCGCTCGTCCGACTGCAGGAGGCCCTGGCCGAGCAGGACGCCGCCGGGCTGCGCACGGCGGTCACCGGCCTGGTGGGCCTCGGCGCGGGCCTCACCCCGGGTGGTGACGACATCCTCGCGGGGCTGCTCGTCGGGCTGCACGCCCTCGGCCGGGCCGCGCTGGTGCAGCAGATCGGGGTCGCGATGTCCGGCGGCCTGACCGAGCGGACCACGGTCTTCTCCGCCGACCTGCTGCGGATGGCCACCGCCGGGCACGCGAGCACCGAGACCCTCGCCGTCCTCCGTGCCCTCGACCGGCGGACCGCGAACCCGCAGCTGCTCCCCGGGGCCCTTGATCGACTGCTCGCCGTCGGTCACACCAGCGGCGCGGACCTGGCCACCGGATTGCTGCTCGGTCTGACCCAGCCGTCGGCGCAGAGCGGACGGAACCGGGTGCACGCCCGCGGCGCCGGCAGGAAATCCGCTTGAACACCTCCGCCGATCACGGTCGAACCGGCCACCACCGGGGATTGCGGTACCTGCTGTCCGACCATCGAACACCGGCCCTCGCGGCTTCGCGGGCAGAACCAGGAGAGCACCACAGATGACTGACCACGTCGACACCCGCCAGGGGGTCTACCACGATTCGGTGACCCTGCTCAGGATCGCCCAGGCGGCCTCGGCGGCACCGGGGATCCTCGCCGCCCAGGTCGCCATGGCCACCGAACTGAACGTCGAACTGACCATCGGCCTGGGATTCACCATCCCGGAGGGCACCGGACCGCAGGATCTGCTGATCGCACTGCGCGGGGAGGACCAGGCCGCGATCGGAGCCGGGCTCGCCGCGATCGACACGGCCCTGTCGGCGGTCGAGGCCGCCGCTCACACCGGTGGTGGTTTCGGGGCCGTCGCCCCGCCCCGGACGGTGCGGGCCGCAGCACTGGCCGCCCCGGACGCAGCGGTCGTGCTGCTGACCGTGCCGGGTCCGTACGTCATCGGTGAGGCCATGGACGCCCTCGCCGCCGGTCGACACGTGATGATCTTCTCCGACAACGTGCCGGTCGAACACGAGATCCTGCTGAAGGAAACCGCAGCCCGGACCGGCCTGCTGGTGATGGGCCCGGACTGCGGAACCGCGATCATCGGGGGTCTGGGTCTGGGGTTCGCCAACGCGGTCCAACCCGGTCGGGTCGGGGTCGTCGCCGCCTCCGGAACCGGCGCCCAGCAGCTCACCTGCCTGCTGGACGAGGCCGGGGTCGGGATCTCCCACGTCCTGGGCCTCGGCGGCCGGGACCTCTCCGGCCCGGTCGGCGGCCGATCGGCCGAACGCGCCCTGACCCTGTTGGACGCCGACCCGGGCACCGACCACATCGTGCTCATCTCCAAGCCGGCCCACCCCGCCACCGCCGAGCGCGTCCTGGCCGTCGCCTCGGGTCTGTCCACCCCCGTCACCTCCGTGCTGCTGGGAGCGGGCCTGCCGGACATCACCAGCTCGGTCGAGTCGGTCCTGGGAACCCTCGGCCGACCGGTCCCGCACTGGGCCCACTGGCCCGCGGCCGGACCTGCGGACACCACCCCCGGCCTGTTGCGGGGTCTGTTCTCCGGCGGCACCCTGGCCGACGAGGCGATGCTGGTGGCCGGGGAACTGCTGGGTGACATCCGCTCCAACATCCCGCTCCGTCCGGAGCTGGGGCTGCCACCGAGTGTCGGCGGGCGTCCGCCGTTGGCCGGGACGGGACATGCCGTCGTCGATCTCGGCGACGACGAGTTCACCCGCGGGCGGGCCCACCCGATGATCGACCCCTCGCTGAGGTTGGAGCTGCTCCACACCCAGGCGGCCGACCCGGAGGTTGCGACCGTCCTGCTCGACGTGGTGCTGGGACACGGCGCGGAGGCCGACCCGGCGGGCCGGCTGGCACCGGAGATCCGGCAGGCCCGGCAGACCGCCGCCGACGACGGTCGGCAGCTGACGGTCGTCGTCTCCCTCTGCGGGACCAGCTCCGATCCGCAGGGTCGGTCCGCCCAGATCAGCGCCCTGACCGCGGCCGGGGCCCATGTCTTCCTGTCCAACGCCGCCGCCGCCCGTTTCGCCGCCGGCACCGCCCTCGGGTCGGACCGCGACACCGCCCACGCGCACCAGTACCAGCCCGCCAAGGAGTCCGTGTGACCATCGCCGACCTGCTCGCCGGCCCACCCGCCGTCATCTCCGCCGGGGTCGACCTGATGGCCGAGGCCCTGCGCTCCCAAGCGGCGACCGTGACCTCCGTGGACTGGCGGCCGCCGGTGAGCGAGGGCTACGATCCCGCGGCCCTCGCTGCCGTGCTCGCCGACCCGCGCACCGTCGCGGCCAACGCCCTCGCCGCGAGCCGGATGCTGGCCACCCGGGCGGTGCTCATCGATGTGCTGCCCGCGAGCGAGGCACTCGGCCTGACCCCCGGCCAGTTCTGCCACGCCGGACCGCCGATCACCTGGGAGCGGGCCTCCGGGCCGATGCGCGGGGCACTGATCGGGGCGATGATCTTCGAAGGACTGGCCGCCGACGCGGTGGCCGCCGAGACGATGTTGGCGGCCGGGACGCTGGCCGACGGCAGCCCGATCTCGCTCAGCCCGTGCCACCACCACCATGCCGTCGGTCCGATGGCCGGGGTGATCTCACCGTCCATGTGGTTGTTCCGGCTCCAGGACGTCACCACCGGGAACATCGCCTACTGCTCGCTGAACGAGGGCCTGGGCAAGGTGCTGCGCTACGGGGCCTACTCGGAGGAGGTGCTGGTCCGGCTGCGCTGGATGACGGCGGTCCTCGGCCCCGCCCTGGCCGTCGCCGTTCGGGCGCGGGCGGTCGGCGCGGCGGGGCCGGTCGACATCACCGCGATCATCGGCCAGATGGTGCAGATGGGCGACGAGGGCCACAACCGCAACCGGGCCGGAACCCTGATGTTCCTCCGGGAGCTGCTGCCCGATCTCATCTCCTCCGGGCTGCCGGCGGCCGAGGTGGCCGAGGTGGCGCGGTTCGTCTCCGGCAACGACCACTTCTTCCTCAACCTGGTGATGCCGGCCGGCAAGCTCATGGGGGATGCCGCGCGGGACGTCCCCGGCTCCTCGGTCGTCACGGCGATGGCACGCAACGGCACCGATTTCGGGATCCAGGTGTCCGGCACGGGCAACCGCTGGTTCACCGGACCGGCGAACTACCCGCAAGGGCTGTTCCTCGCCGGCTTCACCGCCGATGACGCCAACCCCGACATCGGCGACTCGGCGATCACCGAGACCATGGGCATCGGCGGGCTCGTGATGGCCACCGCCCCGGCGATCGTCCGACTGGTCGGCGGGGCCGTCCCGGATGCGCTGGCCACCACCACCCGGATGTACGAGATCACGGTCGCCGAGAACCCGGCCTTCCCGGTGCCGATTTTGGAGTTCCGCGGTGCCCCGACCGGGATCGACGTCACCACGGTGCTGCGGACGGGCATCCTGCCGCAGATCAACACCGGGATGGCGGGCCGCCGCCCCGGCACCGGTCAGGTCGGTGCCGGTCTGGTGACCCCGCCGATGGTGTGTTTCACCCAGGCGATCGAGGCGCTGGCTGCGGCTGTCGTGGAGTAGTTCCCGCGCACCGTTCAGGGATCGGCGCACGCTGCAGGGTGCGCCGATCCCGGTTCCGTGCGCGGGAACAGGCCGGCTGAGGACAGGCCCGGTGGGCCGACGGGGCTCGTGAGAAGCTGGTCGGATGTGGCAGCGGGGGACGAGAACGCCGGTCGGCAACGACCCGGCCTCTCCGGGGTACCCCCGGGGTGCGATCACCGCAGTTGGCACCACCATGCAGGCAGGGCGGTGCGCTCCGCGCACACACCTGCCCGCCCAGCAGGGACAGGTCGTCCACCGCTGCCACATCCTTCACGGTGCGTGATGGACCGCGACCAGCGGCTGGCCGCCGCCCTCGCCGATGCGATGCTGGCCGGGAAATGGGCGCCGAAGGCCGCGCGCAAACGGTTGGGCAGGACCCTCGGGCAACAGCCGAAATGGCTGAAACGCCTGGTCCGCGAGGTCCTGACGGCCTACCCGCGCCCACCCCTCGACCGTCCCCGGGAGCTGGCCGCGTTCGTCCTGCGCAGCGCCGCCCTGGAACGAGCCCACCGGAAATCAGGTCCCCTGCCGCGACCGGTCCGACGGTTCAGCACACCGACCTCGACGGTCCTGCGGCCGTTCCCCACCCCGGTGCTCGACCATGCGGGCGCACTCGCCGATCTCCTCGACCTGGACCTCGACGAACTGGAACTGCTGGCCGACACCGCGCTGCGCGCCCGCCGGGCCCATGACCCGCGGATCGCCCACTACCGGTACCACTGGCGGATGCGGCCCGGCGGACCGCGGCTGATCGAGGCCCCCAAACCTCGGCTGCTGACGGTTCAACGGCGCATCCTGGAGGAGATCATCGGGCTGATCCCGGTGCACCCGGCGGCCCACGGTTTCGTCCCGGGTCGCTCCGCCGTCACCGGCGCGGCCCTGCACGTCGGCGCCGGGACGGTGGTGAACCTGGATCTGGAGCACTTCTTCGCCGGCATCACCGCCGGACGGGTCTGGGGGGTGCTGCGGGCGGCCGGGTTCCCCGAGCCGGTGGCCCATCTGCTGACCGGCCTGACCACCCATGCCACGCCGGTGGCGGTGCTGAGTGTGATGCCCGATCGCCCCGGTGAGGCCAGGAACTTCCGTCTCCGCCGAAGTCTGGGGACCCCGCACCTGCCGCAGGGCGCGCCGACCTCCCCGCAGTTGGCGAACCTGATCCTGTACTCGCTGGACCGGCGGCTGCAGGCCTACGCGGATGCGGCCGGGTTGCGGTACACCCGCTACGCCGACGACCTGACCTTCTCCGGTCCCCAGGTGCGGCATCCCGACAGTGTGGTCGCCGCAGTGACCTCCATGGCCGCGGCCGAGGGATTCCGGGTGAACGACGCCAAATCCCGCGTCCGTCGTCACCACCAACGTCAGGTGGTGACGGGGATCGTGGTGAACGAGTGGACCAACCTGGCCCGGCCGGAGTACGACCGGCTCAGGGCCGTCCTGCACGACTGCCGGGTCAACGGACCGGCGGCGGCCAACCGCGACGGCCATGACGACTTCCGGGCCCACCTGCAGGGACGGGTCAGCTGGGCCGGCTCGCTGAACCCGGGGCGTGGGGCGAAGCTGGCAGCGATGTTCGACCGGATCGTCTGGGACTGACCCCCTCGTTCTCGCGCACCGTTCGTGGATCCGCGCACGCTGCAGGGTGCGCCGATCCCGGAACGGTGCGCGGGAACCCCGCGCCCAACAATCGTTCGGGTCGGCATTCGTCGGCTCAACAACTCTGAGCAGCACCGCGTTGAGGTACGAAACGGACACCAGCCGGTCCCCGTTCGTCCTGATCGCCCCGTTCAACGGCGTTGATCCACGAGACCAGGAGCACCCCGATGCACCTCACGTCCACGAAGTTCTTGCTGGCCACCATGGGCGGGATACTTGCCGCCGGGCTCGTGCTGCCGCAGGCTGCCTCGGCCGCGTCGGCCGCTCCGGAGGTTTCCGCTTCCGCCCTGGAGATCAACTACCGGCCCTACGTCGACAAGCTCGATCAGCACACCGTCACCGTCAGCCTGGTCTCGGTCCACGTCTACGACGACGGCGACAAGGGTGCCAACCCCGGTGATTTCGCGAACCTCAATCCGGCCTTCCTGATTCAGGATCAACCCGGTTTCAGTGTTAACCGTGGGAGCAAATGGAACTACGGAGGCCAGCAGCACTACTACAGCGATCACGACTACACCTACCCCGTGTACTACGAGGGGGTCAATAAGAAGACCGTGCCCGCCGGGGTGGGAGCGACGCTCAAGATCTACGCCTCGATGCTCGAACGGGACTCCTGGCTGGCGGGTCCGTCCGGCGGGGTCTGGGCCACCGGATCCCGTACCGTCACCGTTCCGAAAGCCGGTACCCACACCGACTACACCCTCATGATCGAGGGCACGGACGGGCCGTTCGATCACGTCCGGATGAACTTCACCATCCGCCTGACCAGCCACTAACCCCCTCGGGGTTGTCAGCCGATCCGGAGCACCACCGCGACCACCGAACACCCGAAGGCGACCAGGGCCGCCGTGGACCGGAACACGTCGATGAACTCCCATCGCCGCACCGTCTCCTTCCAGTCCGCCGGGGGTGCCTCGACCTGCCAGTCGTTGACCTTGATGTTGATCGGCACCGTTCCCAGGAAGGAGAACAGCACAAACCCGACCAGTGCGAGCACCCCGGCCCAGCGGAACCCGAGCCCCGCACCGCCGCCGCTGACGGCCAGTACCGCTACCGCGACCAGGACGGCCGGCACCATCAGCATCGGCACCACGATCTTGAGCCGCTGGACCAGCGCCACCCGTGCCTCGATGTGCGCTCGATCGGTCATTCCTCGTAGGGCGGGCTGGATGCCGTATCGCACGATGAGTTCCTCACCCGCCAGCAGCCCGGCCAGGAACAGGCCGACGGCCTGCAGTACGTCAACACCCACGTGAATTCCCCGCTTCGCTCGCTGGCCACGTCTCACCGGCCCTGTCCTCGGTGGACAGCACGAGCCTACCTGCCGGTCGGTAGGCAGGCGATAGACTCGACGGGTGACCGATCCGAGAAGGCGCAGCGGGGCCGAGACCCGGGCGGCCGCCCAACGGGTGGCCCTCGCCCTGTTCATCTCCCAGGGTTACGAAGCCACCTCGCTCCGCCAGATCGCCGACGAACTCGGGATCCAGAAGGCATCGCTCTACTACCACTTCCGCAACAAGGAAGAGATCGTCGCCTCGACCATGGCCGCCCGCGGGGCCGAAGCCCAGGAGCTGCTGAACTGGGCGAGATCCCAACCGATGGCACCCGATCTGCTCCGGCGCACGGTGCTGCGGTGGATCGATTCCTTCTCGGCCGAGAAACTGCACGGGATCCGCTTCATCGCGGCCAACCCGGTACTGATGCGGACGCTGGCGGCCGATTCCCCCCACCCGATCCGCGACAACCTCAGCGCCGTGGCCGAGATGTTCACCGTGACATCCCCCGACCGGAGGACGTTGATCCGGATGGCGTTCCTGAGCATCAACGCCGCGGTCACGGCCTCCGCCGGAACCTCGGCCGGCGACGAGGAGATCATCGCCGCAGCCCGGGAGGCTGCCCTCGCCCTCGTGGACCGCATCGAATCGGACCACTGACCCCTTGGATCCCGCGCACCGTTCATGGATCCGCGCACACTGCAGGCTGCGCGGATCCCGACACGGTGCGCGGGAACAGGAGGGTTTTACAGGCCGCTGATCCGGTCGTCCCGCTCGGTGACGACCTGCTGGCCGTAGGCATCGGTGGTGACGGCGGTGCTGCGCGCGCGACGGGTCCGCGGCATCCAGGACAGCATTCCGATCACCGCCAGCAGTGCACCCGCAGCCATCAGGATGTAGCCGATCATGGTGAGGTCGAAGGCCTCGAACGACTTCTTCACCGCGAAGGCCAGGATCGCGCCGACGACAATCAGAAATACACCAAAACCTGTACGCATGATGGTTCCTCCGGTCTGCCTGGACGGCGTCCGGCGACCAGGGGGTACCGGTCGCACGACAGTCCTGCTTACCCGGGTCCTGCGGCCACGAAACCTGGCCACCGGTCCGGGCGAGGACCTGCCACGGTGAACACCCCTTGTCCCTTCGGCCGCGCACCCGTTCCTTGGTCCGCACACCCCGCGGAGTGCGCCGATCCCGGCACGGTGGACGGGCGCAGGGTGGAGGATGGACCAACCACACCGGCCGTCGCGCGTCCTCAGGGAAGCCGCACAGGGAGGGGCAGCGATGCGACCAGTACCCGCCGCGGACCACGTACCCGCGAGGAAGCTCCGAACCGGTCGGTCCCCCGGCGTCATCGCCGCCGCCTTTCTCGCCCTGGTCACCGCGTGCAGCACCGTCACCGTCGGAGTTGCGATCCCCGACGTCGGTGCCGGGGCCACGTCGTCGCCTGCCACCACCGCGCCGCGGTCGACCACAGCCACCACCGGCACCGCAAAGACGCCACCCACCACCGCGCCGACGATCGCCACGACCAGCGCACCCGTGCCGACGACAGCGCTGACGACCGGCAGTGAGCCCACCGCCCCGACCACGACAGCACCCACCGCACCCCCGCGCTACCCCGACCCGGCGGGGACACCACGCATCCCCGCCCCACCGAAACGGCTGCCCGACCCGTACAACACCGCCAACACCGTCAGCACGGCAGACGCCGCACCGCTCCTGAACCAGCTCACCGACGCGATGGGCAGCGGAGATCGGACGGCCTTCCTCGGGCATTTCCGCGGCGAGGCCCTGCGGCGGGCCAGTTTCTGGTGGGACAACCTCGCTGCCATCGGGATGGACGGAGGAGCCGTCAGCACCTATGCCGACAACTGGAACCTGGTCAACCTCAATCGCGCGAACCGCGGCTGGCTGTTCAACGTCCAGGCCGGGGCCCACTATCCCGGCGACGACGTCGACGCCCAGGGCCGACAGGTGATCCCCACCAGCAGCTACTACTGGAAGGTGCAACTCACCGGGACCGAACTGGCTGTCGTTGAATGGATCTCGCTCGACCAGGTGCCGTGGGACTGTCTGTGTCGGCTCCACGTGGCAACCACCGACCAGGATGTCGTGGTCTCCTACCCGGACGAGGCCGCCGTCGCCGACGGCCTCGTGGACACCCTGACCACGGCCACCGCTTGGAACAGGCATTTCTTCGCCACGGCGGCACCGCAGCTCGCACCGCTCGGCGGGGTCGTCGCCTTCGCCACCAACGAGGACGACCGGCTGCTGACCTGGTTCCAGTCCATCGTTTTCACCGACCCGAACTTCCCCGGCGGGGTTCCGGCGGCAGCCGTGCACACCTTACGCGGCTACACCGGTCCGAGCCCGGACCTGGTTTCCGGCAAGGACTTCCAAGGGGCACGGATCGTCATCGGGGCCGGCAGCGCCGGTTGGGTGACTCCCGTCCTCGTCCACGAACTGGTGCACTACCTCTTCGCCAGGTACGACGACGCACCGTACTGGCTGGCCGAGAACACCTACGTGATCGAAGGTCTCGCCGAGATGGTGCAGCAGATCCACGAAGGAACACCGGCCGAGGACGCCGGCAAGGGCATCTGGACCGTCGGCACCAGGGACCAGGCCTGGAACATCTACCCCGATCTGGTCGACGCCCAGTTCAAGGGGAAACCACCGTCGGTCGAGCAACTGCGGCTGAAAGACCTGAACCTGACGAACTTCTGGTACGACGTCGCCGCCTCGACCTACAGCTACATCGCCGTGAAATACGGCACGAGCGCCGCTGTCGAGGCGGGGATCTGCGCCTACGGCGGACATCCGCTGTTCGCCTGCGTCGCCGACCCCGACAGCCGACATCCCGGCACCGGCACCCCGGGGGACCACAGCTATGTGAACAGTGCCGCCCTGCAGAAGAGCTGGGCGCGCTGGTTCCGCAAGACCTACGGCTGAGCAACCGCCGCCCGCCAGGAATCAGCCGAACTCGTACCGCACCAGCACACTGGCAGCGACCGCCTCGTCCCCGGTACCCACCGGCATGTCACCGGCGGCGGCCGACATCATCTTGGCCTCCCGCATCGGCCGCGGATTGCGCTCGGCGCCGATCTCCTCGACGGAGATCACCTCACCGAGTGTCTTCCCGACCAGCGCGGCGTACTGCTCCGCGCGTGCACGCGCGTCGGCCACCGCGGCCTCCCGGGCACTGACCGCTGCCTGCCCCGGATCGGAACTGCTCAGCGAGACACTGTCGATCCGGACCCCGTCGAGTCCGGTGGTGGCGATGTCGGTCAGCAGCGGACCGAGGGTGCTCAGACCACGCAGGGTGGCCAGCAGGTTCTGGCCGGCGGCGTATCCCACCAACCGCTCCTCGCCCTCCCGGTAGGTCATCTTCGGCCCGAGCCGCAGCGCTGCGGTCCGGACGTGACGGGAGTCGATCCCACGGTCGGCCAGGATCGCCAGCAGTGCGGTGGCGGTCGCCGCCGCAGCCTGGAAGGCGTCCCCCGCGTCGGCCCGGACCACCTCGATCCCCAGTTCCAGGTCCACCTGGTCGACCGCGGCCTTCGCCACGCCGTTGCCCAGCACCTTGATCCCGCCGCGTTCGGTCATAGCGTTCGCCCCTTCGAGGTCCGTTGATGTCACCGAGGCCATTGTCGCCGATGGTCGGCCGCACCGCCGCCGAACGGCAGGTCCGCCCGGCCTGGCCCGTCGTCCCACGGGTCCACAGCGCCTGCGTCGTCCACCCGTGGGGGGCGAGGGGTGCAGATCGATCAGGATCAAGTCAGGATCGAAGAAGCCTCGAGTGCCCGATGACCATTAGCGTGACCGCAGGAGCCTCACCCCGACGGTGACGCGGCCCGGACGCCGACGGCCACCGGGCAACACCGGCAGCAGTTCACGTATCCGAGAGAAGAGAGACGCGATGGGAACGGCCCGAACGGTCACCAAGGCGACGGCGCCCCACCCGGCGGACAGCCATGACCTGATCCGTGTGCAGGGTGCACGGGTGAACAACCTCAAGGACATCAGCGTCGAGATCCCCAAGAGACGGTTGACGGTGTTCACCGGTGTCTCCGGCTCGGGGAAGAGCTCCCTGGTGTTCGGCACGATCGCCGCCGACTCACAACGGATGATCAACGAGACCTACAGTGCGTTCGTCCAGGGTTTCATGCCCTCGCTGGCCAGGCCGGATGTCGATGTCCTTGAAGGGCTGACCACCGCGATCATCGTCGACCAGGAGCGGATGGGGGCCGACCCGCGGTCCACGGTCGGAACGGCCACCGATGCCAACGCCATGCTCCGGATCCTCTTCAGCCGCCTGGGCAAGCCGCACATCGGTTCCCCGCAGGCGTTCTCGTTCAACGTGGCCTCGATCAGCGGTGCCGGGGCCGTCACGATGGAACGAGCCGGCCGGACCACCAAGGAGCGACGCAGCTTCAACATCGTGGGCGGCATGTGCCCTCGCTGCGAGGGCCGCGGGGCGGTCAACGACATCGACCTGACCGCCCTGTACGACGACAGCAAATCCCTCAACGAGGGTGCGCTGACGATTCCCGGCTACAGCATGGAGGGCTGGTACGGCCGGATCTTCCGTGGTTGCGGCTATTTCGACCCGGACAAGCCGATCAAGAAGTTCACCAAGAAGGAGCTGGACGACCTGCTGCACCGGGAGCCGACGAAGATCAAGGTCGACGGCATCAACCTGACCTACCAGGGTCTGATCCCGCAGATCCAGAAGTCGATGCTCTCCAAGGATGTCGACGCCATGCAGCCGCACATCCGTGCCTTCGTCGAACGGGCCGTCACCTTCACCACCTGCCCGGAGTGCGCCGGCACCCGGTTGAGCAAGGAGGCCAGGTCCTCCAAGATCAACAGGATCAACATCGCCGACGCCTGTGCGATGCAGATCAGCGACCTGGCGACCTGGGTGGGCGAACTCGACGAACCGTCGGTGGCCCCGCTCGTGGCCGCCCTGCACCACACCCTGGAGTCCTTCGTCGGGATCGGGCTCGGCTACCTCAGTCTCGACCGCCCGGCCGGCACCCTTTCCGGCGGAGAGGCCCAGCGCACCAAGATGATCCGGCATCTGGGATCCTCGTTGACCGACGTCACCTACGTTTTCGACGAGCCCACCATCGGGCTGCACCCCCACGACATCGAGCGGATGAACGACCTGCTGTTGCAGCTGAGGGACAAGGGCAACACCGTCCTGATGGTCGAGCACAAGCCGGAGGCGATCGTGATCGCCGACCACGTGGTCGATCTCGGTCCGAAGGCCGGCAGCGAGGGCGGTCAGGTCATGTTCGAGGGCACGGTGGAGGGACTGCGGGCCAGCGACACCCTGACCGGCCGGCATCTCGACGACCGGGCCACCCTCAAGGAGTCGGTCCGCACACCCACCGGGGCCCTGGAGATCCGCGGTGCCTCCACCCACAACCTGCGCAAGGTCGACGTCGACATCCCGCTGGGGGTACTGGTTGTCGTCACCGGCGTGGCCGGGTCGGGTAAGAGTTCGCTGATCCGCGGTTCGGTGTCCGGGCAGGAGGGGGTGGTGTCGGTCGATCAGGGTGCCATCCGCGGTTCACGACGCAGCAACCCCGCGACGTACACCGGGCTGCTCGACCCGATCCGTAAGGCCTTCGCCAAGGAGAACGCCGTCAAACCGGCCCTGTTCAGCGCGAACTCCGAAGGTGCCTGCCCGAACTGCAACGGTGCCGGCGTCATCTACACCGACCTCGGGATGATGGCCGGGGTCGCGGCCCCGTGCGAGGTCTGCGAGGGCAAACGCTTCGACGCCGACGTGCTGAAGTACAAACTGCACGGCAAGGACATCAGCGAGGTCCTGGGCATGCCGGTGGCCCGGGCCCTGGACTTCTTCGGTCCCGACGAGGCCCACCTCCCGGCGGCCCACAAGATCCTGGACCGGCTGGCCGACGTCGGGCTGGGGTACCTGACCCTGGGCCAGCCCCTCACCACCCTGTCCGGCGGGGAACGGCAGCGGATCAAGCTCGCCACCCACCTGGGCGAGAAGGGCGGGGTGTACGTCCTGGACGAACCGACGACGGGACTGCACCTGGCCGACGTCGAGCAGCTGCTCGGCCTGCTCGACCGGCTGGTCGATTCCGGGAAGTCGGTGATCGTGATCGAACACCACCAGGCGGTGATGGCCCACGCCGACTGGATCATCGACCTCGGCCCCGGCGCGGGGCACGACGGCGGCCGGGTCGTCTTCGAGGGGACCCCGGCCGATCTGGTCGCCGATCGCTCCACGCTGACCGGGGAGCACCTCGCCGCCTACGTCGGCAGCTGACGGACCTGCGACGTTCCCGCCCCACGCAGGCTCCCGACGGAACCGACGTGGGGCGGGTACTGTTGCCGCGTCCACCCAGGTGCGGCCGGCTGTGACAGCGGAGCCGTTCGAGTGCCACCCGACCGAGGAGGTGCGATCCACCCATGACCGTCAGATCAGGCCCGGTGCCCTCGCTCCTGGTGTCCCGCTCGAGGTAGTGGAACCGCGAGAGCGCCCCTCGTCAGTGCGAAAGGCTCTCATGTCGACGTCATCACCGACCTACCCCGCCGTCGTCTCCCTCCTGCGCTCGGCCGGCTGCGTGTTCGCCGAGGACGAGGCCGCCTTGATCTTCGACACCGCCTCCGGCCCCGCCGAGGTCGAGGCCTTCGTCGCGCGACGGACCGCCGGTGTGCCGCTGGAACACGTACTGGGGTGGGCCGCCTTCTGCGGCCTGCGGATCGCCGTCGAACCCGACGTCTTCGTGCCACGTCAGCGCACGGAGTTCCTCGTACGGCTCGCGGTCGGGCTGGCTCGACCGGGGGACGTGGTGCTCGACCTGTGTTGTGGATCCGGTGCGGTGGGGGCCGCCGTCGCCGCGTCCGTCGGGCAGATCACCCTCGTCGCCACGGACATCCATCCGGCCGCGGTCCGGTGCGCCCGTCGGAACATCGCCGGCGGGTCGGTCCACCTCGGTGACCTGTACGAACCGCTGCCCGCCGCACTGCGGGGACGGGTGGACGTCCTGGTCGCCAACGCCCCGTACGTCCCGACCGAGGACATCGGGTTGATGCCGCCGGAGGCCCGGCTGCACGAACCGATGGTCGCCCTGGACGGAGGTGCCGACGGACTCGATGTCCAGCGCCGGGTGGCCGCGGGGGCGTTGGACTGGCTCTCCCCCGGCGGCCGTCTGCTGGTGGAGACGAGCCGACGACAGGCCGAGCACACCGCCGCGGTCTTCGCTGCCTTCGGGATGTCCGCCCTGATCCGGCGCTCGGACGAGCTGTCGGCGACGGTGGTCCTGGGCACCCGCCCGTGACCCTTCCCCGCGGGTCGGGCTGGGCGTGGTAATTCCCGGCGCGACGCACTGCCTGCGGGCTAGGCTTGGATTTTCGAAAGGTGACCTGTGCCAGACCCTGCCGTGCCCGGTGCCATCGCCGCCACGTCCGCAGCCGCCCCCGCAGCACCGTTCCCGATCGCGGAGAACGGACCCTCCCATCGGCGCAGGTTGGACCTGATCGGCGACTGCGGCAGCTGTTTCGGATTGTGCTGTGTGGCCCTGCCCTTCGCCGCCTCGGCCGACTTCGCCGTCGACAAGGACGCCGGCACCCCGTGCACGAACCTGCAGCAGGACTACCGCTGCGGCATCCACACCACGTTGCGCCCGCAGGGCTTCCCCGGCTGCACGGTCTTCGACTGTTTCGGAGCGGGCCAGAAGATCTCCCAGCACACCTTCGCCGGCCGCAGCTGGCGGGATTCGCCCGGGACGGCGAAGGCCATGTTCACCGCCTTCCCGGTGATGCGTCAGTTGCAGGAGCTGCTGTTCTACCTCGCCGAGGCGCTCACCCTGGCCGCGGCCGCGCCCCTCCGCTCCGACCTGCGGCGGGCCTACGACGACACCGAACAGTTGACCCTGGCCGAACCGCAGGAGTTGATCCGCGTCGACGTCGGTGCCCACCGGCAGACGGTGAACACCCTGCTGCTGGCGACCAGTGAGCTGGTCCGAGGCACCGACGGCACGGGCGGCGGGAACCGTGGTCGGCGAGGTGGCCGCGGGCATGGCCCCCAGAACCTGCGCGGGGCGGACCTGATCGGCGGCAGGCTGGCGCAGGCGGACCTGCGCCGGGCGAATCTGCGCGGCGCCTGTCTGATCGGGGCGGATCTGTCCGGCGCGGACCTGCGCTCGGCCGACCTGATCGGTGCCGATCTGCGGGATGCGGACCTGCGCGGGGCCGACCTGACCGATGTCATCTTCCTGACCCAGGCGCAACTGAACTCGGCCAGGGGTGACGGGCGGACGCGGTTACCGGCCGGTCTGGCCAGGCCCGGCCACTGGACCGCACCCTGATTCGAGCGACCCACAGCATCCCCGGTTCTCGATCCTGGGTTCTCGATCCTGGGTTCTCGCGCACGGGAACAACCCAGGTGCGAAAGGCGAACAATTTCATTCGCAAGTGTGCGTAACCATTCGAACATTCACATTTTTCGCACGTTGACGGGCCATTTAATCGGACGAACAACGCCAAAAAGAATGTATTCGCTGCGCTACACTTCCCGCCATGTCGACGACGACACCCCATGTCCCGGCCCGGGATCGGAGCAGACAGCAGATCTACGACCTGATCCTGGAGCGCGGCGCAGCCACCCGCACCGATCTGGTGGATGCCACCGGAATGTCCCGCAGTGCGGTGAACAGCGCGGTCAACAAGTTGATCCGCGACGGCAAGGCCACCGAGCTGGCCCCTGACGCGAAGGGCCCTGGTTCGGGCAGCGGACGTCCACCGGTGACGGTGGTCCCGCTGGCTTCGGGTCGCCCGGTGGCAGGTCTGGACTTCGGACACAGCCACGTCTGGGTGGCCATCGCCGACGCACTCGGGGTTCCCCTCGCCGACCGGCGCGTCCGGATCGACGTCGACTACCAGGCGATCGGGGCCATGGACATCGGGGCGAAACTCCTGATCGACCTGAAGGCCGAGCTCGGGATCACCGACCTCCAGGCCGTGGTCGCCGGGATACCCGGCCCGATCGATTCGCGGACCGGACTGGTCAAATCCCCGACCATCCTCGCCGGTTGGGTCGGGCTGTCCCCGGCGGCGGAACTGGGCGGGCGACTCGGGGTCGACGTCCACGTCGAGAACGACGCGGTCCTGGGGGCGCATGCCGAACTACGCCGCGGCGCTGGGCAGCATCACCGGAACTTCCTGTACGTCAAGGCTTCTCACGGTATCGGGGCCGGTCTGGTGATCGACGGACGGCCGTACACCGGATCGACCGGCATCGCCGGGGAGATCGGCCACACCCACCTGCCGGGGAACACCGACCTGTGTCGCTGCGGCCAACGGGGCTGTCTGGAAACCGCGGTCTCGGTGGAGGCTCTGCGCGGACAGCTGCAGCACACCCACCCGCACCTGGACGTGTCGAACCTGGACCTGTCCACCGTCACCGACCCGATCGGGGAACGGATGTTGAACGAGGCCGGACGGACCCTCGGCCGGGTGCTGGCCGATCTGTGCAACCTGATCAACCCGGGTGGGGTGATCGTGGGCGGTGAGCTGGGCTCCAGCGGGCCGGCCTTCATCGAGGGGGTTCGTTCCTCGATCCAGCGGTACGCCCAACCCGCGACGGCCGCCGCGATCGAGGTCCGACCCTCCACCTTCGGGATCCGGACGGAGCTGATGGGGGCATTGCATCTGGCCGCTGGGAAACTGAGCCGATGAACGCCCAACCCACCCGACCCCAGAACATCACGGTCGCCCTGGTCGATCTCGCGGATTCGCTCACCGGCGCGCAACCCGAGATCGCGAAACAGGCCTTCGCCAGGACGAAGGCCAAATCGTTGAACCTGGAGCAGATCCTGCTGATCCGGGAGATCAGAGCAGGTCAGCACCGCAGCATCGCGGCCCTGTCCGCGGCGACGGACCAACCGACCACGGCCGTCCGGGTGACGATCAGATCCCTGGTGAACCGCGGGTTGATCGAGCTGACGCCGTCCCCGGGAACGAACGAGCTGGACCGCACCTACCAGGTCACCACCCGCTACACCACGGTGGTGACGGAGGTCCGCCAGCAGTGGCACCACTACTTCCAGTACGCCCTGGCGTCGCTGTCCGCCGAGCACCGGGCCACCCTGGAGAACAGTGGCGAGGCCCTGGGGGCGCTGATCGACGCGATGGGTTTCTCCCACCGGCGGCAGTGAACAGCGACTCCCCGCGAGTGCACCTCCACCACGTGGAAACGGCCGGCACGTGGTCGGCGTGCACTCGCGGCGAGATGTCAGCGGTTGTGCAGGATCAGATCGGCGTGGGCGCGGGTCCGGGCCACGACGACCGCGTTGGCCTCGTCGGTCCCGCGGGCCCACGCCGACGCCGCATCGGGTGACTTGCCGGCCTGGACGTGACGGGTGATCAACCGCGACAGCCGGAGCTCGTCCGGGGTGTCGAGGTACCAGACCTCGTCCATCACCGCCCGCGCCTGCAGCCAGGGCCCGGTGTCGGAGAGCAGGTAGTTGCCATCGGTGAAGACGACCTCCACCTCCCGGCCCACCGACACCGACGCGGCAACGGGATCACCGGCACCGTGGTCGAAATCCGGTGCGTAGACGACATCCTCGTCCCGCCGGCGCAGCCGCTCCAGCAGCAGGGCGTACCCACCGGCGTCGAAGGTGTCGATCGCACCCTTGCGGTCGGAGCGGCCGAGGGCGTCGAGCACCCGGTTGCTCAGGTGGAAACCGTCCATCGGCACCCCCGCCGCCGACACCTCGGCCGGCAGTGCGGCGAGAACGGCGTTGATCAGGGTGGTTTTGCCCGTGCCGGGCGGACCGGTGACCCCGATGATCACCCGCCGGCCCGGTACCCGCAGCGAAAGCACCCGTTCGGCGAGTTCGGCCGGTGAGGCGTCGACGGCGGCCACGTCGACGGAAACACTTTCCTGCATCAGCTGTTCCGGTCCGTTTCTAGTCGCGCGCGAGGGCGTTCAGGAGTGCCCGAGCACCATCGTGACGCAAGGTGTCGAGCGCGGCAAGGTAGGGCTCGGCGAACTCCGGCCGCTGGGCCAGGTCACCGAAGATCTCGGTCAGACCCAGGAAGCTGCCGGGGGTGGCCGATTCCGCCTGGGCGGCGGCCATCAGCTGCTCCCGGCGCGGGTCACGGACGTCGATCGGGTTGCCCTGCTCGTCGGTGCCCTCGGCATACCGCGCCCAGGCCGCGACGATCGCGGCGCACACCGACACCGGGCGTCCGGCGGCGAGCTGGTCCCGCACACCCGGCAGCACGAACTTCGGGATCCGGTCGGAGGTGTCCTCACAGATCCGGGTCAGCTTGTCCTTGATCTGCGGGTTGCCGAAACGCTCCAGGACGGTGCGGCCCCAGCCGTTGAGGTCGACCCCCGGGATGGGGCGCAGTGTCGGCACGGCCTCTTCGTCGATGTACCGCAGCAGCATCGAGTTGATGCCGGGGTCGGCGATGGCCTCGTGGACGTACTCGTAGCCGAGCAGGTGCCCGAGGTAGCACAGCGCCTGGTGGGTCCCGTTCGCCAGTCGGAGCTTCATCAGCTCGTAGGGTTCGACATCGGCGACGACGTCCACCCCCACCGATTCCAGGGCCGGCCGGCCGGCCGCGAAGTTGTCCTCCAGCACCCACTGGGTGAAGGGCTCGCAGGTCACCGGCCAGGCGTCGGTCAGGCCGAAGGTGTCGGCCAGGTAGGCCCGGTCCTCGTCCGTGGTCCCGGGGGTGACCCGGTCGACCATGGAGCTGGGGAAGGTCATGTTCTGCTCGATCCACTCCAGCAGATCGGGGGCGACGACCTTGGTGAACCCGGTCAGCGCCTCGCGGGCGACATGGCCGTTCTCCTGGATGTTGTCGCAGCACATCAGGGTGACGGGACCGGCCCCGGTGTCCCGGCGGCGGCGCAGGGCGTGGACCAGCAGACCCAGCCAGGAGGCCGCCGACCGCGGGTCGGCGAGGTCGGCCTCGATCAGCGGATCACCCTTGCCGGAGAAGGTGGCGGTGACCGGGTCGATCCCGTAACCCCCTTCGGTGATGGTCAACGAGATGATCCTGGTGGCGGGATCGGCCAGTCGGTTGATCACGGGCTCGCCGTCGGTCTCGGCGACGTCGAAGCCGATGATCGAACCGATGACGCTGCTGCGTGCGGCGCCGTCGGGATCCTTCTCCGTCAGGGTGTACAGGCCGTCCTGGGGCAGGAGCGCCTCGGCGGTGTCGGCACCCTTGGAGTTCACGCTCACCCCCCAGATCGCCCAGCCCGCACCAGCTTCGGTGTGCAGCAGGCGGTCGAGGTACATCGCCTGATGGGAACGGTGGAAATGACCGACACCGATGTGCACGATGCCTGCGGTCAGGTTCGACCGGTCGTAGGTCGGGGTGGTGACGCCGGACGGCAGACTGCCGAGGGTGTCGTTGTTGAGCTTCATGGATGTCTTTCTCGCGGGTCGGTTCAGCGCGGGACGCACGCTGTCCCGGTCCGCCTGGTATGTGGTGCTGCGCGGTGTTCCCCGCGTCAGCCGTGATGGTCGAAAGGCTCAGGTCCCGGCGAGGCCGGTGATCACCTTGAGCAGCGAATCAGGGGTGAAGGTCGAGGTCGGCGCATCGGCGATGACCTTGCCAAGGCGCAGCACCACGATCCGGTCGGTGGCCTCCAGCACGTGCGGCAGCGTGTGCGAGATGAAGATGACCCCGAGGCCCTGCTCCTTCGCCCGCTTCATCACATGCAGCACCTCGGCGGACTGTCGCGCGCCGAGGTGGTTCGTCGGCTCGTCCAGGATGATCAGCTTGCGGGCCCAGGTGATGGCCCGCCCGATCGCGACGGCCTGGCGTTGACCGCCGGACAGTTTGCTCACCGAACGCGAGCCCCCGGCCACGCCGATACCGGCCTGCTCCAGGCCCTCTCGGGCCTTGACCGCCATCTGCTTGTGGTCGAGCAGACCGAGTTTGCCCAGCAGCCCGGGCCGCAGGATCTCCCGACCCAGGTAGACGTTGGCGCTGATCGACAGGTCCGGGCACAGACCCGAGTCCTGGTAGAGGGTTTCGATCCCCGCCTCCAGGGCGTCGGCCGGTGAGTCCCACCGGCGCTCCTGGCCGTCGAGCAGCAGGGTGCCGCTCGTCGGCTGGTGCGCGCCGGACAGGATCTTGACCAGGGTCGACTTGCCGGCGCCGTTGTCGCCGACCAGGCCGATGATCTCGCAGGCATGGACCTTCAGGTCCGCCGCGTCCAGCGCGGTCACGGACCCGAAGGTCTTGCTCACCCCGCGGGCCTCGTAGATGACCTCGTCAGCCATGGGTGACCTTCTTTCTCAGTTCGGCGAAGTCGACCTGTTGCAGGGCAACGGCTCCGGCGATCAGGGCACCGACGACGACCTGCTGCCAGTTCGGTGCGACACCGATCAGGATCAGGCCGGACAGCACCGAGGTGGTGATCAGGGCACCGAGGACGGTGCCCGAGAGCTTGCCGCTGCCACCGGTCAGTGCGAGACCACCGATCACCGCGGCCGCGATGGCGTTGAGTTCCTGGCCCTGTCCGGAGGTCGGCGATCCCGACCCGAGCCGGAAGTACACGTACACCCCGGCCAGACCGGCCAGGACGCCGGACAGCGCGTAGACCTTGACCAGGTGCCGTTTGACCGGGATGCCCGCGCCGCGGGCGGCGAAGGTGTTCGAGCCGACGGCATAGGTCCAGCGGCCGAACCGGGACTGGTCCAGCATCAACCAGAGGAATCCCAGGACCAGCAGCACCAGGATCAGCGGCAGGGTCAGCACACCGAGGTAGGTGGTGTTGCCGATCGTGATGACCTCGGTCGGGCCGCCGGCGACCTGCACACCCTCGGTGATGACGAGGGTCAGGCCGGCACCGGCACCGAGGGTGGCCAGGGTCGCGATGAACGGGGCGAGCTTGGCCTTGGTGATCAGGAAGCCGTTGACCAGGCCGACCGTCAGACCGGTCAGCACACCGACCAGCAGACCGACCAGGATCGTCGCCGCCACCGGGCTCCCGCCGGACTCCATCGAGCGCATGGTCATCGCGCAGGTGACACCGCTGAGCCCGAGGGCCGAGCCGACGGACAGGTCGATGCCACCGGTGAGGATGACGTAGGTCTGACCGATGGCCAGCAACATCACCGGGGCGAAGTCCTGCAGGATGTTCGCCAATGCGTAGGAGGTGAAGAACAGCGGATTCATGATGGTGAAGAAGGCGACCATCACGATCAGCACACAGAGCAGGATGACGTCCTGGCGGGCGAAGATCTCGGCGATCCGGTTGGACCGCCCACCCGCCTTCGTCATCGGGTCAGCTTGCGGGGTAGACATACTTCTCCATCTCCACCAGGTTGTCGGTGGTGATCACCACGTTGGGCAGCACAACCTGCTTCTGGATCTTGTCCAGGTTCGTGCCACGGATCTTGTCGACCATGAACTCCAGGGCGGTGGCCGCCTCGGCACCGGGCTGCTGGGCGACAAGGGCGGTGTAGACGCCGCTCTTGAGGTCCGCGATCTGGTTCTCGTAGGCGTCGTAGCCGATCAGCTTGATCTCGCCGGCCTTGCCGGAGTTACGCATGGAGGCGACGGCCCCGGTGCCCGAGGTCCCGTCCGCGGCGAAGACACCCTTGAGATCCGGGTACTTGAGCAGGGTGGTGTTCAGGGCCGAGGTGGCCTTGGCCGCCTGGCTGTTGGCGTACTCGGTGCCGACAACGGTGATGTTCGGGTGGTTCTCGGCCATCTCGTCCTTGAACCCCTTCTCCCGCAGCTGGTTGGTGGTCGCAGTGGGCGAGCCGGAGAGGATGAACACCTCGCCGGAGTCACCGATCTGCTCGGCCAGGGTCTTCGCCGCCTGGCGACCGCCGTCCAGGCTGTCGCCGGTGATGAAGGAGGTCAGCTGGGCGTCGTCGCTCACCGAGGTGTCGACGGTGATGACCGGGATGTTCAGTCCGGCGGCCTTGGTGACGGAGGGCTGCAGGGCGTTCGGGTCGGTCGGGACCAGGATGAGGCCGTTGACCCGCTGGGTCAGCATGGCCTCGACGAACGGCAGCTGGGACTGCGGGGAGTACTCGTCCGCGGCACCCTGCCAGATGAGGTTGACGCCGAGCTCCTTGGCCTTGGCCTCGGCACCCACCTGCATGGCCTTGAAGAAGGGATCCGAGGCGATGCCGGGAACGAATCCGATGGTCAGGGTGCCGTCGGCGGCGTTGTCGGACTTGCCGCTGTCACTGCCGCAGGCCGTCATCGCCAGGGCGAAAACCGCTGCCGCGCCGACACTTACCAGGGAACGAAGAATTTTGGTCAAGGCCAACTCCTTTGTCAGGGCCTAGGGCATCGCCGAACGCACAGCACGTGGGGCGATCTGGGGTAGGAAGCGCAAGCGGCCCGGCCTCCCTCAAGGGTAAGCCGCAAGCGCTTGCGCCGATCGAACTAACGACGACCATAGCGGGGCGCAACCGCTTGCGCAAGCACTTGCGCGGACAGTGACGAGCCCTTACTCTCAAGCGAACCCCGACCGATGGCCGGGGAGAACGAAGGGGACTACATGCCAACGATGGCTGATGTGGCCAAGGTTGCGGGGGTTTCTGCCACGACGGTCTCGCACGTGCTGAACGGCACCCGGACGGTGGCGCCGGAAACGGCCGAGCTGGTCCGGCAGGCCGTGGTGACCACCCGCTACCGGCACAACCTGGCCGCCCGCGCCGTGGCGACCCAGTCGACCCACACCATCGGACTGGCCATGTCCATCGTCACCAACCCCGGGTTCGCCGAGCTGGTGCGGGACATCGAACGCGAGCTGCGGGCCCAGGGCTACACCCTGATCCTGGCCGACACCACGGACGACCCGGAGGTCGAGGTCGCCGTCATCAACGACCTGCTCGACCGGCGGGTCTCCGGGTTGATCGTCAACCCGCTGGAGGGCAACCCCCGCCTGATCAGCACCCTGAACGAACTGCTGGACCAGCACTCCCCCGTGGTGTTCCTCGACCGTCGGTCCCACCTGCACGCCGACCAGGTCTTCTCCGAATGTGTCGAGTCCACCAGGGATCTCACCTTGCATCTGGCCGAACTCGGCCATCACCGCATCGCCTACGTGCGCGGCGAGATGACCACCATGTCCGCGCACGACCGGCTCGAGGGCTACCGGACCGCCGTCGCCCAGGCCGGGCTGGTGGACGACGAACGCCTGATCCTGGACGGCATGTCGGACAAGATCCACGCCCAGGAGGCGGTGCGCCGTCTGTTCGAGGAGATCGACCCGGCCGATCGTCCTACCGGGCTGGTGGTGTCGAACAACCAGATGACACTCGGTGTGATGCGGGCCCTGCGGGACGCCGGCCTGCGGGTGCCGACCGACGTCGCCGTGGTCTGTTACGACGATTTCGAGTGGGCGGACCTGGCGTCACCGCAGATCTCGGCGATCGCCCAGGACCACAGCGCGCTCGCCCGACACGTGGTCGACCTGATCCTGACCCGCATCCTGGACCCCGACCTCGCCCCGCGGACCGTGGTGGTGCCGACGTCCTTCCAGCACCGCGAGTCCTGCGGATGCGAGCTCGGCGCGGTGGCGGCAAGTTTCGCGCGGAACTGACCTCTGCCGCTTCTGCGGAGCCGGCGGCTGGATCGCATCCTGCGGCGGGATATGCGCAGGTGTGAACGCTCTCATCTGCGCATATCCCACCGAGCGATGTCATGCAGGGTCGCTCGCGTGGCACGGCACGGCACGGCACGTCCCGTTCGCGGGCACGGCACGTCCCGTTCGCGGGCACGGCACGCCCGTTCCCGCGCACCTTCTTCAACCTCGCGCACTTTGCAGAGTGCGCGAGGTTGAACATCCTGCGCGGGAACTAGTCTCGGGCCTTGGACCTTCCCGGGATCAGCAGGTAACCCAGTACCGCCCCGACCGCCAGCAGCACCGCTCCGATGCCGAGTCCGGCCCGATAGCCCGCCCCGAGGGCCGCTGTCACATCACCGCCGGCACCGGAGGTGGTATCGGCCGCGATCGTCACCAGCGCCGCCAGACCGATGGTCCCGCCGAGCTGTCGGGAACTGTTGAGCACCCCGGAGGCGATCCCTGCGTCGTGGGCGGGCACACCCGACGTGCCGGCCCCGCCGAGCAGGACCAGGCAGCCGCCGATCCCGACCGCCGCGAACAGGGACGGCCCGACAACCCCGGTCCAGAAGGCGAAATCGCGCGGCATCCGGGAGAACCAGGCCAGGCCGATCGCACCGAGGAGGCCGTGGACCAGCAGCGTGTTCCGCACCCCCAGCACTGACGAGAGTTGTTGGGCCAGTTTGATCCCGAGCACCACACAGACAGAGAAGGGCAGGAAGAGCAGGCCCGCCGTGCTGGGCCGTAGACCCCAGACCTGTTGCATGTACAGGGAGCAGAAGTAGAAGGCGGCCAGTTGGCCTGCCGAGAGCAGGAAGCCGAAGGCGTTGGCACCGACCAGGCTTCGGACCCGGAACAGTCTCAACGGCATCAGCGGATGGCTGGTGCGTGATTCCACCAGGACGAACGCGGCCAACAGGACCAGGGCGACCGCCAGCCGACTGATGGTGATGCCTGAGCCCCAACCGTTCTCGCCACCCTCGGCGACCGCGTAGACCAGCACGGACAGGGCGGCGGTGACGAGGAGCGCGCCCGTCACGTCCAGGGGTTCCCTGGCTGTCCCGCGTTCACGGGTGGGCACACCCCGCAGGGCGGCGAACACCGCCACGGCGGCGATCGGGATGTTGACCGCCAGCACCGAGCGCCAGCCGAAGGCCTGCACCAGGATCCCGCTGAGCACCACCCCGAGCGCACCACCACCGGCGCCGGCCATCCCCCAGAGCCCGAGGGCCCGGCGGCGCAGCGGCCCCTCGGTGAAGTTCGCCGCGACCAGGGCCAACGAAGCCGGGGCGATCAGCGCGGCCGCGACACCCTGGCCGGCCCGGGCAGCGACCAAGGAGCCGGCGCTCCAGGCGACGGTGCCGATGACGCTGAAGGCGATGAACAGGCCGAGCCCGGTGACGACGATCCGTCGTCGTCCCCACAGGTCGCCCAGGCGGCCGCCGAGGAGCATCAGGCCGGCGAAGGTCAGCAGATACCCGTTGACGACCCATTGCAGCCCGGTCTGGGTGAAGGCGAGGTCGGAGGCGATGGCCGGGAGTGCGACGTTGAGCAGGGCGACGTCCAGGGCAACCAGGAACTGCAACAGGAAGATCGTCAGGAGCAGGGCGCGCGGGTTCATCACGGTCCGGATATCGGTGGTCATGGGCAACTTTCGGGTGCTGATCGGGTTTCGTACGCGTACGAATCGTACGCGTACGAAACTGTAGCCCCGCGGCTAGGATGCTTCAAGAGGCAGGAGGGCCATGACCGAACGAGGACAGATCACCCGCGAGATGATCGTGGCGGCCGCACGCCAGCTGGTGGAAACCGAGGGCGTCGAGGCGCTGAGCATGCGTCGGCTGGCCACGGTCCTGGACACCAAACCGATGACGCTGTACCACTACGTGCCGAGCAAAGCGGAGCTGCTGATGCTGGTGCTCGGGCAGATCGCGGCCGAGATCACGTGGACCCCACCGACCGGCAGCCCGGAGCAGCGGATGGTCGGCATCGTGGTCGACATGGCGGATCGACTGGCCGAGGTCAGCTGGATCGTGCCGATCCTGCGCGGCGGGAGTTACATCGGACCATCGGCGCTACGACTGGTGGAGGAGTTCGTCACGGCCGCCCACGAGGCCGGGGCCGATGATCTCCAGGCGCTGTCCCTCTGGCGTTCCCTCTGGTGGCTGATCTCCTCCGAGCTCTCCTTCCGGGCGGCCGCAGCGGCCCGGCCGGACGGCGAGATCCCCTGGTACGACCGGCTCGACCCGGCCGACCTGCCCGAGGTGCCGACGGTGCGTTCACTGCTGCCCGAGTGGGGCCGGTACTCCGCGGCCTACGACCTGGGCGCGGCGGTCCGGGCGCAGGTGCGGGGATCGATCGGCGAGTGGCGGGCCGGCGGCTAGATCGCATCCTGCGGTGGGATATGCGCAGGTGTGAACGCTCTCATCTGCGCATATCCCACCGAGCGATGGTGTGCGGGGGCTTCGGGGGGATCAGCCCTGCGGAAGCAGTGCCTCGATGTCCGCGGTGATGCTCTCCGGCTTGGTGGTCGGGGCGTAACGCTTGACGACCTCACCATCGGCGTTGATCAGGAACTTGGTGAAGTTCCACTTGATCTTGCCGCCGAGCAGGCCCGACTTCTCCGAGCGCAGCCAGCTGAACAGCGGGTGCGCGTCGTCACCGTTGACGTCGACCTTGGCGAACAGCGGGAACTTCACGTCGTAGGTGAGGGAGCAGAAGGATTTGATCTCCTCCTCGTCACCCGGTTCCTGGTTGCCGAACTGGTCGCACGGGAAGCCGAGGACCACCAGACCTCGATCACCGTAGGACTCGTACAGCTTCTCCAGGCCCTCGTACTGCGGGGTGAAGCCGCACTTGGAAGCGGTGTTGACGACCAGGAGGACCTTGCCCCGGTAGTCGGCCAGGCTCTGGCTAGTCCCGTCGATGGTGGTCGCGTCGAAATCGTAGGCGGTCGTCATCCATGTGCTCCTGTGCTTCGGGCCGGCGCTGGTCGGTCTTCCGGGTGTCAGTCTGGTGGGCGCTCGCCTCTTGGGCGTTCGCTTCTGGTTCGGTACCCAGTCTGCCCCGGTTTGGTACCGACCCCTCCCCCTCGTTCCCGCGCACCTTCCTGGTGTCCGCGCACTCTATAGCGTGCGCGAGGTCGAACATCCTGCGCGGGAACATGTTTCGAGACAGGAGACGCAACGGAACGCCGGGCCGCACCGTTGGATCAGCGGCACGACATCACCCCGTACGACGCGCCGGAAAGGTACCGCCGTGTCCGTACCTGTCCATCCTGACGAGTTCGGCAACCCTGAGGCCCCTCCCGACACCGACGCCCCAGGTTCGACAGCCTCGTTCGCCTCGACCCCGCCGCGATCGCTCATGCCGGACTGGTATCCGGATCTGCTGTCGGATGTCAGCGGTCGGGTGACGACCGGTCGTCGTGCGGCGGTGACGGCTGTCAATCGGGAACTGCTGCTGACCTACTGGGCCGTCGGACGCGACATCCTGGCCCGACAGGCGATGCAGGGCTGGGGTGCCAAGGTCATCGACCGGCTCTCGGCGGACCTGCGGAATCGCTTCCCGGACGCTCGTGGGTTCTCACCGCGGAATCTCAAGGCATGCGCGGTTTCGCCGCGGCGTGGGACGAACCATCAATAGTGCAAGGCTGCCTTGCACAACTGCCGTGGTACCACCATCTCGCCTTGCTTGAGAAACTCGAAGATCCTGACCTGCGACTCTGGTACGCGACCGAGGCGGTCGAGCGGGGGTGGAGCCGTGATCTCCTGGCCCATCAGATCGAGTCCCGCCTGCACGGCAGGCCACCTGCGATCCGTACATCTTCGATTTCCTCGGGACCACCCAGCAGCGCACGGAACGGGACCTGGAGGCCGCGCTCGTCGACCACATGCAGAAGTTCCTGCTGGAGCTCGGCCAAGGCTTCGCGTTCGTCGGTCGGCAGGTTCGACTGACCATCGGCGGTGACGAGTTCTACTGTGATCTGCTCGGCCATCCCGACGACGCACCGGCGATCGGGCTGCTGTTGTGCAGGTCCAAGAACGACGTGGTGGCCGAGTACGCGATCCCGCTCCCTGACCCGTGTTCCCGCGCACCGTTCCGGGGTCCGCGCACCCTACAGGCTGCGCGGACCCCGGAACGGTGCGCGGGAAGTGGAAGGCTACTGCGGGGCGAGGTCGATGAACCGGCTGTAGTGCAGCTGGTGGGCGACGGCGATCGTGGTGGTCGGACCGTTACGGTGCTTGGCGATGATCAGGTCCGCCTCACCCGCACGCGGGTCCTCCGACTCCCACGCATCGGGCCGGTTGACCAGGATCACCATGTCGGCGTCCTGCTCCAGCGAGCCGGACTCACGCAGGTCCGACAGCATCGGCTTCTTGTCCGTCCGCTGTTCGGGACCACGGTTCAGCTGGGAGATCGCGATCACCGGGACCTCGAGCTCCTTGGCCAGCAGCTTCATCTGACGCGAGAACTCCGAAACCTCCTGCTGCCGGGACTCGACCTTCTTGCCGGAGGACATCAGCTGCAGGTAGTCCAGCACGATCAGTCGCAGGTCGTTCCGCTGTTTCAGCCGCCGCGCCTTGGCCCGGATCTCCATCATGGTCATGTTCGGCGAATCGTCGATGAACAACGGCGCATCGGAGATCTCGCTCATCCGCCGGACGATCTTCTGCCAGTCGTGCTCGGACATCGTGCCGGCCCGCATCTGGCCGAGTTTGATCCCGGCCTCGGCGGACAACAGCCTCATGGTGATCTCGGTCTTGGACATCTCCAGGGAGAAGATGCACGAGGTCAGCCCGTGTTTCACCGATGCGTTCCTGGCCACGTCCAGGGCGAAGGTCGACTTACCGACACCCGGCCGGGCCGCGATGATGATCATCTGCCCGGGGTGGAAGCCGTTCGTCAGCTGGTCGAGGTCGGCGAAGCCGGTGGGCACACCGGCGGACATCCCGCCGCGGGACTGGATCGCGTCGATCTCGTCCATCGTCGGCTGCAGCAGCTCCTCCAGGACCACGTAGTCCTCGGTGGTGCGCCGTTCGGTGACGTCGTACAGCTCGGCCTGGGCCCGGTCGACGATCTCGTCCACCTCACCGCTGCCGGTGGTGTCCTCGGAGGCGCCGTACCCCATCTGCACGATGCGGGTCCCGGCCTGGACCAGCCGTCGCAGCACCGCCTTCTCGCCGACGATCTGCGCGTAGTAACCGGCGTTGGCCGCGGTCGGCACGATGGCCGTCAGGTGGTGCAGGTACACCGCCCCGCCGCTGCGGGCCAGCGAGCCGGCCCGCTCCAGATCCGCCGAGACGGTGATCGGGTCGGCGGGCTCACCACGGGAGTAGAGGCCCAGGATCGCTTCGTAGATCAGGGTGTGGGCCGGTTTGTAGAAGTCGTCCGGGGTGAGGACCTCGATGACATCGGCGATGGCGTCCTTGGACAGGAGCATGCCGCCCAGGACCGACTGCTCGGCAGGGAGATCCTGCGGGGGTTGACGATCGAATGCCGCCTCGTTCGTGGGGGCCGGCGTCCGCCGCTCCCCCGATGGCCGCGACTTCTGCCACTGCTCGTCAACCGCCATACAACCACTGCCTCCAGTTCGACCCACCCGACCCGCGCCCCCCGGCGAACCGGGGTACGTCTGCCGTGTGGGGGAGATGCGAGCTGGAACGATCCAGCCATACGAACATCTGTACCACCCGGCACCGACAGTCCGGCACCAGTGCACCGGTGCCGTACGCGACTGCACGACGTTAAGCCCGTGACGCACCCCCGACCAATTCACGGTGTGCACATCCAGTGCACACCCTGTGGACAACTCGCCACCCACCGCAGGAGGCCGGTGTTCACAGGTGTGTACAGCGTGGGGAAATCTCGGCCTCGAATCGGCATCTACGCAGGTGTCGGGCCTGTGGACAACCGGCGAGGGTGTGGACAACTATTGCTGGAAATTCCTGGCGTGGCGCAGCGGGGACACGCCAGAGCCGAATGCATGGCCTCCGCGGCCCTCCCAGACGCTGCACCAGCTCACATGGTTCCCACAGCGTCGCGAAGATCGGAGCGTATTCGCCTCGTTCGGCCTCCCCGGCGAAACGTTGAGCCGGGCCGAACCTGACGCGCGCAACAAATCCGCGTTCGCGACGCGAACCCGGCCGACACCGACCCTCGTCAACCCCGACATTTCCCCCGTACACACCGGTGAGGAGCCGGACACGGGTCGATTGAGCCCTTGACCGGAGATCGATTCCGGGAGTTAAGTGCTCCTCAGCCGTGCCACCCCGGACCACGCACCACGCATATCCGGAAAGCCACGGAGCGGACAAGGAGCATTGCCCGTGGCCCAGCGAACCCAGACCCCCGTCCCGATCTCCACCCAGCTGTGGCGCCGTAAACCGATCAAACGCGCCGGCACCCCTGACGACCACCACGGGCCCGAACTCAAACGCACCATCGGCACCTTTCAGCTCACCATGTTCGGCGTGGGGGCAACGGTGGGCACCGGCATTTTCTTCGTATTGCAGGAGTCGGTCCCCGATGCCGGCCCCGCTGTCATCCTGTCTTTCATCATCGCCGGGCTGGCCGCCGGGTTCGCCGCCCTGTGTTATGCCGAGATGGCCTCGGCCATACCGGTTTCCGGGTCCACCTATTCCTACGCTTATCACGCCTTGGGCGAGCTGGTGGCGATGGTGGTCGCCGCCTGTGTGCTCCTGGAATACGGGGTGTCGACGGCCGCCGTCGCGGTCGGGTGGAGCGGCTATTTCAACAAACTTCTGGAAAGCCTGTTCGGCTTCCAGATCCCCGAATGGCTCTCCTACGCCCCCATTCCGCACGAGGGCAACAGCCAAGGTGTGATCAATCTTCCGGCCGTCGTCCTGGTCTTCCTGTGCGCCATGCTGCTGATTCGCGGAGCCAGCGAATCGGCCAAGGTCAATGCCGTCATGGTGGTCACCAAGATCGCCGTGCTGCTGATGTTCGTCGTCATCGGAATGATGCACTTCCAGGGCGGACACTTCCAGAACTTCATGGGGGCGGGATTCGCCGGGATCGGTGCCGCCGCGGGCACCATCTTCTTCTCCTTCATCGGCCTGGACGCCGTCGCCACTGCAGGTGAGGAGGTCAAGGACCCGCAGAAGACCATGCCCAAGGCCATTCTGTTCGCATTGGGGATCGTCATCACCATCTACATCCTGGTGGCGGTGGCCGGCATCGGTGCCCAGGAGCCGGCCCGGTTCGCCGACGAGGACCAGCAGTCCGCCGGTCTGTCGGTGATCCTGCAGAACCTGACCGGGTCGAATGTGCCTGGCACGATCCTGGCCGCCGGGGCCGTGGTGTCGATCTTCTCCGTGACCCTGGTGACCCTCTACGGGCAGACCCGGATCCTGTTCGCCATGGGGCGGGACGGCATGCTGCCGAAGAAGTTCGCGCAGGTGAACCCACGGACCCTCACTCCGACCTACAACACGGTGGTGGTGGCGATCGTGGTCAGCCTGATCGCCGGTTTCGTCCCGGCCGGGTACCTCTGGGACATGGTCTCCATCGGAACCCTCGGGGCCTTCACCGTTGTCGCCCTCGGGGTGATGATCCTGCGTCGCACCGAACCGGACCTGCCGCGTGCCTACAAGGTCCCGCTGTATCCGGTCACCCCGGTCCTGGCCATCGTCTCGTGCGGCTGGGTCGCCTACAACCTGCCGCCCATCACCTGGCTGTTCTTCGCCCTGTGGCTGGCCGTGGTCATGGCCTACTACTTCCTCTGGGCCCGGCACCGCTCGGCGCTCAACAACCCGGACGCACCGCTCCCGGAGATCCCTGAGACGATGAGGGGCCACTGAGATGACCGTGATCGTCGGTTTCCTGCCGGGCAAGGGTGGGCGGGCGGCCCTGGATCTGGGCGCTCAGATCGCCCGCTCGGCCGGGGAGAAGCTGCTCTCGGTGACGGTGGTGCCGACGCCGTGGCCGACCCCGAGCATGGCCCGGGTCGACGGGGAGTTCGAACGCTGGGCGGTCTCGGAAGGGCAGAAAGCCATCGACGCCTCCTACGAGTACCTAACCAGCACCGTCAGCGATGTCGAGCACGAGTCCATCTCGGTCAGCGGGAAGTCCGTGTCGGCCGCCCTCGTCCGTACCGCCGAACGACAGGAGGCGGACATCCTGGTGCTGGGATCCTCCAGTGACGGCCCGCTCGGTCAGATCGTGGTGGGGTCGACGGCCGACCGGTTGCTCCACTCCTCTCCGGTGCCGCTGGCCCTGGCCCCGCGGGGGTACCACCCGCCGAAGGGTGCCGTCGTCACCCGGGTGACCTGCTCCTTCGCCGGCTACGAGGGCTCGGCCGCGGTGTTGAGGCTGACGGCCCGGATCACCGGACGGGTGGGGGCGTGCCTGCGGGTGGCGACCTTCGGGGTCCGCGGGCGGACCATGTACCCGCCTGAGGTCGGCCTGCACGCCGAGGACGAGGTGTTGTCGGCCTGGCAGCAGCAGGCGAAGGCGGCGCAGGACACCGAGGTGGCGGCCCTGGCGGCCGCCGGCCTGCTGCCCGAGGGCACCACCACGGCGGTGGCGAGCGGGCGCGGATGGTCCGAAGCCCTGGACGATCTGCATTGGGAGGCAGGGGACGTGCTGGTCGTCGGCTCCTCGAGCGCCGGTCCGCTGGCCCGGGTCTTCCTCGGTTCCCGGGCCACCAAGATCATCCGTCACTCGCCGGTACCGGCCATCGTGGTGCCCTACGCCGTGGCCGAGGGCTGACGCCCGGCCCAGCAGGAAACAGAACCGAGCAGAAAACAGAGCCCAGCAGAAACAGGGCCCCACAGAAACAGAACCGAGCAGAAAACAGAACCGAGCAGAAAACAGAACCGAGCAGTAAACAGAACTGCCCCGGAGCGCTGGGCGCTCCGGGGCAGTTCAGGCGTACGAGGGTCAGATCACGCGGAGGTGACGACCTTGATCTCGAACTTGGCGGTGACGCCCGGGTGCAGCTTGATGGCAACCGGGTGCTGGCCGGCGGTCTTGATGTGACCGTCCAGCTCGACCGCGCGCTTGTCGACCGAGGGTCCGCCGGCGGCCTTGACGGCTGCGACGACATCCTGGGTGGTGACGGAACCGAAGAGCTTGGTTCCGTCGGCGGTGGCGCGGGCGTTGATGACGACCGTGAGCTTCTCGAGCGCCGACTTCACTTCGTTGGCGTGATCGGTGCCGCGGATCTCACGGGCCAGCTGGGCGCGCTTGATGTCGACGATCTGCTTCTCGGCGCCACGGGTGGCAACGATGGCCTTACCCTGCGGCAGCAGGAAGTTGCGGCCGTAACCGTCACGGACCTCGACGATATCGCCGGGGGCTCCGAGGTTCGGGACATCAGCAGTGAGGATGAGCTTCATGGTGTCTCCTCCTTAACGGGCTGTCGAGGTGTAAGGAAGCAGAGCAACCTCACGCGAGTTCTTGACCGCGATCGCAATGTCGCGCTGGTGGATGGTGCAGTTGCCGGTCACCCGACGAGCGCGGATCTTGCCGCGATCGGAGATGAAACGACGAAGCAAGGTGGTGTCCTTGTAGTCGATCGGCTGGGGCTTCTTCTTGTTGCAGAACGCGCAGGCCTTTTTCTTGACCTTGCGGGGGGGCGGTTTCGCCATTTTTTACTCCGAAGTGAGGTTGAAGAATGGAACTACGGGCCGAGGAGCGAACTTCTCGGCTCGTGCAAGAAATCAACGCAGGGTTAGAACGGCGGCTCGTCCGAGTAGCCGCCCTGACCTGCGGGGGGAGCCGAGGCCCACGGGTCGTCGGCCGGTCCGCTGGACCCACCCGATCCCCCGTAGCCGCCACCGCCACCGGCACCTGCGCCGGCACCTGCGGGGCGGTTCACCCTGTTGACTTTGGCGGTGGCGTATCGGAGCGAGGGGCCGATCTCGTCGACCTCCAGCTCGATGACCGTGCGCTTCTCGCCTTCCTTGGTGTCGAAGGAACGCTGCTTGAGCCGGCCGGTGACAACAACGCGGCTGCCCCTGGTCAGTGACTCGGCAACGTTCTCGGCAGCCTGACGCCAGATGTTGCAGCGCAGGAAGAGTGCTTCGCCGTCCTTCCACTCGCCGCTGGCCCGATCGAAAGTCCGAGGGGTCGATGCAACGGTGAAGTTCGCGACGGCAGCACCGGAAGCGGTGAAGCGCAGCTCCGGGTCGGCGGTGAGATTGCCAACCACGGTGATGATGGTGTCGCCAGCCATTGTCGGATTCCTTACTTGGCGTCCGGGCGGATGATCTTGGTGCGCAGCACGGATTCGTTCAGGTTGAGCTGACGATCCAGTTCGGACACGAGTGCCGATTCGCAACGCACGTTGATCACTGCGTAGATGCCTTCGGAGTTCTTCTTGATCTCGAAGGAGAGACGACGCTTGCCCCACACGTCGACGCTTTCCACACTGCCGCCACCCTGACGGATGACGTTGAGGAAGGTGTCGATCGACGGAGCGACGGTGCGCTCGTCGAGGTTGGGGTCGAGAATGAGCAGAAGCTCGTAGTGACGCGGAGCGGTTGAAACGCTCACGTACACCTCCTGTGGACTCATCGGCCATGGTCGTTCCATGGCAGGAGGATGCTGTCCGGCGATGCCCACGACCCGCCGTGCCACCTTGGAAGGCTCGCACCGAGAACCACGCACACCGCGTACCGAGATTGATTTCCCCCGGCACACAGACAGCTGGGCTGATCTTACCAGCGCGAACAGGCTGCTCCGACCAGTTGTCCACAGGGGCGGGGCTCAGACGGGGCGGGTTCCCGGTTCACCGGTCGGCTGCCCGGTGAGAACCAGTGCCTGGTCGCTTTCTACAGGATCGGCGGGCGGTGCCCAGGACCCTGCGGCGGGACCGGAATCCCGCCAGCGCCGCCACAGATCCGGCAGTGACGGGATGGTCCGGACGTCGGCGGTGTTCTCCAGGAAACCGCCGGTGGGATCGTCGTCGCCGGCCATCCGGATGAGATCGGTCTCCGGTTTGAGGACGTTCCGGATCACCATGACGCACATCGCGATGACGATCGCGTCCCGGATCAGCACCGTCGCCTGGAACGGGTAGTACGACAGGATCGCCTCCCGGTTGCCGTTGGAGTCGGTGACGAAGGTCGGCATCAGCAGGTACCAGACCGCGGCCTCCACCAGCTGCCAGATCAGCACGATCCGCCACTTCGGCAGGGCCAGCACCACCAGCGGCAGCAGCCACAGGGAGTACTGCGGGCTCCACACCTTGTTGGTCAGCAGGAACGCGGCGACCAGCAGGAACATCAGCTGCGCCACCCGTGGTCTGCGTTTCGCCGACAGCGCGAACCAGGCGACGGCGACACAACACAGGGCGAAGGCGATCAGCGAGACCAGGTTGAGCAGGCCCGGGGACTCGTCGGCCGCCAGCACGGGCTCGAAGATCCGGCTCCCGGACCAGCGGGTGTAGATCTGGTAGATCGTGCTGTACTCCGAGGTCCGGGTGCTGTTGAGACGGATGAACTCGTACCAGGCGTCGTAGTTGTACAGGGCGATCGGGATGTTGATCGCGAGCCAGGTGACAGCGGCCGCGCCGGCCGTGATGAAGAACGGCCGCATCCGGGCCGAGCGGAAACAGAGCACCAGCAGGGGCCCGAGCAGCAGCACCGGATAGAGCTTGGCCGCGATGCCCAGGCCGATCAGCACCCCGGCCCAGGTCGGCCGTTTACCCGCCCAGGCCGCCATGGCCGCCGCCGTCAGCCCCAGGGCCAGCAGATCCCAGTTGGTGAACGCGTGCACGATCAGCAGCGGCGACAGGCACATGATCAACACGTCCCACGGCCGTCGGCGCGCCATCCGGAAGGTGGAGGCGATGGCCCAGAGGTACATCAGCCCCAGCAGGATCGCGCCGATGGTGAAGAAGGCGCCGTAGTCCAGCGGCACCGGGAAGATGCCGGTGGCCTTGGTGAACTCCAGGTACTTGTTCGTGAGGAAGCCGGTCCCCCACAGCCACAGGCTGGTGACGACGGGGTACTCGATCGGACGGATCGCATCCCCGTTGCCGTCGAACATCCGGCTGTAGATGAAATGGCCCAGATCGAGCCCGCGACCCTTGTAGATGGTGGTGGTGTCGTTGTAGCAGCCGCTGACCCAGGGCCGGTTGCCGCTCTGGTCGAGGCCGCCGTCGGCACCGGTCTGGATGCACGGGGACTTGACCAGCCAGCCGAGGATGAGCACTCCGATGGCCAGGAGCAGGGCGACCCGTAACGGGGTGAAGAACGGTGCCCGGCCGATCAGCGCATGCCTGCCCAGCGGTCCGCCGACCAGGTCGGAGGCGCGTCGGGCGGTGGCATCGGTCCAGCTCGGGATCACCCGCTCGGCGGGGGTGAGGCTCTTGGAATTGAGCATCAGTCGGGCGCGACGGCTCGGGCCGTCATCGATCCCTGGGCCGGCTGCTGGGCGTTCGGGGTCGGTGGGCTCCGCGACTGTCACGCTGGCGATCGTAACCGCAGAGGTTGTCGGCCCGGGTGCGCCCGGCCCCGATTAACCCCTGCTTAACGCCGGATCGGGCCGGTCCGCCACCCCTTCGTCCGGCCGACGCAATTGCGAGGACCGGTCAGTACTTGGCCATCCTGGTGCGGGACTTCGGGGTGCGCTCTCCCTCGTGCCCGAGGTTGAAGGACATGACCAGGTGGTTCCAGGAGCACGTCCGGCAGACCTCGACCATGTAGACGCTGAACTCGGAGAACTGCTGTTCCATCCGATCGAGTTCCTCGACGGACCTGGCGGTGCCGGTGGCATGGTCGAGTTCGTCCCCGTAGACCCAGTAGACGTTGGTCAGCGGTTCCTTCCGGCAGACCGGGCAGGTCTGGTCGGTTCCCGCTCCGTGGAACTTCGCCGCCTGGATCAGGTAGGGACTCGCATCGCACACCTCGCGCACCGAGGTCCGGCCGGCCTTCACGGCAGCGAGGACGGAACGCCGCTGCAGGGCGTAGTCCACCATTCCGCGCTGTGTTTTCATCCTGGCAAGGGTACGCCGGGCCCGGTGGGCCGCTCCGGGACCTGGGGTATTTCGTCCCGGCACGGGGTGCGGCCGGGAGCCCGGACGGGGAGGTCTCGATCACATTCGCCCCCTCTGTACCCTCGGTGTGCCGACCAAGGATGATGGTGGATGTATCGTAGCGATATATCCACCAGTGAACCCGGTGCGGGGACGGGCGACGTCCGCCCGAACCGACCGGTCACCGACGTCCGAGGAGGTGCTCCGACCATGGCCAAAGAAGGCAACACGGTCCTGGAGCTGGCCGTCCTCGGACTCCTCGGCGAAGCCCACATGCACGGCTACGAGCTCCGCAAGAAACTGAACACGACCCTCGGAGCCTTCCGGGCGTTCTCCTTCGGCTCCCTGTACCCGACCCTGCGTCGGCTGCAGACCGACGGCTACATCACCGAGGACCCCGCCGAGATCGACTTCGACGCGGTCCCGCTGACCTCCCGTCGTTCCCGGGTCGTCTACCGGTTGACGGCCGAGGGCAAGGAACGCCTGTCCGCCCTGCTCGCCGACGCCGGGCCGCAGTCCTGGTCCGACGACGGTTTCGGCATCCACCTGGCATTCTTCTCCCGCACCACCTCCGAGGTCCGGATGCGGATCCTGGAAGGACGGCGACGCCGGGTCGAGGAGAAGCGTGAGGGCCTGCGCACCGCGGTCGCCAAGGCCGCCGACCGGCTCGACCACTACACCGGGGAACTCCACCAGCTCGGCCTCGAGTCCACCGAACGCGAGGTTCGCTGGCTCAACGAGCTGATCGCCCACGAAGGTGGTGCGGCACAGGAGATTCCCGAAGGCCCCGGCCCGCCGGGGGATCCGCCGGGACAGACCCACGACCCCGATCCGCCCCCGGCTCCGCCGCCGGACAGACGCGGTGATCGGAAGGGTCGGTCAACCTGACAACTCCTGCGCCACCACGCGTTCCACAATTTCAGCAACAGCGGTGATCAACTGCGGCGGGGCCCCCGCCGACGGATCCACCGAAACATCAGTTCCCAGTAACAGCTCACAAGAATCTAGGAGGACCCGCATGGGTTCGCATCCGATCCGCGTCGCCATCGTCGGCGTCGGAAACTGCGCGTCATCGCTCGTTCAGGGCGTCGAGTACTACCGCAACGCCGAGGCAGGTGCCCGCGTTCCCGGTTTGATGCACGTCAACTTCGGTGACTACCACGTCTCCGACCTGAACTTCGTCGCCGCCTTCGACGTCGACGCCAAGAAGGTCGGATTCGACCTGGCCGAGGCCATCGTCGCCAGCGAGAACAACACCATCAAGCTGGCCGATGTCGCCCCCACCGGCGTCATCGTGCAGCGCGGCCACACCCTTGACGGCCTCGGCAAGTACTACCGCGAGACCATCACCGAGTCCGACGCCGAGTCCGTCGACGTGGTCAAGGTTCTCAAGGATGCCGAAGTCGACGTCCTCGTCTGCTACCTGCCCGTCGGTTCCGAGGACGCGGCCAAGTTCTACGCCCAGTGCGCCATCGACGCCGGCGTCGCCTTCGTCAACGCCCTGCCCGTTTTCATCGCCGGCACCCCGGCCTGGGCCGAGAAGTTCCGCGCCGCAGGTGTTCCGATCGTCGGCGACGACATCAAGAGCCAGGTCGGCGCCACCATCACCCACCGGGTCATGGCGAAGCTGTTCGAGGACCGCGGCGTGATCCTCGACCGCACGATGCAGCTGAACGTCGGTGGCAACATGGACTTCAAGAACATGCTCGAGCGGGATCGCCTGGAATCCAAGAAGATCTCCAAGACCCAGTCCGTCACCTCCCAGGTGGACCACGAACTCGGCAAGGACAACGTCCACATCGGGCCGTCCGACTACGTCGCGTGGCTCGACGACCGCAAGTGGGCCTACGTGCGCCTGGAAGGCCGCGCGTTCGGCGACGCCCCGTTGAACCTGGAGTACAAGCTCGAGGTCTGGGACTCGCCCAACTCGGCCGGTGTCATCATCGACGCCGTCCGCGCCGCGAAGATCGCCCTCGACCGGGGTATCGGCGGACCGATCCTGTCGGCATCCTCCTACTTCATGAAGTCCCCGCCGGTGCAGTACGCCGACGACGTCGCCCGCGACGCCGTCGAGAGCTTCATCAAGGGTGAGATCGACAGCTGATCCGCCCGCACAACGGCCCCGGCCCCCTCATCGAGGGGGCCGGGGCCGTCGTCGTTCCAGGGGACCGTCGTTCCACGGGGTCGTTCCGGTTGTCGGATCAGCGGACCGCGTGCAGGGTCTGCACCCACGGCGCGAGCTCGTCGACCTCGCAGGCGGCTTCCAACGCCGCGGCCAGGGCCTCGTCATGGATCGGGCGCGCCGTGTCGAGCAGCTGCCGCCCCGCGTCGGTGAGTTCGGTGTAGATGCCGCGGCGGTCGTCGACGCACAGGATGCGGGTCAGCAGCCCACGGTCCTCGAGCCGGGTGACGAGCCGGGTGGTGGCACTGCTGCTCAGCGCGGCGGCCCGGGCGAGCTGCTGCATCCGCATGTGCCAGCCGTGCTGCCGGGAAAGGGCGTCGAGCACGGTGTACTCGACGACCGACAGCTGGAACTGGGCCTGCAGGGCCTTCTCCAGGGTGGTTTCGATCAGTCCGTGCAGGGCTGCCAGGGTTCGCCAGCCCTGGGCGCGGATCTCCACGGCGTCGTCGGCGATACCCATGACATTCCTCCACATCCGGCGGGCCCGCGGGTGCCTCCCGTCGTGACCACGGACTCAGTCTACCTACTTGCGCTGCCATCCCGCGCGTGCAACTATTTTAAGAAGCGTCTGCAACTACTGCACGCGCCAGCTATCGGCTTTCGCACGGCTGGCAGGTCACCGTTGTCAAGGAGTATCGAAATGCCCGTAGGTCTGATCGCACTCGCCCTGGGAGGATTCGGCATCGGCCTGACGGAATTCGTCATCGCCGGCCTGCTCACCGACGTCGCCGCCGACCTCGGCGTCACCATCCCGGTCGCCGGCTACCTGGTCTCCGGCTACGCACTCGCCGTCGTGTTCGGGGCGTTGTTCCTCACCGCGGCGTCCACCCGATTGCCCGCGAAAACCGCCCTGCTCGGTTTGATGGTGCTGTTTATCATCGGGAACCTGCTCTCGGCCCTGTCCCCGAACTACGCCGTGATGATGGCCGGGCGGGTGGTCGCAGCCCTGGCCCACGGCGCCTTCTTCGGCATCGGCGCGGTACTGGCGACGAACCTGGTCGCGCCCGAGAAGAAGGCCGGCGCGATCTCGATCATGTTCGCCGGATTGACCTCGGCCAACGTCCTCGGCGTACCCCTGGGCACCTTCCTCGGTCAGCAGTTCGGCTGGCGCTCGACCTTCTGGGCGATCACCGCCATCGGGATCATCGCGTTCGTCGGCATCGCCGCCCTGGTCCCGGCCGCCGACCCCTCGGCCGAGCAGGCGACCGGCAACCTGCGCGCCGAGCTGCGCGCCTTCCGCCGGCCGCAGGTCTGGTTCTCGATCGCGATGACGGTCCTGGTCTTCGGCGGCATGTTCGGTGCCTTCATCTACATCGAACCGTTGCTGACCCAGGTCTCCGGGTTCGGCACCGGGGCAGTGCCGTGGCTGCTGGTGCTGTTCGGTGTCGGCCTGTTCGTCGGCAACATGCTCGGTGGGAAACTCGCCGACCGGGCTCTCGCCCCGACCCTCATCGCCTTGATGGCCGGCCTGACCGTGGTGATGGTCCTGTTCGCCGTGTTCGCCCATGTTCCCTTCCTGGCCGCGACCGGCCTGCTGCTGATGGGATTCTTCGGCTTCGCGACCGTGCCCGGTCTGCAGATGCGGGTGCTGGGCTACGCCTCTGACGCCCCGACCATGGCCTCCTCGGCCAACATCGCGGCCTTCAACCTCGGCAACACCCTGGGGGTCTACCTCGGCGGCCTCACCATCGCCGCCGGCCTGGGCTTCGTCTCCCCGCTGGTGGTGGGCAGCCTGCTGTCCGGCGCCGGGTTGGTCGTCATGCTGGTGGCCACGAGTCGGGCCCGGCGCAGCGATGCCGCGGAGCGCGGGGTGTCCGAGGCGATCGTCGCGAGCTGACCTCTGCGGGATCGGCGAGGCGGCGGTGACGGCCGACGCCGATCACCGGTCGATCAGTTCGATAGTTGACAGTTAGGCTTCTAACTATTAGAGTTCTGACCATGGACGCGCAGCCGAAACCCTTCACCACCATCCTGGACCTCCTCCGCTGGATCGGCTGGGCCCAGGGCAAGGCCGGCGAGGACTGGATCCGGGAACGCGAGCTCAGCCACCAACAGGCTTTCGCCCTCGGTTACCTGGTGCAGAACCCCGGTTCGATCCAACGTGACATCGCGGAGATCACCCGCACGAGCGCGGCCAGCGTCTCGAGCCTCCTGCAGGGGCTCGAGCGGCGGGAGCTCGTCGAGCGACGTACCGAGGGCGGTAACGAACGCAGCAAGCGGGTGTACGCCACCTCCGCGGGCGTCGATCTGATCGCCGGGTTCGACACGGCCATGGCCGCCGCCCAGGAGACCATCCTCGCCCCGCTGGACCAGGCCGAGCGCGACACCCTGCACGCACTGCTGACCAAGATCACCGCAGAACTGCCGCAGCCGACCCGCTAACACCCCGCGGCCGCGCCGCGCACGCCCCCACACACACTTTTCCCGCCTCGCCGGCCCGTTGTCGGCGTGCGCTCGAACCTGCCCGAAAGAAGCAGCCATGAGCAACTCCGAGACCACGGCAACACCGGGTACGAACCGCTGGTACCTCTCCTCCGCGCCGATCATCCGCGCCCTCGTCCACCTCTGCGTCCCGATGGCTGCGGCGATGATCGTCGGGGCCGTCTACAACGTCATCAACAGCGGCTTCATCGGCTCCCTGCACGACAACACCCTGCTCGCCGCGGTCACCCTCGGTGCTCCGGTCCTGGGCCTGGTCATGGCCGTGGGCGGCGTGTTCGGTGTCGGTGGCGGGGCGCTCATCTCCCGTCTGCTCGGTGCCGCCGAGAACGAACCGGCGAAAGCCGCAGAGATCAAACATGTCTCATCCTTCGCCGTCTGGGGTTCAGTCGCCACGGGCGCGGTGTTCGGCGCCCTCGGCCTCTTCCTGCTCGACCCGGTGGTGTCCCTGCTCGGGGCCGATGCCGATGCGGCCTCGGCGACGAAATCCTTTGTCGGAGTGATGTTCGCCTTCGTCCCCGTCCTCGCCGCCGCCTTCTGCCTGGAACAGCTCGTCCGCGCCGAGGGCGCGGCCAGGCAGGTGATGATCGGCCTGATCGCCTCCACCATCGGCAATGTCGTCTTCGACGTGATCTTCATCCTCGGCCTGCACTGGGGTGTCGCCGGAGCGGCCCTGGCGATGGGTCTGTCCAACGTCGGGGTTGTCGTCTACTTCGCCGTCTGGCTGACGCGCCACAGCGAGCACATGTCCCTGGCACCGAAGTGGTTCACCCTCTCGCCCACCGTCCTGAAGCCGGTGTTCGGTGTCGGCATCGGCGAACTGCTCCAGTCCTCCTTCCTGATCCTCACCTCGCTGGTCCTGAACAACCTCGCCGCCGCCTACGGCGACGGCGCCCTCGGGGCCATGGGGGTCGCGGTCCGCATCGCCCAGGTCCCGGAGTTCCTGCTGATGGGTGTGACCCTCGGGGTGCTGCCCCTCCTCGCCTACTCCTACGGCAAGGGGGACCGGAACCGGCTCTCCTCGGCCGTGCGGGTCTCGGCGATGACGGTGGGCACCATCGCACTGCTCTTCTCCGTCACCGTGTTCCTGTTCCGCGACCAGGTGGTCTCGGCGTTCGTGACGGACCGGTCGGCCCTGTCGATCGGGGTCACGATCCTCACCGCCCAGCTGGTGGCGATGATCGCCAACGGGTTCGCCGGCCTGATCACCTCCCTGTTCCAGGCCACCGGACGGGCCGTCGCCGCCACGGTCATGTCGGTGACCCAGGGGGTGCTGTTCATCCCGGTCGTGCTGCTGGGGAACCTCTGGTTCGGGCTGTCCGGCATCATCTGGTCCCTGACCGTCACCGAGGGATTCGTGCTGGTCGTCGGGCTGGGCATGTGGGTGTTGTCCCGTCGAGCGATCGAGCGTGGTCTGGCCGACGGCAGTCCGGAGCGGGCCGACGAGGTGCTCGAGCAGGTCTGACACTCCCTCGGGGTGGTGCGGTCGTCGGCGCAGGTCTACGCTCTGGCCATGCCGTTCCGTTGACGTCGCCCCCGTCCCCACCGCGGCCTGCCCGCCGCGGCCCGCCCACTCGCCCGACGCGCCGTCGGGTGGGCGATGCTCACCGAGATCGTCCCGCTCTACCCCCTGTACGCGCTGCTGTTCGCGGCCACCGGACTGACCGAGGCCCAGATCTCGGTGCTGTTCGTCCTCTGGTCGGTGTCCGGCATGGTCTTCGAGGTGCCCTCCGGGGTGCTGGCGGACCGTTTCTCCCGACGCTCCTGCCTGATCTGGGCCGGTTTCATCCAGGCCGCCGGGTACCTCCTGTGGATCGCCCGGCCGGACTTCGCCGGTTTCGCCATCGGTTTCCTGCTCTGGAGTTTCGCCGGTTCGCTGACCTCCGGTGCCTTCGAGGCACTGCTCTACGACGGCTTGGCGCGGGCGGGCGCAGCCGGGCACTACCAGCGCCTGTACGGCCGGATCACCTCTGTCGAACTTCTCGCCCAGCTACCGGCCGCGGGCCTGGCCACGCTGCTGTTCGGCCTCGGCGGATACCCGATGGTCGGCTGGGCGAGTGTCGTTGTCTGCCTGGGCGGTTCGCTGGTCGCCACCGGTTTCCGTGAACCGCCCAGGTGTGACGCGGCTCCGGTCCCCGACACCGACGCTCTCGGCTACCTCCAGGTCCTGCGATCGGGGCTGGCCCAGGCGGCGCGACCGTTGCTGCGGGGCATCATCTTCGCCACGGCATTTCTCGGCGGGTTGGACGCGATCGAGGAGTACTTCCCGCTGCTCGCGCAGGGGTGGGGGATCCCGATCGAGGCGATACCACTTTCCCTGCTGGGGATTCCGTTGGCCGGGGCCCTGGGCGCGATGTTCGGCGGACGGACCGGGCAGATCCCGGCGACCGCGTTGTCGGTCGCACTGGGGGCCGGGCTGGTGGTCCTGGCGGCCGGCAACGCACTCGGGCGACCTGCCTCCGTGGCGGGGATCGTGGTGTTCTACGGGCTCTACCGCTGGGTGCTCGTCATCGTCGAGTCACGTCTGCAGGAGCGCATCACCGGCCCGGACCGGGCCACGGTGACCTCGCTGGCGGCGCTGGGGATCGAGCTGGGCGGTCTGGTCCTCTTCGGACTCTGGGCGGTCGGTGGTCTGGGGCCGGTGGTGGTCGGCGCACTGGCCGTCGCGGTACTGCTGCCACGGTTGTTGCGGCCCTGAACGACTGTTCCCGCGCACCCTGTGCGGGTCGGCGCACCCTGCAGAGTGCGCCGACCCACGAACGGTGCGCGGGAACAGAGTTGAGGTGTTACAGGTTGTGCAGGCGGTACAGGAACGCCGCCATC
>QXCQ01000251.1 GCA_003576535.1 Nakamurella silvestris | reverse complement strand
CCCCCACCCGCGAGTGGACCCCCACACCCCACATCCCGAGGTGCCACCGTCCACTCGCGCGGCACCCCGTCCAGCCCCCACCCGCGAGCGGACCCCCACACCCCACATCCGGAGGTGCCACCGTCCACTCGCGCAGCCCCGTCCTGCCCCTACCCGCGAGCGGACCCCCACACCCCACATCCGGAGGTGTCACCGTCCACTCGCAGCAGGACGAACTGCCGCCGACCGCCTACTTCAAGGCCAGCTGCGTCTGAAAATCCTGACCGTTGCGGTGGTAGTCGACCTGAACCTGATCGCCGATCTCCCGACCCAGGGCGATGCGGGTCAGCGCGACGTCGTCGGCCACGGCCTGTCCATTGACCTTCGTCACCACATCTCCCGGCTCGATGCCGGCGAGTGCGGCAGCCCCCTCAGGTGCAACGGATCGCACGAACAATCCCGCCGGCAGATTGAATTCCGCCGCGATCTGCGGCGAGATCGGAGCCACCGACCAGCCGAATGTCGGTATGGCGAATTTCCCGGTGGCAATCAGCTCGTCGGTGACCGCGGCGGCCAGATCGACCGGAATGGCGAACCCGATACCCACACTTCCGCCGCCTGCCTCACCGGCAGCGTTCGGGACGGTCGCAATGGCCGTGTTGATTCCGACCAGTCTTCCCTGACAGTCGACCAAGGCCCCGCCGGAGTTCCCCGGATTGATCGAGGCGTCGGTCTGGATCGCACCGTCGATCAGCGCGGTCTTTCCTTCATCAGCCGGAACCCTGATCTCTCGGCCGAGGGCGCTGACGATGCCACTGGTGACCGAACCGCTCAACCCCAGGGGTGAACCCAGGGCTACAACGGGCTGGCCGACCACCACCGGTTCGGTGGCGATACCGATCGCCGGTGCCTTTTCCGGGTGTTCGATGCGCAGGACCGCCAGATCCAGCAGCGTGGCCCTGCCGATCAACGTGGCGGGTTCGGTTTCCCCGCTGCTCATCAACACCGTGAAAGTGCCACCGTTGACACCAGGGGAGACGACGTGATCGTTGGTCACGATGTAGCCACTGTCGCGGATGAACGCGCCGCTGCCATTGCTGGCCGATGACCCGTTGACAACGTTGATGGTGACCACCGACGGAAGCACCTTGTCCGCCAGCGAAACCGTGTCGCACCCCCCGACCGGCGCGGCCGGCACTGCTTGGGTCCTGGTCAGGTGAACCAGTAGACCGCCGGCCACACCTGCGATCAGCGCAATCGCCACCCCCGCGGCGACCAGGATTTTGGTGGTGAGGCGTACCGGACGGTCGGGAAGGGGTTGTGACATCACGGTCCTCGGTGTGATGGTGCGGATCCGGCGCGCGACCGGTCGGACTGTTGTGCCCCGGGGATCGTGGCCGAGTCCCGGATGTGACGATCTGCGCTGTGGTCAGGAATAGGCCATTGCGCGTCGATGACCGGACCACGGTGCGCATTTGTCTTTCGCTTGCGTGTATTTGCATGAAAGCAGTAATCGGTAGTGACGAATTCACCCTACCGCCCCGGATGAGGGTCACCAATAGGGGGTCGACCTTCTGGCTGCGGCACTCGCACCACACCGTTCTCACGGGCAACCGCAGTCCAGCGTCCTAGTCGGACGATCACACTTCTCTGCGAACCTGTCGGTGCCCCACCGCTCAGGATCCGCACCGAAGTGATCTTGAACCTCGAACCACAGGTGCTCCGACAAGGATGCGCGGGTGGCACCTTGGACGAGCCGGTTCCAGAGCGGGTCGAGCAGGCAGTCGTATTCGTCATCGACGACATCGGCGACGCCGATCCGGAGACGAAGGTGCCAGGGCACATTGCCTACCTGGGCGGTAACACACGACGGCCCGCTCAGTGGTGAACTGAGCGGGCCGCCGTGTGTTTCGTTGGGATGCTGGGTGTCAGTGCTCCAGACGGTAGAGGAATGCGGCCATACCCTGCCGATCGACGGGTGCGCCCGGCTTGTAGAGGTTGCCGTCGTACCCGGTCGTGATGTTCTGTGTTCTCAGCCAGGCGATCTCACCGCAGAAGGGGTGGTTGGCAGCCACGTCGGCAAACGGTGCCGAGGTGCACTGCGGCGCTGTCCCCCCGTTGTTCTCCAACCGGTAGAGGAATGCGGCCATGGCCTGCCGTTCGACACCTGCGGCCGGTTGGAACCTGCCACCGCCGACACCCGTGGTGATGTTCTTCGTCTTCAACCAGGCGATCTCGCCGCAGAACTGGTTGGTGACGGGGACGTCCACGAACGGCGCCGACTGGCACTGCGGCGCTGCCCCACCGTTGTTCTCCAACCGGTAGAGGAACGCGGCCATGGCCTGGCGGGAGATCCCGGCGGCCGGGGCGAAGGAGCCGTCCTCGTTGCCGGTGGTGATACCGGAGGTGGCCAGCCACATGATTTCGTCGAAGAACTTGGCCGTGGGCGGGGTGTCGGAGAAGTAGACCTGGACGGCGGTCGCCGTCGAGCCCGAACCTGTCACCGTGTCCGGGTTCTCGGACACGAATTTCACCGTGTACTGGCGCTTGCCGGTGGGCAGACCGGATCCTGCTTCCCGGAACTCGGCCGAGCCGGTAAAGGTGCTCCCGGAACCTGTTCCGGTGATGGCCTTCTCGTCGATCTTCTTGTCCCCGGCGAAGAGCTGGACCTTCCCGGTGAACGCGGCACCGGCCGTGACCGAGGCGGTCAGGACCAGATCCTGCTTCGTCGACACCGAGGCGGCCGCGACGGTCACCGATGTCGCAGAAGGCACGGCGACGGGGGCAGCGGCAAAGGGGACGACCCAGGTCTGTCCGCCCTGGCGGCTGTAGGTGACGGTGCCCTGATACGCCTTGTCCGCCGGGTAGGTGTGGGTGCCGCTCGCCGAGATCAGACTCCGCCCTTGACGTTGGGTCGCAGCGTAGTCGCGGCCGGCAATCGTCGCCGGCTCCGTCGCGGTTCCGTCACCCCAGTTGATCGTTGCGGTCACCTGACCGGGTGCGATCGAGCCTGCCGCCAGATTCGCCAGCACCGCAGCGGTCACGGTCCGGTCCTGGCCGAAGGTGTTGACCGTTCCCATCGGGGACGTCGCCCAGTTCACCTGCGAGATGGTGCCGTAGTTGACGCCCGAGAACGCCCAGCGGGCACCGGCAACGCTGAGTCGCTGGCGGTAGGAGTCGTAGTCCTGGGTGAGAACCTTCGGCGACCAAGCCTTCTCGAAGATGCCGGCAAGCCGCGGGAAGACCATGAACTCATTCGTGGCCAGACCACGCATCTGCTCGCCCCAGATCGGCGCCTCGATGCCGATGATGTCCTCGGGCTTCGGGCCGCCGTAGGCAGGCTGCGCCCACACGGAGCGGTACTTCTCCCACACCCACTCCGGGTCCCAGTAGTAGGACTTGTCGAGTTCGGTCACCGGCGTCCGGCCCGGGGACCCGTCGTAGGCGAAGTCGAGGTAGGCGTTCCACTCCGGGGTGGTGATGACGTCACGCCCCTGGTTGAACCATTCGGGCTTGATCAGTGCAGGTCCACCGCCGGTGTAGTCGGACCAGTAGTGGTTGATCGAGGTCGAGCCGGGTGCATACCCTTCCAGCGCCGGGTTCCAGCCCATCAGCCGCTTGCCGTTGTCATTGACGATGATCTCCATCTGACGGATCCACCACTTGTAGTCCTCGTGGGGCATCCCGATGGCTTCGTCGCCGCCGATGTGGATGATGGGGGAGGGAGAGATGGCTGCGAGCTGCGCGATCGCTTCCTTCCAGAACGCCAGTGCTCGAGCGCTCGCCGGGTCGTTCGGGTTGGTGCAGAAGCGATCCGTCTGCGTCTGACCCTGGCAGCCCATGACTGCGATACCGCCGAGGGACCGCACCGCGGCCGTGGCGTGAGCCGGGCCTTCGAGCTCGGGAACGACCTCGATGTAGCGATCCGCCGCGTACTTGACCATGTCCTTGAACTCTTCCTGGGTGTAGAAACCGGCGATACAGCCCGTTCCGTTGCACCCGGTTCCGTCCAGGGCCGGATACCCCTTGATCTCCAGCCGCCAGGACTGGGAGTCACTCAGGTGCAGGTGGATCTTGTCGCCCTTGAGCGCCGCCACCTGGTCGATCATGGACTTGGTCTCGGCCACGGTGAGGAAGTTCCTCGCCGGGTCGAGCTGCAGGCCGCGGTGTTCGTACCGCGGATAGTCCAGAACCGTGATGGGCTGAGCCGTCCACGGGCCCGCTCCGGCCTTCGGGGAGAAGATCGCCGCCGGCAGCAACTGCCGGAGGCTGGTGAACCCGTTGAACAGGCCATGCGGCTGCGGGGCCAGGATCTTCGCGCCCGCACTCGACACGGACAGCGAGTATCCTTCCGCCGCAGCAAGTTCGTTGCCCTGCGGCAGGCCCGCAACCGCGCCGAGTGTCAGCGAGATGTCGGCCGGTGTGGCGACACCGGTGACGACGGGGAGCTTGAATCCGGTGGCAGGTCGCAGATACCCCGCCATCACCTCCGCGGTGGTGGTCAGGCTGCCTGCGGAGACGACGATCCGCGAGGAGGCACCGAGCTGCCAGGGCTGGCCGGTGCCGGTTGTCTGTTGAACCGGCACCGGAATGATCTCTCCCGCCACCGCTGCCGGCTTGGGCCCGGACCACACCTCGAACTCGTTGATCGTGTAGCCGGTGGTGGAGGTCGTCGCCTGGGCCTGCATCCGGACGCAGGAGATCGCGTCCGTGCGGTTGATGATCTGGGAGTCCTTGTCACTCGGACTCGTCACGTGGGTGACGTTGGTCCAGTTCTGACAGTCGGCGTCCGTGGCGACCTGAAGGTCGTACTCGGACGGTTTGGACGGCGAGGTCCACTGGATGAAGACCTGGTAGACCGGCGACGGAGTCGCCAGTTTCACCTGGAACCAGTCCTGGGTGGGGTTGTAGCCCGCACCGACGGAGGCGTAGTTCGATGTCCAGCCGTTGTGGACGAAGATGTCGGTGGCGTTCGCGGGGGCGTAGGTGAGAGCAGGGGCGGTCGTGCGCTGGGACTTGGCAGAGGCCACGGCCCCCGGCAGCAAGGCCAGGTTGACGCTGTCCGCCGCGGCGGATGCGGATGCGGATGCAGATTCCACGGCCGGCTCGGCGTTGGCCTGCGGGGCGATCAACAACGCTGCCAACAGGCCCGGCACCAACGAGGCGACAAGGGCTCGACGCGGCCCCGATCTGCTGAGATGGCTGCTGATTCTCATGGGGAGGGACGGACTGAGTTCCACGCTGTTCCTCTCGAACGTCGGGGGATCTACCAGACAAACAATGCGGACAGTCAGGAAAGGCCGGCAGGAAGTACAGATCGCCCACCACCGGTAATTCGGCGCAAGGTTCCCAATTAATACCTGATGCGCAGAAACTATTCGCAGTACCTGTTTGGATATTTCCACCCGAAGATGTGTAGGTGTGCAGTCCGACACTATGTAATCGACCAAGACATGTACATAATTGCACTGTTGCGATTCGATTGCGTTACCCCGGAGAGCGCAGTAACTGGGCCCGGACTCGTGAGTTGATGCTGCCCGTGGAGACCGAACACTCCGAAGCATTCCTTCGGAGCCCGGAGAAATTGCCTTTCCATGACGCTGTCGACGCCTGACCGTCTCGACCTGCGTGTATATGTTTTCTCGAACGCGACACTACGCCCGCGGTGCGCAAGAGAGGGAATCCCGACCAGATGGACGAACCAATTGTTTCTGCTAGTTCCGTCGGAACCCCCGCAGGCCTTCGCGACACAGAACAGATCACGTCATGTTCTGCGCTGCACCGCCCGACGGAATCGCACACTCGACGTCGGGCACATTCTCTGCATTGTTCGAAACGACGGCGGCCATCTGCCTCAATCGCATTCGGAGCGTCGCTCCGGCGGGTTCGCGAAAACGGAGCTGAATCAATTCCGAAACGCCCTGCAGGACGGGCGAGAACACAGCCCTATTCTTCGTTCGACGACTTCGACCGTCGGGCGGGCAACCAGATGTCCGCCCGGTCCGCAACCCCTGACCGCGGCGAGGGCATCGCGGTCCGCGACACCTGTCGCAGACCGGGATGCCCTCACGAGATGGATCAGCTCAGATAGCCGTTCGGGTTGAGGACGTACTTCGTCGCTGCACCTGCGTCGAACTCCGCGTAGCCCCTGGGGGCGTCGTCGAGCGAGATGGCCGTCGCGTTGACGTTCTTGGCGATGCTCACCTTGTCGTGCAGGATGGCCCGCATCAAGCCGAAGTTGTACCGCATGACCGGGCACTGACCTGTGGTGAAGGAAAGGGACTTGGCCCATCCGGTACCCAGGCTCAGAGACAGGGCACCCTTCTTGGCCGCCTCGTCGATACCGCCGGGGTCGCCGGTCACGTAGAGGCCGGGGATGCCCAGCGCCCCACCGGCCGCGGTGATGTCCATCAAGGAGTTGAGGACAGTGGCGGGAGCTTCATGCCCCGAGTCTGCGCCGTGCCCCTTGGCCTCGAAGCCGACAGCGTCGATCGCACAGTCGACCTCGGGTACCCCGAGTATCTGCTCGATCTGTTCACCCGGCTCACCCTTGGTGAGATCGATGGTCTCGCAACCGAAACTGCGCGCCTGGGCGAGCCGACCCTCGTTCATGTCGCCCACGATCACCGCAGCGGCCCCGAGCAGCATCGCGCCCGTTGCGGCCGCCAGACCGACAGGACCCGCGCCGGCGACGTACACCGTCGACCCCACCCCGACCCCGGCCGTCACCGCACCGTGGAAGCCGGTGGGGAAGATGTCCGACAACATCGTCAGATCAAGGATCTTCTCCAGGGCCTGATCCCGGTCGGGGAACTTGAGAAGGTTCCAGTCCGCGTACGGAACCAGCACGAATTCCGCCTGGCCACCGACCCAACCACCCATGTCGACGTACCCGTAGGCACTTCCGGGGCGGTCCGGGTTGACGTTGAGGCAGATTCCCGTTTTCCGTTCCTTGCAGTTCCTACATCGCCCGCACGCGATGTTGAACGGCACCGAGACGATGTCGCCCACTTTGATGAACTCCACATCCGGCCCGGTTTCGATTACCTCACCGGTGATCTCGTGACCGAGAACGAGGTTGGCCGGCGCAGTGGTGCGACCACGGACCATGTGCTGGTCGGAGCCACAGATATTGGTCGCAACCGTCCTCAGGATCGCGCCGTGAGGCACCTTCCTTCCGACATTGGCCGGGTTGACGCCCGGTCCGTCCTTCAGTTCGAAGGTGGGGTAGTCGATGTCGATGACCTCGACCTCGCCGGGGCCCTTGTACGCTACCGCCCTGTTTCCTGGCACAGTGATCCTCCTTGATCCTGCAGGCCATCCGTCCGTGAGAAATGACCCGATGTACCTCCACCCTAGGAGAGTCCCGACAGAAGGGCGCGGTGAATCATGGCTGATGGGAGCTTCCGTCAGGGGTACCCGAGACAGACCTTGTACTTCTCGGCCCAACAGTCGGCGACCAGTGCGGCTCTCACCGATGCTGACGACGACCGGCCGGTCCTGGTCAGTGACATCGTCACCTTCACCAGCGAGTACCGGCTCCTGGTTTTCGACGGCAGGGTGCACACCGGCAGTCGTTATCTCACTTCGGGCCACCCGGATGTGCGCGCCCTCCGCGAGGACACCGACCGCTCCGCGGTCATGGACTTCGCCGACGCCCTGCTGGATGCCGCCGCGGACACCCTCCCGTCGGCGGTGACAGTGGACGTCGGTTGGGCGGTGGACGCCGACAGCGGCGATGAGGGCTTTGCGGTGGTGGAGGCGAACATGGCCTGGTTCAGCAACATCTATGCCTGCCAACCGGAACGCGCCCTCGATGTCGTGATGCGGGCAGCCGGACCGACCGGCGATCTCTCCGATCGCGACCGCCCCTTCGTCCGAACCGTGGGATCGGCAGTCGACCCAGGGGCAACTCTTGATAACGTCCTACCGACCGTTACCTGGAACCACGGTCGGCCACGGGTTCAGAGGCGAAGGACAGGTCGATGTCAGATCCCGACGACATGCCCGCCACGACACTCTCGGCCCTCTTCGAGGAGCAGAGAGGACGGCTGACGGCAGTGGCCGCGCGCATTCTCGGCTCCCGGGCGGATGCCGAGGACGCGGTCCAGGAGGCATGGCTGCGGCTCTCGCGTCAGGACGTCGCCTCGATCGAGAGTCTCCCCGGGTGGCTGAACACAGTGGTGAGCCGGCTGTGCATCGACCTGCTGCGCACCCGAAAGGCACACGCCGAGGTCGCGATCGAGGCGGTCCCGGAGTGGGTCGTCACCTTCGACGACGGCGGCGGACCGGAGGCCGGCGCGGTACTGACCGATACCGTCGGGGCCGCGCTGCTCGTCGTTGCGGACGCGCTCACACCCGACGAGCGGGTGGCGTTCGTGTTGCACGACCTCTTCTCCGTGCCGTTCGCCGAGGTCGGCGAGATACTCGGCAAGTCAACGGATGCGGCCAAGATGCTGGCCAGCCGCGCACGACGAAAGGTCAGGGATGCCGAGAACCCGGTTGGGACCCGCCACCAGGGCGAAGTCGTCGACGCGTTCCTGGCCGCGGCCCGTGACGGTGATTTCGACGGCCTGATGCGGATTCTCGATCCAGAGGTCACCTGGCGGATCCACACCGCCCGCGGCGACATCGTCCGTTCCGGTGCGGCGAACTTCGCCGACCAGGCCCGTCGAGGTGCGCAAACCGGCCTCGACGCCGCGAGGGCGCTGGTCAACGGTCGGCCCGGTGTGGTCGCCTGGCGCGCGGACGGCAGGCCTTTCGCGGTCATGGAGTGCACGGTGGTCGACGGCCTCATCTTCGCTGCCGAATCCGTCACGGACCCGGCACGGCTGGCGGCCATGCGCATTCCCCGGAGACCTGCCTGACCGGCTCTGTTACCTTCTGTTCCTGGCCCTCGTCTCCTAGGTACAGCCGCACCCACTTCAAAGGAGATCACCATGGCTCGATTGAATGCCTTCGCCACCACCGTCATGCCCAGGTTCGTGAAGTACCTGATTTCCGCCGATCGGGCCGTCCAGAACTCGCCCCTCCCGCGGTCGACCGTCGAACTCGTCAACATCCGGGCGAGCCAGATCAACGGATGCGGCGCGTGTCTGGACATGCACGTCAAGGAGGCCGCAGCGACCGGGCTCACGTCCCTGCAGGTGAACCTGGTCGGGGCGTGGCGTGAGACGTCGGTCTACACCGACGCCGAGCGGGCGGCCCTGGATCTGACCGAGGCAGGGACCCGCCTGGCTGATGGGAACGGGATTCCGGACAGCGTATGGGATGAGGCAGCACGGCATTTCGACGACGAGCAACTCGCCGCTCTCGTGGCCCAGATCTCACTGATCAACGCCTTCAACCGGATGAACGTCCTGGTGAAACAGCAGGGCGGAACCTACGATCCGGCCCAGCGGGAGGCAGCCGTCGCTGCTGCGACTGCCGGCGCGCGCTGATCCGGCGGCACCGACCAACTCCGCGCCCACGCCCTCTGATCAGGGCGGGCCAGCGCTGACAGACGTACCGTCAGGCCGTGTCCTCGTCGCCGGATAGGGCCGGCGGCGCGCTGTCACCCGGGCTCCTCGAGCCGCGCGAAGGCCGCAGCCACGTCGTCATCGAAGCCCATCAATCCCGACAGTCGCCAGATCTCTTGTCTTTCTGTTTCGTGCACGGCGACGTTGTGGTGTGGGATCCCTTGAACGACCCACTCGAAAGCGAGCCCGTACTCGCTGTGGTGGGCGAATTTGACTGAGACCGCAATGAGTTCGTCGGGCAGGCGACCGGCAAACGAGTGGGCCAGCGCGATCACCGAGCGCTCCAGGTCCTGGTAGTAGTCATCCGGATAGCGGCCAACCTTGCTCATCAGTCCATGATCCCCTCTCCTTCGGGTCAAGTATGGACCGCGCCGAGAGAAGCGAGACCCGGATGCCATCGCTCGCGGTGTTTTCTGCCCCTGCTTCGCAGATCAGACGTGGTCTGGACCCGCCGGGCGGGCGACGTCCCCGGCCACCTCCGGCCGACAGGGGTCCAGGGTTCTCGAAACGCCTGGGATGATGCATCAGTGGCCGCCATCAAGCTCTCCGAAGTACTCACCGTCCCCAATGCGATCAGTGCCGTCGGGCTGGGTCTGGTCCTGCACGGCTCGGCCCGGGCCGATACCGGGCACGGGATCGCCGAGACGGTTGCCGGGCGCCTGTTGGACCTCCTCGACGGCAAGGTGGCCCGAATGTTGAACCAGGGGAGCGAGTTCGGTGCCGGGGTTGATGCCACCTTCGACAAGGCAGGCGTACTCGCCATCGGCGTCAACCTGTGGCGCGGCCGACTCGCCCCCCGCCCTGCACTGCTGGCCATCGCCGCACAGAACGCGGTGAGCCTGGTGGCCACTGCGGCAGCCGTGCGGCTGAGCGGCGAGGAGGATCTCGCCCCCGTGTCCGCCGGCAAGACAGCAATGGCCTACCAGAACGGCGCCCTGGGTGCCTACGCCGTTTCGGCGTTGTTCCGACACCGAAACCGAGCAGTGCAACGCGGTTTCCGGGTTGTCGGAGATGCGGTCACCCTCATCGGCACGGCCTACGGCGCCAAGGCAAGCACGGTCTACATCGCGCGGGCCCGTGACCTGGCCACCGCGCGGCGGGCTGCATCACTTCGCACCGGCACGGTCACACAGTAGCCCCCGGGCAGAGGTGGCAAATCCAATTGCCGAGAGGGATCAGCCACGTGAGTCCGTCGTGTCCTGACTACTGCACCGAGGGTCGGGCCGCCCTCGCTCGACTCTTGATCGCCAGGATGACGTCGCTCTTGGCATCGGCGTAGTCGTTCATGTCGTCCCACTGTCGGCCGAGCAGGTCTCGTTTGACGCTCTCGTACAGATCGCGGTCGTCCTCATCGGCACGCAGGTGGTCGCGGAGAAGCAGATACTCCTGCACGGCAGGATTACCGCGTTCGTACACGTGCACATGTACGTCGCGGGTCGGCGTCCGGACGAGCCGGTGCCCTGGCTCACGGACGCGCAACTCGTAGCCGGCGGCCAACAGGCCGTCGAGGTAGTCCTCCTCTGCGGTGATGTCGGCCACCGCGACGACGATGTCAACGATCGGCTTGGCGGCCAGGCCCGGAACCGAGGTCGAGCCAATGTGTTCGACATCGACCTCCACTGCCGCCAATGCCTTCAGGATCCGCTGTCGATGGCGCAGGTAGTCCTCCGCCCACCGGGGGTCGTAGCTGTGGAGGCTCATCGAGAGTGTTTCAGCACCACCGATGATCTCGATGTCGGTGACCTCCGGGCGGCGAGACTCTTGACGGTTCGACATCACGCATCCCTTCCGTCAACCCGGGCGGTCCAGCGCTCCACTGCGAACGGAACGAGGTTGACGCCGATCCGGATCGTGTGTTGTAGCCACTTCATCCGAAATGGTCAGCGGGGAAACTTAACTCAGCCCAGACTCCAGCGCAAGCGTTGTTCCCGTTTTGGCGGGGGCGAAGTCCGCGGCAGCGCCGCGGCCCGCTCGCAGGGCACGTTCTTGTTCCCTGGACTCGCAGCTTCGTCCGGTCCAGGATGTGTCAGGGTGCTGGGCGAGACACCAGAGCCGACACGCGTTGGCCATCAAGGCCGCGCTGCGGTCTCAGCTGCGAAGGGGAGAACATGAGCGATATCGGCAGCATCTCCGACGGGTTCCACACCTTCGACGAGCTGTACGAGTTCCGGAGGCTGTATCACGCGCACGCAGCTCGGGCGTGGTTGACCGCCGGATACCCCGTCGTCCGCTCGTGGAAGCATCATGACGGGCAGCCATGTTTCGGGGGAGGCTGGTTCATCGTCGTGGCCCAGCTCCCGACAGGCCAGGTCAGCAACCACTACCGAACCGTCAGCTGGTCGCTGTTCAGCGATGTGCCCGAGGTGGAGACGGCACCCGCCTGGGACGGGCACACAACCGCCGACGTGGCGCACAGGCTCCGCGCCCTCCTCGGCGAGAGTGGAGCTGCGGGCGTAGCGAGCTGATGCGTAGCGTCCACCATCCGACCTGCGGGGAGTCGAGTTTTCGCTCTACCTACGGCCGCCACGGATCGTGTGCGTGCGCCATCCAGACTGCTCGCGGCTCGAGGGAGCGGATGAGCAACTGCCCTTCGGTGGACGGGTCGTCCAGTTCCCCGGGCCAGACCGCCGCATCACCGGCGATGACGACCGGGTGTTCGTCCTGCTCGACCACCACGATCTGCGTGCCTCGGGTATGGCCGGGCGCGGGAAGAAGACGTATGCCGGGAAACAACTCGAACTCTCCGTCGACCGGAACGTAGTGCACTCCAGGGGGATCGACCCACTCGGGGATGGTGTAGTCGTTCAGGCTTCGAGCATCTGAGAGTTCTTGCCGCTGAACGTAGATCGGCGTGCCCGTGAAGAGGTGGTTGCCGCCGCAATGGTCGAAATGCAGGTGTGTGTTGACGACGACGTCGATGCTGCCGATGTCGAAGTCCTGGGCGTCCAGCGGATCCAGGAGTGGATCAAGGTCTGCGACGGCAGGGTGGAGACGCGTCAGACCGGTGTCGACCAGGACCCGGCCCTGCGGGTGATCGAGAACATGGACGCAGATCGGCATCCCCCCGCCTGCCGCACGCAGTTCTCCGACCTGAACAGGAGTAATGCTGATCGCACGAGGTGTATTCATCTCCGCTCACCTTCTGCATTGTCGACGTTGACGGAAGTGTCATCGATGGGAGGCCGGGACAGCCGGACACCGGCGAGCGGGATCTGTTGAGCAGTCCTCGTCATCGGGTCGCCGCGCCGGCGAAGGACGCAGCGAGACGATCCCAGATCGGCATCGTTCCGGCGACCATCTCGGCGAAGAACTCGTTCTCCCAGTCGGCACCACTCCCATAGGAACTCGTGACAACACGGACGACGCAGCTGCCGCCGGAGGCAGCCTCGATCAAGAACTCCGTGGCGATCGGGCTGACGTGTGAAAGGCCCTCGTACACCTCCGGCAGCGATATCCCCAGCGCGGCGAACCACTCGATCATGCGCGGCGGGATGTCCTCCTTCCGGTCCGCGATGGGCCAGGGCTCCTGGTAGGAGAAACAAGCGTTCGGGGTGTAACCCGTGACCACACCGGTCGACGTGAAGTCACCGAGGTCGAACACCACCTGACCGCCGATACGTGGGTCGAGCCGGGTCGGCACCATCCAGGACGAGATCCCTTCGGCCGTGGCGATCGCGGCCCACACCTGGTCGGGGCTCGCCTGCACGTCGTAGGCGCACTCGGCCCTGTGCTCCACGCGTCGTGGTTTCTCATCGCCGGTCATGACGATCCCTTCGGTCGGGGGTAGGAGGAGACGGTCAGGCGGTGAGGCCGCCCGTCGTCGCGGTGGTAGCGACCAACCAGCGAGGCAAGAACTGATTGCAGCTCAACAGCGAACGCTGCCCTGTCTTCGGGTGACCCGAAACCGATCACCGTGTCGACCGTCAGCGTCGGCAGGCGTGTCCCGGGTGCAGCAGGGCCGGCCAACGTTCCGACCTCCGACACCGTCCGCGCATTCACTGCGATCATGTACGCGGCCGAGAGGCGGTCCGAGACCTCGTCCGGATCGAGTGGCGTGGCCTGCAATGCGCTCGGGGACACCAGGAGACAACGGGCGGAGCGCTGCACGAATCGCTCCGTGATACCGCCCCAGACGCGAGTGTCCGACGGCTCGACGAGCCCGTGCTCCTCCAACGCCTTCAAGTGATAGTTCACCTTCTGACGGCTCATCCCGACCGCAGCCGCGACGGTCGAGGCAGAGCCGGGCTCTGTCAACGCATCGAGGATGGCCGCTCGAATCGGATCGAGTGCGACTCCGATGGTGGCGGTATCTGTCAGGACCCGGACATCTTCCATGCACCCGAAGCTAGGCTTGACAAATATTCTTGTCAAGCCTTCCGGGCCAGATCACCGGCCCGTCACACCTGATCCGGGCGGCAAGAGTCGGAACAGCAGGTCCGGTCAGCGCGCGGAGCCGGGGTGGGCGGCTCGCAGGAAAGCCTGATTCGACCATCAGAGCGCGTCAGGTCCGGGTGACGAATCCGAAACCGGCAACCCCCGCCAGAGCCCGCTCGGGATTCCCATCCAGATCGCCAAGTGAGCGACGTCCCGAAATTCTTCCTCGGACAAGATGGCTTCTGATTCATCCAGCCATGTCACCAGCAACTCGAATCCCACTCCGGGCTCGCCGACGTCGATCAGCTCGGTCAGCATCTCCACGTTGCTCTCGGTCAGCCTGTCCGCGACCGACGCCGCGAGCTTTCGGAGTTCAGCCCCAGTGGCCAAGTACTCCCGACGCCGACGACTCTTCCTCGTCACGAACGCCATCCTGGAATCCTGCCCTCACCGGCAAGCTGACACCGATCGTGGTCGTGCTGCCATAAACCCGTACACCACAGAACTTTCACTGCCGCCGACGGCATCGCCGATCGACAGCGCGGGCCACATCGCCTCATCACCAACTCCTCCATGTATGCAGCGGCGTCCCGTGGTCCAGTCTCGGCAAATACCCCGAAGGGGTCATGCTTCATTGTCCACCACGGGGCCTATGATCTCGCCATGAATATCCGGCGCTCATTCAACGGGGTGTCCACCGGCCTTACCCGTCGCTGGTGCGAATCAACGCTGCGCCGTGTACTGCTCGGTCACCCGAAACTGAAGAACGCGCCCGTGTACATCGAGGTCGGGCAGCACAAACCGGTCTGAGCCCCGCGTCGTCCGTGTTTTGTCCAGGCCCATTCGGCGGCCACTCGGCCGACTGTTTACCGGGTTTCCGCGGAAATCTGGCCCGGGTATTCAGGAAACGGTGGGACTGGGTCTGAAAGGTCTCGTCAGACCTGGGCCTGGTGCGGCGTCTGCGGTAGTGCTGCCACGGCCGCGCCGGCGATGGCGAGGACCTCTTCGGTCGACCCTCCGTCCTTGGCGCACCCCGACATGCCACGCATGACCGCCACCAGGAACGACGCCAACGTGTCGGGCTGAACGGTGTCGGGGAGGTCACCCTCTCGGACACCCCGTGAGATCCGATCCGAGAGTCGACCATGCAGCACCTCTCGTTGCGCCGCCAGACGCGGCTCGGTCAACATGAGGCAGCCCAGCGGTGTCGTCGCATCCGTGTGTGCCCGGGCCGTGTCGTCGAGCATGGCGGCGATGGCCTCGTGGACGGTCGGGCGGGCTACCGCACGGTCGACAGCCTCGCAGGTCCGGCGGAAGTACAGGGTAGAGGCTTCCTCGAAGAGCCTGTCCTTGTCACCGAAAGCGGCGTACAGGCTCGGGGGAGTCACACCCATGGCCCTGGTCAACATCGCAATGGTGGTCTCTTCGTAGCCTGTGCGCCAGAACTGCTCGATCGCCGCAGCCAATGCGGTGTCACGGTCGAAACTTCGTGGTCTGCCAGCCATGCCTCCAGCATACCGTAGCAAGCGCTATGGAATGTGATACGGTCAGGACGTAATTCATAGTGATCGCTACAGAAAGAGAATCCCATGCAGTTGAAAAACGCCGTCGTGCTGGTGACCGGAGCCAACCGAGGGATCGGCGCTGAGTTCGTCGCGCAGCTCAAGGAGCGGGGAGCAGCCAAGATCTATGCCGCCTCGCGCGACCCACGGGCGGTCGAGGTGGACGGCGTCGAGCCGATCGGGCTCGACATCACCGACCCGTCACAGGTTCTGGCTGCCGCTGACGCGGCCGACGATGTCCAGGTTCTCATCAACAACGCCGGAATCTCGACGGGCACCTCCCTCATCTCCGGGGCAGTGGCTGACGTCAGGCGAGAGATGGAAACGAACTTCTACGGCCCCCTGCTCATGACCCGGGCGTTCGCCCCGATCCTCAAGGCCAACGGGGGAGGTGCCATCCTCAACGTCGTTTCGGCGCTGTCGTGGTTCACCGTTCCGAGCGCCGGCGCCTACGCCGCGTCCAAGGCGGCGGCGTGGAGCCTCACCGACAGCGCGCGACTCGAGCTCGCGGATCAAGGTACGCACGTGGTCGGCGTGCACATGGGCCTGGTCGACACTGACATGGCCGCGACCACACAGGCACCGAAGATCCCACCGGCCGCCGTGGCAGCGGCTGGCCTCGACGCCATCGAGTCGGGACTCGAGGAGGTGCTGGCGGACGATTGGGCAAAATTCGTGAAATCCGGACTCACGCTCAGTCCATCGACACGCTACGAGCAACTATTTTCGGCCCTGGCCGGGAGCTGACCCCCGGATCTACGACCATCAAGGCGCACTGCGGACGCGTGGTCGTCCACTCCGACCTCGGACAACAGCGTGTCGGCCATCATCCGGGGCCAATTCTTCGACCGCGGGAAGGCACCATTGGCATTCACGTCACCGAATGGTGTGCCCAGGGTTGGCGGCGTCATAGTTCTGCCGGGAGGAAGCGATCGCCGGCCGCTGTTCGATCGACCAGTCCGCAAGAGCTTTCACCAGGTGGGTGAGGCTTTTCCCCGACTCGGTGAGTGCATAGGTGACCTGTGGTGGCACCACCGGGTACACGGTGCGCTCGACGAGCCCGTCGCGCTCGAGCCGGCGCAGGGTGAGTGTCAGCATTCGCTGGGAGATGCCGTCGATCGCGCGTTGCAGTTCGCGGAACCGCCGAGTGCCGGAGGCCAACTCGACCACGACGAGAACGGACCATTTGTCTCCCACGCGGTCGAGAACATCGCGGATCCCGCAGTCGGGGTGCTCCGCCTTCCCGCAAGGCTCGAGGTCTGCGGTTACTTCAGTGTGCGTGAGTGACATGAGACTGCCTTCTTGTGACGATCCTGATGCGTGGACAGAATCAGCCTAGTTACTGGAAAGAACCACGAAAGGCACTCCATTGATTCTCGTCACCGGCACCACGGGCAACCTCGGCCGCGAAATTCTGTCTCGTCTCCAGGAGCGGGATGCCGCGGTGTCCGGCAGCAGCCGCAGCGGCGAGGGATCATCCCGCGCACTGGATTTCGATGATCCTGCCAGCATCTCGTTCGCCGACGTCGACACCCTTGTACTGGTGTCTGCAGGCGAAGCGGAGGACGACGTGGTGGTCGCGCGCCACGAGGCGGTGATCGCGGCAGCCCAGCGGGATGGGGTCGACCACGTCGTGTACACGAGCCTGACGAGCGGGGGTGATCACCTGGGCTTCGCATTGGCGCACCGCTGGACGGAAAGGTGCCTTCGTCGCAGCGGTCTGTCGTGGACGATCCTGCGAAACGGCCTGTACGCAGAGCTTTTCGGATCTCTGGTGAGCTGGTCGGGATCCCGGATGACGTCGGCGTTCGGCGAAGGGGCCCTCTCGGCGGTGACCCGCGGCGACCTTGCCGAGGCTGCAGCACTCGTCGCGGAGGCACCCCGCCGCCACGCCGGGATGACATACGACCTTGTCGGGGAGCCGATCACCGCCCATCAGATCGCGGCCAGGCTTGGTGTCCCGATCATCGACATCCCGCTCGAGGAACGACGCAGCGAACTCGACACGGCAGGGCTCAAGCCCTTCCAGCCCGCCATGTTGATGTCGATCTACTCCGGCGTCAGGCACGGCATGCTCGCCGGGACGAGCGACGACCTCGCTCGCCTCTTGGACCGGAAGCCGAGTGACGCCCTCGCTGCTGCCGCGCTCGCAGCTCGCGCGTCCGCCCCAGCAGATCTGTTGGACCGGTAGCTCACCGGTTGCGACGCCGGAAGGTGAGGTGCCGAGCGTGCCTCACCGGAAGGCTGGTCGGGTCGAGCAAGTCGATGTCGACGCGAGTCCAGGATCTGCCGAACAACCGCGGGATCAGGTTCCAGTTGGGGGACCCGATCAGCGCTCGTGGTCGAGCTCGTCCTCAACGAACGCGGGTTTTCCCAGTGTGATCGCCGGAATGGTCGCCCCAAGGGCCACCGCGAGCAGAAACAGCAGCGGCAGCGTCCACCCGTCGCTCACGTCGTGCAGCACCCCGACGACGAGCGGACCGAGCGCGCCGAGCGCGTAGGCGACACCCTGGGCGAAGCCGCTCAACGCGATGGTGCCGCCGTGGGTTCGGGTCCGTACGTTGATGAGCACGAGGCTCACCGGGAACAGGATCGAACCCGAGCCGATCAGCAGCACCCAGAGCAGTGTGAGTGTCGCGGGGGAGAGCAGCAGCCCGAGATAGCCGAGCACGAAACCCGCGGTGCCTGCGCCGATCAGCCAGCCGACGTTGCGAAGGCGCGCGACGAGCAGGGGAGCGATGAGCGCCGCAGGCACACTGACGATGCCGGTGACGGCGAGCAGCACACCGGCCTCGGTCGGCGTCGAGCCGGCGATGTCGGCGAGGATCTCGGGCAGCCACGCGAAAGCCGCGTAGGTGCAGATCGCGCTGGCCGAGAACACGGCGGTGATCGACAAGGCCACGCGAGACCGCCACAGACGTGTGACGAGGTCCGGAACCGGGGACCCGCCGACAACTGCATCCGAGAGCCGCTGGCGGCGCTCCCGCACGATCATGACGAGCCACGGAACGAGCGCGACCACCGAGGTCACCGACCAGATGCCGAGGGAGAAGCGCCAGCCGATCTGCTCGGCGATCGGAGCGGCAAGCGCGGCGGGAACGGTCGTACTCAGGCCCACGATGCAGGCGTAGACGGCAGTCAGCAGCGCTACTCGGTCGGGGAAATACCGCCGCACGATCGACGGCAGCAGCACATTACCGATCCCCGTGCCGGCGAGGGCGACGACACTGCCGAGGATCAGTACCGCGAAGCCCGGGGCAAATGCTCGCACGAGGTGGCCGAGGGTCATGAGCAGCAGAGCGAGCACGATCCCGGCGTCGAGGCCGATGCCGCGGGCGATGCGCGGCGCGACGAATCCGGATGCCGCGAGCAGGATCGGCGGCAACGTGCCGAGCAGCCCCACGCCGAAGTTCGATATCGGGATGTCCACCCGGATCTCGGCAAGAATCGGCGATACCGCCGCAACGGCCTGGCGCAGGGTGAGCGCCACGAGAATGATGCCCAGGAGCGCGGCCGAGCGGCCCGCCCACAACGGAAGAGGGCGGCGCTCGGACATGAGCCGAGTCTAGGGCCGCTCGAACAGCGATCCACCGCGCACCGGTGGGCGGTGGGGCGCTGCCCGAGTGCCATGCCCCGTCAGCGCTGGCACCGCGGGGGTGAAATCGACCTGACGGTCAGCCACACCTCCAACGGGGAACACAGCCCTTCGGGTCGATCGCGGCGGGTGCCCGAACTGCACCCGACACCGAAAGATGCACCGCGGGCGAAGGGATGCCGGTCCCTTGTGGCGAAGCGCCGGCATCCGCGGCAATCGGCACGGGCGATGGCCCTTGACCCACCGGAGCCGACTGGGGGGCACCAGGCACCGTCAAGATCAACGCCGACAGAACTGCGGCAACCCCTAACATGACGGACCTCTGAGAATCATGCGCATTGGATCCACCTTTCCGTGGTTAGCGCGAACCGAACACCAGGCCCTTCCTGGCAACTCGCAGCCTGCCACCGCAACGGTTGACACGAGACCGTTTCCGCCAAATTCGCAAAGCTCAAGCGTGCGAAGACGACGGCGGCGGCGTGAACCGTGATTGCTCATCGGAGTGGTGAACGACAACGACTGCCGCGGCCGGATCCGTCCTCAGCGGGCTGCCGGGCGTCACCGCAGCCTCGCTACCAGAAGCAGGGTGCACCCAGAGTGCTGACCGGAAGCCCTTGCTAGGCCCCACTGGTGGTGTTGCAAGGTGGGTGATGCGAATGGACCGGCTAGTACCTGAGACACGCAGCATCGCGGCCGTCTTGACATGCACTGCTGGCCTAAGTGCGCAAGGACGTGTTCATCTGGTAACAATAGATGTGGCTGCCTTCTATTCGGACGACGAGATCAACAACGACGTCGCCTACCCTCTGGTCATGAACGGCTTTGTCACGAAGTTCTGGGATGAGAACGTCCTTGCCAGGACGTTGAGTTGGCTCGACGCGCATGGGTATCAGCTCGTGGATCTCGACGCGAGTGAGAGCCGGGACATCACAGAACTTATCGATCGATTCGCCGTTGAGCTGAGGTTCCCCGAGTACTTCGGCCACAACCTCGATGCTCTGAACGACTGCTTACGAGACGTCGCCGCAGGGGACTACGGAGTCAAGACAGACGCTGCGGGATTGGTACTCGTCCTGCGTCACTTCGATGTATTGAGCAGCCAAGGCGCTGCAGTCCATGTTCTGGACATCATCGCGGATCGATGTCGCGGCGCGGCACTCATCGGCCGGAGGATGATGTGTTTATTGCAGTCGGACGACGCCCAGTTCGACCTGCCGCCTCTAGGCGGGCGGCGACCCGAATGGAATACCGAAGAGCGGTTGAACGGCGCGCGGGAGCATTGACTCAATGCCCCCGCCAGGTGATCGAAAGGACCGGGTCCACGGCGGGGAAATCATGCCTGAGGGTCGACCCCGACATGGTGGAACCAACCGGAAACGTCAAACTCCAAATGGACGTTCGTTACGGAAGAGGAATTCATGCGCCTTCGAAACTGGTCACTGCCCCTCATTGCAGTTGTCACGGCCATGGGTACGGCGTGCGCAGCGCCAGGCACTGACCCCGGTTCACCGCCAAATGAGCCCACGACGGCCGCCACCCAGTCATTGACGATCTCGCCCACCGGATCCTCCTCGACCACGACTGGTGGCACGCCATCTCCACCGTTCTCAACTCCCCCCTCGTCGTTCGACAACCCCGAATCACTGAGCCCCTCTGAGTTGGCAGGTCGTATGTGGGCGGACGACCCGCGAATTGGTGTCGACATGGTGGGTAGACCTGGAATGACGTTCTGGTCGCTGCACGGCGACGTCGCCACGTCCCCACAGGATTTCCCCAGACCGGACAGCTACGAGGACCTGTTCGCCCAAGCCCGGGGGGTGGTCCTGGGTGAAGTCATCGATGTCCAGGACGGGCCGGTTGAACCAGCAAACACCGCGGAGGAAGCCGCCGCGATCGGGCATCAACTCGATGCGCACTACACCAAGCTGACCATCCGGGTGGACGCGGCTGCCGGCAAATGGACCACCGATACCGTCGACCTCCTCCTGTACCGCGGGTTAGGAGCGGTCACAGCCGACCAGGTCAAGCAATTCGATTTCAGCGGTCAGTACCTGTTCCTGCTGACACCCAGCGCCAACAACGACGGAACCCCGAGCTGCTTCCGCACCACTCTGTGCGTGCTCGACCTCGGCAAACCGGCAGGCACAACCATCAACCCCCAGTACCTGAGCACCTTCCTCAACTGGACAGACCCAGAAAACTCCACCCTCGCCGCATCCGACCTGCTCGACAAGCTCGCACCAACCGTCGGGACCGAGAAGAACCCGTTCGCCTGGGGCGAGGGCAACTGATCGTCTCCGCCACGGCCGCGTTCGCCATGAGCGCGCTTGGCTGCCAGAAGATCCGTTATGGGTCCAGCCGAAGGAGTCGAAGAGGCGCGGGTGATGGTGCTGATGTTGCCGCCGGTGGCGGTGGCTACGGAGATGCTGACTTGCGTGGTTGGCATCCGCGAAGAGCAAGCTGATGGGTGCCGGTGGATCCACTCCGAACTTGTCCGTTCGGTGCGGGTACCGGCGGACTCCCCGGGCATCGTTCAGGAGCTGAGAGTCGCGCCTACGCATCGTCGCCATCCAGCGCCCGAAAACAGCAGCCGACGAGCGTCGCTCTCCCCGCGACCATTTGCTCCTTGGTGCGATCGCGCGTACCCCGGCAGCCGCCGAGAGGCAGGTGGGTGTCCAGGTCAACGTGAGGGCAATTGTTCAGTGCTCAGCTCAGCGAGGCGGGTCTGACCTGTGCCCGGATGAGCAGCGGGTTGTAGAGGTTCGGATCGCTTCGATCTTCAGTTGCCAGTAGTTCGGCAGGCAGCCACGTTGCCGACGGCCGATCCTGTTTGCGGCGAAACAGCCGACCTCTGGGCTCTTCGCGATGCGGTTGCAACTGAGCCTTCAGGCTGTCGCGGTCAGCGGGAGCGTCGGAGCGCCAGTGAAACAGGCCGGTGCCTCGGACTTCGACCTGGTCCGCCGGCAGGTGTTCGCGGACCAGCTGCGTGTACTCGTGACCGAACCATGCCCACCAAACGGGGTAGGGAGGCAGACCTTCCCAGTTACCGCGTGGGGCGACGTACGTCGCGCGCTCAGTGTTGCCGTCGTATCCGAGGCTGCGACCGGACCAGTGCACGTTGCGAACGACTTCGGCAGTGGCCAGCACAGCGTCGACGCTCTCCGCGAATTCGACGAAGAGACGCCGGAAGGAGGTGCGCCATGGCACTTCGGCGAGCGGATCGGCGAGGAGCGTCAGGTCGTGAGCCTGCATCGTGCCGGCGCACGTTGGGCCGGCAACGAGTGATCCGTCCGTGACCGGCTTGGTGCCCTTGAAGAAGACGGTATTGTCGGCTTCACGGACGAACCGCACGAACGCGTCAGGTCCGTCCTCCTCGAGCTTATGGCCCAGCGGCTCGAATGTTCCGTATCGCCGGGGAAGCGCCTCCGGTAGGTGCCGGCGTACAAGCTTCAACCAAGCGTCGGCTGCAGTGCCGACTTCGTCCGCGGTTCGGACATACCAGCGCACCTCAACTGTGGACACAACCCCGCTGTCGACACGGGGAACCTGACGCAGCTTCCTTCGACTCCATATTTTGTCGTTCTGCTGGTCCAGCAGAACCCCGTTCGTTGCTTCGGCGAGACAGCGGCCGAATCTGACTGCGTGCGGAACCTCGGTCGCCGACGAGCCTTCGACCAACAGCTCGTAGAAGTACGACACGTCGAGTGCAGCCCCTGTCACCTCGCCTGGGACGTCCTCCGGCTCAATGCTGACCGGGAGCGCCAGCGTGAATGAGTATTTGCGCTTCGCTCCACGCACCACCGTCCACGCCTCTGTGGAGGGCCCGGATGAGTCCTCGACGCTGAGGCCGGTGCTGGTCAGCAAGCCCCGAAGTTCCTCGGCGGACAGCCCCTGCGCTGAATAGATCTGCAGGTCATAGGACACGTGTGCTCCAGGGTGGGTATTGGATCATGATCGTAGATGCCGTCTGATCAAGCGGCCGAAGTGCAGGTCCGTCAGGGTCGCGTCCTGAGGGCTCGCAAGTCCCAACCGGGCGATGGAACAGCGGGTCAGTAGCGGTTTCTCGCCGTCGAGCAGACGGTGTTCAAGATTCTTGCCGGGTACAGGTCGTCGTCTCCTTTTGAACACCGCGCGGATACTCAGGTCTCAGGCTGCATGATCGGGCAGAATCCCGACCTCGGGGCGGTCGTTGGTGCACCTCCTTCATCCACCCTCAGGGAGGCCTAGCGCGGCGAACAAAGCGGAAAGTGGTTCGCGAACGTCCGGGTGCGGGCCCGGGGTGTTGAACACTTCCAAAAGTTGTCCACGATGAGGGGTGAGGCCGGCGGTCAATCCCCATGCGTAGGCCATATCCGCCGCCTCCGCCGGGGACAGGTAGTACTCAAAATCCTCGAACACCGCCAAGCCGGCCTGCCAGACGCCGCCACCAGGATCGCACCCCTGTACGACCGCGGCGTTGCTGTCCATGACATGTGCCAACAAGGCTGGTGCCCCGGTCTCTGCCGTGAGGTCGAGAAGCAGGTCATCCGAATCGGCCGTCAGCTCGTGACCCAGGTATTGTCCGATTTTCCAGGACCCAGGCCGCTCATCGGACCAGTCCAACCCCTCCGAGCGCTCCGTGATCGCGGAGACCTCGGCCAGATCCGACCCGGTGCGACAAACCACGTAGGTTGCCCACAGACCCATGAGAAACACCTCTTCCAAATGACAAGTATGCTGCTAATCGGCAGGCCATACGGCCCAGGACAAATTGACTTAGCTTAACTGAAGGAGCCCGTGATCACTTCAGTCTGAATGACGGTCCAGGTATGACTTGGCCCAGTCGACAATCTTCTCGTCACCCTCCGCTTCCGCTTGACGGATAGCTTTGTTCAGTTCAAGGGAGGGGCCGCCTTGAATAAGAATTAGAATTTCACCTTTTACGCCTTCGTAACCTATCCAAGGCAACAACCATGTATCCGGGCCCTCTCGTATCAGCGATAGTAGCGCTCGTCTGTCCAGGAGGCTGGTAATGTTGTCAAGCAGTCCAGCGCAAAGTCTCTCACGAATTAGATTTGAAACTTCGACAGATTCAACTTCCCCCTCGAATGACCAATACATTGGCACATACGTAGAGTGACGTTTTTGCGGAGATGCTATGTGAGAAGTTACGAACCAGTCCGACAGACCTAGCTGTCGATTCAGGGCCAAGCCCAGGGTGTGGTGGTAGTAGTCCAGCATAATTATCGGTGTAACTGCTACCGTCAGTACAAAATATTGCATCGGGCCCTGGCGTGCTTCAGGGCGTATGTTGAACTGGATCTGGTCCCCGGTTGGGGAGGTCAGTCGGTACGTTCGTCCACTCTTCTTGAACCCTCGGCGGCCCAGCATATCAGTGAAAGTTTTATTGATAAAGGTATCCAATTCCGAGGCCATGTACGTCCTCCTTGAATTCAAACGCAAGGCCTAATGAGGATGCCGGCCCAGGTACGAATTAGCCCAGTCGATGATCTCGTAGAAACCTTTCTTTTCCGCTTCGAGCATGGCGGCATGTAGTTCGTCTGATTGACCATCCTGGACAAGGAGCAGTATTTCGGCCGAGATGGTATTTAACCTATTCCAGGGTAGAGCCCACTCGCACCGGTTCCCCCTGTCTTGTCGGGCCAGCGCAAGCAGGGAACGCCTGTCCAAAAGACCAATAATTCGACTTAGCAGGCCATCGCTTAGTCTTTCTTGGATCATTTTTGAGACTTCAATTGACTCGGCTTCACCATCAAATGACCAGTACATAGGTACGTACGTGGAGTAAGGTTTCTGTGGAGAGGCGATGTGGGAGGTTGCGATCCAGTCAGACATGCTCAGTTGTCGGTTAAGTGGTGAGTGCAGGGTGTGGTGGTAGTAGTCAAGCATGATTATTGGCGCAATTGCTACTGTTAGTACGAAGTATTGTACTGTGCCTTGTCGTGGGTTACTGCTGATATTGAACAGAACTTGGTCTCCGGTTGGGGAGGTTAGTCGGTATGTTCGCCCGCGCTTCTTGAAGCCTCGACTGCCTAGTAGGTCGTTGAAGGTTTGATTGATGAAGATGTCTAGCTGCCAGGCCAACGATATTAGTCCTCTTTCGGTCCAAATAAAGGTCTAGCGGGGATGGCGGTCCAGATAGGATCTGGCCCACTCGAAAGTTTGATTGTAACCTTTGATCTTTGCTTGTCGCAACGCTGTAGCCAGTTCATCTGAGGGGCCGTCTTGGATTAGCAGCAATATGCTCGCCACAGTCGAGTTGAAGGTACTCCAAAGCAGTGCCCACTCATCCGAAGAACCTGCTTCCGCTCGGGTCAGCGAGAGCAAGGAGCGTCGATCCAATAGACTACAGAGGTAATCCAATATTCCACCGGTTAATATTCTTCGAATCTCAGTCGCAGTTTCGGCAGACTCCGTCACGCCTTTGAAGGGCCAGTCGATAGTTGCGTTCCTCGAATATTGACCAGATGGTGCGAGAATATTTGACGTTGCGACCCAGTCGGATACTCTTAGAGGTCTATTGATCGGTGACCCTAAAGTGTGGTGGTAGTAGTCCAACATGATCAGTGGGGTCACTGCTACCGTCAGTACAAAGTACTGCACTGTGCCCTGTAAGGCGTCACTACTTATATTGAACAGGATCTGATCTCCAGCTGGGGAGGTCAGTCGGTATGTTCGCCCACGCTTCTTGAACCCTCGGCTGCTCAGTATGTCAGTGAAGGTTTGATTGATGAAGATGTCCAGTTCCGAGGCCACGTACATTCTCCTTCACATCCCGCTCTAGCATGCAACTATACATTCCAGACTTTCGAACAGGCCCGTGCCGATGACGGCTGCTCCAAAGTCTCAAATACATTGCAGCTAGCACCTCCTTGCCCCTCTGGCTCCTCGCGACAAATTTGGACTCTCCAGATTCGCAATATCTCTGGAAACGCAAGGGACGCGGTGTAAAGGCGTCAAAGGCCGTCGATTCTTACGTGCATATGCACGAGATCGCGCTTAATCTTAACCCTTCTCTCGGCGGGACGGGAGGCCTGCTTTGACATGACGCACGCACTCGAGCCAATCCTCCCAAACAGCGGGATCTGTGGTATTTCCGTCTGCCTCGAGCCCAATATCACCAAGTAGGGTCAATAGGTCGTCACCCGCCCTACGTGCAAACTGCCAGACGAACTCTGCCATCGCAAGAAAAGCCTCTTGCTCAGAAAGCACCAGCCGAGAATTTGGGGAGCTATCGGGGTTTGACATTTAAGCCTCCGTTGGTAATGAATCCCTCGCGCACTTCCGCCCATGCCTGAGTGCCATCCGGAAGATCTTGGAAATACTTGTCGAGTATACCGCCTTCCCCCAGAGTAACCGTAGACCTGAGATTCTCGGGCCTCACAGCACCACGAACGATTGCTCGATTTCCCGGAGTGTCTTCCGCGAGATGCCCTGTTGCGTTCCGGAAGATGTGCGCCGTGTCCGAGCGGAAACCCACGGTCCCACCGGCTTCTGCAGCCATCTTATTGACGGCAACGTCCTGCGGCAGCCCAGGGGTCGTGATAGTAGGCGTAGCGGGTCTCAGCGCTTGTGCTGTCTTGGATGCACCGTATCCGAGGCCGGCGAAAAGTCCACCGAATAAGCCGCCCGTTGCTGCGTCTTTGGCAACGGTGCCTATGTCGTTGCCATTGAGGGTTGAGGTTGTCGCGCTCCCGGCGGCTCCGGCGACTACACCACATCCGACCGTCCCGACGAAGGCTGTTCCGGCGGCACAGCCAGTGAAGATGATGGCACCGACGACGAAACCCGTTACCGCGCTTCCGATTCCCTTCCAATCGATAGGATCGTGCCCTTCTTCAGGCAGGCTTGCCAGGAAGATCCTGGCGGCGTCGTCTTGTTCGTGTCCTTTCCCCGTTAGAGCGGTTGAGGCTGTTGTCTGTAAATGGTCCTTGTAGTGCCAGGTTTCGGCGGCGTCGGACCACAGCCCGGTTGGGTCGGGGTGGGCGAGCGGGTTGTTATAGGCGTAGTTGTAGCCGTTGTTCTGTTCTGGGTTGTAGGGGGTGAGGATGGGGTCGTCGCTGAGGAATCGCCCGAGTATGGGGTCGTAGAGGCGTGCTCCCATGTCGACGAGGGAGGGGACGTTGGCGGGTTGGTTGAGGTAGCGGTTGTGGTCGGGCCAGGTCCCGATGACGCCGCCGAGGGTGTTGCCGTAGGGATCGAAGTGCCTGCGGGTCAGGTCGGTGAAGCCGTTGGCGGTGATTTTGATGGTGGCCAGCGGTGTGCCGTTGAGGTCGCTGAAGACCATTTTCCCGTAGTTGTCGCCTTCTTCCCAGATGGTGTATCCGGCGAAGACGTAGGTGCGTGTTCCGAGGATCTTGTTGTTCTCGTACCGGTATTGGTCGGATCCGTTGAACAGGGTGCGTACCCCGCCGGGGTCTCGGCGGATGAGGATGTTGCCGTCGGCGTCGTAGATGTAGCTGGTTTCCCCTGACGGGCTGGTGATGGTGTTGGTGCGCCCGTCGTCGGTGTAGGTGATGGTGAGGTTCTGCCGGGTTGGGTGCGGGTGGCGACGGCGCCGTCGGCGTTGTAGGTGTAGGTGCTGTTGGTTTTGGTGTTGTCGGGGTTGGTGACGGTTGCCCCGGCGATGGAGTGTTGGTGGCCGGGGGTGGTGTAGTCGTAGGTGGTGACCGTGGACCCGGTCTTGCCTGCGGTGGGGTGGTTGATCTGTGTGGTCCGGTTACCGACTGAGTCGAACGCCCATGATGTCCAGAACGGTTGCGCACCTTTGACGCTGGCGTAGGCGGAGGGGCTGGGTGTGGTCGCGCAGGCGTTGCTGGAGGACCAGGCCTGGGTGAGTTGGGCCAGGGTGTTGTAGGTGTAGCAGGTCGTTTGGACGGGGGCCTGGTCGGTGCCGCCTTGGGTGTCGACTGTTTTGGTGATGTTCCCTGCGTCGTCGTAGGTGTAGCTCATCGATTCCACGCGGGGGGTGGCCGCGGCGACGTCCAGGGCGGTATCGGTGACCCGGCGGGTGTGGTCGTCCCGGTTGACGGTGAACCAACCGCGGTGGTTGTTGACTCCGAGCGCGATCTGGTTGACCTCCCCGTAGGGGGTGTAGATGGTGTCGATGGCGTATGCGAGGTCGCCGATCATCCCGAGGGGCCGGCCGAGGCGGGTGTAGTCGTGGTTGATGACCTCGTCGGAGTTGTCGCCGTTGGTGGGCAGGGTTTCGGTCAGGACCTGCCCGGTGGTGCTGTAGCTCGCCCCGGTGATGTAGGTGCCTTTCAGTGCCCCTTCAGCGGCGGGGATGGTGACTTTCCGGCCGGTGGGGTTGCCCTGGTTGTCGTACCCGGTGGTGGCCACGGTGTAGGTGTTCCCGGCGGTGTACCGGTTCGAGGAGCTCAGGTACCCGGGCCGCACGGTGTCGTAGGTCCACGAGGCCAAGGTGGTGGCCCCGGATTTCTGGCTGGTTTTACGGCCGAGGAGGTCGTAGCCGTAGGTCAGGGTGATACCGCGGGCGTCGGTGGTGGTGGCCACTTCGGAGGTGTCGAGGTAGGTGGTGGAGGTTGTTCCGGCGTCGGGGTCGTTCTGGGTGGTCCGGCGCCCGGCGAGGTCGTAGGTGTAGGTCCAGGTGGCCCCGGCCGCATCGGTCATCCCGGTCATCCGGTCGAACAGGTCGTAGCCGTAGGTGGTGGAGTGGTAGGTCCCGCCGGTGACGTTGTTCCCGGCGATGATTGGGGCGACGGTGTATTGGCGGACCTGGCTGATGTTGCCTCGTGCGTCGGTGATGTTGGTGGTAGTGATACCGCCGTTGGCCGGGACGGTTGTGGTGCGGTCCCCGCCGTAGGCGGTGGCGGTTGCGGAGATCTCGGCCAGGCCGCGCATCGATCGTGTTCGGGTTTGCCTCCCGGCGAGGTCGTAGTACATCAGCGATCGGTCGTTGATCGACGCTGCGGCGGCGGTCATCACGGTGGTGCTCGGTGGGCCGGCGGTGTACCAGGAGTTGTCGGTTCCCACGACCCAGCCGTGGGAGTCGTACATCGTGTCGCTGATGACGCGGTTGTGGCCGGTGCTGTTCCCGTCGCCGTTCTTCTGGTCCTCGGCGTCGGTTTGGGTTTGGATCTGTTGGCCGATGCTGTCGATGAGGTTCGTGGTGGACGTGTACGACGTGGAGGTCCCGATGTCTTGGAGGGTTTTGGTGGTTACCACCGATGGGCCCTTCGCGGCCGTCCCTTCCTCTGCCCGGTTGTCCCTGAGGAGGTAGGTGAACGTTTGGGTGGCCGGGTCTCCGTTGAGGCGGTTCTGGCCGGGTTTGTACACGGATGTGAGTCGGCCGAGCTGGTCGTACACGGCCTCGGTGAGGGACCCGGCGACGTCGGTGGAACTCCATGTGGCACCTCGGCCGGAGGTGACTTTCATGGTGGATTTTTGGCCCAACGCGTTCGTGGTGACCAGTTGGGTGAGGGCGCCGACCCCTGCGGGGGTGTAGGCGGTGGTGGTGGTCCGGCCGGTGGCGTCCTGATCGGAGGTGTAGGCGGTGGTGGTGATCGTGCGGCCGAACCCGTCGTACCCGGTGGTGGTGCGGGCGAAGTGGAAGGTATTGCCCTGCGGGGTAGTGGCTGTGCGTGATTCGGTGACGTCCCCGGCGGCCGGGATCTGCCCGAGGGTCATGGAGCCGTCGAAATAGCTGCGGGACAAGGCGGTGACGGGTGAGGGGTCCTCGACCGGGGTGGTGCAGGTCTGCCCGGAGGTGATCTGCTCGGAGACCCGGTTGAGGATCCACAGCTGGGTGTTCTGGGCGTACCGGTAGGTGGTGCAGGCCGGGTCCACTCCGGTGCCTGTGGCCGATTGGGCCACCACACGCCCGGTGTCGTCGTAGCTGCTCACGGTGGCTGTCTGTCGGGTTCCGCCGGCGAGGAGGTCGGTGATCTGCCGTGTCTGACGGGTGCGGATGATCCTGGAGGTCAGGTCGGGCAGGCCTTCCCGGGGCCGGCTGCCGGTGGCCGCGACGACGGTGTAGTCGGTCAGCTGGGTACCCAACCGGGCGGCACCGTTGTAGGAGGCGTTCTCGTACACGCTCCCGGCCAGTTCGTCGGCGTCGGTGATCGATTCACCGAGGGAGTTCTTGATCGACCCGCCCATGCCTTGCAGATAGCTGGTCCGGGTCAGGGTCAGACCGTCGGCGGTGCCGTTGGAGATGTTCCCGGTGTTCCCGGTGCGGGTTTCGACCTGCGGGTAGCCGCGGAACTGCCCGAACGTCCGATCGGCGGGGGCGAGTACTTCGTTGTCATCGGCGTGCCAGGCGGGGGCCCCGAGGTACCGGTAGGTGGTGGTCTGTTTCGGGGACAACCCGGCGGCGTCCTCGGTGTCCACCGAGGTGACCACCCATGTGTGGAAGTAGTCCAGGATCGGGGTGTTGGTGAACGGCAGGGTCCAACGGACCGGGAAACACAACATCTGGTTGGCCGCCGGATCGACCGGGATGTTGTCTTTGTCGCACCCTGTTTTCGCGCCGCCGTCCGAGCGCGGCGGGTGCCCGTAGACGATGTGCGTGATCGCCCCGGTCTCAGCGGTGACCAGGGTCATCCGGGTGAACGGCATCGCCGGTTCACCGTTGAGTTTTTGGACCCTGTTGTCGAATCCGGTGTACCCGAAGTCCACCGGGGGCAGCGCCGTCGAGGTGCCGTCCGCGGCGAACCCGAGGTGGATGATCCGGTTGAGGGTCATCTGCCCGCCGAGGTCCCCGGTGGTGTTGAACGATTGGCCCAGCCGGTACTCGTCGACCTTCACCCACGCCTGTGTGGTGGTGTTGTAGTAGGCGGCCTTGATGTAGGTCAGGCGTTTGGTCGACCAGAACGTGGGGGAGTGGGTCTGGCAGGCCCCGGCGGCGGCGCAGGCCAGGTCGTGCGGGCTGTCGGGCCAACTGGCGGCATTGGCGGTGGTGAACTGGTCCGCTGCGCAGGTCTGCTGCGCGGAGGGAATGCACCGTTCGGCGACGGTGAACGAGACCCGTTGCGCTGCAGGGGCCCCGTACACGCTGCCACCGGTCAGGTGTAGGCCGTACTCGATCCGGGTCAGGTACCCGCCGCGGATGTACTCCACCGGGGTGCTGGCCTGGTTGCGGCCGTAGAAGTTCTTCTCCGGGGTGTAGTAGTTGACCACGGCGTTGCCGTGGACGTCCTGGACGTAGTCCAGATTCCACCGCCATCCCTGCACACATCCGGATGAGGCGAAACCGGCCGGGTCGTAACAGTCGTCACCGGTCTTCGCCCCGAACACCGGCACCGTGTACACCGAGTTCGTCGCCGACGCGGCCGTTCCTCCCGGGGCGATGTTGCGTCCGAAGAAGTACTGCGTCCCATCGACAGTGGTGACCTTCCAGTACTCCCCGCCGTGGGCGCCGTTGGCCGCGCCGATCAGATGATCGACCCGTTCACCGTTGTCGCTGGCCGGATGCCACTGCCCGCTGTCCTGGTCCTGGACCAGGGCCACCGTCGACCCGCCCAGACTCAGGGTGAGGACCTGCCCGGCCCAACACAGATCACCGGTTTTCGCCTGCGCGGGCACCCCGGGCACGTCGACACAGGTACGGTAGGTGCGTTCGACGAAACCTGGCTGGTAGTCCCACCCCTCGCCCAACCAGGACGACTGGTTGTTCGTCGAGGCCACCCTGCCGTCCACCGAATGAGAGTTGTAGGTCAGGGCCACTGCCGGAGTGGTCCCGGTCCCGGCCGGGGGAGCCAGGATCGGGTACGACCAGTCGAAACCACCTGACCCGCCGGTCACCGACCACGACCCCGAAGGTGCCAGCGAGCTGGCACTGAAATCACCTTTGGGGCCGGCAGTGTCGGCGACCGCACCGAACACCACCCCGCCCAGACCTGCCGGGCCGCCGACCACAGGGCCACCCGTGCCGGCGGCGGTCCCGGACAGCGCTGTCAGTTCGGCGATCTGCTGCCCGGTCAGGTCCACTGTGACGAGGTGGTGGATACCGTCGTTCGTCGACCCCAGCCGTACCGGTGCCGGGCAACGATCGGCCGGGTGTGCCTGGGTTGCGCAGGGCGGGTACGCCACCAGGTGCAACCGGGAACCGAACTCCCCGCCGACCGCATCAAGGAACCCGGAGTAGTCGACCCCCAGCCCCCCTGCCGACAACCCGTCCACTGTAAAGAACACACCCGTGGCCCCTGCCAATGATCGTCGGCCCAGGATCGTTAACGAACGTGCACCGGTACCGGCATTCGCCGCGCCGAGGAGAACCGGGGACGTCCCGGGCCGTACCAGTTGGCCCGACCGGGTTGGCACAGATCCCGTCATGCCTGCGGGCACGGAGGTGGTGCCGGGCGTCGGCCACACCGTCGCTTTCGACAGCCCCGCCGACGGTTGCGGCGTGGTCTGGGAGGTACGGATCGGTGCCTCAACCGCCGGTACCAACGGCACCGGCACCACCTTCGGGCGCTGACCGATCGTTGCCGCCACGGGTGTGCCCGCGGCACCATGGCCCGGACCGTCCTCGTCAGGCCCGGCCCACGCGGGAGGCACCACCATCACCGTCAGGCCAACGGCCACGCTGATCCCGAACGTGAACAGTCGCCGGAAACCACCTGTATGCCGCACGCCCAAAAGAGCCATGACCCCACCCCTCGTGTCACGAAGAATCGCATAAGACCACGTCGTCCGATACCGGGTGCGGTTCTATCACCCGTTCAGTGGTGTTGTACATGGTTTACTGATTTCCCCTCATCACCTGGCGTGCCGGATTTGTTCCTGGGGGCAGCGCCACCCGCCAACCACCGCTCAGAAGGGCATCCCATGTCGACTCGTCGCCGTTCCACCGCCCGCTGGACACCTGTCCTCGGTGTGCTCCTGACCCTCACTATCGGGGTCGGAGCAGTTCCGGGGACAGCGGCAGCAATGCCGACCCCTGCCGGTCAGAGACGTCCGGTGCGAATGGTCGGTAACGATCCGGTCCCTCAGACCGATCCTGAGAACGCCCCTGACCAGGCGGCGATCGGGCAAGCCGAACAGGCGGCATCAGCCCAGGCGGCCACCACACACACCCCCGTAGAGGTGGACCTGGAAACGACCGAGAACAGTCGGGTGATGGCCCAACCCGACGGCACGTACACCCTCACCACCTCCCGGGAACCGGTCCGGGTCCGCCGCGGCGACACCTGGACGCCGATCGATACGACCCTGCAGGTCAACCCCGACGGGTCGATCTCACCGGTGGCGACCGCCCTGGACGTGGAGTTCTCCGGCGGCGGCGACACACCGCTGATCACGGTGACCACCCGGTCCGGGGCGACCCTGGAGTACAGCTGGCCGGCCGACCTGCCCTCGCCGACACTGTCGGGGAACCAGGCCACCTACCCTGAAGTGCTGCCCGGTGTCGACCTGGTGGTCAGCGCACAGGCCGAATCCTATTCACAGGTACTGGTAGTGAAAACAGTTGCCGCGGCACAGAACCCGGCCCTGAACGACCTCACCTTGAACGTGCGTACCGCCGGTCTGGTACTCGTGGAGAAGGAGAACGAGTCCTGGGCAGCCGTCGACCCACAGGGGAACATCCCCTTCCAGGCGGCGGCACCGATCATGTGGGACTCCACCCACACCACTCAGGTAGGACAGTCCCCGACGGCCACCGACCCGGGAACAGGCACGATCGATGTACTCGCAGCCGATTTCGACACCACCACAAACGGGGACAACAGTACCGCAACCCTGCACCTGACCCCACCGGAAACAGCTCTCAACGGACCGGACGTGGTCTACCCGGTCTACATCGACCCGCTGCTATCCGCCCACAGCGGTCACTTCGCCGTCACCTTCAACAACGGGTGGGACTACTACGACGACAACAACTTCAACCTGCAGGTCGGCTACTGCGGATGGCCAGGATGCAACGGGATCGGTACCGGCCGTTCCTACTTCACCTTCACATCAGCAGCGCTGATCAACCGCCCCACCACCGCCAAAATCATCGACTCCAGCGTGTACGTCCGACAGATCCACGGCGGTGCCGGTTGCACCGCAGAGCCGGTCAGCCTGACCCGCACCGACACCACGATCAGCGCCGGCACCAGCTGGCCGGGGCCGGCCACCTCCGTCCTCCAAACGGTCAGCAAAGCCGGCGGGGACAGCTGCCCGCAAACCCCGGCCGCCAACGTCGTTTTCGACAACGCCGCACTCACCGCCTACTTCCAACAAGTCGCCGACACCGACCAGCCCGTCACCACCTTCGGGCTGAAGGCACCCGACGAATCCGATCCCCTGCAGTGGAAACGATTCGATTCCTCCCCAACACTCAATGTCCGATACAGCTTTCCCACCGACCAACCCCTCGCCCAGGGCATCACCGGGGCACTCACCTGCGAGAACATCCACATCGTCACCGACAACACACCCACCGTGCGTGGCAGCGCGAAAGGGAACAACGGCGATGACCCTGGTGTGGCACTGGCCTTCTCGATCTTCCACGCCGGCGCGGCCGATCCGACCTACACCTCCGGGTGGAAGGCCACCACCTCCGGCACCGTCTACGGCTGGACCACACCGACGTTGGCACAAGGGAAGTGGGAATACCAGGTGAAAGCGAAGAGCAACCCGAACGACGGGAACGATGTGGAACAACCGACGGCATCCAAGCGATACGCCTTCACCGTCGACACCGCACCCCCGACCGGTACCCCCGTCATCGAGTCCAGGGACTACCCCGAGAACACCTGGGGTGCACCGAAGAACCTACCCGGACAGATCGCCCTGGATTCAGGCAGCACCGCCCCCATCGCAGGATTCGCCTACTCCTGGTTCGACCCGGGAAGCATCCTGACCCCGAACAGCTCCTCCTGTACCACCACCGGCACCCACCCACTGGGAGGCTGGATCGATGCCGTCGACGGCCACGCCGCACTCATTCCGCCGACGACGCTGCCGGCCGGACCCCACACCCTCTACGTCCGCACGTTCGACACCGCCCGGAACCTCTCAGCGGCGACCACGACCTACCAGTTCTACACCGCCCCCACCGTGCCAGGCGCGAAACCGGTTCGAATCGAAGCCGAGAACGTCCTCGCCGCCAAAGACTTCGGCCCACACGGGACCGGCAGCCTGGTGGTCGACGAGGCCTACACCGACGCCGGCGGCGGCATGCGGAAACGATTCCACGCCACCGGCGGTGACCCGATCGACGGACCGACCATTCGCCTGCCGTTCACCACCGGCGTCACCGCCGACTACGCCCTGGGGATCGCCCTCTACCAGGGCACCCACCTCGGGAAGCTCCAGTTCACCGTCGACGAGACCACCGGCGGCACACCACTGATCAACTCCGACACCGGAACCCCGATCGTCTTCGACGGCTACCACGCGACCCAACGGCGCGTCTACCAACCCTTGGGCGGGCTCCACCTCACCGCCGGGAACCACACCCTCTCCGTGGCAGTGATCGGGAAGAACCCACAATCGATCAACAGCAACTACAACGGCGTCGACGACCACGGATACTCAGCCCTGATCGATCTGTTCATGGTCATCCCGATCAACAACATCACCGCCGCCAGCTTCCAGGCCGCGCTGAACAACAACGGAATCTCCCGGGACGGCCAGAGCATCGCCGACATCGGCCCCGCCGCCGGGAACTCCTCCCTGTCGGTGGACACCCTGGAAGCAGCCAACTTCGGGCCAGGACAATCCCGCACCTTCGACGGCGTCACCTTCACCCTGCCCACCGCCAACCCCGACGGCAACGACAACGTCATCGCGACCGGGCAGACCATCCCACTCACCCCCGTCCCCAACGCCGACAACGTCGACCTGCTGATCCTGGCGACCTGCGGCACCATCCCCGCCGACTACGGCCTCCAGGCCACCGTCATCGTCAAGAACATCAAAGTCACCGACAACCCACTTCCCGCCGTGAAGAGCTGGACCACCGCCCCACCGGCGGACCTGCCACACACCAACGGCACCGACTACACCCTCTACAAAGCCCTCACCCTGCCCTACCACAACGTCGGCCTCGCCCATGTTCAAGGCAACGTCACCATCTACCACCTGCGGCTACCAGCCAAAGAGTCCGGCACCATCACCGGAATCACCCTGCCCGCCACCGGCACCGACCTCACCGAAACCTGTCAACGCGCCATCCACGTCCTGGCCGCCAGCACCAGCCACACCTAATACCCCGATCAGCCCGACTTCCGGAACTAGGGGGAGGCCTCAGCCTCTCTGACACCAACCGGCCCGGCCTCGAATCAACGAACGAAGTGGAAGCCCCGATGTCCTGAGGAGCGGCGGAAGGACAGGTGCCATGCAACCGGCACGCCGATGTCTCCTGCAGGACCGCTTGACCGTGCTGAATCTGCGGGCACCGGGCCGTATGTCAACGCTGGTTGGGACGGTACCTACGAGGAGCTGCGGCGTGAGTAGGGCTGGTCTGACCAGTTGCGGGCAATCCACAGATGGTGGCTTGTCCCGTGAACTGCTGCAAACCTGGTCATCGAGCAGTTTGCCCGAGTCCCTATGGAGGGTTTACCGAAGTATCCTCGGTGCCCATCGGGGTCCGTGCCATGCTGCGGGGATGACGTGGGTCAACGGAGCGGCCTCGGCCCTGACTGTGAGCAGATTCCTGTCTGCGCGTCCTGTGAACCCATACGAACCTTCGGCCGAGCTGCGGCGGCTCATGCAACCGCTGGGGTTCCCCCGTGGAAGTGGACTGGGGGTTACGCGGCC
>QXCQ01000052.1 GCA_003576535.1 Nakamurella silvestris | reverse complement strand
ACCGTCATCTGCGGCGGCGTCAAAACCAAGAACGCCACCGTTTACCTCATCGACACCGTCCTGATGCCCCCGGCTGCCAAGTAGCCCACACCAGAATGTGATCTCCTGCCCCGGATCCTCCAGATGAGAATCTGACCGCAGGAACCAGGCGAGTGGCCCGAACCGGATGCCCCGGTCCGGGCCACTCCCTTGTGTGCCGTCCTGAGGTCGACCGTAGTCAGGTGTGCGTGGCGCACGGCCCTGGTGACGAACACCCATGAAGATCACAAGTACGGGGCACAATCCGGTCGGGCGAGGGGCACGAATTACCGGCAGTACCTCAAGCGCGGCGTCAACGAACCGTGCTTCCCGCTCCGGGAACCGAGGTGCAAGGCGAGGTAAGGAAGACAGGGTCATGAACAGAACGGGACGCAGCCCCCACCGTCGCGAGAAGGTCGCCGTGGTCGGCAGCGGTGTCGCCGGACTGACCGCCGCCTACGTGCTCCAGGCGGAGAAGGACGTCACCCTGTTCGAGGTCCAGCCGCGGCTCGGCGGCCATGCGCACACCCACGATCTCACCGACACCCACGGCCAGCCGGTCCGGGTGGACACCGGCTTCATCGTCCACAACGAGCGGACCTACCCGCAGCTGCTCCGGCTCTTCCGCGAACTGGGTGTGGCCACCCAGGAGTCGGAGATGTCGATGAGCGTGATGTGCCAGGGCTGCGGGCTCGAGTACGCCGGTGCCCGCGGGCTGTCCGGCCTGATCCCCACCGTCGGCACCGTGCGGAACCTGCCGTACCTGCGAATGTTGTTGGAGGTCAAGAAGTTCTACCGCAACGCCCACGCGCTGCTGGCCCGGCCGGCCGACGGCCTCGACACCCTCGGCAGTTTCCTCACCGCCGGCGACTACACCCGGTACTTCGTGAACCATTTCATCCTGCCGATCGTCTCGGCGGTCTGGTCCTGCGGCTTGAGCACTGCCCGCGAATACCCGGCCCGGTACCTGTTCACCTTCCTGGAACACCATGGGCTGCTCAGCGTCTCCGGCTCGCCGACCTGGCGCACCGTCACCGGCGGGACCTCGCGGTACGTGGACATGGCCGTGAAGAGCCTGACAGCCACCCACGTCGGCGTCGGCGTCCGCGCCGTCACCCGACATGCCGACGGTGTCGAGATCCGCACCGAGGACGATGATTTCGCCCGTTTCGACTCGGTGGTGATCGCCACCCACCCGGACGAGGCCCTCGGTGTCCTGACGGATGCCACGGCGGCGGAACGGGAGGTCCTCGGCGCGATGAAGTACACCGCGAGCTCCACGATCCTGCACACCGACGATTCCCTGCTGCCCCGGCTGCCACGCGCCCGCGCCTCCTGGAACTACCTCAAGACCACCTGCGAGCCGGCGGACGACAAGGTCCACCTGACCTACGACATGAACCGTCTCCAGCGGCTGGAAACCAGCACGCCCTACCTGGTGACGCTGAACTCCCGCGAGCTGATGAACCCGGACAGCGTGATCGCCGAGATGAACTACCAGCACCCGGAATACACCCCGGAGTCGGTCGCCGCCCAGAAGCGGCTGCCGGAGCTGAACACCGCCCGCACCGCTTTCGCCGGCGCGTACCACGGCTGGGGATTCCACGAGGACGGCTGCGCCTCCGGCGTCCGCGCCGCCGCCGCCCTCGGAGTCGTCTGGTGACGGCCGTCGGGACCTATGCAGCGACCAGCGTCTCGGCCCTGACCCGGTACGACTGCGCGATCAGCCACGCCCGGCTGCGGCCGATGCGGCACGTGTTCGCCTACCGGAGTCCGATGTGGCTGGTGGATCTGGATCATGTCCCCGTTCTGCCCCGCGGATTCGGTGTCATCGGTTCGATCGACAGCCGGGACCACTGGGACGGCAGCGGCACGATCCGCGGGAATGTCGACGCCTTCCTTGCCGCACGAGGAGCCCGGCCGGCGGCGAAGGTGCTGATGCTGGCCGGAGCCCGGTCCTTCGGACACTGCTTCAACCCGATCTCGATCTACTGGTGCTACGACGCCGAGGGGAACCAGCAGGACATCGTCGTGGAGGTGCACAACACCTACCACGGTCGTCATGCCTACCTGCTGGAGGCCGATGAAGCGGGACGGGCGACGGTCGAGAAGGCCTTCTACGTCTCACCTTTTATGGAGGGTCACGGACAGTACCGGATGCGGATCACCGCACCGGAACGCCGGTTGGACGTGCTGATCAGCCTGGAGCAGAACGGATCGGTACCGTTCACCGCAGCGATGCACGGAACGGCCCGCCCCGGCGGGCGGTGGAACTTCCTGACCAGACCTTTTGCCCAGCTGAGGGTCTCGGCGCTCATCCGCTGGCAAGGGATCACACTGTGGCGGCGCAAACTCGCCGTCCAGCCACGTTCGGGGCCGGGCATCACCCCGGTGTACGTGAACGGGAACCTCCGCCACACCGCTCCATCCGCAGCAGACACCACACGAACAGGACCGGTCGGTGGATCCCCCGATCGGTCATCCACCGAACCGGCCCCGTCCCTCGAACACCCGAAAGCAGTCGCCTCGTGACGAAAGTCCAGCTCACCAATTCGCGGGTCTGGATCATCGGCGCCTCGTCGGGCATCGGTGCAGCCCTGGCGCAGGAGTTGCTCTCCCGCGGGGCGAAGGTGGCCATCTCGGCCCGTAGAGCCGAACTCCTGGAACAGGTCTCCGCCGGGCGGATGACCACAGTGCCGGTGGACGTGGTCGACGCGGACTCGGTTGTTGCTGCCGCCCAGGAGGTCCGCGAGGCCCTGGGCGGCCTTGACATCGCCGTCCTGTGCGCCGGCACCTGGGAGCAGATCACCTTGGCCGAGCTCGACCCGGAGTCCTTCGCCAGGCACCTCGAGGTGAACGTCATGGGCGCCGTCCACGGTGTGGCGGCAGTGCTCCCCGGGATGACCGCCCAGGGAAGCGGTGTCATCGCCATCGTCGCCTCCGTGGCCGGTTACCGGGGCATCCCGGGATCGATGGCCTACGGGGCCTCGAAGGCAGCCCAGATCAACTTCGCCGAGGCCATCCGTCCGGAGGCCCGGCGGCGCGGGATCCGGGTGGTGACCGTCAACCCCGGATTCGTCCGTACCCCGATGACCTCACGGAACACCTTCCCGATGCCGTTCCTCATCGACGCCGACACCGCCGCCCGCAGTATCGCCGCGGGCTTGGCCGGTGGGCGTCAGGAGATCGTCTTCCCGCTCCCGATGGCCGTCATGATGAAGCTCGCCCGGCTGCTGCCGGTCAGGGTGTGGACCTTCCTGACCGGCCGGCTCACGAAGTCAGCGGGTCCGCGCGGCTGATCCCTTGCCTTTGAGCGCGCCGTAGGCGAGGGTGCCGAGGAAGGCGATGCCGCCGAGGATGCCGACCCAGAACAGGGCCTTCACCACAAAGCCGATCAGGGTGATGACGAGCCAGATGGCCAGGAACGCCAGCACGATCTTCCAGAAAGTACTCATCAACTTCTCCTTCGTAGGTCGGCCGCCTCGGCGACCGGTGTGACTTCACGACGGCTGGTGTCGGCACCGCAGAACTGCCGCGCCGTTCCTCCGTCCTGACAAGAAGTCTGCCAGTCGCCGGAGGTGGCGTCCCTGGGGTGAAACCCTGAATGTGCCCTCGTTCGACCCTGAACCCCGGGGTCGGGGGGCGGGCCTGACCGCGCTCCTTCCCGACATCCGCGCTGCATGCATCAAGCGCGATTGTCGGGAGGGAGCGCGGTCAGCGGGGTGTGGGTGGCCTCGCCGTCCCCCGCCCGCCAAGATGTATCCATGACGACGCCTTCCGCTCCGCCGACCTTCCGACCGTCGCTCCGCGGGCAGACCGCCCCGTTCCGGGTGATGGCCGTGTGGGCCGCAGCGGCCAGGCGGGCCGAGGCCGGCCTGCCGGTGTTCAACCTCTCCGCCGGGCAGCCGGCCACCCCCGCCCCGGGCCCGGTGCGGCGGGCACTGGCCGATGCCCTGGACACCGAGGTCCTCGGCTACACCGAGTCCAGTGGTATCGCGCCCCTGCGGGAGCGGATCGCCCAGCACTACCTGGACTGGTACGGCCTGACGGTCGACCCGGCCGAGGTGTTCGTCACGACCGGCTCCTCGGCAGCCTTCAACCTCGCCTTCCTGTCCGCCTTCGACCCCGGGGCGCGGATCGGGCTCGCCACACCCAGTTACCCCGCCTATCGGAACATCCTGCACGCCTTGGGATGTGAAGTGGTTCCGATCCCGAGCGGACCCGAGACCCGCTACCAGCCAACGGTGGCGATGCTCGAGGACGTGCAGCGCCACGGTCCTGGTCTGGACGGCCTGATCGTCGCCTCCCCGGCCAACCCCTCCGGCACCATGCTGGACGAGGCCGAGATGGCCCAGATCGCAACCTATTCGGCCCAGCAGGGAATTCGACTGATCTCGGACGAGATCTACCACGGCATCACCTACGGCCACCGGGGAACCTGCGCCTGGTCGACGGACCGGAACGGGTTCGTCATCAACTCCTTCTCGAAGTACTTCTCCATGACGGGCTGGCGGATCGGCTGGACCCTGGTCCCCCGCGATCTCGCCGGATCGGTGGACGCGTTGGCCGGCAACATGGCGATCTGCCCACCGGCACCGGCCCAGTACGCAGCACTGGCCGCCTTCGACGCCTACGAGGAATGTGACGGCCACGTCGCGCAGTACAGCCGCAACCGCACACTGCTGCTGGACGGCCTGCGCTCGATCGGCATCACCGACCTGGCACCGGCCGACGGGGCCTTCTACGTGTACGCCGACATCAGCTCACTGACCGACGACTCGGCCGTCTGGTGTGCGCGGCTGCTGGCAGAGACCGGGGTGGCCGTCGCGCCCGGGGTGGACTTCGACCTGGAACGCGGACATCGGACGATGCGGCTGTCCTTCGCCGGTCCGCAGTCGACGGTCGAAGGGGCACTGGAGGCGCTGGCGGGGTTCGTCCGCCGTTGACCGCTGTGCCACCGATCACGCCCGGCTACCGCGCTCCGTACCGACAACCGCGCACGCTGCAGACAGCGCGGTAGTCGGTGCGGAGCGCGGTCAGCTGGCCCGGGCGCACCGACCGCGGGTCGCCGGGTGGCAGGATGTTCCGGTGACCGTGACCTCAGCCCTGCTGTCCTTCTCCGTCGTCGCCGTGTTCCTGACGATCATCCCCGGCCTGGACACCGCCCTGGTCCTGCGCAGCGCCATCGCGCAGAGCCGCCGACATGCGATCGTCACCGCTCTGGGAATCAACACCGGGGCGCTGGTCTGGGGTGCGGCGGCCGCGGTCGGCGCAACGGCCCTGTTGGCGGCCTCCACCCTGGCCGATGACGGTCTGCGGATCGCCGGCGCGCTCTACATGATCTACCTGGGCGCGATGATGTTGTGGCGCACCCGCAGTCGCGCCGCCGTGCCGGAGGCCGGCCGGGCGCCGGCGAGCGAACCGCTGTGGCGGGCCTTCGCCCGCGGGGCCACCACGAATCTGCTCAACCCGAAGGTCGGGGCCTTCTACCTGGCCGTCATCCCGCAGTTCGTCCCGGCGAACTCCAACCACCTGCTGATGGGCCTGGCCCTGGCCATGGTGCACAACCTGGTCAGCGTGTTCTGGTTCGCCGGGTTGATCGGCTCGGCCCACCTGGCGCGGCGCTGGTTGTCCAAGGATTCGGTGCGCGGCTGGATCGACCGGGTCACCGGAGTGGTGCTGGTCGGTTTCGGTGTGAAACTCGCCGCCTCCCGCGCCTAGCCACACCCGCCTGCCCCCCGCCGAGTGGACGCCCACACCCCTATTTCTGGGGTGTGGGCGTCCACTCGCGGGGTGTTACAGACGTCCTTCGGCTGCCGCCAAGGCGATGTCGGTGCGGTGGTGGGACCCGCGCAGCTCGATCTGGTCGACCAACGCGTAGGCCGCGGCCCGCGCCGCCACCAGATCCGCGCCCGAACCGACGGCGGACAGCACCCGACCTCCGGCCGACAGCACCTCCCCGTCCAGCCCACGGCTGGTCCCCGCATGCAGCACCCCGTCGAGGTCGGCCCCGACGATGGGGTCCCCGATAACGGGTGTGCCCGGGTAGTTCTCGGCCGCGACCACCACCGTCACCGCCGATCCCGAACGCCAGGACAGCTCCGTGTGACCGGACAGGTCACCGTCCGCCGAGGCCTTCAACAGGCCGGCCAACGGGGTCTCGAGCAGTTCCAGCACCACCTGGGTCTCCGGGTCGCCGAAACGGCAGTTGAACTCGATCACCTCCGGTCCGCGCTCGGTCAGCACCAGACCGGCGTAGAGCAGCCCGGTGAAAGGGGTGCCGCGGCGGGCCATCTCGGCGACCACCGGGTCCAGGACGGTGGCCTGGACCGTGGCGACCAGATCGGCCGGAGCCCAGTCCAGCGGGGCGTAGGCCCCCATGCCGCCGGTGTTCGGACCCTCGTCGTTGTCGTTGCGGCGCTTGAAGTCCTGGGCCGGGAGCAGCGGAACCGCGCGGGTCCCGTCGCACACCGCGAACAGGGAGACCTCGGGGCCGTCGAGGAACCGCTCGACCAGCACCGGGTGTCCGCCGGCCAGCACATCGGCGGCGTGGGCGTAGGCGACGGCGCGGTCCTCGGTGACGACGACACCCTTGCCGGCGGCCAGCCCGTCGTCCTTGACGACGTACGGGGAACCACAGGTGTCCAGGGCGGCGTCGATCCCGGCCACGTCCTCGACGGAAACGGCAGCGGCGGTGGGCACACCGGCGGCGGCCATGACGTCCTTGGCGAAAGCCTTGGAGCCCTCGATCTGCGCGGCAGCGGCACCGGGGCCGAATGCCGGGATACCGGCCGCACGCACCGCATCGGCCGCACCGGCCACCAGCGGGACCTCGGGTCCGATGACCACGAGGTCTGCTTCCAGGGTCACCGCCAGGGCGGCGACGGCCTCCGGATCGGTGACCGAGACCGGGTGGGCGTCGGCGAGGGAGGCGGTCCCGGCGTTGCCGGGCGCGATATGCAGGTCCGTCACCGCCGGATCACGACGCAGGGCCCTCAGCAGGGCGTGTTCGCGGGCACCGGATCCGATCACAAGAATTCGCACGATGAGTGAGCTTATCGCCTCGGGTGTCCCGGACCCGAACCCACCGGAGGCACCAGCTCACCGACCCGGGCCGAACACCGGTGCTGAACCGCTGAAAACACGATTCGGGTCCCAGGTGGTCGAAATCCGACCATCTGGGACCCGAATCGTGTTTCCCGGGCGTTGGTTACCCGAAGACCTCGTGCAGGACGATCGTCTGATCGCGCCCCGGGCCGACACCGATGGCCGAGATCCGCGAACCGGACAGCACCTCGAGGCGACGGACGTAGTCCTGGGCGTTCTTCGGCAGGTCCTCGAAGGTGCGGGCACCGGAGATGTCCTCGGACCAGCCCGGCAGCAGTTCGTAGATGGGCTTGGCGTGGTGGATGTCGCTCTGCGTCATCGGCATCTCGTCGAAGCGGACACCGTCGACGTCATAGGCGACGCAGACCGGCACCTCCTTGAGGGAGGACAGGACGTCGAGCTTGGTCAGGAAGTAGTCGGTGATGCCGTTGACCCGGCTCGCGTACCGGGCGATGACGGCGTCGAACCAGCCGCAGCGACGCAGGCGACCGGTGGTGACACCGACCTCCCCACCCGTCTGGCGCAGGTACTCGCCCCACTCGTCCTCGAGTTCGGTCGGGAACGGGCCCGAGCCCACCCGGGTGGTGTACGCCTTGAGGATGCCCACCACCGAGTCGATCCTGGTCGGGCCGAGCCCGGAACCGATCGTCGCCCCACCCGAGGTCGGGTTGGAGGAGGTGACGAACGGGTAGGTGCCGTGGTCGACGTCCAGAAGGGTGCCCTGGGAGCCCTCGAGCAGGATGTTGTCGCCGCGCTCGGCGGCCTTGGCCAGCTCCAGCCGGGTGTCGGCGATCCGGTGCTTGAAACCCTCGGCCTGGGCGAGCACCTCTTCGACGATCTGGGCCGGGTCGAGTGCCTTGCGGTTGTAGATCTTCACCAGGATCTGGTTCTTGATGTGCAGCGCGGCCTCGACCTTCTGGGCCAGGATCGACGGGTCGAGCAGATCCTGGACCCGGACGCCGAGACGGGCGACCTTGTCCTGGTAGGCCGGGCCGATACCGCGGCCGGTGGTGCCGATCTTGCTGTTGCCCAGGAAGCGCTCGGTGACCTTGTCGATGGCCACGTGGTACGGCATGATCAGGTGCGCATCAGCGGAGATGAACAGGCGTGAGGTGTCGACACCACGCTCCTCCAGCCCGGCGAGTTCCTTGAGCAGGACACCCGGATCGATCACCACACCGTTGCCGATGACGTTGTTCGTCCCGGCGCTGAGGATGCCGGACGGGATCAGGTGGAGGGCGAATTTCTGGCCGTCCGGCAGGACAACGGTGTGACCTGCGTTGTTGCCACCCTGGTAGCGGACGACCCACTGGACCTGGGAACCCCACAGATCTGTGGCCTTCCCCTTGCCTTCGTCGCCCCACTGGGCACCGATCAGCACCATCACCGACATCGAGTAACTCCCCTACCTCGCACCGGCGTGACACCGATGGATTCGCACCTGCCGGGTTTCGGCCGATGCTCTGTCCGGGGCGGCCGTTCACAGCGACCGCTCCGTTGGAACCGGTCGGCGATGTGGAGACCACACGCCGGTACCGTCACGGTGTGCCCGTGCCGCAGAGAAGATTAGTCGAGAACCCCGACGTTCTCACTGTCGTGTGCTGTCGGGGCGACAACTCCGACGCCCCGTCACACGACCCGTTCGCCGCCCTGGCCGCCGAACTGGCCCGCCGCGGATTGGGGATCTCCTTCGTCGGGCGGCGTCCCGGCAAGGAGATCGACCCGCTGCTGACGGGCCGGGTGATCGTCATCGGCGACGACGCCGATCTGGCCGCCGTGGTGCTCCGGCTCGTCCGCAAGGAGCTGCTGACCTCGGTGACGATCGGCTACCTGACACCCGGGCCGACCCCGTTCACCCTGCTCTGGGGACTGCCGGTGGCGGTGGACGCCCTGGCGACCGTGGCCACCGACCGGGAGCGGGAGGTGACGATCCTGCGCGACGACGTCGGGGGTGTGCTGGTCGGATCGGCCGAACTGGCACCGGTGGACGGGACGGCGTACGTGGACGAACGGCGGGTGCTGCACGGTGCGGTCCGCCGGGTGCGGGTCCGGCCGAACGCCGAGAGCGGGCTCACCCTGGGGGTCGAGCAGCGGCGTTTCCTGGGACTTGGTCACACCTGGCAGGAATTCGAGGGTCGGGCGACCTCCGTCGGCGCTGCGGGCATGACGGTCGTCAGCGACGGGGTGGAGCACCGCCGGCCGATGGACCGGTGGACCTACTACCGGCACCAGCAGCCGCTGCGGTTGCTGCGACCGGCCCCCACCGAGGACTGATCCTTCACCGTTCTGGGTTGGGGCGAGCTTCATCCTGCGGTGGGATATGCGCAGATGTGAGAGTTCCCAACTGCGCATATCCCGCCGCAGGATGCGGGTTGGGGCGGGGTGGCCCGGGCCGTTACGGCAGCAGATTCGCCGGGATCTGCGGGTCGGCGTCCAGCAGGAACGCGCGGATCCGTTCAACCTCCGCGGCCTCCTCGATCGAGGCCGCGGCCTGACCGAGGGCGGAGAGGGCCCGCAGGAAGGCCTGGTTGGGCTCGTGCGTCCACGGAACGGGTCCGGCACCCTTCCAGCCGTTGCGGCGCAGACGATCGAGCCCACGGTGATATCCGACCCGGGCGTAGGCATAGGCCTGGACGTCCTCGCCGGAGTCCAGGGCGGCCTCGGCGAGCAGCGCCCAGGCGAGGCTGGAGTCCGGGTGGTCCCGGGCGGCGGAGGCCGGTGAGGCTCCGGCGGCGATGTCGGCGGCGGCGGGGTCCTCCGGCAGGTGAACCGGGGGCGGGCCGAGAAGATTGGGGCGAGTCATGTGCCCATCTTGCCCCGTGGGCCGGGGGCCCGGGCACCGGACCCGGGGCTGATGACCGGGAACCCGCCCCGGTACTCCGGACACGCTGGTGCACCGACCTGCGCTGGTGGCCCGGACCCGCTGGCGCATGGACCCGGGCCCCTGGCAGGTGTCCGGGCCGACCGCGCTCCATCCCGACAACCGCGCTCCCTGGACACTGCGCGAGAGTCAACAAGGCGCGCGGCTCACCCAGGAACCGCGGCTCACCCGAGGAACATCGCCGCGATCCGACTGTCCGCCTGCTGGTACTGCGTCAGTGCTCCCTCGACGAAGTCGGCCAGGGCACGCAGAACGTGCTGGCGCTCGGCCGCCGCCGCATCCCACCGGGCCTTGAGGGTCAGATAGGCCTGCAGGGACTCCGCCCGCATCGACGACATCCCCGCCACCGCGACCTCCAGGTCGGCCAGGTGCTGCTCGATCCTGGTCCAGGAGCCGACAAGATCGGTGTGGGCCGCCGCCATCCCCGCATAGTTCACCGCGATCCGCGTCATCATCGACCCCCGACCGCACCGTGACCGCCGCCGACCGCCTGCGCGATCGCCGCCTCGACCTGCGCCAGCGACCGCCCCGCCTCGGTCAGGCCGGCCCCGTGACCGAGCAGTGCGCGGGCGAGCACCCGCGCGGCCTCCAGGTGTCCGTCCAACGCCCGGACGAACTGCGGGGCCGCCTCCGATGACGACCACGCCCCCTGCAGATGCCCCAGGATCACCCGCATCCGGGCGATCTCCGTCATGAGCAGGTGGCCCGTCCCCTCCACGGCAACCCCGCTGGACACCACCCGCTCGGTGGTGACCTCCATCCCCTCCATCGATTCCCCTTCGTCGACGATCGGCGCACCGGCGGATACCGGTGCCGTCCAGCATGGATCGGACGTGGCCGAAGGGGGTGTTTCGGCCGGAACCTGTGGATGGTTGCCGGGAGTGTGGACAACCCGGAGGTTTGCCGCCCGCGGACACGGGTACTGCTGTGACACAGGACCTGCCACAAGCGGATCCGGCGGCCGGTGCACCGATTCCCGGCCCGACAACTCGAACGAGAGGACCAGTCATGAGCCTGTCCGACAAGATCAAGAATGCCGGCGAGGACGCGGGCGGCAAGATCAAAGAGGCGACTGGGAAGGTCACCGGAAACGAGGATCTCCAGGCCGAGGGTCAGGCCGACCAGGCTTCCGCCAGTGTGAAGCAGGCCGGCGAGAAGGCCAAGGACGCCGTCAAGGACGTTTTTGACAAGTAGCACCACAGTCCGCGCCCGCCAGGGGATTCCACCCGGCTGCACGCGGACCGCGAACTCGATGCACCTGCCGAACGGTTGATCGCATCTTCCAAGATGACGGGCTCGGAGCGACACGCTCCGGGCCCGTTGTCATGTCCGGGGGTCTGCGGGGCACCGCGCATTCTTCGGTGGGATATGCGCAGATGGCAGCGTTCACATCTGCACATATCCCACCGCGAGATGCAGATCGCCCGGAATAACCGCACGGCCACCGACGGTTGGGGACATCAGATGCAGTCCTCACACCCTCGGGAGATGCCATGAAGGCCGTTCAGTTCGACGCATTCGGTGACGCGGACGTCCTGGGAGTGGCCGAGGTACCGGCCCCGCACGCCGGGCCCGGGCAGGTGCGGATCGCCGTCAAGGCCGCTTCGGTGAACCCGATCGACTGGAAGGTCCGCCGCGGCTACATGGAGCAGGTCTACCCGACCCCGTTGCCCGCCGTCATCGGCTCCGACGCCGCGGGTGTGGTGGACGAGGTCGGCGAGGGAGTCGAGGGATTCGCGGTCGGCGACGAGGTCTTCGGGGCCGGGTCGGCAGCCACGGCCGAGTTCGCGGTGCTGGACCACTTCGCGGTGAAACCGGCCGGGTTGCCCTTCGCCGAGGCCGCGGGATACCCCGGTGTCACCGAGACCGTGGTGCGGGTCTTCCGGTTGCTCGACGTCAAGGACGGCCAGACGATCGTCGTCAACGGGGCCGCCGGCGGGGTGGGCGCGGCGGCGGTGCAGTTCGCCGTGGCCCGGGGCGCCACCGTCATCGGCACGGCGAGCGAGGGCAACCACGAGTACCTGCGCTCCCTCGGTGCCGTACCCACGACCTACGGCGCCGGCCTGGTCGACCGGGTGCGCGCGCTCGCACCCCAGGGTGTTGACGTTGCGCTGGACACGGCCGGCCAGGGTGCGGTGGCCGACCTGATCGAGCTCACCGGGGTTCCGGCCAACGTGGTCAGCATCGCCGACTTCGCGGCCCCGAAGCTCGGGGCACGGGTGACGACCGGCGCGGACGAGCGCGGTTTCGAGAGCCTGGGCCAAGCGGCGGCTTTGTTCGAGGATGGCAGGTTCACCCTGCCGGTGGCGCGGACCTTCACCTTCGACCAGGCGGCCGAGGCTCACCGCGAGAGCGAGGCCGGGCACGTGCGCGGGAAACTCGTCATCCTCAACGGCTGACGGAGCCCACGGGAGCGCCGCGCTGCCGGGCTCCGACCCTGCATCCTGTGGTGGGATATGCACAGGTGAGAGCGTTCACATCTGCGCATATCCCACCGCAGGATGTGGATCACACGAAGGAACGGGCCCGGAAATTAACGAAGGGCCCGGAGCGGCATGCTCCGGGCCCTTCGGGCACCGACTCTCTGGCGGGCATCGCCGGCGAGTCGGGCGTCTTCGGTTTCCCTGTAGTGATCAACGCTTCCAGGTGTCCTGGCGTTACGGATCTGATACCCCGTTACCTAATCGTTATGCAACGCGACTTTTCTCACACCGTTTTCACTTGTATTGTTTTGCGCCCGTTCGAATATGACCTGGTCACGGACGCATGACCCGTACAACGCAAACCGCGCTCCGCCCCGACAATCGCGCTGCATGCAGCGAGCGCGGAAGTCGGGAAGGAGCGCGGTCAACAGAGAACGCAGACATCAGGTAACGCGGCACATCAGGCAACGCAGAGCATCAGGCAACGCGAAACCGGCAGGGATCAGCCCTCCCAGGCCGCTTCCCAGGTCTTCGGGCCGATGACGCCGGACGGGGAGATCCCGTTGCGCTTCTGCAGGGACAGCACCGCCGCCTTGGTCGCCGCGCCGTAATAGCCCGTACCGGTCAGCCCGTACCCACGGTGGCCCATCTGCCGCTGGAAGCACTGAAGCTTCTGGGCGACGTCGCCGAACTTCCAGCTGCCGCCGGGGTAGGCCGGGGCGTTGGACGCTCCGACGGAACAGCTCTTGTCGGTCGCAGGGGCGTAACCCGAACCCGAACCCGAGCCCGAGCCCGAACCGGTGGAGGAACCGGCCTTCTTGGTCCAGGCCGCCTTCCAGGTGCTCGGCCCGATGAAGCCGACCACGTTCAGACCGCGTTCCTTCTGCAGCTTGAGCACGGCGGTTTTGGTCTTGGGGCCGAAGTAGCCGGTTCCGGTGAGCCCGTAACCGAGCTTGCCCATCTGCTTCTGCCACTTCTTGAGGGCCTCGGAGTAGTCACCCTCGTGGAACTGCTTGCCGGGGTAGGCCGGAGCCGTGGAGGAAGACCCACCGCCCGAGCCGCCGCTGGAACCACCCGAACCACCCGAGCCGCCGCTGGAGGAACCACCACCGGTGGTCGAACCGTCGGTCGGGGGCAGGACGCCGGACTTGGCGTCCTTGTCCTCCTTCACCCCGACCAGGGCGGCGCAGATCCACGGGGACCAGCCACGCATCCGGTAGAGGCGGAGCGCCCGGTAGTCCTGCTCGGAGACGGAGGCCTGGTGCGGGTAACCGGTACCGCCGACGCTCTTCCAGGTGGAGAGGTCGAACTGGTAGGCACCGTAGTAACCGTTGCCGGTGTTGATGTTGTACCGGTTACCGGACTCGCACTGACGAACCTTGAGCCAGTCGTTGGCGGACGGGTCGGCCGAGGCCGTTCCGGTCACTCCCACCAACGTGGAGAGAACGACGGCACTGACGATGCCCATCGTTTTGAGGGTACGGCGCATGACGGGGGTCCTCTCCGGCCACGCGAGTGTCAACGACCCCTGACCTGCGAGAAGCCGGTCCGGGCCGTATGTCGATGCCTCTTCCCCTTGGCAGGCATCGAGCCTTCACAAGCGCCCCCGCCCAGCCGATTTTTCGGCTCACAACACGCTTGGCCGACGCAAGGTTCCCGGGCGGGGGATGGACTCGAGCGACGGGCGACCGCAAGATCGCCTCGCTCAAGGTAGAACATAAGTCTCACTTGTCACAAGACACCCAGTAAAACCATCTTGTCCCACTAGTCACAAGCACGCTTGTATTGACACGCCGACACGCCGGGGCGAATCACAAACTTGTCATTTGTGGTCGGCGCAGTTCAGGGCCCTGCGGGGCGGTCCTCGTCGGGTCCGCGGCCCCGACGAGGGACCCCAACATCACTCTCGGGCGGTTCGCCGGAGAAGTTCGGCAGGATCCGGTGATGATCTGGCAGGAATGGGACTTAGCCGGAGGATCGCCGGTGGGTTACCGTCTTGACCTGACAATCATCAGACGGGGCCGAGGGTAAGGACGAAGGAAAAGAATGACCAAGAGAGGGTGGATACTTTTTTCGTCACTGTGTGTGATCTGGGGTATTCCCTACCTGCTGATCCGCGTTGCCGTCACCGATCTCGATCCGGTGTTCGTCGCCTTCGCCCGCACCGCGATCGGCACCCTCGTCCTCCTGCCCATCGCCCTCAGACGGCGCGCCCTGATGCCGGTCCTGCGCCGCTGGCCGATCCTGCTGTTGTACACCCTCGTCGAGATCACCGGCCCGTGGATCCTGCTCGGCCACGCCGAGGTACGACTCACCAGCTCCACGGCCGGCCTGCTGGTCGCCGTCGTCCCGCTGATCGGCGGACTGCTGCTCTGGGCCACCGGACACGAGCGGTTCGACACCCGCCGGGTGCTCGGGTTGATCCTCGGCTTCGCCGGTGTCGCGGTCCTGGTGGGCGTCGACATCAACCTCGACGACCTGACGGCGGTCGGCATGGTGCTGCTGACCGCGCTGGGATACGCCATCGGGCCGATCATCATCTCGCGGAAGCTGTCCGATCTGCCCCCGACCGGCGTGATCACCGCCTCCCTGGTGCTGGCGGCCGTCATCTACGCACCCTTCGCCGCCTTCGCCTGGCCTGCGACGATCCCGCTCAACGCCGGACTGTCGGTGCTGGGGCTCGGACTGATCTGCACCGCCCTGGCCTTCATCCTGCTGTTCGCGCTGATCGCCGAAGCCGGCCCGGCCCGGGCCACCGTCATCACCTACGTGAACCCGGCAGTGGCCATCCTGCTGGGTGTGCTGATCCTGTCGGAGCCACTGACGATCGGGATGGCCATCGGCTTCCCGCTCGTCATCCTCGGGTCGGTGCTGGCCACCGCGAAGTCCAGGAGCTCGAAGAAGTCCGCCGCGGATCTGCCGGCCGATCCTTCCGCCGCCGCCCTCGAACGCTGAACCCCCACAAGGCTGGCCCCCACAACGAGTGAACCCCCGCACCCCACGAAAAGGGGGTGCGGGGGTTCACCCGTCACACGAGGGAGAAACTACGCGGTCGGGGAGGTTCCGGCCGAGCCGAGCTGCTGGCAGGCCTCGCCGATACGAGCGGCCATGCCGGCCTCGCCCAGCTTCAGGTACGCGCGCGGGTCGTACGCCTTCTTGTTGCCGACCTCGCCGTCGATCTTCAGCACACCGTCGTAGTTGCTGAAGAAGTGACCGACCAGCGGGCGGGTGAACGCGTACTGGGTGTCGGTGTCGATGTTCATCTTGATGACACCGTAGGAAACCGCCTCGGCGATCTCCTCGGGGGTGGAACCGGAGCCACCGTGGAAGACCAGGCCGAACGGCTTGGATCCCTCGGCCAGGCCCAGCTCCTTGGCCAGGGCGGCCTGTCCGTCCTTGAGCACGGACGGGCGCAGGGAGACCCCGCCCGGCTTGTAGACGCCGTGGACGTTGCCGAAGGTGGCGGCCACGATGTAGTTGTTGTCCACCGGTGCGCCCAGGGCGGCCAGGGTGTCCAGGAAGTCCTGGGGGGTGGTGTACAGCTTGTCGTTGATCTCGTGGGTGACGCCGTCCTCTTCGCCGCCGACGACACCGACCTCGATCTCCAGGACGATGTTCGCCTCCTTGGTCAGCTTCAGCAGATCCTGGGCGATGACGAGGTTCTCGTCCAGCGGCACGTCCGAGCCGTCCCACATGTGCGACTGGAACAGCGGCAGGCCACCGTTCTTGACCCGCTCGGTCGAGACCGCGATGAGCGGCTTGACGAAGGTCTCCAGCTTGCTCTTCGGGCAGTGGTCGGTGTGCAGGGCAACGGTGATGCCGTACTTGGCGGCGACCACGTTCGCGAACTCGGCGAGGGCGATCGCCCCGGTGACCATGTCCTTGACGGAGGTTCCGGAGGCGAACTCGCCACCACCGGTGGAGACCTGGATGATCCCGTCGCTGCCTGCGTCGGCAAAGCCCTTGATCGCCGCGTTGATGGTCTCCGAGGAGGTGATGTTGATCGCCGGGTAGGCGAAGCCGCCGTCCTTGGCGCGCTGCAGCATCGCCGCGTAGGTCTCCGGAGTTGCAATTGGCATGGTGACTCGTCCTCTCGAGGGGCGTGGTCCGGCCCTGCACAGTGGCGGCCGGGGTGAATCGACTGGTACAGCTGAGGGTTCTGCGGGCGCACGGACCAGACCGGCTCGCCTGACGACGCGCGACCACAGGGCAGCAACGACGCCGGTGCTGTGACCAGTATCGCTGATCGAAACCGATCCGGTTTCACCTCACCCCCCTCGACGATCTCCGATACCGCCTCCAACAGGGTGAATGCTCTGGTCAGGTCATCTGCTCCCGCCTAGAGTGAGGTCCGGTATGGCCGTTTGGTCCTATCAGCCGCCCCCGACCGACTGTTCGGCCGGTTCGCCGAGGAGTGCACATGCCCGATCACGCGTACGGCGAGCAGACCGAGGACCAGGAAAGACTTCAGCGCAGCAACATCGCGGTGGCGGCCGCGCCCGAGCAGGAAGCGGCATCGGCCCCGGTCCCGGCCGGCGGACTCCTGGTCGGCAGCGCCGACGATCCGCTCGAGGCCGCCGCCGATCGTGCCGCCGACGCGGCCCTGTCGAAGATCCGACGGTTGGCCGGACCCGAGGGCCACCAGCACGGCCTCGGCTGCGGGCACAACGACGTCAAGCGGCTGGCCGCACCCACCGCCGCCCCGCAGATCGGGTTGGAGGGCGGCGCCCTCGACGGGCAGACGAACTCCCGGATCAACTCCCTGCGCAGCTCCGGCAAACCGTTGGAGCCGGGCCTGCGGTCCACCATGGAGACGGCTTTCGGCACCTCCCTGGACCGCCTGCGGATCCACACCGGCCCGGAGGCCGCGACGATCAGCCGGCAGATCTCGGCCAAGGCCTTCACCACCGGCAACGACATCTTCTTCGGCGAGGGACAGTTCGCCCCGGACAGCCCGGCGGGCGCCCACACCCTCGCCCACGAGATCGCGCACACCCTACAACCGTCGGGCGGAGCCCACCGGCTCGTCGACGTCATCCGCCGCGATGACGACGACTGGGGCGTCGTCAAGGGCAAGGGGGCCAAGAAGGCGGACAAGAAGGCCGCCAAAAAGGCCGCGTCACTGCTCACCGGGGATGCCATCGCCGCGAAACTGGCGCTCGGCACGGCGGGCAACTACGGCATCGGCAGCGCCACCGCCGAGGTCACCGAGGCGGCAGCCGAGGCCTGGCTGGGCGAGGGCCAGTTCCAAACCAGCGTCGGCTGGCAGAGCGCCGACCGCACCAGGAACTACCGGTCCCCCTCCTTCAAGCCGAACCTGGGCGTGACCCAGGCGAACTTCGAGTCCCGCGCGGGGGACAAAGGTGCCTGGTCGTCCAACGGGCATGTGACCATCGAGGAGTGATCCCCTCGACCCGGACCGCACCACACCACCACAACCCTGGAACAGGACCACCATGAAAGCTGTGATCCGCTCGTTCATCAGCCCCGACGCGGACCTGGACGGCGAACTCGACCCGGCCCTGGACTCCCTGTTCTTCCAGATGCTGGTCGGACCGGTCGACTCCGACGGCGAGGAGTCCTTCGACCTCACGGTCTGCACCCCGGCCTGGCTGGCCGAACAGACCCAGGCCAGCGGCATCATCAACGGCCGGCATCTGCTGATCGTGGAGCGCATCGACTTCGTCGCGATCAAGGAGTACCTGGCGGCCGAGGTGGCCGCGCTGGACGAGGACACCTGGACGGACCTGGCCACGAAGATCGGCCGCCTCGGACGGTGGGAGTTCGAGGACTACCAGGCCTGACGGCGCGGTGTGCCAGGATCGTAGGAGACCTGTACTCCAGCGAAGGGCACCATGAGCGAACACCACGATGACCTCCCACCGGCCTCGTCGGTCCCGGAGTCGTCGGAGTCCTCGGTCGAGCAGACCCTGAGCGCGTTGGCCTCGTTGAACCCCGTCGGCCCGGTGTTCGCCGAGCCCGCCGCCGATCCCACGGCCCCGCAGACCATCGACGACATCTACCGGTCCCACCGGATGTCGATGGTCCGGCTGGCGATCCTGCTGGTCGACGACATCGCCAGCGCCGAGGACGTCGTCCAGGACGCCTTCACCGGCCTCTACCGGAACTGGTCCGGGCTGCGGGACACCCGGGCGGCGATCGGCTACCTGCGCACCGCCGTCGTCAACGGCTCCCGGTCCATGCTGCGGCGGCGGCGTACCGCGCGCGCCTACGTCCCCCCGCACACGGCCGATGCCCGCTCCGCCGAGTCGATGGCGATGATGACGGCCGAGCACCGTGCCGTCGCCGCCGCCCTGGCCGATCTGGCCCCGCGCCAACGGGAGATCCTGGTGCTCCGCTACTACGGCGGGCTCAGCGAGGCCGAGATCGCCGAGACCACCGGCCTGTCCGCGGGCACCGTCAAATCGACGGCCAGCCGGGCGGTGGCCAAACTGGGTCAGTTGGTGAAAGAGAAACACGGATGACCGTCCCCCCGCAGGAAGGTCCGGAGCGCGTCCTCGCCGAAGCCCTCCGGGTGATGGCCGGTGGGGAACGCCCGGTTCTTGCCGATGAGACGGGGTCCGGGCCGGCAGGGCGGGCGGGCCGGGCAAGCCCCCACGCCCTGCGCCTGCATCAGCTCATGTTGCTGGCCGCGATCGTCGGACTGCTGGCCGGGATCATCGCCGGGCTCGTCCTGGCCTGAGGTGTCAGACGGTCCCGGCGGCGAGGTTGGTGATCGCCTTGTCCAGCCGACGTTGTCGGGTCTCGGCCGTTTTCGCCTGACCGATCGGCTCGACCACCCGTCGTTGGTTGCTGAAGGACAGGCTGTCGTAGAAGGCCTTGGCAGCCGGATTCGCGGCCAGCGCGGCGGCGAAGTCCTCCGGCTGTTCCACCTCACGGGGTGCGGTGTCGTGCTCGATCTCGACGTCCACCTCGTCACCCCCGTTCACCCCGGCGGCTGCCCGGTTCTCGGCGCTGAGGGAGATCATGTAGGCGCCTTTGTACCAGGCCACGGAGCTGCGGTAGGTGTGCCCGCCGACCGTGACGGTGATCGGGTAGCGCTTGGCGGGTCCCAGTTCGGCCATCACCTCGGCGGGGACCTCGATGCCGGTGGGCCCGTTGCCGGTCTGCTGGATCCTGGTGCGAAATCTCATCCGCGCAGAATATGCCTGGATCCCTGTTCCCGCGCGCGTTGTTGCTCCTCGCGCGCGATGTTCCGTGCGCGAGGAGCAGGACCGTGCGCGGGAACGGGAACAGGCGTTCTCAGGTGTTTCTTCGGATGAACCAGATAGGCTCGATTTCGTGACTCTTGCAGCCAACGGCCTTTACCAAGCAGCCTCCGACAACGTAGCCCTCCTGCCGTCCTGGCTCTCCCCGGAGAGCCTGATCAACAACATGGGCTCCTGGGCCGTCGTCGGCATCCTGCTGATCATCTTCGCCGAGTGCGGAATCCTGATCGGGTTCTTCCTCCCGGGCGACACCCTGCTGTTCATCGCGGGACTGTTCGTCGCCAAGGGCACCATCGACATCAACCTGGTGCTGTTCATCGCCTTGCTCGGGATCGCGGCCTTCGTCGGCAACATGGTCGGCTACGGCATCGGGCGCAAGGTCGGACCGGCCGTGTTCCACCGGCCTGACGCCAAACTCCTCAAGCCGGAGTACATCGAGAAGTCCAGCGCCTTCTTCGCCAAGTACGGCAAGATCACCATCGTGCTGGCCCGGTTCGTCCCGGTGGTGCGGACCGTGGCCACCGTCATGGCCGGTGCCTCCAAGATGGACGCCAAGATCTACACGATCTACTCGGCCATCGGCGGGTTCATCTGGGTCACCGTGGTGACCGTGGCCGGATACTTCCTCGGCCAGATCGAGTTCATCGCCGACAACCTCGACTACATCGTGCTCGGCGCCGTCGTGGTGGTCGCGCTGGCGACCGCGGCCCCTGCACTGATCCACCTGATCGCCAAGCGCCGGAACAAGGCCGCGGGCAACACCGCCACCGAGGCCGGCGAGTAACACCCCTGCTTGCCGCGCTCCTTGCCGACTTTCGCGCGCGCTGCAACCAGCGCGATTGTCGAGAAGGAGCGCGGCAGGCGGGGTCAGTCGGCGGGAGGGTTGGTCGGCGGGTCTGTCCGAGGCTCAGCCGGACGGGCAGCGTGCGTCGCCGCCCTGCAGATGGATCCCGAAGAAGCTCACCCGCCCGGAACACAGGGCGGTGACGTTCTCCTCGGCCAGGGACACGATGTGGTCCCGGAAGGCGAACACCGTCACCGCGATCAGGACGAAGAACAGCAGGCCGAGCACCTTGGCCGCCATCCGTTTGAGGACCACGGCCAGCAGCACCCCCACCGCGGCGGCGACGACGATCAGCCAGGTGCCCAGGGTTGCCAGGGTGTCGACCTTCATCCCGGTACCGATCAGCCCTTGGCGCAGAGGCCGGCGGGCAGGTGGACATCGATCCCGAGGAAGGAGATCCCGCCCTTGTCCGGGTTCTTGCCGTTCACACAGGCGCTGGCCTTGACCTGATCGGCGTACTCGGTGACCTTGTCACGCTGCTGCCAGCCCACGAAGATCAACACTGCGGCCAGGACCAGGGAAATGATCTTCCCGATGATCTTGCGGATGATGATGGCCGCGAGGATGCCGACGACGGCGATCACGATGATGGACCACATGGCGACGGTCTTGACGGTCTCTAGTTGCACAGGGACTGAATCTACCGGGCCGATCGTGTGGATCACCATGCTCCGGCCGGATCGGCGTGCTGGCGCACCCATCCGTGCATCGCGATCCCGGCGGCGACCCCGGCGTTGATCGAGCGGGTCGAACCGTACTGGGCGATCGAGACCGTCATCGCCGCTGCCGTACGCGCGTCCTCGGAGACCCCCGGGCCCTCGGTGCCGAAGAGGAGCAGGGCACGGCGGGGCAGTTCGGCCGATTCCAGCGGCACCGAACCCGGGACGTTGTCCACACCGACGATGACGAGATCGTGCCGGTCGGCGTACTCCACCAGATCCTCGACCGTCGGGTGGTGCAGCAGGTGCTGGTACCGGTCGGTGACCATCGCCCCCCGCCGGTTCCACCGTTTACGCCCGATGATGTGGACGGCCTCGGCGGCGAAGGCGTTCGCGGTACGGACGACGGTGCCGATGTTGTGGTCGTGGCCGAAGTTCTCGATGGCGACGTGGAACGGGTGCCGACGGGTGTCCAGATCGGCCACGATCGCCTCACGCCGCCAGTAGCGGTAGTGGTCGACCACGTTGCGACGGTCGCCCTGTTCGAGCAGCTCGGGGTCGTACCGGGGATCGGTGGGCCAGGGCAGCGGGTGCGGGCCGACCCCGACCGGGGCATCCAGCCACTCGGTCGGGCCCCGGCCCGGCTCCTGGTCCGGTTCGGCAGCGGACCGGTCCGGCATGAGCTCCTGCGACACCTCGTCCTGCGGGCCGACGGTCACTGGTTGTCGAGCCCCAGGTCCGACAGGTTCAACAGGGAACGGTAGGCCAGTCCGGCCTCCCGGATCACCGAGGCCGCCTCGGCCCCGCGGTCGAGGATGGTGGCGACACCGACGACGGTCGCGCCGACCTCCCGGGCCGCGGCCACCGCCGTCATCGGCGAACCGCCGGTGGTGGTGGTGTCCTCGACGACGAGGACCGAGGCACCGGTGATGTCCGGACCCTCGATCTGCCGCTGCATCCCGTGGGCCTTGGCCGCCTTGCGCACCACGAAGGCGTTGAGCGGGCGGCCGGGGGCGTGCAGCATCGAGGTCGCGACCGGGTCGGCACCGAGGGTGAGACCGCCCACCGCGCTGAAGTCCCAGTCCGCCGTCAGCTGGCGCAGCAGGACGCCGACCAGCGGGGCGGCCTCGCTGTGCAGGCTGATCCGGCGCAGGTCCACGTAGTAGTCGGCCTCGCGCCCGGAGGAGAGGGTGACCTTCCCGTGGACCACGGCCAGTTCGGCGACGAGGGCGGCCAGGCGGGCCTTGCGGGCGAGGTCGAGATCAGGGGTGGGTTCGGTTGACGTCACCCCCACAGCTTTCCACATCCCCGGGATGACGATTCGGGTTCCAGATGGTCGGAATCCGACCATCCACAACCCGAATCGTCGCCAGCACTCTGGCGTGAAGTATGTGAGTAACGTCCCGGAGCGCTGCGAGATCATTGCCGCCCCGCGGGTCCGTCGCGATCTGCAACGGCTTCCCGAGGCTGTGGCCGCCGCCTGTATCGAGTTCGTCCAGGGTGCCATCGCGGAGAACCCGCACGGCCTGGGCATGCCACTGGTCGGACCGTTCTCCGGCTGCCACTCCGCGCGCCGTGGCAGCTACCGGATCATCTACCGCATCGATGACACCAGACGGATCGTCGAGGTTCTCCACATCGATCACCGCGGGGACGTCTACCGCCCGGGATGACGATTCGGGACCTCAGTGGCGATATTTCCGCCACTGAGGTCCCGAATCGTCGAAGGACCGGCCGAGGACTAGGTGCGGCCCTGGGACTTGAGCTTCGCGGCGATGGATCGCACCTGTGCCCGCGGCGCGAGCCGGGCGATGACGGCCAACGTGGAGTACAGCCGGCCCGGCACCGACACGATGTGGTTGCGCGCCAGATCCGTCAGGGAGGTCCGCACCAGCAGGTCGATGTCGACGTAGAGCCGGCTCGGGGTGCTCTCCATGTCGATGTTGGCCCGCTCGTGGAACTCGGTCCGCACGAACCCGGGGCACAGGGCCTGGATCCGCACCCCCGTCCCCTCCAGGCTCATCGCCAGCCCCTCCGAGAAGGACACCACCCAGGCCTTGGAGGCCGAGTACGTCGACCCGCGCCCGGGCACCAGTCCGGCGATGGAGGCCACGTTGATCACCCCGCCGTGCCGACGCTCCCTCATCGGACCGATGGCGGCGTGCGTCAGCTCCATCACCGCGGTGACGTTCAGGTCCAGCTGGTACTGCAGTTCCTCCATGGTCGCCTCGGCGAAGTCCTTGCCCAGGCCGAGACCGGCGTTGTTGACGAGGATGTCCACCGGCCGGGAGCGGTCGGCCAGCCGGGCGGCCACCACCCGACGGTCGTCCGGCAGGGTCAGGTCGGCGACCAGCACCTCAACCGTGGGCGCACCGGCGGCCAACAGGCCCGTCACCGAACCGGCGAGCCGGGACTCGTTGCGCGCCACCAGGACCAGGGCGTAGCCGTCGGCGGCGAGGTGCCGGGCGAAGGCTGCCCCGATCCCGGCCGTGGCTCCGGTGACCAGCGCCGTCCGATGCCGGACCGGGGGCACTGCGGCACCCACCAGGGTCGTCGTCATGCTGCCTTCCCGGAGCTGATCACCAGCGCGGAGGAGTCGTCGTTCAGGTCGACCTCGACCACGTCACCGTCGGCGATCAGTCCGCCGAGCAGGGACTTGGCCAGCTGGTCCCCGATGGCCGACTGCACCAGCCGGCGCAGCGGCCGCGCCCCGTAGAGCGGGTCGAAACCTTCGATGGCCAGCCATTCCCGGGCTGCGGGGCTGACGTTCAGGGTCAACCGGCGTCCGGCGAGCCGGCGGGCCAGGGCCTCGATCTGGATGTCGACGATCCCGGCGAGTTCGGCGGTGCTCAAGGACTGGAAGAACACGATGTCGTCGAGCCGGTTGAGGAACTCCGGCTTGAAGGCCTGACGCACCACCGACATCACCGCCTCCTCGCGATGGTCGTCGGCGAGCATCGGATCGATCAGCGCCTGGGAACCCAGGTTCGACGTCAGGATCAGGATGCAGTTGCGGAAGTCCACCGTGCGCCCCTGACCGTCGGTCAGCCGACCGTCGTCGAGTACCTGGAGCAACACGTCGAAGGCGTCCGGGTGGGCCTTCTCGACCTCGTCGAGCAGGATCACCGAGTAGGGCTTGCGGCGCACCGCCTCGGTGAGCTGACCGCCCTGGTCGTAACCGACGTACCCGGGGGGAGCACCGACAAGTCGGGCCACCGCGTGCTTCTCGGCGTACTCGCTCATGTCGATCCGCACCATCGCGCGCGGGTCGTCGAAGAGGAAGTCCGCCAGGGCCTTGGCCAGCTCGGTCTTGCCGACACCGGTCGGACCCAGGAACAGGAAGGAGCCGGTCGGCCGGTCCGGGTCGGAGATCCCGGCCCTGGCCCGGCGCACGGCGTCGGACACGGCGATGACGGCCTGGGTCTGACCGATCACCCGGCGGCCCAGCTCGGACTCCATCCGCAGCAGCTTCGCGGTCTCCCCCTCCAGCATGCGGCCGGCCGGGATCCCCGTCCAGGCGGAGACGACCGTGGCGACGTCGTCCGGACCGACCTCCTCGGAGACCATGCTCTCGCCGGCCTCCTCGGCCGTGTCGTCCTGGGCGATGGCCTCGGCCAGTTCCTTCTCCGCGGTCGGGATCCGGCCGTAGAGCAGTTCGGAGGCCTTGGCGAGGTCACCCTCGCGCTGGGCCCGTTCCACGGCCATCCGCAGTTCGTCGAGTTCTTTCTTCAGCTCGCCGACCCGGTTGAGTCCGGACTTCTCGCGTTCCCACCGGGCGTTCAGCTCGGCCAGCTGCTCGTTCTTGTCGGCCAGGTCGCGCCGCAACCGGGACAGCCGCTCCACCGAGGCCGGGTCGGACTCCTTCGCCAGGGCGAGGTCCTCCATCTTGAGCCGGTCGACCTCGCGTTGCAGCTCGTCGATCTCGACGGGTTTGGAGTCGATCTCCATCCGCAGCCGGGAGGCGGCCTCGTCGATCAGGTCGATGGCCTTGTCTGGCAGGAACCGGGTGGTGATGTACCGGTCGGACAGGGTCGCGGCGGCGACGACCGCGGCGTCGGCGATCCGGACGCCGTGGTGCGCCTCGTACCGTTCCTTGAGCCCGCGCAGGATGCCGATGGTGTCCTCGACACTCGGCTCACCGACGAGGACCTGCTGGAAGCGCCGCTCCAGGGCGGCGTCCTTCTCGATGTGCTGGCGGTACTCGTTGAGGGTGGTCGCGCCGACCAGCCGCAGTTCGCCCCGGGCGAGCATCGGCTTGAGCATGTTGCCGGCGTCCATCGCGCCCTCGCCGGTCGCACCGGCTCCGACGACGGTGTGCAGCTCGTCGATGAAGGTGATGATCTGCCCGTCTGCGGAGGTGATCTCCTCCAGGACCGCCTTGAGCCTCTCCTCGAACTCGCCGCGGTACTTCGCACCGGCGATCATCGCCGACAGGTCGAGGGAGATCAGCCGGGTCCCGCGCAGGGACTCCGGGACGTCACCGGCGACGATGCGCTGGGCCAGACCTTCGACCACGGCCGTCTTGCCGACCCCCGGTTCGCCGATCAGCACGGGGTTGTTCTTCGTACGACGGGAGAGGACCTGGACCACCCGGCGGATCTCGGAGTTCCGGCCGATGACGGGATCGATCCGGCCCTCGCGGGCACGTTCGGTCAGGTCGACACCGAACTTCTCCAGGGCCTGGAAGGTGCTCTCGGCATCGGCCGAGGTGATCTTGCGTTCGCCGCCGCGGATGGCCGGGAAGGCGGCGACGAGCGCATCCTCGGTGGCCCCGACGGAGGCCAGGATGCCGGCCACCTCGGTGCCGGTGCGGGCCAGGGCCGCCAGCAGGTGCTCGGTGGAGATGAACTCGTCCCCCGAGGCACCCATGATCTGCTCGGCGGAATTGAGAACGTTGAGCACGGCGCGGGAGGTCTGCGGCTGTCCGACCGTCGCCCCCTTGGCGGCGGGCAACGCCGCGAGCGCCTGCTTGACCCGGGGGGCCAGGGCGGCGGGGTCGGCGCCGACGGCACGCAGCAGCCCGGGGGCGGTCGACCCCTCGGTGGAGAGCAGGGCCGCCAGCAGGTGCGCGGGCTCGACCGTGGCATTGCCCGCGGTCGCGGCCGCCTGGATCGCGGCCGCCACGACCTCACGGCTGCGAGTGGTGAAAATGTCCGTGTTCATATGTCCGTCCCGTCCCTACGCTGTCCCGGCAGTCGGCGAGGGCGCTGGGCGAACCTCGGTGGCGAGGCTCGGAAGAAGCACACACGCGATGCGGTATCCACAGACCCTATCGAAGGATCCTGCCAGTACATTTATACGATCTTGAGCATGTTTTGACAAGTAAGTTGAGTCGGTGTGACTCAACTCAATACCAAGCAATTCCGGTGGGTCCCCGCACCTCGACTTGTCAGACCCGGCGGTCGGGCTGTACCAACGGTCCATGACCGACGCCGGCACCCCGCCCCGGAGCAGTGCCGCGACCCCGGCAGGTGGCACGACCGCCGCCGCGGTCCCACAGCGACAGGCCGAGATCGAGGTCAAACTCGAGGCCGCCGCCGACTTCGTCCTCCCCTCCCTCGACCACGTCCCCGGGGTGGGCCACTGCGCCGAACCCCAGCGTTACAGCCTGGACGCGGTCTACTTCGACACCGATCGGCTCGACCTGCTCGCCGCCAGGGTGACCCTGCGCCGGCGCACCGGCGGCGGTGACGCCGGTTGGCATCTGAAACTGCCCGGCGGGCACGGGGCCCGGACCGAGGTGACCCTGGGCCTGGACGCCTCCGACTCCGACCGTCAGGTCCCGGCGGCGCTGACCACACTCATCCGGGGGGCGGTCCGCGACCGCGGTCTGTCCCCTGTGGCCCGACTGCGCACCGACCGGACGGTGGTCCGCCTGCACAACGAGGCCGGGCTTCCCCTGGTCGAGGTCGCCGACGACCACGTCCGCGCCGGGGCGGCCGACCTCGATGTCACCGGCGATGCCGGGGACGCACGGGACCACACCTGGCGCGAACTCGAGGTGGAGATCCTCCAGGGCTCCCGGGCCGACCTGGACCAGACCTCGCGCGCACTCCTGCGGGCCGGAGCCCGCCGCTCCCGCTCCGCCTCAAAACTGGGCCGGGCGCTGGGTGCGGCCGGACGGCAGCCGTCCCGACCGGCCGGCCTGGACGGGTACTCCCGGCGGTCCGTGGCGGCCGATGTCGTCCGTGCGCACCTGGAACACCAACGCCGGGACGTCATCGCGGCCGATCTCGACCTGCGGCTGGACACCGCCGGAGCCGCCGCCCGGGCACACACCGCCGTCCGTCGCCTGCGCAGCACCCTGGCCGTTTTCGGAGAACTGGTCGGCAGCGACACCCGCGACGACCTCCGACGAGCCCTACGCCGGTTCGACCGATTGCTGACGGCGGTCGACCAGGTCGACGTCCTCGCCGAACGCATCCGGGTCGGACTCGCCGAGGAACCCGCCGCCCTCGCCGCCCCGGCCGCTGTCGAGGCCGCCGCCGTGCTCGGGGTCCGGCGCGACCTCGCCCGCCGGGGCCTTGCCGACTGGTTGGCGAGCGACGCCTCCATCGGCATGCTCGTGCTGATCGATCGGCTGCTGGATTCCGGCGGGGCGGCGGACCTGTCCCTCACCGCCGAGCGGGCCCTCCCACCGCTGCTCGCGGCCTCCTGGCGCCGCACGGGCCGCAGGGTGACGGAGGCCCTCGCCGAGCCCGAGGACACCGATCGGATGCGTCGGGCACGTAAGGCCTGCCGGCACACCCGGCACGGGGCCGAGCTGGCCGGCATCGCCTTCGGAGCCGACGCCGTGGTGTTCGCCGCCGCGGTCGAACAGGTCGAGGAGGCGGTCGCCGATCGCCAGAATGCCGTCGGCTGCGCCGATCTGCTGCTGGAGTTGTCCGTCGATCCGCGGGCGTCCGGGCGGATCGGGTTCGTCTGGGGCCGGTTGCACAGTTTCGAGCTGGCCACCGCGGCCGAGGCCGTCGACGAACTCACCGATGCCTGGAGCCGGGCCAAGGACACCGCCCCGCTCCGCTGGTTCCGCTGAGCGACTCCCCGTTCCCGCGCACCGTTTCGGGATCGGCGCACCCTGCAGGGTGCGCGGACCCCTGAACGGTGCGCGGGAACAAGAGATGTGGGTACCCGGGCACGACGACAAGGCTGAGGGCCGGGCGAGATCGCCCGGCCCTCAGTCTGTCTCGTCAGAAACGGATCAGCAGACCACGTTGAGGTAGAAGTAGCCGTCGTACGCGGTCTGGGTGCTCCCGGAGAGGTACCACACGTACACCTGGACCTTGTTGGTGTTGAACGCGTAGGCACTGGCGTAGACGTAGCCGCTGTATCCCGTCACCGTCGGTGTGCAGTAGGTGACGTCGGTGTCGACCGTGACGGTGAAGTTGCCGGTGCTGTTGCGAACCGCCGACACCAGCCGCCCGCTGTTGTTGTACAGGGTGGCGTTCGGCGCGACCATGCCGGCGATCGGCGGCACGAAGTAACCGGCCACGTCCACCGCGATATCGGTCTTGTAGTTGAAGTTGGCGACCGACATCTTGCCGCCGGTACCGAGTTTCACCGTGCCCGAGGCCGTGTCCTTGGCACCGGAGTGATAGGTCAGCGTGGTGGACGGCGGAACCGACGACCCGGAGGGGTAGGCGGTCAACCGCCCGTTGCCGGTGGTGTTCCCGGAGGTGATCGAGAAGGTGATCGCCTTCGCCGAGGCGGGAATGCCGCAGCCACCGCTCTTCCCACCCTGACCGATGAATCCGGAGGTACCCGTGATGAAGAAGCTCCGGGTGGATCCGGCATTGAGAATGCCTCCCCCCGCGCGGGTGTCGACAATCCGGCACGGATCGACCGGCACGAACACGTCCTCGGTGTGGGCCGGCGCGTTCACCGCTCCGGTCACCGGCGGAGGGGTCGGATCAGGAGGGCCGACGGGGCTTGCCGTTCCCGACGCGGCCCCGGAGGCGATGTTGATCCCACCGAACAACGCGAGGGCTGCGGCGAGGATCACCAGGCCGGCACGAGTCTTTTTCTTCACAACCGTTCTCCCATCACTGATGTGAGAGGCGGCCGTCAGGGCATGTTGCGAAGTCCGGCGTCTCTCGTTTACCTGGGAGAGGTGGCAGGACAGCGGCAGCTAGTACGTGGACCGCACGGTTCAATGCCAGGTTCACCCGAAGGGTGGAAGATCAGCACGGCGACGGGTTGCCTGCCGCACAAGCGGAGCAGCACGAGAGGTCAGGCTGGGCGGTGCACCCACGGAAGGGGGCGACCCGACCCGGCCCCCCGCAGGGCCCGTCAGCGCTGCGGCCGCCAGGTCACGATCGCCGAGCTCGGTGCCCGCCACGGGACGACATCGCGACGGTAGGAGGCATGGACCGATCGGGCAACCGCGGCCATCTCGGTAGCGGCGCTGGCCTGATGGGAGTCGAGTTCGGCGCGCACCGCGGCGAGTTCGGCAGCCAACTCGGCCACCTTCTCCTGCAGGGCGTGGACCTGCGAATCCATCTCGATGATGCGTTTGATGCCGGCGCGGTTGACACCCTCGTCCTGGCTCAGCCGCTGCACCTCGCGGAGCAGTTCGATGTCCCGGTGCGAGTAGCGCCGACCACCGCTGGCCGTCCGCCCCGGCGAGACCAGGCCCTGGCGGTCGTAGGAACGCAGGGTCTGGGCGTGCATCCCCGCCAGGTTGGCCGCCACCGAGATGACGAAGAGCGGGGCGAACTCGTTGAAGGAGGCACCCCGGGCCTCCTCCTGGCCGGAACGATCAGAACCCGGCGCGGTCGCGCCCGGAGGGCGGTCGTCTGCTCCGGAACCGTCCCGGGGCACAACATGTTGAGCCATGATCAGCTCCCGTCACTCGTCTCGGCAGCCGCGTGGGCACCGGCCGCAGCCGTTCCCCGGGCCTCCTCGACCGCCACCGTGATCGCCGGCCGCGGGTCGCGCCGGTCCAGGGCGTCGAAGTTCTGCAGGGCAGCGATCTCCTCGGCACTCAGATCCTTGGGGATCACCACGTCGACGGTGACGATCAGGTCGCCGATCCGCCCGTCCTTGCGATGGACGCCCGCCCCCTTCACCCGGAGTTTGCGACCCGACCCGGTCCCGGCCGGAACCCGCAGACTGACCACGGAATCCAGGGTCGGCACCGTGATGGTGGCCCCCAGAGCCAGCTCGGTGAAACTCACCGGGACCAGCAGGGTGATGTTGTCACCGTCGCGTTTGAACAGCGGGTGGGCGGCAACATGCACGGTGACGAGCAGATCACCGGCGTGACCGCCGTTGCGACCGGCCGATCCCTTGCCCGCCAACCGGATCTTCTGTCCGTCGGTGACACCGGCCGGGATACGGGTGGTGATGGTGGAGTTGGTCAGGACCTGGCGGTCGCCGTGGCAGGTCGGGCATTTCTCGTCGATGATCGAACCGGTGCCGCGGCAACCCGCGCACGGCTCGGAGAAGGCGAAGGAGCCCTGGTTGCGGGTGGTCATCCCGGTGCCGCCGCAGATCGGGCAGTCACGCGGGCTGGTACCGGGTTTCGCTCCCGTTCCATGGCAGGTCGGGCAGGTCTTCCGCTCCCCGACCCCCACCGAGACCGTCACACCGCGGACGGCCTCGGCGAAGGAGATGCGTACCTGCGCCTCCTTGTCCTCCCCACGCTGGGCGCGGGGGGCGCGGGCACCCTGCTGCTGGCCGCCGTTGAACAGGCCGCCGAAGATGTCCGAGACGGAGAAGTTGGTGGTGTTCCCACCCTGTCGACCGAAGATGTCACCGCCGTCGAAGCCACCGCTCCGACGGCCGCCACGGAAGCCGCCGCCGGGCCCGTACAGGGCACGGGCCTCGTCGTACTCCTTGCGCTTGGTGTCGTCGGAGAGGACGTCGTACGCCTCGGAGGCACTCTTGAACTTCTCCTCGGCGACCTTGTCGCCGGGGTTCTTGTCCGGGTGGAGGTCCCGGGCGAGCTGCCGGTAGGCCTTTTTGATCTCGGCCGGCGTGGCGGTTTTCGACACCCCCAGTACCGCGTAGAAATCCTTTTCCAGCCAATCCTGCACACTCACCTGGAACCTCCCTCCGTCCTGTTATCGAAAAACTACTTGTTGTCGTCGCCCGACGCGACGTCCTCGACGATCTCGGCGTCGACGATCTCGTCGACATCCGAAGGCGCGGCGGCCGTCTCGTTCTCCGGGCCGGTCACCACGACGACCGCGGGACGAAGCAGCTTGTCCCCGAAGTGGTATCCGCGGCGGAAGACCGAGGTCACCGTCGGCACCTGGACATCGGCGGAGGTGCTGAACTGGACGGCCTCGTGCTCGGCGGGATCGAAGGCATCACCCTCGGCACCGAACTTGGCCAGTCCCAGCTTCTCCAGCGTGCCGGTGAACCGATCGGCGACCGCCTTGAACGCACCCGTCAGATCCCCGTGGGCCTCGGCCCGGTCGAGATCGTCGATGATGCTGACCAACTCGGCGACGACGCCGGCCTTGGCGGCCGTCACCATCGCCTCGCGGTCCCGGTCGACGCGCTTGCGGTAGTTGGCGTACTCGGCCGTCACCCGCTGGAGATCCGAGGTGCGCTCGGCGATCTCCATCTTGGCCAGGGCCAGTTCGTCGTCCACCACGGCTTCGCCGGTCGGGCCGGCGGTGCCACCCTCGTCGACCGGGAAGGTCGACGAGGGGGTCTCGGCCGGGGTTTCCCGGACAGCGCCGGTCTCCGGATCGATCCGTCGTTTGTCGTTGATCACAACCTTGGGTCCCTCTTCGTTGTCGCCCTCGGCTCGCTGTGGCTCACGCCGGGACTCGGATCCGAAAATTGGGCTCATTTCTTATCGAAGTCGACTTTCTCGTCATCGACGATCTCCGCGTCGACGATCTCGTCGTCGGCGCTGGTGGAGGCACCACCGTCAGCGGCACCCTCGGCCCCGGTGGCCTGCTCCTGCGCGTAGAGCGCAGAACCCAGCTGCTGGGACTCGTTGGCGAGCACCTCGACGGCGGCCTTGATCGCGGCAAGGTCGGTGCCCTTGAGGGCCTCGGTGGTCTTGGCGATCGCATCGTTGACGCGGGTCTTCGGCTCCTCGGGGAGCTTCTCCTCGTTGTCCTTGACGAACTTCTCGGTCTGGTAGACCAGGGCTTCGGCCTGGTTGCGGACCTCGGCCTCGTCCTTGCGCGCCTTGTCCTCCTCGGCGTGAGCCTCGGCCTCGCGCATCATCCGGTCGATGTCCTCCTTGGGCAGCGCGGAGCCGCCGGTGATGGTCATCGACTGCTCCTTGCCGGTGCCCAGGTCCTTGGCCGTGACGTGCACGATGCCGTTGGCGTCGATGTCGAAGGTGACCTCGACCTGCGGGACGTTGCGCGGTGCCGGCGGCAGACCGGTCAGCTCGAACATGCCGAGCTTCTTGTTGTAGGCAGCGATCTCACGCTCGCCCTGGAAGACCTGGATCTGCACGGACGGCTGGTTGTCCTCGGCCGTGGTGAAGATCTCGCTCTTCTTGGAGGGGATCGTGGTGTTGCGCTCGATCAGCTTGGTCATGATGCCGCCCTTGGTCTCGATACCCAGGGAGAGCGGGGTGACGTCGAGCAGCAGGACGTCCTTGACCTCACCGCGGAGCACACCGGCCTGCAGTGCGGCGCCGACAGCGACGACCTCGTCCGGGTTGACACCCTTGTTCGGCTCCTTGCCGCCGGTCAGTTCCTTGACCAGGTCGGTGACGGCAGGCATCCGGGTGGAGCCACCGACGAGGACCACGTGGTCGATCTTGCCGACGGTGACGCCGGCGTCCTTGATGACCTGGTGGAACGGGGTGCGGGTGCGGTCGAGCAGATCGGAGGTGATCTTCTGGAACTCCGCGCGCGAGAGCGACTCGTCGAGGAACAGCGGGTTCTTGTCCGCGTCCACGGTGATGTACGGCAGGTTGATCGAGGTGGACTGCGAGGAGGAGAGTTCGATCTTCGCCTTCTCCGCGTTCTCCCGGATCCGCTGCATGGCCATCTTGTCCTTGGTCAGGTCGATGCCGTTGGCAGCCTTGAACTTGTCGACGAGCCAGGTGACGATGCGCTCGTCCCAGTCGTCGCCGCCGAGCTTGTTGTCACCGGCGGTCGCCTTGACCTGGACGATGCCGTCGCCGATCTCCAGCAGAGAGACGTCGAAGGTTCCGCCGCCGAGGTCGAAGACCAGGATGGTCTGCTCCTCGTGGCCCTTGTCCAGGCCGTAGGCGAGGGCGGCCGCGGTCGGCTCGTTGACGATGCGCAAGACGTTGAGGCCGGCGATCTCACCGGCGTCCTTGGTGGCCTGGCGCTCGGAGTCGCTGAAGTAGGCAGGGACGGTGATGACCGCGTCGGTCACCGGCTCGCCCAGGTACGCCTCGGCGTCACGCTTGAGCTTGCCGAGCACCCGGGCCGAGATCTCCTGCGGGGTGTAGTTCTTGTCGTCGATGGCCACGGTCCAGTTGGTACCGATGTGGCGCTTGACGGAGCGGATGGTCCGGTCGACGTTGGTGACGGCCTGACGCTTGGCCACCTCGCCGACGAGCACTTCACCGTTCTTGGCGAAAGCAACGATGGACGGGGTCGTCCGGGCACCCTCGGCGTTGGCGATGACCGTGGGTTCGCCACCTTCGAGGACGGCGACTACTGAGTTGGTGGTTCCTAGATCGATACCGACGGCACGCGACACGCGTTCCTCCTACTGAGAGCGCCCCGGCCGGGAGGTCTCCACGGGGAACCAGTGGTTCTCCGTGTGGCATCGACCGAAGCAAGTTGAGCTTGGATGACTCAAGGATGCCCGCGGTCGGCGAACCTGTCAACCACCTTGAGCGCATTCGACTCAACTTTGGTGCGCCTTGTTGATGTTTGCGCAGTTCGGGCGGGTTCGCTGTGGGCACTGTCACCGCCGACCGCCCACGCTGCCGCGCTCCTTCCCGACATCCGAGCTTGTTGCCGCGCTCGTTCCCGACATCCGCGCTCACTGCAGCGCGCGCGGACGACGGCACGGAGCGCGGTCAGGGGGCTGGCAGGGGGCGGCAGGGGTCAGAGGTGGGCGAGCACCAGCGGATTCGGATCGTTCCCGGTGCGGATGTCCACCGAGCGGATCTGCGCGGTCGGCACGCTCGTCGAGGCGACCAGTCCGCCGGCCGCCTTGCCCGCCGCCGACCAGGTCGCCACCGGCGTCTCGGTCCCCGCCAGGTCGGTGACGACCAACTGGTACGTCGGAGCCGGGCCGTCGGCGGCCCAGCCGGTGTCCAGGTACTGGCAGGTCCACTCGAACCGGGTCCCCCAGGCCTTGGTGATCACCCGCAGGTCCGCCGTCATCGTGCCCGGACGGACCGGGGTCATGGACACCGCGATCCCGGCGGGGGCGCTGGTCGCGGAGACCGACGTCGGGATCGCCCATCGGCCGACGACGGTGCCCGCTCCGACCAGCAGCAACACCACTGCCGCAGCCAGAACCAGTTGGCGGGCCCTGTTCCGCCGGGCCGGCGAGGTCGGATCGGCGACCGGGAGCGACGGCGGACGAGGGCGTGCGCTTTCCTGATGCTCCGGGTGCTCCGGGCGTTCCGGGCGTTCCGGGTCCAGGGCGAGGGCCTCCTCCCGGCTGAGGGCACCGAGGATTCCGGGCATCCCCGCGAGCTCGGCCACCGCCGTGGTGCAGGCAGGGCAGCCGGCCAGGTGCCGTTCGAAGTCGCGCCGGTCGGCGGGAGCGAGGAGGCCGAGCACGTAGGCCGCGTCCCAGTCAGCGAACGGATCGGACTCGTACGTCATCGGGTCACTCCCCTTTCCTGCAGGGCGAGCCGCAGGGCCCGCAAGGCGTAATGCACCCTCGAGCGCACGGTTCCCTCCGGAATGTGTTCCTGATGGGCGATCTCGGCGGCGGATCGGCCCAGGTAGTAGGAACCGACGACGGCCGCACGGTGCTCGGCCGACAAGGACAGCAGTGCATCGGACAACAGCCACCGGTCCAGCACGGCGTCGGTCTCATCCGCCCGTGTGCCGCCGGCCCGGCTCGTCGGCTCCAGGTCGCTGCCGGTGGTCAGCTCCCGCGCGTACCGGGCGCTGCGGCGGTCGTCGATCACCAGGTTCCGGGCCACGGTGAACAACCAGGCCCGGGCCGGTTCCTCTCCCTGCTCCAGCAGGGCAGGCCGCTTCCAGGCCCGGAACAGGGATTCCTGCACCACGTCCTGGGCGAAATCGGCGTCGTGGGTGAGGCGACTGACGTAGCGGAACAACGCCGGCCCGTGCACGTCGTGCAGTGCCTGCAGCAGTTCGGTTCGATCGTCCGGCATCGGGTCCTCCACCTGGAAGAACGAGACAGCGGGGAGAACCGTTCAATGCAGCCGAGATCCAGGTGACACAGGGAACGAGATCCCGGGACCAGGTGTCTGCCGTAAGCCGCCACTCGTCACCGCCGCCGTTCGGTCGTCGATCGGGCGGAACCGGGGGTCGTCGTGCACACACCGGTGCGCCCATCTTCGTGGTGTCCGGGGAGCGGCACCCCACCGCTCGTCCGGCGAGAACTGTTCGGGCTAGAAGGTCCTGATACGCAGGTTCACCTTGAACCGGAGGTGCCCGGCAGGCCCCGTCGCTTCGGCCATGATGCTCCTGTCCGTGTAGGTCCCGGCTACGGGTACGTCAATGAGGAGGACGCCCTGTGCCTTGGTGACGGCGGTTCCGCCGAAGGTGTCGATCTCCGTGCCTGCCAGTCGCAGCAGGAGCAGTTCCCCTGTTTCGGCCTTGAATACCGCCTTGTTGACCGGTGGAGCCTCGTTGAAGGCTGAGGTCGAATAGGCGGTGTCACTGCACCATGTCTGCAATCCAGCGTATTTCTCCGTCCCGTTGGAACCTCCGCCATTTGACCGGCAGGTGAACGCCGGGGCCTCCGCCCTCGTTGTGACCAGGCAGCGGCCCCACACCGCCCGCTCGGCCCGCCCGGGCGGAATCGCTCACCAAGGACACCATCGTGAAGCAGACACTGGCACGCACCATTGCAGCAGCGACGATCGGTCTGATCGTGCTCGCCGGTTGTTCGAGCAAGGACACCCCCGCCGCATCGGCACCGAACACCCCGGCCGTCACGACCACCTCGGCCCCCGCCACCGCCTCGACCTCCTCCGGCGGCGCGACCGAAGGCACCGCCGCCACCAGCGCCCCGGATGGGAAGGCCGATGCAGCAACGGCTTCCAGCTCGTTGGGCGAGATCGTCGTCGACGGCAAGGGTATGACGGCCTACTACTTCGACAAGGACACCGCGAACTCCGGCACCAGCGCCTGCACCGGCGAATGCGCCCTCGCCTGGCCCGCCATCACCGCTGCCGGTTCCACACCGGTGGTCGACGGCGTCACCGGCAAGGTCGGCACCATCGACACCGCCGGCGGCAAGCAGATCACCATCAACGGCCGACCGATCTACACCTTCGCTAAGGACTCTGCTGCCGGGGATGTGAACGGCCAAGGGGTCGGTGGGACCTGGTTCGTCATCTCGCCGAACGGCGACGAACTCAAGACCGCCGCCGGTTCCTCCTCAGCTGCAGCCTCTTCCAGCCCGAGTTCGATGGCCACCTCCTCGGCCGGCGGGACCGGCTACTGATCCCGCAGGCATAGTTTTTGAAAGTTTTTCGGCCGAACATGTCCCGAATCACGGTGTTCAGCCCTCTCCAGAGGTAACAGGTTCCGCACGGGCGGTACCGCCGCACCGACGGAGACCATCATGAGACGTTCCACCACCATCCTCGCCTTGACCATCGGCGCAGTCACCTGCTTCGCCCTCACGGCCTGCGACAACTCCCAGGGCGGAGCAGGTTCGGCTGCCGTCACGGGGGTGGCTGGCACCGGGGCGGCCGGGACGAGGACCAGCGGAGCAGAACTCCGACCGAGCGAGTCGAGAGCCGTGGTCACCACCCGGAACGGGCCGGGAACAGGAGGTGGCAACCAGGACGGCACGGGCGGCGGGAACCAGGACGGCAGCGGAGGCGGAAACAACAACGGAGGCAACGAGGGTGACGGCCAGGCCGACAACCCGGGCGGCAACGGTGGCGACGGGTCCGGGGACCCCGTCGCCTCGGCCTCGGACGGTATCCCGAGCATCGACTTCGCCGAGATCACCTGCGAGGACGACGATGTCAACGGCCTGCACCCGATCCTGCGGTATGCGGTCTCGGATGCGCCCGGGATCGGCGTCAACCTCAACAGCGAGGGCAACGCGGATCAGGGCGGCTACCACAACTACTACACCGAGTACACCGACCAGACCGGCGCGGTGCCGATGCCCTTCGAGGGGTGCATCGCCGAGTACGGCGAATCCACCTACTACCTCACGACTCTCGGCGACGAGGACACCCAGGACAGCAGGACGATCACCTTCACCGGAGACCACCACGTCGAGGCGGCGGTGGAGAAGCCACGGATCGACGAGTACGTCCTGGACTGCACCCTGAACGAGGACGGCATCTACGACATGACCCTGTACTACTCCGTCGCGAACGCCGACGGGATGGCCCTGTCCATCGACAACCCGGGCATCGTCGGGTCCTTCGGAACCTACGGCCCCACCGACACCATCGAGCTCCCCAACCTCGGCTGCTACGCCGAGAACGGTGAACAGACCTACGATCTCTACACCGTGGGTGGCACCGGACCGCAGGCCGTCGTGAACCTGACCCGCACCGGCACCGCGACCATGGACGGGGCCGACAGCGGCGGCTCGGGCGACAACAGCGGAGCCGACAACAGCGACGGAGCGGGTGACAACGGCGATGGGGCGGCCGACAACAGCGACGGAGCGGGTGACAACGGTGATGGGGCGGCCGACAACAGCGACGGAGCGGGTGACGGCGGCGGTGAATCCGCGGACCCGGCCCAGGACGACCAGTCCGCGGACCCCGGTGCCGAACAGGCCCCCGCCAGCTCCTGAGCCTCCCGCGAGCGCGGACCTCCCGCCACACCCCTCCCGCGAGTGGACTGCCACACCCCAGAAACAGGGGTGTCAAGGTCCACTCGCGGCAAGCGCGAGGGCAAGGGCGGGCGCGGGGCAAACCCAGCCACCCCCTCCCGCGAGCGGACTGCCACACCCCAAAAACAGGGGTGTCAAGGTCCACTCGCGGCAAGCGCGAGAAGGGGAAGGGTCAGGCGGGCCCGGGAATCGACCAGCTGATCACGGGAACACCGTCCCGGCCGATCAGCGACAACACCCCCGGCTGGCCCGGCACATCGAGCAGCATCTTCCCGGCGGCGCTTTCGCCGGGCCAGATCTCGACCCGATCCACCCGATCGCGGTTGACCTGCCCCCAGGACCCGAGCTGCGCCCGCCCTTTCTTCGGGGTGAACCGCCAGTTGGTCGGGTCGACGTAGTCGGCCGTCTCCGCAGCGGGATCGGCCTTCCGGGTGGACCGGTAGGCGGCATCCAGCACCAGGATGTAGCCGTGGGAGGGATCGTTACCCAGGTTCTCCGATCCCGACGGGGTCCAGACCGGATCCGACACCTTCACCGAGAACGGCAGCTGCGCCGCCGCAGTGGTGACGGTTTTCCCGAGAACACCCTTCGCCGAGGGATGTTCGGCGGCGGTGACGGCCCACTGGCCGACGACCACCCCGCCGTCCGACAGTTGCAGCACACCCTTGGTGGCCCGGATCTCGAAGTTCAGGCTGCCGGACACCTTCTGCGACGGGTCCAGGTTCAGGGTCTTCAACGAGTTCCCGTACGCACCTCCGACCAGTTCGGATTCGACGGTCTTCCCCTTGGGCGGATCGAATCCCCAGTCGAACCAGGAGATCTGACCCACCGTCTGGGCCTTGTCGGTGCGGGTGAGGGTCAGGTCCACCACCAGATGGCCGACCTTGGAGCTGTTGGCCGTCGTGTTCCAGGCGGCCGCCTGCTGCCACTGGGCGCTGCGGACCGTCACCGTGTAGGTGTTGCCACGAAAGCTCACCATGGCCGGCTTCTTCATCGGGGTCACGGCGGGCACCGGCGGGCCCGGGTCGGTGGTGGGCGCGCTCGTGCTGCCCGTGGTCGGTGTTCCCGTGGTGTGACGGCTGGGACTGGTCGGTCCGGTCGTGGTCGTCGGGTCCCCGGCCTGATCCTCCTGGGATCGGCCGACGAGGAAGTAGAAGGCACCACCGGCGACGAGCGCGAGCAGCACGAACAACACCAGCAGGCCGCCCCAGGGACCGCGCCGGCGCGGCAGCGGGGCGGGAGCGCCCGGGTTCCAGGGTCCGGCGTTCCATCCGGCCGACGTGGGCGCAGCGGCCACACCGGGGTCCACCGGCGGACCGGCGGCACCGGTGTTCCCGTAGGCCGATGTGGTGTCGCTCCCGGGCGTCGGCTCCGCACCGAACGGCGCAGCGACATAAGGAGTCTGCCCGTAGGCGGTGGGGTCGGAGTTGCCCAGCCCGGGAGCGCTCACCGGCGCGTCACCGGTGTAGAAACCCTCCGGACCGTTCCGGTCCCGGCGCAGCCAGCCCATGTTTCAGCTCTCCTCCGCCTCGCCTCGCCGCCCACCTGAGAGCGGCGTGAGGGGAGCGTATCCCGTCCGCCCGGCCGGTCCTCGTTTTTGGCATCCGGCGCTCGAATTTCGAGCACCGGATGCCAGAATCGCACCCACCGCAGCCCTGCCGCAGCCGACCGCAGCCCTAACCCAGCCCTACCGCAGCGCCGCGAGGGCCCCGGCCCAGCGAACCAGCTGATCCAGCATGGTCGTCACCTCCTGGGCCTTCTCCGGACGCGGGGTGAACTCGGTGTAGTCACGGAAGTCCTCGGCCAGGGTCAGGGCCGCCTGCGCGCGGACGCTGGCCATCTGCAGTTCGGCGACGATCAGCCGCAGTTGCTCCACCGCGCGGATGCCGCCGACACTGCCGTAGCTGACGAAACCGACCGCCTTGTCGTTCCACTCCTGGTAGAGGTAGTCGAGCGCATTCTTCAGCGCCGCGGACGGTGCGTGGTTGTACTCGGCGCTGACCAGGACGAATCCGTCGTAGGAGGCGACCGTGTCCGCCCAGGTCCTGGTGTGTTCCTTGCTGTACTTCCCCATCGACGGGGGGACGGGCTCGTCCAGCAGCGGCAGGTCGTAGTCGGCGATGTCGACGAGCTCGAAGGTCGCGTCATCCCGCTCGGCGGCGATCCCCGCCACCCATTCGCTGACCGCCCGGTTGTTCCGGCCGGGGCGGGTGCTGCCGGTGACGATACCGATTCTCAGGGCCTGGGCCATGGTCGCTCCTCCACGATGGTGATCACTGTCGGGAACCGCCTCCGTCAGGACACGGGAGCGGTGCCCTTGGGTGGTGCCCCCGTTCATCACCCGGCACACACGGTTCATCCGGGTTCCTCCGCTGCGACCGGGCGGGCCGTTACCGTGAACACCCATGAGAGTCGAAACCCGCCACAATCCGTCCTTCACCGTCGCGCGGCTCCACCTGGCCCCGGGGGAGAAGGCCCGGGTCGAATCCGGTGCCATGCTCGCCCACAGCGCCGGGGTCACCCTGGCCTCGAAGGCCGAGGGCGGAGTCCTGGCAGGTCTGGGACGCAAGCTCTTCGCCGGGGAGTCCTTCTTCGTCACCACCTACACGGCCGACAAGAACTACCCGGGCTGGGTGGATGTGGCCGGCGCCCTGCCGGGGGACGTCTTCAACATCGAGGTCGAACCCCAGATGCCTTTCTTCATCGCCCGCGGCAACTGGATCGCCAACTCCGAGCACGTCGACATCAGCACCAACTTCGAGCAACGGGCCGGCCTGTTCGGCGGCAACGTCGCCGCCGGGATCAAGGCCTCCGGCCAGGGCGAGGTGGTGGTCAGCGTCTACGGGGCCATCGACGTGATCGATCTGGAGCAGGGCGAGGCCGTCACCATCGACACCGGCCACGTGGTGGCCTACGACCTGTCGATCAACTTCCGGGTACGACGGGCCGTCGAGGGCCGCAGCGTCCAGTCGATGAAGAGCGGCGAGGGATTCGTCTTCGACTTCACCGGCCCTGGACGGGTGCTGCTGCAGACCAGGAACCCGCAGAGTCTCTTCGAACTGCTCACACCCGGACGCTGATCCCCGCGTACCGCGCGACATCACAGGGCCCCGAGGTTGCCCATCCGGGCCCGGTCCGGGCCACAATGGGCGGGTGACTGAACCCTCGACGTCGGACTCGCCCGTGCACGCCACCACCGATCACCCGCCGGTGGGCGGCCCCGGCCCGTCAGCCGCCGGGCCGAGGCTGCTGCCGCCGATATCACCGGACGGGCGGGCCGAACCGGACGGCCTGGACGAGGACGGGGGCATGGCCGCGCAGATCGCCGCGATGATGCCCTCCACGGAGCCGTTCCCGAACATCGCCGACTACGCCTTCCTCTCCGACTGCGAGAACAACTGCCTGATCGCACCGTCCGGCGCGGTGGAGTGGCTGTGCATCCCGCGCCCGGACTCCCCCAGTGTTTTCACCGCCCTGTTGGACCGGTCGGGCGGGTCCTTCCAGGTCGCGCCGTACGGGGTGAAGGTTCCTGCGGCCCGCCGGTACCTGCCCGGCACCCTCGTCCTGGAGACCACCTGGCAGACCCCGACGGGTTGGCTGGTGGTGCGGGACGCCCTGGTCATGGGCCCGTGGCACAACATCGACGAGCGCTCCAAGACCCATCACCGCTCCCCCACCGATTTCGATGCCGCCCATGTGCTGCTGCGCACCGTCAAGTGCATCTACGGGTCCGTCGACCTGGGTGTGCAGTGCGAGCCGGTCTTCGACTACGCCCGGATCGGACCCGACTGGGAGTACAGCGGGGCCGGGTACAACGAGGTCAGCGCCCGCGCCCCCGGCCAGCCGACGCTGCGGTTGACCTCCTCCCTGCGGCTGGGGATCGAGGGCGGCACCGCCCAGGCGCGCTCCCGGATGAAGGAGGGTGACACCCATTTCGTCGCCCTGACCTGGTCGGACCTGCCCTCCCCGCAGAACTACGCCGAGGCCAACGACCAGATGTGGCGCACCGGCGAGTACTGGCGGGAGTGGCTCACCCAGGGTTCCTTTCCCGATCACCCGTGGCGTTCCTACCTGCAGTCCAGCGCCCTCGCGCTGAAGGGTCTGAGCTACGCCCCCACCGGCGCCCTGCTGGCCGCCGCCACGACCTCCCTCCCGGAGACCCCGGGCGGTGAGCGCAACTGGGACTACCGCTACACCTGGATCCGCGACTCCACCTTCGCGCTGTGGGGTCTGTACACCCTCGGCTTCGACCGGGAGGCCAACGACTTCTTCTACTTCATCCACGACGTCTGCCGGGACAACAACAACGACCTGCAGATCATGTACGGGGTCGGCGGGGAGCGGAAGCTCACCGAACAGACCCTTGACCACCTCGCCGGCTACGACGGTGCCAAGCCGGTCCGGATCGGCAACGGTGCCTTCGACCAGAAGCAGCACGACGTCTGGGGCGCCCTGCTCGACTCGATCTACCTGCACGCCCGCACCCGAGAGCAGATGCCCGAGGAACTGTGGCCCATCGTCAAGGTGCAGGTCGAGGCCGCCGCCGCGAACTGGCGCTACCCGGACCGGGGCATGTGGGAGGTCCGCGGCGAACCGCAGCACTTCACGTCCTCGAAGATGATGTGCTGGGTGGCCCTGGACCGGGGTGCCCGACTGGCCCGGCTGCACGACTCCCCCAACACCGCCGACAAGTGGCAGGCCATCGCCGACGAGATCCACGAGGACATCTGCACGAACGGGGTGGACGAGCGGGGTGTCTTCGTCCAGCGGTACGGGTCCGACGCCCTCGATGCCTCGCTGCTGCTGGCACCGTTGCTGCGGTTCCTGCCCTCCGACGATCCGCGGATCGTCGCCACCATCCTGGCCATCGCCGACGAACTCACCCATGACGGGCTGGTCCTGCGCTACCGGGTGGAGGAGACCGACGACGGGCTCGCCGGCGAGGAGGGGACCTTCACCATCTGCTCGTTCTGGCTGGTCTCGGCACTGGTGGAGATCGGCGAGGTGGAGCGGGCACACCACCTCTGCGCACGTCTGCTCTCCCACGCCTCGTCCCTGGGGCTGTACGCCGAGGAGCTGGACGTGGCGACCGGCCTGCACCTGGGCAACTTCCCGCAGGCCTTCACCCACCTGGCCCTGATCAACGCGGTCACCCACGTGATCCGGGCCGAGGAGCACTCGACCACCACCGGTTCGTTCAACCCGGCCAACCGCCAGGGCTGAGCACGTCAGGCACCCCTTCAGAGCTGAGTGCGTCAGGAGCATTCACCACCCGGTTGGCCGTCACCCCATGCGGCACTGCCCCTTCCCGGTCGCGGACTGTACCGTGAACGAACCAGGGAGGGGAGGGGAAAACCATGGACGAAGTCGGACATCTGACCGAATCGAACATCGCGGGCCGCATCGGGGGCAAGGTGGGCAGTGCGATCAGGCTCCGCCGGATGGCCCTCGGGATGACGATGGCCGAGCTGGCCAGACTCGCCGGGGTCTCCGGGCCGTACATCAGTCTGCTGGAACGGGGCCGGTCGTCGATCAGTCTGGAGACCCTGTACCGGGTCGCCGACGCACTCGACACCCGGCCGAATTTCCTGCTGCCGGAGAGCAGCAAGGGGCGTGCTGCCACCCGCCGGATCGTCGGCGAGCCGGGCGGCCGGTCAGCCGGCCGTTCCGTCGTACCCGCGATCACCGACGACGGCACCCGGCTGCGGACGAGCAAGTACTGTTTCGACCACGAACCGGACGACCCGGACGTGCTGGAGTGGCACGAGCACCACGGGGAGTCCTTCGTCTACGTGCTGGCCGGCCGACTGCTGCTGCAGTACGCCGACGGGCGCACGGTCGACGTGGGGCCCGGGGAGTCGGTCCACAGCCCCGCCGGCAGCTCCCACCGCTGCGCGGTGGCGAGCCTGGGCCGGGTCGAGCTCCTGGTGGTGCGCGCCGACCGGTCCGACGGCGAGGTGGATGCCGACATCCACGCTCACCCCAGCAGTTCGTCCACGTAGCACCAGCGCCAGGCCTCGCCCGGCTCGACGCTGCGCATCACCGGGTGGCCGGTCTCCCGGAAGTGCCGGTCGGCGTGCTTGCCGACACTGGAATCACAGCAGGCGACGTTACCGCAGGTCAGGCACATCCTCAGGTGGACGGGTTCGGTCTTCTCCCGCACGCACTCGTGACAGAAACCGGCGGTGGTCGGGGCGACGGAGCTGCCGGTGTGCCGCAGGTGGTCGCAGGCCCCGCTGAGCTCCTCCGGGGCGGTCAACTCGTCCCGGGCGGCCGTCTTGTCCCGTTCCACCAGCGGGTCGAGCTGGGACTCCTCGACGTCCAGGGTTTCCAGCACCCCGCGGAGCACCTCGTCCGGCACCTTGCCGGTGTCGCGCAGTTCCAGCACCCTGGCCCGCTCGGCCATCAACATGGCCAGCCGTAGCCGCCGGTACTTCTCGCTCGGGGTCTCCCCCTCGCCCGTCCGACCCAGCTGTTCCCAGGCGGAGTCCGTCCGCGCCCGGGTGCGCAGTTTCAGGGCCTTGAGCACGGCCGGCGGGTCGTCCGGGGTTTTGATCCGGTGGAGTTCGGCCAGGCCGGCCTCGGCGGCGTCGTGCAGCACGGCGGCATGCTGCAGTGCGTCCTCCCGCGCGTCGGGTCCGCGCAGGCCCAGGGCCTTGACCAGCCGGGGCAACGTCAGGCCCTGCAGCACCAGCGTGCCGAACACCACCACCAGCGCCGCCAGGACCAGCACCTCCCGGTGCGGCACGGACTCGGGGATGACGAACACCGCGGCGAGGGTGACCACCCCGCGCATCCCGGCCCAGGAGATCACCGTAGGGAACTGCCAGGGCGGTGCGGGGTCGGCCTCGCGGATCTTCCGGGAGAACAATCGCGGCAGGTAGACCGCCGGGAACACCCAGATCGGCCGGAGCACCAGCACCGCCAGCAGGATGATCGCGCAGCCCCACCAGATCTTGGACGCACCGAGGTCGTCGGTGAGGGCGGCGTTGACGATCCCCCGGACCTGCAGACCGATCAGCAGGAACACCGAGTTCTCCAGCAGGAACTGCACCGTCGACCAGTTGTTCCGCTCGCTGATCCGCGATCCCGCCGATTGCAGGAGGGATGAGTTGTGGCCGAGGAACAGACCGCAGACGACCACGGCCAGCACCCCGGAGGAGTGCAGCTCCTCCGCCCCGAGGTAGGCGGCGAAGGGGGCGCCGAAGGAGAGGGTGGTGTCCAGGGTGATGTCCTGGATGTGTTTGCGGATCTTGCCCAGGATCAGGGCAACCACCAGGCCGACCACGACCCCGCCACCGGCCTTGAGCAGGAAGTCCCCGGCGACCCCCAGCAGGGTCACCGATCCGGCCGTGGCAGCGATGGCCGTGCGCAGGCACACCAGCGCGGTCGCGTCGTTGACCAGGGATTCGCCCTCGAGGATGACGACGATCCGCCGGGGCATGCCGACCTTGCGGGCGATGGCGGTGGCCGCCACCGCGTCCGGCGGAGCCACCACGGCTCCGAGGGCGAAGGCCGCGGCCAGCGGGATGTCGGGGAAGACCGCGTGGGTGATGAACCCGACGCCCACCGTGCAGAAGATGACGAAGCCGATCGACAGCAGGCCGATGGACCGGCGGTTGCTGCGGAACTCGACCAGTGAGGTCCGGATCGCCGCCGCGTAGAGCAGCGGGGGAAGCAGTCCGACCAGGACCAGGTTCTCGTTCAGGGCGATGTCCGGGATGAACGGCAGGTAGGAGCCGATGACCCCCACCACCACCAGCACCAACGGGGCCGACAGCCCGAACCTGCGGGCCAGTGCGGTGGTCACCGCCACAACCAGAACCAACGACAGCAGACCCAGTGTCACTTCCATAGGCACGAGTGTTCCATCCAACCCTGTCCACTTCGTCCTGCGGTGAGATATGCGCAGATTTCGGGCGTGTGGAATACCGAACCGCGCTCCGCACCGACAACCGCGCTCGTTGCAGAGAGCGCGGTTGTCGGGACGAAGCGCGGTTCGGACCACCAACGCCGTCGGCCCCCGCGCACTCCAGGTGCGCGGGGGCCGACAGTGTCTACAACAGGGGTGTTACAGGTTGTGCAGGCGGTACAGGAACGCCGCCATC